>NZ_JBEYYC010000001.1:0-563732 GCF_040645355.1 Streptomyces sp. NPDC046805 | reverse complement strand
CATTTGAGCCGGTCACGGACCGCGACACCGGCGGGGCCGGGCACCACGAACGGCGCCGACATCTCCCGCAGCCCGCCCACCCCGATCACCCTCCCCTCCCGGCCCGAAGAAACCCGCCACCACACCCAACGACCACCACCCGAAAAGGTCACCCATTCGACAGACAAACTCCAGTTCCCCACTGCGCGAGATGCACACCCCGGCCCGTGCACTCGCTCATGCACACCAGAACACCCTTGTGTGCCGTCACGCATCAACAGCTCACAACCTCCGCCGCCGTACGAGAGCAAGGAAGGTCTGGCCCCATGCCGGCGGGCCACATAAGGTCAGCCCCCATAAGGTCAACCGCCCTTGTGGGGCGCGCACACATGCCCTCTCTCCCGTCCTCCGCCTAACCTGTGCGCCGCGAGGGTCAGCCTGCTGAAAGCGTGAACTGTCGAAGGCATCAAAAGCGTTGACAAGCGTGGACAAGGGGGCCGGAACATGCCGTACGGAAGAGGTCGTAGAGGCGGGTGGCGGTTACTGCTCGCGCTCCTCGTAGCGATGGTGGTCGGCATACCGGCCGCCGGGGGTACGGCGTCCGCCGCCGCGCCGCCCGCCTACCTCACCTTGGAGGCGAGCTACGGCGCCGGCACCGTCACCAACGGCTGGGAGCGCGTGGAGCGTTACCTCGACACCACGACCGGCTTCCGTACCGAGGGCTACCCGCCGGACGGCCGCGGCGACCAGGACGGCAAGCGCGTGACGTACTTCGGCGGCGTGGCCCGCCCGTACTCGGGCCGCTTCCTGCTCTACTCGGCCCCCGGCTGGAACACCGGCGCCCAGACCACGCCGGTCCTCCTCGTGCACGGCGCGAACGACACCGCCGACCGCGCCTGGGCCAACCCGGGTGAGGCGGGCGGCTACGGCTGTGGGGCCGCGTCCTGCCCGTCCACCGGGCTGATGCAGTACCTCTCCGCACGCGGCCACCGCGTCTTCGCCGTCGGCTTCGCCCACAAGCAGGGCGACAACCTCATGCAGGCCCAGATCGTCGGCGACGCCATCGCCGTCATCAAGGCGAAGCTGGGCGTCGCCAAGGTCGACCTCGTCGGCTGGAGCAAGGGCGAGATGTCGACACGCGCGTACGTGTCGTCCCTGAAGCCGAGTTGGGGACGGGTGTACGCCGGTGACGTGCGCAGGCTGATCACGGTCGGCGGTCCGAACGGCGGCTACGACTACCCGTACGCGCACGGCTGGGCGCACGACTTCTCCATCTGGCCCGAGTGCGGCGGAACCGTCAACGCCCCCTCTCCGCACTCGTACATGACCTGCTACGGCCAGTACACCCCGCACCCCGAGTTCTCGATGACACCCTCCGGCGGGTACGACGACTACCCCGGCCAGCGCCAGATGCTGGCCCGCTGGGACGGGATGTACGGGGTCGACCAATCCGCCCAGGACTGGTACACGACGTACTACGGCGGTCAGGGCTTCTACACCGCGGGCAGTGGCATCCAGGCCGCCATCGACGCCGGTTCGCTGATCGCGCCGTTGCACAGCGCCGGGGTCCCCGCCTCCGTCACCACGTACCTCCTGGCCGGCGGCTCGCCCGACGTCGTCGGCATCTTCAACGAGAACCGCGGTCCCAGCGACGGCGTGGTCTTCATCGCCAGCGCGCTCGACACCACCGGCATCCCCACGGTCGGCGGCACCGCCACCATCGCGGGCGCCAACCACCTGGAACTGGGCTGGAACGGTTCGGCCGAGGCACAGATCGACACCTGGCTCTCGTAGAACTCCCGGTTTTCGTAGCCCTCTTGGCTCTACCCGGCCCTCCTGGCCTTCGTAGCTCTCCTGGCTCTCCTGGCTCTCGTAAAGGACCGCGAACATGACCAGCAGCGAACTCCGCAGCCGCAGCGTGCCCACCGAACGGCTCACCGTCCGGGTCACGGAGATACGGGACCAGGGCGAACCGGTCGTCTTCGTCCACGGCAACGTCTCCTCCGCCGCCTTCTGGCGCACCACCCTGCCCCTCCTCCCCGACCGCTACCGCCCCATCGCGCTGGACCTGCGCGGCTTCGGCGACAGCGACCCGCTGCCGGTCGACGCGACGCGCGGCCTGCGCGACTACGCCGAAGACCTGGACGCGCTGATGAGGGCCCTGGGGGTCGACCGCGCACACCTGGTCGGCTGGTCCATGGGCGGCGGCGTGGTCATGCAGTACCTGTGCGACCGTCCGGCCGCGGTGCGCTCCGTGACCCTGGTCAACCCCGTCTCCCCGTACGGCTTCGGCGGCACGCAGGGCGTCGGCGGCACCCTCAACTCCGCGGACGGGGCGGGCTCGGGCGGGGCCACCGCCAACCCGGAGTTCGTGGCGCGGCTCGGCAAGAAGGACCGCGGCGAGGACTCTCCCGTCTCCCCCCGGTCCGTCCTGGCGAGTTGCTACGTCAAGCCGCCCTGGCGCCCGGAGCTCGCGGACGAGGACGCCTACGTCGAGTCCATGCTCACCACCCGCACCGGTGACGACCACTACCCGGGCGACAGCACGCAGTCCCCGGCCTGGCCGGGCGTCGCGCCCGGGACCCGCGGCGTCCTCAACTGCCTTTCCCCGCTGTACTTCCGCATCGACGACCTGCATCTCGTCGACCCCAAGCCACCCGTGCTGTGGATCCGCGGCGAGGACGACGTGATCGTCTCGGACACCTCGATGTTCGACCTGGCGCACCTCGGCTCGATCGGCGTGGTGCCGGGCTGGGACGGGACCCCGGCACAGCCGATGGTCGCCCAGACCCGTCACGCCCTGGACCGCTACGCGGCGGAGGGCGGCACGGTACGGGAGGTCGCCGTGCCCGACGCGGGCCACGCGGTGCACCTGGAACGTCCCGAGGAGTTCATCGCGGCCCTGCTGGAACTGCTGGAGGGCCGGTCGGCATGACGGTGTGCATGACCGAACAGGGCGGCGTCCAGGGCTGGTTGGGCGCGGACGGTGTCGCGTCCTTCCTCGGCGTCCCGTACGCCGCCCCGCCCTTCGGCCCCCGCCGCTTCCACGCCCCGTCCCCGCCCGAGCCCTGGACGGGCGTGCGCGACGCCACCGCCCACGGCCCGACCGCACCCCACGCGCCGTACGCGCCGCCCTTCGACGCCCTGATCCCGGAGGACGGCATCCCGGGCGGGGAGTGCCTGAACCTCAACATCTGGACCCCCGTGCCGGAGCCGGGGGCCGGTCTGCCGGTGATGGTGTGGCTGCACGGCGGGGCGTTCTCCAACGGCTCGGGCTCCGCGTCGGGTTACGACGGCCACGCCTTCGCCCGCGACGGAGTGGTGTACGTCAGCCTCAACTACCGCCTGGGCGCGGACGGTTTCCTCCAGCTGCCCGGCATGCCCGACAACCGCGGCCTCCTCGACCAGATGGCCGCCCTGCGCTGGATCCGCGCCAACATCGCCTCCTTCGGTGGTGATCCCGACCAGGTGACGGTCTTCGGCGAGTCGGCGGGCGCGATGAGCATCGGGGTGCTGCTGGCCACGGGCGCGGCGCGGGGCCTGTTCCGGCGGGCGATCCTGCAGAGCGGTGCGTGCCACCACTTCCTGCGCCCCTCCTCGGCGGCCCTGATCGCGGCCCGCCTGGCGGGGAAGCTGGGCATCGAGCCGACTCCGGAGGCGCTCGCCGCCGTCCCCTTCGACGACCTGCTTCCGGCCCAGGCCGATCTCCGTGCCGAGGTGAACGCCCGCCCCGATCCGGCCCTTTGGGGCGAGGCGGCGCTCAACATGATGCCCTTCGAACCGGTGGCGACCGGCCTGTCCCTGCCCGGCCCCGACTGCGGCATCGACCTCCTGGTCGGCAGCAACCGCGAGGAGTACCGCCTCTTCCTGGTCCCCACCGAGCGCCTGGACGCGTTCCCCGAGGCACGGCTCCGCACGATGACGGCCGCCTACGGCGTGGACCCGGACAAGGCCCTGCCCGTCTATCGCGCCGCCCGCCCGGACGCCTCCCCGGGCGAGCTCCTGGACGCGGTGGCGACGGACTGGTTCTACCGGGTCCCGGCCATCCGTCTCGCCGAGTCCGTCCCGGGCTCGCACCTGTATGAATTCGCCTGGCGCTCGCCGCAGTTCGGCGGTCGCCTCGGCGCCTGCCACGCCCTGGACCTGCCCTTCGTCTTCGATCGCCTCGACGACCCGTCGTACGCCCCGCTGCTCGGCACCGACCCGCCGCAGGCGCTCGCGGACGCGATGCACGCGGCATGGGTCTCCTTCGCGAAGACCGGCGAGCCCGGCTGGCCGGCGTACGACACGCACACCCGCACGACCATGGTCTTCGGCGAGGACGCGGCCCCGGAGGGCGACCCTCGCAGGGAGGAGCGGCTGCTCTGGGAGGGCGTGCGGTAGACGGGGTGGCCCGGTCCGGCCGGATGCGGCCTTCGGCGCGGCGCCGCCGGCTGCTAGCGTCGGGCAGAGCCGGGAGACGGGGGCGGACGATGGCGGAAACCGAAGTCGTAGACCTGGTGGCGATGGGCGAGGACTTCGTCCGTGATCCGTATCCGGTCTACGCGGCGCTGCGCGAGCGCGGCCCCGTGCACAAGGTGCGGATTCCGGAGGGCGCGGAGGCGTGGCTCGTCGTCGGGTACGAGGCGGGACGGGCCGCGCTCGCCGATCCGCGATTGTCCAAGCAGTGGAAGAACGCCTCGCCCTCCCTTCCGATCGGCAATCCGGGTACGGGACCGCACATGCTCAACTCCGACCCCCCGGACCACGAGCGGCTGCGCAAGCTGGTCGTCCGCGAGTTTACTCCACGCCGGATCGATCAACTCGCGCCGCGTGTACGGCAGATCACCGACGAGTTGCTCGACGCCATGGTGGCGCTTCCCGAGGGGCGAGCCGACCTGGTCGAGGCCCTCTCCTTCCCGTTGCCCATCTCGGTGATCTGCGAGTTGCTCGGCGTACCGATGCTGGACCGGGACGCGTTCCGCACCTGGACGGCCACGATCCTTTCGGACCCCGACCCGGCGGTGCGGGTGGCGGCGACGGGTGAAGTGTCCTCGTATCTCACCGACTTGCTGAGGCGCAAGCGGCTCGCCCCGGGCCAGGATCTGATGAGCGCCCTGATCCGCACCACCGACGAGGACGGCGACCGGCTGTCCGCCGACGAACTGCTCGGCACCGCCTGGCTGCTGCTGGTCGCGGGGCACGAGACCACGGTCAACCTGATCTCCAACGGTGTGCTGGCCCTGCTGACGCATCCCGACCAACTCGCCGCATTGCGCGCGGACATGACGCTCATCGACAACGCGGTGGAGGAGATGCTGCGTTACGAAGGGCCGTTGGAGACGCCGACGTTCAGGTTCACCACCGAGCCGGTAGAGATCGGCAACACGGTCATTCCCGGTGATGGCGAGCTGGTCCTCGTGGCCCTGGCCGACGCCAACCACGACTCGGCACGCTTCCCCGACCCCGGCCGCTTCGACATACGGCGACAGGCAGGCGGTCACGTCGCCTTCGGCCACGGCATCCACTACTGCCTCGGGGCTCCCCTCGCCCGCATGGAGACCCGGATCGCGATCCGCGCCCTGCTGGAACGCTGCCCCGACCTCACCCTCGACGCCCACCCGGCCGCCCTCACCTGGCGCCACGGCATGCTTCTTCGCGGACCGCACCGGCTGCCGGTCCGGTGGATGTCCTGACCGCACTCTTGATGGAGGCCGAGGTTTCTCGGATGCTGCCCTAGTCAAGTGCGGGGGTACCTTGGGGGGTTGCCGTGGTCTGTCCGTTGTGTGGTGGGGGAAACATCCAGGATCTGCCGCTGTTCTGGAAGCAGCAGCGGGAGGGTTCGGACCCGTGGAGGATGTACAAGCCGCCGACTGTGCAGGACTCGCGTGTCTGGGCGGTGCTCGCCGTGGTCGTCGTGGGGATTGTGCTCATGACGACCGGTGCGGCATTGCTCGGGCTGCTGGTGGGGCTTGCCGGGCTGGCGTGGGGTGTCTTCGACCGGCAAGCGGTGGAGGCATCTCGCAGGGACCTGACCAAGTGGAACCGATCCAAGATCTGCCTCGCCTGCCCGCATGTGTTCCCCTGACGGCACACAGCGGCAGAGCTGATGTGGACAACGGTGCGCCCTACGTGAGCAGTCGTATCGCGCTTCTCGCTGCATCACGTCGCCTCGCCCGAGCGGGTCGCCGACGAGCTCGTACGGGTGTGCCGGCCCGTTAGGCGGGTTGTGGTCGCCGACATGGTCGCGCGCCTCAATCTGTCCGGCGACGCCGACCGCCTTGAGCGGCTGCGCGAGCCGTCGCACGGCACCCTGCTCACCGCGGACCGCATCACCAGCCTGCTGACGTCCGCCGGCGCGGCTCCCGAGCGTGCCGGCGTCTTCGGCCTGGAACGGCCCCTGCGCCCCTGGCTGGCGCAGGCCCTCCCCGCCGACGACCCCGCGCGCGCCATCGGGCGGGAGACCGCCGAGCTCGACGGCGGCCCCGCGACCGGCCTGCGCCCGCCGCTCAGGCACGGCGAGCTGTGGTTCCCCAGACCTGGGCCCACCTCTCCGTGGCCGTCGCCGCCTGAGGCTCCCGCACACCTCCCTCCCCGGCTTTCGAGCCGGGGACACGAGGGCATCGCGTGCGTACCGTAGGGAGACTCCGGTAGTCCACCTGGCCGCAGGTGATCGCGCAGATCACGATGCCGCGCCGCCTCTCGTGTTTCCATCGCAGGAGGAGGCATATGACATGGCTGACGGCAGACAGCAGGACGCTCACTCCCGGCTCACCCCACTCCGGCTCCGTGTGCCGGGTGTGACCGCCCGGGTGCCCGCGCTCACGGGTGTGCCGAGCGACGCCCACGCCGCTTCCGCCAGTCCGAAGGTCCCTCCGGCGCGGCAGCCTGTGTTTTCCGGACCGTCGGCGACGCCGTAAGACGCGCCGAGGGCCTACGTCGCGCCGTGGACACCCCCAGCGTCGTACCCCCTGCCCAGAGGAGCAGACTCATGCCCCGTGACCACGAGGCGATCACTTGCCCATTCGACTTCAGTGAAGGCTTGGAGTTCGATCCCGAGCTCACGAGCCTGATGCAACGCGACCGTCCCGCCCGGATCCGGCTTCCCTACGGTGACGCCGACGCGTGGCTGGTCACCGGCTTCGACGGCGTCAAGTCCGTGACCACGGACCACCGTCTGAGCAGGGCCGGCATCATCGGTCACGACTATCCCAGGCTGACGCCGGAGCCCATCGTCTCGCCCGAGTCGGTCAACGTGATGGATCCGCCGCAGAGCAACCGCGTCCGCCAGCTGGCCTCGCAGGCGTTCACCCAGCAGAAGGTGGACAGCATGCGCCACCGGATCGTCCGGCTCGCGGATCTCCTGCTGGACGAGATGGAGGAGGAGGGCCCGCCGACGGACCTGGTCCGGCACCTCTCCGACACACTCCCCCAGCACACCATCCTGGACCTTCTCGGCATCGAGCGGGAAGAGTGGCCGCGGATGCAGGAGTCGGTACGGCAGCTGCTGGTCGTCGGCGCGGACAACAAGGAGGCCGCGGCGAACGCCAAGGCCGATCTGATCGCCTACTTCGCCAAGCTCGTCGACCAGCGCCGTAACTCACCGGGCGAGGACCTCATCAGTGCGATGGCCGAGGCGCGGGACGGCAAGGACCAGCTCACCGACGACGAACTGGCGGTCATGGCACTGACCCTGGCGCTCAGCGGCCAGGACACGGCCACCTGCCAGATCAGCAACATCGCCTACCTCCTGTTCACCCGCCCCGAGCTCGCGGAACACCTCAGGCGCCGGCCCGACACCCTGACCAACGTCCTGCACGAGATGCTCCGTTACATCCCCTTCCGCAAGGGCGTCGGCATCCCCCGCGTCGCCCTGGAGGACATGGAGCTGAACGGCGTACGGATCAAGCGCGGTGACTTCGTCCACGTGTCGTACCTGTCGGCCAACCGTGACCCGGAGCGCTACCCGGACCCGCACAGCATCGACGTCGAGCGGCCGAACCGCCCGCACATGACGTTCGGTTGGGGCGGCCACCGGTGCATCGCGGTCCCGTTGGCCATGGCGGAGCTCGAAGTGGCCATCGGACGGCTCATCGAGCGCTTCCCCAAGCTGCGGCTGGCGGTGCCTGCGGAGAGCGTGCGATGGGACACGGAGACGATCCGGCGGTTTCCGCTGGAACTGCCCGTGGATTGGTAGAAACAGCGCTGCGCCGGCTGTCCCTTGTGCCGCCGGCCCGGCCAACACCCCTTCGGTGCACGGGGGTTGGCCGGGCCGGCGACAGTGTGACTGAAGCCGATCACTCCTCTTCGCCGGCGTCCTGCCTGCCCGTCCGCGGGCCCTGCAGTTCGAGCCGACCGTTGTTGCCCTGCTCGGGGCGGCCATCGGTGTTCTGGCCGTTCTGGCCGTTGAGGTTCTGCCGGACCGAGTCCAGGATCGTCAGGCCCTGGGCGACCAGGCCGGCCGCGATCTCCCCGAGGCCGTCCGCGCCGTTCAGGACGTTGACATTGGCACCGGACAGGCCGCCCGCCGCCTCCTTCACGATCTGCGGGAGCTGGTCGATCAGCATCCGGTCGAGGGCGACCCGGTCGTGCGAGGCCGCGGCCTCCGCCTGGATCTTCATGCGCTCCGCCTCGGCGATGGCAAGGATCCTGACCCGCTCCGCCTCGGCCTCGGCGGGCTTCACGACCTCAGACACCAACTGCTGCTGGCGCAACTTGGCCTGTCGCTGCGCCAGTTCGGTCTGGGCGGCGAGCACTTCCTGCTGGGCGTGTGCCTGGGCGAGCGGTCCGGCCTGAGCGGCCTGCGCCTGGGCGCGGTCCACCTCGGCCGTGTACTCGGCCTTCACCACCGCGGTCTGCCGCGCGTACTCGGCCTGCTTACGGGCCGCGTCCTGCTCCGCCTCAGCCGCGGCCTGGTTGGCCTGGGCCTGGGCGATCTGGGCCTGCCGCTGGATGGCCGCCTTGTGCGGCGCGGACATCGCGTCGATGTAGCCGGTGTCGCCGTCGTCGATCGACTGGATCTGCAGCGAGTCCACGATCAGACCGATCTTGGCCATCTCGGTCTTCGACGTGTCCAGCACCTCGGCGGCGAGTTTCTGCCGCTCGGTGACGATCTCCTCGACCGTCATCGAGCCGATGATGGCACGGAGATGACCGGCGAAGATCCTGCCCGTCAGGATCGACATCTGCTCCTGGTCGGACAGGAACCGCTGTCCGGCGTTGATGATGCTCTCCGTGTCGTTGCCGACCTTGAACGCGATCACCGCGCGGACGTGCAGCGCGATGCCCTGCTTGGTCACGCAGGTCTCGGTGACCTCGGACTCGCACATGGACAGGGTGAGGAAGCGGACCTTGCGGAAGACGGGGAGCACGAACTTTCCGTGCCCCGTCACCACCCGGAACGGCGCGCCCCCCAGTCCCCGCCGTCCTCCCGAGATCAGCATCGCCTCGTCGGGAGCGGGAACGCGATAACCGAACATCCTGTTCTCCTTAGCCGGCGTCCGCGGCATCGCCGCGCAACGTGTCCAACGGATCGCCCCATGCGATGACGTCGACTTCACGGCATCCACGGGAGTCGATCACGAGCACTGTGGCCCCTGTCGGCAGGGGCTCCTGCGACCATGCGAGGAAGGTCTCGGAGCCGCCTCGGACCCGCACCAGGATCTCGCCGGGACCGGCTGATCCACGCGTGCCGATGAGCAGTTCCCCCGTGCAGCCGATCACGGCCTCGTCCTGCGCCATCGTCGGCTACCTCCCCTCGTCCTGGTCCCTGATTCCGACCTTAGACCCACCCATGACGGGCGCCCACACCGCGGTGGCGACTACGGGGCGACAGCCCCCTCGCCCCTCCCCCGAGCACACCGGCGCCTGCCTCCGGCAAGCGGCTGAGCAGGGCAGTTCCAGCCGTCCCAGCTCGTCGACCAGCGCAAGCCGACCGGGTGGTACGGAGTCCGCCTATGCCGGCTCCGACGCCGGCCACAGCGAGGTCACCGCCGGCCGCGCGCGAGGTACCGCCGTCCGAGTCCCCGCTCTACGATCTGTCCGACGTACGGCTGTCCCCCACAGCGCCGGGGCGCTCGATATCGCCGGGGCGCTCGGCAACCATCTGCACCGCTTCAAGGGGGCCTCGGTACCTGGACCGCCGGTCGGAGGCTCGCGGGATTCGCGCCCCCGCCCACGCGGACGCGGCATGCACAAGCACCTCCCTCCGGAAAGGACCTGGCATGGACCGCAAGATCGTCCGTATCGCGATGAACGGCGTCACCGGACGGATGGGCTACCGCCAGCACCTCGTCCGCTCGATTCTCGCGATCCGCGACCAGGGCGGCCTCGATCTCGGCGGTGACGTCCTGTGGCCCGAGCCGGTCCTCGTCGGCCGCCGCGAGCACGCCCTCCGCGACATCGCCGACCGGCACGGACTGACGGAGGTCGCGACCGACCTCGACGCCGTCCTCGCGGACGACACGATCGACATCTACTTCGACGCCCAGGTGACCTCCGCCCGCGTCGAGGCGCTGACGAAGGCCATCACGGCCGGCAAACACGTCTACGCGGAGAAGCCCACCGCCACCGACCTCGCGGGAGCCCTCGGTCTGGCCCGCCTCGCCGAGAGCGCGGGCATCCGGCACGGCGTCGTACAGGACAAGATCTTCCTGCCGGGACTGCTGAAGCTGAAGCGGCTGATCGACGGCGGATTCTTCGGTGAAATCCTGTCCGTGCGCGGCGAGTTCGGGTACTGGGTGTTCGAGGGCGACTGGCAGCCCGCCCAGCGCCCCTCCTGGAACTACCGCGCCGAGGACGGCGGCGGCATAGTCGTCGACATGTTCCCGCACTGGGAGTACGTCCTGCACGAGCTGTTCGGCCGTGTCACCTCCGTCACCGCGCAGGTCGCCACGCACATCCCGCGCCGGTGGGACGAGCAGAGCAGGGCTTACGAGGCCACGGCCGCCGACGCCGCGTACGGCATCTTCCTCCTGGAGGGCGGGGCCGTCGCGCAGATCAACTCCTCCTGGGCGGTGCGCGTCCACCGCGACGAACTGGTCGAGTTCCAGGTCGACGGCACCCACGGCTCGGCGGTCGCGGGCCTGCGCAACTGCCGTGCCCAGCACCGCTCGGCCACCCCGATGCCGGTGTGGAACCCCGATCTGCCGCTCATCGAGTCCTTCCGCGACCAGTGGCAACAGGTCCCGGACAACGGTGAGTTCGCCAACGGCTTCAAGACCCAATGGGAGTTGTTCCTGCGCCATGTCGTGCTCGGCACGCCGTACCACTGGGACCTTCTGGCGGGCGCGCGTGGAGTGCAACTCGCCGAGCTGGGCCTGCGTTCGTCGGCGGAGGGCCGCCGCCTGGACGTCCCGGAGCTGACGCTGTGACGCTTCTGCTCCCGAACCCCGACGGCACGCTGCGGACGTACGAACCCCGCACCGCGCCCCGCCCCCTGAGCTTCCCCGCCGACGTCCGACTCACGTCCCGTACGGTCTTCGCCGCCGCCCATGTGGTGGCCGATCCGTACGCCGACACCACCCCCGATTCGAGCGCCGCCGTCGACTGGGACGCCACGCTGGCCTTCCGCCACCACCTGTGGTCACACGGGCTCGGCGTCGCGGAGGCGATGGACACCGCGCAGCGCGGCATGGGCCTGGACTGGGCGATCGCGGCCGAGCTGATCCGCCGCTCGGCGGCCGAGGCGAAGGCGGCCGGCGGCGCGATCGCGTGCGGCGTCGGCACGGACCAGTTGACCGGGCCGGCCTCGCTCGCCGACGTCCGCCGCGCCTACGAGGAGCAGCTCGCCCTCGTCGAATCCACCGGCGCCCAGGCGATCCTGATGGCCTCCCGCGCGCTGGCGGCCACCGCCTCGTCGCCGGACGACTACGTCGCCGTCTACACCCCCCTGCTCCGCCAGGCGTCCGAGCCGGTGATCCTGCACTGGCTGGGCCCGATGTTCGACCCGGCCCTCGAGGGCTACTGGGGGTCCTCGGACCTGGACGCGGCCACCGAGACCCTCCTCGACGTCATCGCGGCCCACCCTGACAAGGTCGACGGCATCAAGATCTCGCTGCTGGACCCCGGACGCGAGATCGCCCTGCGCCACCAACTGCCGCAGGGCGTACGCTGCTACACGGGCGACGACTTCCACTATCCCCGGCTGATCGCGGGCGACGAAGCAGGGTTCAGCCACGCGTTGCTCGGCATCTTCGACCCGCTGGGCCCACTGGCGGCGCAGGCGGTGCGCGCGCTGGACGCGGGCGATGCCGGCACGTTCCGCGAGCTGCTCGACCCGACGGTCGTACTCTCGCGCCACCTCTTCCAGCCGCCGACCCGCTTCTACAAGACGGGCGTGGTGTTCATCGCGTGGCTGGCCGGTCACCAGAGCCATTTCACGATGGTGGGCGGTCTGCAGTCGGCGCGCTCACTGCCGCACCTGGCGCGGGCGTACGAACTGGCCGACTGGCTGGGCCTGTTCGCGGATCCGGCGCTGGCCGAGTCCCGTATGAAGTCCCTGCTGACCGTGTTCGGAGTCCCGCAGTGAACGAGGGAGTGGCCAACGGAGGGAAGGACCGCCTGTCCCGTTTCAGCATCAACCAGATGACGGTGCGGCAGTTGAAACTGCCGTCGCTCGTGGAGGCCTGCGACCGCCTGGGCATTCCCGCTGTCGGCCTGTGGCGCGAACCGGTCGCCGCCCACGGCCTGGAGGCCGCGGCGAGGCTGATGCGCGACGCGGGTCTCACCGTCACGTCGCTGTGCCGCGGCGGCTTCCTGACCGCGATCGAACCCGCCGGGCGTGCCTGTGCCCTGGACGACAACCGGGCGGCGATCGACGAGGCGGCGACGCTGGGCACGGACACGCTGGTCCTGGTCGCGGGCGGCCTCCCGCCGGGCGCCCGGGACCTGGCAGCGGCCCGCGAGCGCATCGCGGAGGCGCTCTCCTCGCTGGCGCCGTACGCGGCCGAGCGGGGCGTCCGCCTGGCGATCGAGCCCCTGCACCCGATGTACGCGGCCGACCGATGCGTCGTCTCCACCCTCGACCAGGCCCTCGACCTGGCGGAGCGCTTCCCGGCCGACCAGGTGGGCGTGGTGGTGGACACGTACCACGTCTGGTGGGACGACCGGGCCCCGGCAGCGGTCGACCGAGCGGGCGCCACCGGACGCATCCACTCATTCCAGCTGGCCGACTGGACGACCCCGCTCCCGGCGGGCGTGCTCAACGGCCGCGGCCAGTTGGGGGACGGCGCGATCGACCTGCGCTCATGGCGTGAGCGAGTGGAGAGCACGGGCTGGTCGGGCTCCATCGAGGTGGAGCTGTTCAACGACGGGCTGTGGGCGCGGGACGGTGTCGAGGTACTGGTGGAGACGACACGGAGGTACCTCGCCCACGTGTTCTGAGAGTCCCCGCCGGATCTCCCGACGCCGACGCTCCCTGCGCTCCCGGCCCTTACGGGCGCTCGCGCCGACCGCAACCGGTGCGTGCCGTATGGAGGTTCCTATTACCCCGCCCGGCCGCAGTTGATGGTGCGCATCACGGGTCCGTGCCACCTCCCGTGTTCCCATCACGGCAGGAGGCATACGACATGACTTATGGCCCACCGCAGGACAATCAGAACCGACCCCTCGCGTCCCGGCGTCGTCTGCTGGGCGCGGCCGCACTGGCGCCCCTGCTCACCGGGGCGTCGACCCGCACCGCCCACGCCGCTTCCGCCGGACCGCATGACCGCGCACTCGCCAGACCGGTGATGACCAAGCTGACGGACTGGGCGAACGTGGGCGAGGTCCTCGGCCGGCCCGGCGACATGAAGCGGGTCGCCTACCACACGGGCCTGCCGCGCCAGGACCTCACGGTCTTCTCCCACGGTATTTGGATCAACCCCGCGCTCGCCCTGGGCACACACGTGTCCTTCGTCCGCTACGACGACCACAGCACGCTTCTGATGGGCGACACCGTGGTCACCGAGCGAGAACTGCAGCACTTCTGCGACGTCCTGAACGAGCACGGGATCATGCAGACCGCCATCCACAAGCACCTGCTCGCCCACGAGCCCAACGTCTGGTGGGTCCATGTGCACGCCCACGGCCTCGACCCGGTCGCCATCGCCCGCGGTCTGCGCGCCGCACTCGACGCCACCGGTACCCCGCCCCCCGGACCCACCCTTCCACCCCTGCCCGTGAACCTGGACACTGCCGCGATCGACGCCGCGATGGGCGTCAAGGGCTCCGCGGACGGCGAGATCTACAAGTCCGTCTTCGCCCGCCGCGAGACCATCACCGACGGCCCCCTGGTCCTGCCCCCGGGCCTGGGCTCCACCACCTCCGTCAACTTCCAGCCCCTCGGCGGCGGCCGTGCCGCCATCAGCGGGGACGTGGTGATGACCGCCCCTGAGGTGCAGCCCGTACTCGTGGCTCTTCGGCGCGCCGGAGCCCAGCTCGTCGAGGTGCATCACCACAATCTGACCGACGAACCGCGCCTGTTCTTCGTCCACTTCTGGGCCGTGGGCGACGCGGTGGTGCTCGCCAAGGGCCTTCGCCACGCCGTGGACGTCACCAACGTCGTACCCATGCCCACAGGGCCGGCGGCCTGAGGAGCTCCTCGAGCGGTGCGGGCGACGCACCGTCCGCACCACCCTCGTCCCTACCGGTGTTCAGGATTCGCGTAGTCACGGCGGCAGCCGGCGTCCCAGGCGGTGCGCTGGTTGCCGTGGGCGGGGATGCCGCCGGAGTCCTTCAGTACCCGGGCCACGTGCAGCAGGTTCCAGGCCATGAAGGTGGTGTTGCGGTTGGTGAAGTCGTTCTCCGGGCCGCCCGAGCCGGGGTCGAGGTACGAGGGGCCGGGGCCCGCCTCGCCGATCCAGCCGGCGTCCGCCTGGGGAGGGATGGTGTATCCCAGGTGCTGCAGGCTGTAGAGGACGTTCATGGCGCAGTGCTTGACGCCGTCCTCGTTGCCGGTGATCAGGCAGCCGCCGACACGGCCGTAATAGGTGTACTGCCCGGCCTCGTTGAGCAGGCTGGAACAGGAATAGAGGCGTTCGATCACCCGCTTCATCACCGAGCTGTTGTCGCCCAGCCAGATGGGGCCGGCCAGCACGAGGATGTCGGCCGCCAGGACCCGCTGGTAGATCTCCGGCCACGCGTCCGTCGCCCAGCCGTGCTTCGTCATGTCCGGCCACACGCCGGTGGCGATGTCGTGGTCCACGGCCCGCAGGACGTCGACGTGCACTCCCTGATCCTCCATGACGGAGGTGCAGTAGTCGATCAGTCCGCGGGTGTTGCTGGTCTCCGGCGAGCGTTTCAGGGTGCAGTTGATCACCAGAGCACGCAGGTCGTCGTACCGTGCCGGTGCGTCGGTAGCGGGCGACGAAGCGGTCACGCGGTCCTCCCAGAGCCCTGTCGCCGTACGGTCGCGGCGACTCGTCCACGCCGTCCAGCGTGCGGGCGGACCGCGGCAGGTGCCATCGCAGCGCATCCGAACGGCCCCACGCGCCGCCGGGACTCGGACGCGGTCGAGCCGGTGAGTACGCGCCGCCGGGGCCGCCCTCGGTCGGCGGCCACGAGTGGCCGGGCCAGGCGGGGCATGCCTACGTTCGTCCCATGGGCGCGGAAGACACGGCCGAGTCACCGAACGCGGCGGCAGCGGAGGACGTCGCGCACCTGTTGGTGCGCTGTCTGCAGGCGGAAGGCGTGGAGTACGTCTTCGGGATCCCCGGTGAGGAGAACATCCGCTTCGTCGACGCGCTCGGCGACTCGGACATGCGGTACGTCCTGGTGCGCCACGAGCAGGCCGCCTCGTTCATGGCGGAGATCTACGGTCGGCTGACCGGCCGCGCCGGAGTGTGCTCGGCGACGCTGGGGCCCGGCGCGATCAACCTGCTGCTCGGCACCGCGGACGCCATGACCAACAGCTCGCCGATGGTGGCGCTGGCCGCGCAGGGGTCGCTGCGCCGTATCCACAAGGAGTCGCACCAGGTCATCGATCTGGTGTCGATGTTCGCCCCGGTCACCAAGTGGTCGGCCCGCGTCGAGTGTCCGGACGCGGTGCCCGAGATGACGCGCAAGGCGTTCAAGACCGCGCAGAGCGAGCGTCCCGGCGCCGTGTTCCTGGCGGTGCCGGAGGACGTCGAAGCCGAGCGTCCTGCCGAGCCGTTGGCGCCCTTGCAGATCGACACGGTGCACGCCGATGCGCCCTCGCCCTCCCAGATCGCCCGCGCGGCCGAGGCGCTCGCCACGGCCCGGCACCCCGTCGTGCTGGCAGGCCACGGCGCCGCCAGAGCCGGGGCATCGGACGCGCTCGTGCGGTTCGCCGAGCGGCTGAACGTCCCGGTCGCGACCACGTTCCACGGCAAGGGCGTCTTCCCCGACGACCACCCGAACGCCCTCGGCGCGGTCGGCTTCATGCGTCACGACTACGGCAACTTCGGCTTCGACTCCGCCGACGTGCTGATCTGCGTGGGCTACGAGATCCAGGAGTTCGACCCGGCCAAGATCAACCCGAACGGCGACAAGCGGATCGTCCACGTGCACCGCTTCCCCGCCGAGGTGGACGCCCACTACCCGGTCGCCGTGGGCGTCCAGGGCGACCCCTCGCAGGCGCTGGACGCACTCGCGGCGGCGCTCCCCGACGGACTCGCCTTCGACTCGGGCAGCTCCGAGAAGATCCGTACGCTGCTCGACGAGGAACTCGAGTACGGGCGTGCCAACGACGCGTTCCCCCTGGCCCCGCAGCGCGTGGTGGCCGATGTCCGCACCGCGCTGGACCGTCACGACATCGTGCTCGCCGACACCGGCGCCGGAAAGATGTGGATGTCCCGCCTCTACCCGACCTACGAACCGGACACCTGCCTGGTCTCCAACGGCCTGTCCACCATGGGCTTCGCGCTGCCGGGCGCCATCGCCGCCAAGCTGGCCCGGCCGGACCGACGCGTCCTCGCGATGATGGGCGACGGCTCGTTCCTGATGAACTCCCAGGAACTGGAGACCGCCGTACGCGAACGCGTCCCGCTGGTCGCGCTCGTCCTGGTCGACGAGGAATACGGCCTGATCACCTGGAAGATGGAGCTCGAACTGGGCCGCCACAGCCACACCCGGTTCACCAACCCCGACCTGGTCGCCTACGCCGAAAGCTTCGGCGCACGCGGCTATGCGATCGAGAGCGCCGACCAACTGCTGCCGGTTCTGCGCCACGCCCTCGACGACAACGCGGTCTCCGTCATCGCCTGCCCCGTCGACTACGCCGAGAACCTGCGCCTGACGGACAGACTGGGCAGCCTCCACGGGCCGTTCTGACCTGACCGACCTGCCTCGTTCACTTCACGGTGCCGGAGTTCACTCGCCTGCGGTCCGACCGCATGTCGGCGGCACGGCGTCGGTCACCGGACCTTCGGGTCCGGTGCGGAGGCCCGCTCGGGCCCCGCGCCCTCGGCGGGCCGGCCGCCGGTTCGCAGCAGCGCCGCGCCGATGGCCAGGGCCACGAGGACGAACCCGGCGGCGATCAGGAAGGCCAGCCGGTAGCCGCCGACCAGCGCGGACGCCTCGCTCACGCCGGACGCGGTGGCGTGTCCGGCCCGCTCAACCTCCTGACGGCCGAGCTCGGAGCCGAAGCCGTGGTGGTCCCCCGCGCACGTCCGGCCCGATGGCCCGATCGGCTTCATCGCCCCGGCATACGCCGGCACCATCACGCACCGCATCTGATGCATCGCGGTGCGGGCGGAACCTCCGTCGAGGACAGAGTGGGCGCACCCTGGAAGAAGAGGAAGCGAGGGTGTGAGGCATGAGGGTCGGAAAGGAGGCGTGATGCGGACCAGCGACGAGATCTATCACCGGGTCCGCTGGGACCCGCGGTTCGATCCGGCCCGGTTCGTGCTGGGGATCAGCCGGCGCGGGGGCGGCGTCGAACGCGTCCCGCTGTCTTCCTTCGTGCCCGGGGGCGACATCCCGTGGCACCGGGTGGTGTGCATCGAGGCGGACGGCGAGGTGGTCTGGGATCGGGCCACGGGCGTGGACCGCATGGACGCCTCGGGCGCCGGCCGCGTGCGGGACCCGCAAGCGGACCCGAGTTCCGAGTCGAGCTCCGGCGGCGAGCCCGCCCGCGTCCTCGACGTGTCCCCGACGGCCCGCACGGCGGTGGCCTGGATCCCGCCCGCGGAACTGTGGCCGCCGATCCAGGACATCCGCCGGGATTACGATCCGCAGATCCACCGCTGGCCCCCGCACGTGAATGTGCTCTTCGGCTTCGTACCGGAGTCGGCCTTCGAGCGGGCTGCCCCGCTGCTCGCCGCGGCGACGGCCGAGACGCCGGTCTTCACCGCCCGGCTGGACGGGCTGCACACCTTCCGGCACAGGGCGTACTTCACCGTATGGCTCGACCCGGCGGCAGCCGGCAACGCGCCGTGGGCGGACCTGCACCACGCACTGCGGCAGCGCTTCCCGCGCTGCCGTGGACCCGCCAAGAACTTCACCCCGCACCTGTCCCTGGGCCGCACCCGGGACCCACGGCAAGTCACCGCCGACTGCGCCACTCGGCTCGACGCCATGACGGCGACGGTCTGGGAACTCGTCCTGCTCTCACGCAGGGGCGACGGGCCGATGCGGCCACGGGCCACAGTCGCCCTGCGTACGGGCGAGATCCGCCGGCTGCCCGCACCCGGCCCCGAAGCGCCGGGCCCGGAGGACACGGCATGGCTCTCCGAGATCACCGACAGATGAGGCCATGGCCGGGTGGGGCCGACCTCCGCGAGAGCAGCGGCTGCACCTGGACCTCGGCGAGCGCGTCGTCAACCAGGCTGTCGCGTATCGGGGGTCAGATCTGATCCGCCGTCGGAGGGGCGCCATCGCGCACCGCCGCGACCGGGTAAGGGTTTCGGAATCCGAGGGTGGGCGCCGCTCTGCGGAGCGTGCGTCCCGGTCGGTCGGGCACCAAGGCGTCCAGGAAGGCGTACCGTCGGCGGATCTCGGCGTCCCCGTGCTGTTTGACGTGATGCCACCAGACGGCCACCTCGAGCCAGCCCGGGGCCGAGAGTGAGCCGCCGAATTCCTGCACGGACAGTGCCGCGGTCAGATTGGCGAAGGCGAGGCGCTCGGCAAGCGGCCATCCGGCGAGGGACCCGGTGACGAAGCCGGCCATGAAGACGTCACCGGCGCCCGTCGGGTCCAGCGCTTCCACGGCGAGACCCGGTACGGACACTTCCTCGCCGGTGGCCGCGTCGACGGCCACGGCGCCCTCCGGGCCATTGGTGACGACGGCGATCGGCACGCGGTCGGCCAGGGCCCGGGCGGCCGCTTCCGGCGAGTCGGTGCGGGTGTAGCTCATCGCCTCCACGGCGTTGGGCAGGAAGGCGTGGCAGTAGCGCAGTCCGTCCAGGGTCGCCGCGTCCCACCGCCCGGTGTCGTCCCAACAGATGTCCGCGAAGACCAGGCTGCCGCTCGCGTGCGCCTGCTCGATCCACGGGTCGTAGCGCTGCGCACCGAAGGCGGTCACGCAGGCGCGGGCCGGCGGCGGTGTCCTCACCAACTGCTCCAGCAGCGGCGGAACATGTCCGTGGGAGACCATGGTGCGTTCGCTGTCGTACGCCATGGAGACGGTGACCGGCGAGTGCCATCCCGGCTCCCGGCGGGACGCGGACAGGTCGATGCCCTCGTCCCTGGAAAGGGTGTCCCAGCAGTGATCGCCGTAGGCGTCGTCGCCGAACGCGGCGGCGAGGGCGGTGCGCAGTCCGAGGCGGCTGAGCGCGGTCGCCATGTTGGCGACGCCACCGGGGCTGGAGCCCATGCCCCGCGCCCAGGTCTCGCTCCCTCGCACGGGAGCGGAGTCGAGACCGGTGAAAATGATGTCGAGAAAGACCGTGCCCGTGAGAAAGACGTCGTGGACCGGATCCCGAAACCGGCTCACCGGGGCCAGCGGATCCGGCTTTTCCGGTATTTCCCTCGCTGCGCCCAGAGTTGGGAGGTCCTGGTCTTCACGCATGGGACTCCTCGGGAGTTTCTCACAGACCGTGATCCACACTGTGCATCAGCATCATGCGACCTGCAAGAGTTGAAGCATCTTCACTCAAAGTCGGTCAACTGAAGTACAGTGCCCGCATGTTGCGGCAGATACGGCATCAGCGCCTGCTCCAACTCCTGCAGGAGAAAGGCGCATTGCCCGTGGGCGAGATCGCAGCGCTCCTGGGCGTCAGCGAGGCGACCGCACGACGCGATCTGGGCGTCCTGAGTCAGAACGGGCAACTGACCAGGATCTACGGCGGTGCCGTGGCCGTGGCCCATGCCAACGACGAGCCCCTCTTCGGCTCGGTGGCCGAGGACGACGCCGACGACAAGGACGCCGTGGCGCGCCATGCCGCCGCTCTGGTGGCCGACGGTGACGTCGTGCTGCTGGACATCGGCACCACGGTGGTTCGTCTGGCCCGTCAGTTGCACGGCCGTCGTATCACCGTGGTGACGAGCAACCTGGCGGTCTACGAGGAGTTGCGCGACGACGAGACGGTCAGCCTCGTTCTGCTCGGCGGGGAAGTACGCCGTAACTACCACTCGCTCGTCGGCTTCCTCACCGAGGCGAATCTGAGCCAACTCCACGTCGACCGGCTGTTCCTGGGGACGAGCGGGGTGGGGCCGGACGGTTCGGTGCTCGACACCACCCTGGTGGAGGTACCGGTCAAGCGGGCCATGGTGGCCGCCGCCAGACAGGTCGTCCTCCTCGCGACGGCCGCCAAGTTCCCCGGCTCCGGGATCGCCCGGGTGTCCGGACCGGACGAGGTCGATCTTCTGGTCACCAACAAGGGTGCCGACCCGGCCACCATCGCGGTCCTCAGTGAGGCCGGCGTGAAGGTGGTCCTGGCGTAGGCCGGACTTCTCGTCGCAGCATCCCTCGGTCTCAGGGAGCCCTCAACGCCGCGGCGACCTCGGGGATCCGGTCGCGGTAACCCTTCAGCAACTCCCGCGCGATGCCGACCGAGTCCACCAACGGGTGCAGCGCGAAGGCATGCAGGGCGGCGTCCGGGTCGTGTTCGACGGCGGCCTGGACGGTCAGCCGCTCGCAGGCCTTGACCTGCTGCATCAGGCCCAGTTGGGATAGATCGGGGGCGGTGACCGGCAACGGGGAGGGGCCCTTGGCGTCGACGGTGCAGGGGACCTCGATCACGGCGTCCTCGGGCAGTCCCGGGACGGTCGCGCCGTTGCGGACGTTGAGGACCATGGTGGTGGGCTCGTCACGCGCGATGGCCTTCACCAGGTCGAGGGCGACTCCGGCGTAGCCGTCGATCTCCAACTCGGGCGCCTGCGCGACTACTTCGGTGGTCTGCTGGCCGTGCTCGGCACCGGACTTCGCTTCGGCCATGTAACTCGCCCGGCGTTCGGCGACCGTCTGCCGCCAGAACGCTTCGACACCCGCCGCCCTTCCGGGGCCGCAGTGCAGGTGCCGGGCCTGACGGAAGAAGGCGTTCTGCTGATCGGCCAGGAACTCGCCGCGAGTGCGCGGTACGTCCAGGATGGCGCGGACCGCGTCCCGGTTGAAGTAGTAGTAATAGAGGTACTCGTTGGGCAGGACGCCCATACTGCGGATCCACTCCGCGCCGAAGACCTCGGTCTCCTCCAGTTGCCCCAACAGAGCGTCGTCGGAGAGTAGTTCGGGCAGCAGGTCCCGGTCGCCGACGACGACGCGGCGCAGCCAGCCGAGATGGTTGAGACCGACGTAGTCCAGTCGTGCCTCGGCCGGGTCGGCGCCCAGCGCGTGGGCCACCCTTCGGCCGAGACCGGACGGGGTGTCGCAGATGCCGACGACGCGGTCGCCGAGGATCGGCAGGAGCGCCTCGGTGATCATTCCGGCCGGGTTGGTGAAGTTGATGACGAAGGCGCCGGGGGCCAGGGCCTGCACCCGCTCGGCGAACCGGCGCATCACCGGGATGGTGCGCAGCCCGTAGGCGAGGCCGCCGGGGCCGGTGGTCTCCTGACCGAGCACGCCCAGTTCCAGGGCGACCCGCTCGTCCTGGGTGCGGCCGAGGAGGCCGCCGACCCGCACCGCCGAGAAGACGAAGTCGGCCCCCTCCAGGGCGTCGTCGAGCACCGTGGTGACGGAGACCCGCGGTGGATCGGCGTGGCCCTGGGCGAGTTCGGTGAGGATGCCCTCGACCACCGCGAGCCGGTCCGCGTCCTCGTCGTAGAGCCAGACGTCGTCGACCCGGGGGGTACCGGTGTCGCCGAGCAGGGCCCGGTAGACGTACGGAACCCGGAAGCCGCCGCCGCCGAGAATGCACAGTTTCATGTCAGGGTCACCTTTCGGCCGGTCCGTACGCGGAGTTGGATTTCTCTTCGGGGGCCGTGGACCTCTTGATCACGATGTCCAGGTACGCACGCCGGGGCCGCGCAGCACCTCGGGGATTTGATCACGGCGTACGGCGGAGGTCACGAGGCGGACCGTAGCACGCAGTTGAGCGGATCTGAACGAAGTCGCTCACCGCACCGATGCTCAACGAGCTTTTCCGGACAGGCTATTGCCACAGGTGGCCGAGTTTGCCGACACTGATGCAACTTCCTGAACTTCTCCGAGCAGGAGCCGCACACCGTGCCCGATCCTGGCGAAAATTCGTCCGAGGCCGTCGCATCGGCGACGCGCCGCGCAGCGGGGTCCGAGGTGGACCTGCTCTTCGCCGGAGAGTTCTACTACGACCTGGTCTTCGCCGGTCTGCCCGGAATGCCCTCACCCGGCAGTGAGGTCTTCGCGCAGAGCTTCGCCGCCGTCCCCGGCGGCACGGCCACCCGCTGTGTCGCCGCCGCCCGGCTGGGCGCCCGGACCGCGGCGTACGGCAGCGTGGGCGCCGACATGTTCGGCGAGCGGCTGCTGCGCGACCTGAGCGGCGAACAGCACCTCGACCTGCGGTGGTTGAGCCGTGACGCGCGCCGGCACACCCCGATCACCGTCGCCGTGACCGGCGAGAGGGACCGGGCCTTCATCAGCTACCACGACGGCTCCGCCTGCGGCAGTACCGAGGCCCGCTCCGCCGGTCACCCGCCGCCCGACGCCCGGCTGTGCCACCTCAGTGTCGCCACGCCGATGCCCGACTGGGCCGCGCCCCTGCGCGCCCGCGGCACCCGACTGGTCGGCGGGGTCGGCTGGGACGCCACCGGCCGGTGGTCGTCCGAGGTCCTCGACCGGCTGGCCGAGATCGACGTCTTCTGCCCCAACGACATCGAGGCGATGCGCTACACGCGCTCCGACAGCGCCGAGGAAGCCGCCCGCGCGCTCGCCGAGCGCGTACCGCTCGTTCTGGTGACCTGTGGCGCGCGCGGAGTGATCGCGATCGACTCCGGGAGCGGCGAACGGATCGAGGTGCCCGCCCTGGCACTGCCGGCCGTGGACCCCACCGGGGCCGGGGACGTCCTCATCGCCGCCTTCCTCTACGCCGAGCTGCAGAAGGACTGGGCGCTGACGGAACGACTGCGTTTCGCGGTGCTCTGCGCCGGCCTGTCCGTGTGCCGCCTGGGCGGCAGCTCCTCCGCACCGGACTGGCAGACGATCCGCGCCCACCTGGAGTCCTCCCGCCCGGACGGCTACGGCTTCCTGACCGCCGCCGGGCCGGACCACATCACCTTCGCCGGAAAGGACCATCTGTGCTGAGCCGCAGACCCAGCGATCCTCGCCGTACCTCCCTGTCCCGCGTGCCGCGGCTCGCCGCCGGGCTCGCGGTCGCGCTCGCCGTCCTGCCCGGACTCGCCGCCTGCAGCGCGCCCGGCGGCAGCGGCCCCGCCGCCGGAGCGTCGAAGACCGGCGGTTCCGTCGCGACCAACCCCGCGACCGCAGGCAAGGTCACACTCACCGAGTGGGACCAGAACACCGACCCGGCGACCGATTCCGCGACCCGCGCACTCAATGCGGCCTTCGAGCACAAGTACCCCAACGTCCACATCGTCCGCGTCTCGCGGTCCTTCGGCGATCTCAAGACCACGCTCAAACTGGGTCTCTCCTCCGCCAACCCGCCCGACGTCGTCCAGGTCAACCAGGGGTACCCCGATATGGGCGCCTTCGTGAAGGCCGGGCTGATCCAGCCCCTGGACCGCTACGCCGACGTCTACGGCTGGAAGACCGCCTATCCGCAGCAGTTGCTGGACCTCAACCGCTTCAGCGGCAACGGCCGCACCTGGAAGACCGGCAACCTCTACGGCATATCGCAGACCGGCGAGATCGTCGGCATCTACTACAACAAAGCCCAGCTGAAAGCTCTCGGTCTCAAGCCGCCGGCCACCCTCGACGACCTCACCACCGGCCTGGCCAAGGCCAAGGCGGCCGGGAAGCTGCCCCTGGCCTTCGGCGACTCCGACAAGATCGGCGCCATCCATCTCTTCGGCGTGGTGCAGGCGTTGACCGCCGGCAAGTCCGCCGTCCGCGACCTGGTCTTCGGCGCCAAGGGCGCCTCCTGGACCGACGCCGGGACCGTGCGTGCCGCCCGGATCATCAGCGACTGGCGCAAGCACGGCTACCTCTCCCCCGGGTGGGCAGGCCAGACCAGCGACCAGGCCGCCACGCAGTTCGGCGCCGGAAAATCGGTGTTCTACCTGGAGGGAACCTGGGAGGCCGAGCGCGTGGCCAAGGCGATGGGCGCCGGCAACGTCGGCTTCACCGCGCTCTCCCCGACGGCGGGCGGCGCGCCCGTCACCGAGGGCGGCGAGGGTCTGGCCTGGGCGATCACCGGCAAGTCCAAGCACGCGGACGTGGCCGCCGCGTACCTGAACTTCCTCAACGGCCAGAAGGGGATGGCCCAGGTGGCCTCCGCCGGCGGGCTGCCGGCGCTGCCCCCGGCCTCGTACCGCCCGGCCCCGGGAACCGTCAACGCCGACGTACTGAACACCTGGCACACCGTCAGTACCCAGGACGGGCTGCTGCCCTACCTCGACTACACCACGCCGACGTTCTTCGACACCCTCACGTCCGGGTTGCAGGAGCTGCTCGGCGGACGGCAGACGCCGCAGCAGTTCACCAAGGCCCTTCAGGGTGACGACGCCGCCTTCCAGAAGAGCCGGTAGCGTCAGGGGAACGGGAGCACCGCGATGACCCTCGCCACACCAGGCACACCGAGCACACCCGGCGGCGGATCCGCCGCTGCCGGCAAGGACGTCCGGTCCGGCACGACTGCCACGAGAAGCCTGCGCTCGCGGCGCGCCGTCCAGTGGAAGGCGTACCTCTATCTGCTGGCCCCGCTCGCCGTGGTCACGGCGCTGCTGGTGGTACCGCTGGGCCAGGCCGTGCAGATCTCGCTCTACCGGTGGGACGGCCTCTCACCGTCGACCTGGGCCGGAGTGTCCAACTACGCCGACCTGGGGCGGGATCCGGTACTGCGCTCGGGATTCCTGCACGCACTGGTGCTGATCGGGTTCTACGCGGTGCTCCCCGTGTGCGTCGCCCTGTTCCTGGCCGGAGCGATGACCCGGGCCACCCGACTGCGCGGGGCCTCGGTCTTCCGGGTGCTGCTCTTCCTGCCACAGGTGCTGGCCACCGTCGTGGTGGCCACCGCCTGGACCGCCATCTACGCCCCCGACGGCGTGCTCAACTCCCTGCTGGAGGCCATAGGACTGCACACGCTGACACGCCCCTGGCTGGGAGACTTCTCGACCGCGCTGCCCGCCGTCGGGCTCATCGGCACATGGCTGGAGCTGGGGCTGTGCCTGGTGCTCTTCCTCTCCGGCATCGGCAGCATTCCTCGTGAGCTCTACGAGGCGGCCAAGGTCGACGGAGCGGGCGCGGTACGGGAGTTCGTCACCGTCACGCTCCCGGGGCTGCGTGGCCAGATCACGGTGGCGCTGACCCTCACGGTGATCGCCGCCCTCAGGACCTTCGACCTCGTCTACGTCACCACCCGTGGGGGACCCGGCAACGCCACCGCGGTCCCGTCGTTCGAGATCTACGACCGGGCGTTCAACACCGGGCAGGTCGGCGAGGCCTGCGCGCTGGGCGTCGTGATGACGCTGCTCATCCTCGCGATCACGGTGCTGATCGACCGACTCCAGCCCAGAGAGGACGACCACGCGTGATCACACGACGCGAGAAGGCCGTCAACTACGCCGTCCTCTGCCTCTTCGCCGCCCTGTCGGTGTTCCCGCTGCTGGGCGTCGCGGTCTCGTCCCTGTCGAACGACACCAGCGGCTCGGCCTCCTTCGCCTGGCCGCGCCATCTCAACTGGGCCAATTTCACCGAGGCCTGGAGCCGCGGGCACTTCTCCCACTACCTCCTGACGTCCGCCGTCGTCGCCGTGAGCACGGTGGCGATCAGCGGGGTGCTCGGCATCCTCGCGGGATACGCCTTCGCCGCCTTCGACTTCCCCGGCCGGTCGGTGCTCTTCTACGTGATGCTCATCGGGCTGATGGTGCCCGAGGAGGCCTTCGTCATCCCGCTCTACTTCGACCTCCGCGACTACGGGCTCACCGACACCTACGCCGCCCTGATCCTGCCCCAGGTCGCCCAGTCGCTCGGCTTCGCGGTGTTCTGGCTGCGCAACGCCTTCCGCACGATCCCGCGCAGCGTGGTCGAGGCCGCACGGATCGACGGCGCTTCGGACTGGCGAGTGCTGTGGCGGATCATCGTCCCGACGAGCCGACCGGCGCTGGTCACGCTGGCGATGCTGGTCTTCATGTGGACCTGGAACGCATTTCTGCTGCCCCTGGTGATGGTGCAGTCGGAGAGTCTGCGCACCGCGCCCCTGGGTCTGGCCTTCTTCCAGGGGGCGCACACCACCCAGTTCTCGCTGCTGGCCGCCGCCGCGATCATCGTGGCGCTGCCGGTGGTGGTGCTCTATCTGTTCATGCAGCGCCACTTCATCGCCGGAATGCTCACGGGGGCCGTGAAGGAGTAGGCGCGGTAGCGACTCGGTGCCCGTGGAACTGCTCACCCCCTGACCGCAGGAACGCCGCACGCCCCGGACACGGCCCGGGTAGCTTCGGGCCATGCGATCTCTGGAGCCAGGCGCGGCACGGGCGTTACGCAGTCGGAGGCAGGGCCTGGGCGGGGGCGTCCGGTACGGCTCGGTGGTCGAGGTCGTCGAGCACGTGGTCGCGGTGCAGGCGCAGGACGCGTCGGCTGCCGCGCTGGGGATTCGGGTGCGGGGCAACGGCGTGACGGCCACCGACGTGCGGCAGGCCGCCGAGTCGGACCGCAGCATCGTGCGGGGCTGGTTCATGCGCGGGACGCTGCACATCGTCACCGCGTCGGACGTCCACTGGCTTCTGAACCTTCTGGGCCCGCACTTCCTGCGTCTGAGCGAGCGCCGCTACCGTGAGTTGGGGCTCGGCGAAGACGTCTGCGCGCGTGCGGAGGCCGAGTTCACCAAGACCCTCGGCGACGGCCCGGCGACCCGGGCGGAGTTGACCGAACGCCTCACCCTGAGCGGCCTGCCGTCGCGCGGGCAGGCTCCCTTCCACCTCATCCGGCGCGCCGCACTGCGCGGCGTCCTGTGCCACGGCCCCGACCGCGCGGGCGAGGCCGCTTTCGTCCTGTCGGCCGACTGGCTGCCGGCCGGCCAGGACGGCCCCAGGGGCGAGGACGCCGAGGTGGAACTCGCGCACCGCTATCTGCGGGCCTACGCACCCGCCGCACCGGAGGACTTCGCCTCCTGGTCAGGTCTGCCGCTGTCCGCGGCTCGGCGCGCATGGCGGGCACTGGGCGCGGCCGGACGGCTTACCGAGTGCGAGGTGCTGGGCCAGAGGTGTGCACTGCCCGCGGCCACCACCGGGGAAGACACCGCCGTAGCAGGGCCGGATGTGCGGCTGCTGCCCGCCTACGACAACTACCTTGTCGGCTACCGATCGCGCGCCCTGTCCGTACCACCCGAGCACGAGCGGCAGGTATGGCCGGGCGGCGGCCAGATCCGCCCCACCGTGACCATGGACGGGCTGGCGTACGGCACCTGGGCCTGGAGCAAGGCGAAACGCACTGCCGCGGTCTCCCTCTTCGCCGACGACCGGAGCTCCGCGCTGGCGGACGGAATCGCATCCGAGACGGTGGGCGTCAAGCGCTTCCTCGGGACCGTGCGATGACGGGCGAAGAGGTGAGCCGCTAGGAACAGCCGGGCCGGGACTCACGTCACAGTTCGTGGTGGTCGTCACCGGTGTTCTTGCGGTTACGGTTGGCCATCTCCTCCCAGAAGGCGTGCAGGTCCCTGATCGGGATGCTGACCCAAGGAGCGGTGTGCCGGACGAGGACGGGGCGGCGTAGGCGGAAGCCGCTGCGAAGGAGTTGCTGCTGCTGTCGGCAGAACAGCTCTTCCATCTCCGTCTGCGCCATGCCCGCCTTGGGAGGATAGGGGCACAGGCGGAACTGGCAGGTCGGCAGACAGGTGGAGCCGATTTCGTCCACGTCGGCCCGGCCGACGCTACGTTCCGGATGCAGCGGGCTGCGGTCGTGAGTGAGACAGGGCGGGAGAGTGGTCTTGTTGGCCCGGTTCAGGCGCTCCTCGATGTCGTCCGGGCTTCCGTTGTGTTCGGTGAGATTGACCATGACCAGCACGTCGGCGAGCAGCCGTTGTGCTCGAGGGTGCAGGACGCTCCAGCCGACTGACGGGGCGATCCACAGGTTGTGCTTGCGGTAGCGTTCCGGGTCGGCCGGCGTGGAGCCGACGTTGTCGATGGCGCCGTGCTCGTCGATCCATATGAACCGCTCCGGGTGCCCTGTCTCCAGAGCGAGGGTCACCAGATCGCCCGCTTCCGCAACGAACGGGTGGAGGAGTCTGACGGTGTGATCGATGCTCCCGTCTGTCGGCGGCCTCTGGTGTGCGGTGCCCGCCATCGTCAGCCAACGCGCCACCGCCTCGACGGGTTCGGTCGCACGGGACGACTCCGCCGTGTCCCCGTTTCCGTCGGGGCCGGCGTGCGAGTGCGTACGGCGCCGACGTTGACCGTCCGCTTCCGTCACCTGTGGGACGCGCCCGACGCAGTCGGGGAGTTCCCACAGGCACAGCGCGTGCAGCAGGGTGAGCTGTGCGTACCAGTGGCGGCTGCGCGTGAGCATCTTCTCAGCCTGTTTCATCAGAAGAGGCCGGACCTCGTCGCACGTGTCCGGGTGCCGCTTCCTGCGGTTGGCTGCGTTCTTGAAGCCCTGGGCCAGGGCGTTCTCAAGGGAGAGCGGCAGGTCGGGCCCGGCCCCTGTGGCGCGGGGCATGAGGGGGTTGGGCCCGCGCGCGGCCGGGGCGATGTGCTGCAGCCAGATGTCCAGTCTTTCCTTCGTCTCTTCGCGGTACTTGCCGGAGACCGAGCCGACGAACATGGGCAACAACCAGGCCCGCATGGCGAAGTACCGCCACGACATGGTGCGTTTCCTCTCGAAATCCTCCACGAGCTCCTGGTGTTTCCGCCGTCTGTCCTCTTCCTGTTGCGGACCGGCAGGGGGATCGGAGTCCTGTGCCGCCAACCACTCGGTGTATTGGGCGTCCAGTTTCATCTTGGCCCTGCGCGTCCGCCGCAAGTACTGGAGCACCGGGTCGCTTCCCAGCCGAAACGCCCTGCGCATAGACCGGAAGGCTTCATCGCCACCGGCGGCTATCTGGTGCGTGATCGAGATGCGGACCGGATGGGACGGCTCGTATGTGCCTATCTCAAAAAGCTGCCAATAGGCGAGGACAGGCTGGTGGTTCGTCTCTGTCGGGCTGAACCGCGCTCTCTCCTTGCGGCACCGTTCCCTTTGGCGCAACGCCGCTCCGAAGCGGCGCACCAGCCCAAGCTTGGCGTCCTCGATGGTCCGCCGATCACCCCTGATCTCCTTCTCCTTCTCCGGCCACCGCCGGGCGAGCTCCGCAGCGATCTCTTCCTGGTCCCCGACCGGGTTGATGGAGTCGATTTCCAGGGCGGCAGCATAAAGGTCGTAGAACTTGGGGTCCTGGCGGCCATCCGCCTGTATGCGGAGAAGTTCGGAGATTCTCGAGGACCGTGCTTCAACGGGGCCCTTGGGTGCTTCCTGCGGTGAACCCTCCGATTCCACACCCTGGGCCGCTTCCCTCTGACGAGAGAGCAGCACCAGCGCGATGAGCAGTTCACGAGACGGACCGGGACTGCGGAGCGCCGGTGCGACCACGTCACTGATCCGCTCACTGTCCAGTTTACTGAGCAGGCAGTTGCCCAGGTACGCCTGGATGATGCTGTGCGGGAACCGGACCTTCTTCTCGTAGCCCTTCACCAGTCCGAGCAGCTGTCCGTTGGCGGCAAAGCGCGCGAATTCGGTCTGGAACTCGTTCGGATATTTCATGGGGTCCAGCCACTTCGGCTCGCCGAACAGCCGCCGCAAAACCTGCCAGACGGCGATGTACTGCGCCCTGGAAAGGGCCAGCCCGGTCCCTCTGTCCCGGCGATTCGTGATCCTGTGTTCAGACGCGGAGGTAGCCTGCAGATCCTGCTCGGCTGCCGCGCCTGCCCCCATGCGGACCTGCTCCGTAACCCGCTCCCCCACGCTCGCGGGACCCGCGGATTCCTGCCCGCCGGCACGGTATTCCTCGCCCTCGGACTGCTCGTCGACGTACGCCTGGGAGAATTCGATGAAATCATCGAGCGTAACCTCCAGACTGTCCTTCAGCAGCCCCAGGCAGGCCAGGGCCGAAACCACCCAGATGGTTTGGCGGCGCTCCTCACGATCCATCACCACTTTGTCGAATATGCGACCGTCTTCCAGAGCCTTGCGATAGGTGTCCAGGAGCCACAGCCTGAGCGTGGAGCAGTCGTGGCTGCGTGTCTCCAGGCGTTCGGGTTCCTCGCGCAGCGTCACGTGCTCCAGCAGCCCGCGCTGCTGCAGGAGCCGAGCGATCTGGAGATAGATCGGCGACTCGCATACTTCGGCCGTTTCCACGATCCAGTCGACACGGCGCTCATCCACGTCGCCGGAGGATCTCACCAGATACTCCAGCGCCGCTTCCTCGCTCAGTGGCTCCAGGTCCGCGATCACCGCACGTGTGCCGTCCAGAGGAGCATGCGGGCGCGAGGCGATGACCAAGGGCAACTGCTGACGGTCCGCACGGTCTATCGCGCGGCGGATCATGTTGTCGCGGTCGTCCCGGTGCTGGTCGTCGAGGAGAGCCTCCTCCAGTCCGTCGGCAAGGACGACAGCTTTGTCGTCCAGACGCAGCTGCCGCCACGTCTTGTCGATGTGACCGCCGGCGAGCACCCCTTGGTCCGCCTCCTCCTCGAAGCGTCGCCGCGCCATCTTCTCGAAGTCCAGTTCGCCATCGGCCCTCATGTCACGCAGGCGGATCGGGATGGGAACCGCGGCCTGCTGTGCCAGCAGCCGCGTGAGTTCCACCAGGACGGCGGTCTTGCCGACCCCGACGCCGCCGACCAGCAGATAGGGCCTGCGAGTCCTCCTGTCACGGAGCGTCTGAGCGATGACCCGGGAGAGTTCCCGACGACCGACGATCCGGTCGACGAGCGTTCCCACGGTGGGCACCAGCTCGTGGGGGCGCGTTCTCGCCTTGTCGACGATCGGCTTCTTGGTCCTGCGGTACCAGTAGATCAGGAAGAGTGTCGTGACGAAGGCGGCCACCAGGACCGGCCCCAGAAAACGGCTGACAAGGGTGAACCAACCGGTCTTCTGCATTTGCTGGAACCAGCCATGCGGGTCCCCGGAGTAGTAGATTCCCAGTGCCAGCCAGGCAAGGAGACACAAGGCCCCGAGGTAGGCGTACACCCGAATCACCCGGGAGAAGTTGAGCCGGCAACTCCGCCAACTCAGGCTGGGAACGAGGCTTCTTCGTGCCTCGCGGCCGGTCCGAAACGAACGCCACCGCCGACGCAGAGCCCCGGCACCCGAAGACGTCCACCGTCTGAGATAAAGCGTGTACCAAGGGGCATCTGGTGGACGCCGCTTTCCTTCTGGGTGACGGACGACCTTCGTCATGGGATTCCCTCCGCGCTCACACCTGCTACTGACGCTGCGGGTGAATGCCGCGCAAGCGCGTGAAGGGGACTTGGTCGATCAGGCGCTCGTGTGCACGCCCACCACGGGGGTATTCGAAGTGCAAGCCCACAGCGCCATACTCGACACCCCCGTGCCGGCGTGTGCATGTGTCACGCTGCCTACGCATATGCCCTCAATTCCATGAAAGCACTCTCGGGGAGGACCACAACACGTGGCGGTGCCCGATGCCCCATCCATGGTCGGGAACGGCCGTCCGCCGGCTCGCGGCAGATCCAGGCTCTCGTCCCACGACTGGCCCGCGGGAACAGTGGGGGCTGCACGCTGCTCATCGCTCACCCGTCAGTCGTCAACTGTCATGTGTCTGCCCTGACTTGGTCCAGTCCGGGTCGGCCCATCGGCCCGGCTCCGTCGGATCTGGTAGATCGGGACGGTACTTGGGGTCCCGCTCCCGGCGGAGTCGGACACTCGTGTGCACTACGGCGTTCCGGGGTACGCGGCGCGAGCGTCGTCCGGCGAGGATCCAGAACGGGCCGTTCGGGTGGACGGCCGCGTCGGCGAACTCCTCGGTCACCGCGCAGGCCTCGGCGTACGCGCCGGGGCGGAAGACCAGGTCCTGGCAGACGCCGTCGGTGATCCACTTGAGGGTGATCGTCGAGAGCAGGGGCTCGCCCTCCTCATGGGCGAAGGTGCCGCCGACGTCGCAATGGACACCGGCGAACCACACCTCCTGCGCCGTGTCGCGCAGCGGCTCCGGCCGACGCGTCACCAGGAACTCCCGGAAGGGACGCCGCTTCTCGTCGAGGGAAACGGCGTGGCGGATGCGGGCGGCGTTGGGGAGCTGATGGGTGTAGGGCCACTGCAGATTGCCCAGGCGGAGGATGCCCGCCGCCTTCACGGTGTCCCAGACGCCGAGGTAGGCGACCGGCAGCGCGTGGTGGGAGACCTGCCGCGGATCGTTGCGCTTGACCGCCTCCCACAGCGGCTCGTCCTCGGTACGCCGGCAAAAAGCGTGCGAGAACCGGGCCACCTCCCGCTCGCTCCTGTCGATGTCCTGGTTGAAGGCGTACTTGGCCACCGCGTAGGGGACGAGATTCTCCGCGCCCGGCCGCATGAGTCCGGGCTTGTTGAGCATCCCTACCAGCGCGCGGGCGGTGTAGGCGCCGCGGCTGAAACCGAAGACGTACACGAGATCACCGGGCTCCCAGCACCGCATCAAGTACGTATACGCCTCCGCGAGGTTGGTCCTCAGCCCGGTACCGAAGGCGAGACCGCACACACGGGACAGCCAGCGATCGACCGGACCGCGGGCGACCGCCGACGACATGGTGCCGACGCCGGGGTCGTAGTACAGGAGCTGGCGTGTCGGGTCGTCCGCCTCCAGCATCTCGAACAGCCGGACCACGTTGGTCGGGTGACGGGCACCCACCTGATTGCTCGTCCCGTCAAGGCAGATGACGATCCTGCGGGGCATGGTCGCTCCTCGTCCGGCGGGCCTAGCGGGAGCCCCTGCCTTCACGGCGCGCCCGGCCCGTGTCCAGGGGACCGGCGGCGGTGCGTCGTCCCGGGGCGATCTGCTCGGCGAAGGCCTGGAGTGCGACGGGGCTGTTCGGCGGCAGGACCGCCATCAACCCCTGCTCCTGCGCCTCGGCCAGCGTGTCCGCCGCCCTGCTGCCCTCGGGAACGTGCAGCAGGCGGACGTGGCCGTCTCCGGATCCCCGCCGGTCCACCGGGGCGACGGCGGCATGGGTGCCGTCGGGCAAGGTAACCCACAACTGGAAGTCGTCGTACCGGACGAAGTCGGCGCCCTTGACGGGCCAGGGGTAGTGATGCTCACCGGGCACCTTGGGCAGGACTCCCTGGTGGTGGCCGTGGCTCATCGGCACGCATGCGTTGAACAGCGAGTCGGTCCATGCCTCCACGCCGTCCGCGTCCTTGATCGGGGTACGCAGCAGCTCCTCGGCCTCCTCGTACCCCAGCTCGGCGAGGGCGGGCAGCGTCTGCGGGAAGGCACCGACGAGTTCGGCGGCCTCCTGCCTGAGCCGGTCGACCTTCACCGGCTCCGCGCAGAACTGCATGCTCCACTCGATGCCCACCCGGGCGCGGTACATCCGCCAGCCGCCCTCCCCCTTGACCCAGAGACTGCCTCCGTGGTGCATCTCCCAGTGCTCGGAGCCGTCGGGCCGGGCCCCGTACGGCAGCTCCGCGTCGCTCATCTCGTCGAGAATCTTCCGCGCCGTCTTCTTCGCGGCGCGGAAGAACGACGACTCGAAACGCTTGGGGTGCTCGACCAGCTGTATCTGCCAGGGATGGCTCTCCGCCTCGATCCCACCGGGCTTCAACGTGTCGGGAATCGGGGACGATGCTCTGGAACCTGTGCGGGCCATGACCAATCTCCCTCCACCGACCGCGGTCCGTGTCCGGCCCGCGGTGCCGGGTGCCCCTGTCTTCATCGTCAGCCCGGAGGCGGAGGTTTGCTAACCCGAGCCGCCGATCGCTCCGTTGGACAGGGCTGATCGGCAGGGTGACGATGGAAGGGGCGCGGGGGCGGGGATGTGTGCGGTCCAGCAGCTCTTGCCGCCGCCACCTCGCCGACCCATCCGGCCAGTGCCCATGGATGCCCAACACCGGTGCAGGGTCTCCCAGGGCGCTTGAACCGGCGGTGCCGTGTGCAGGATCGTCCTCCCTCATTTCGACCCCCGGCTCAACTCACGCCCGACGCGGAGGGTGAGCCGGGCTGGAACGGAGCCCTGCGCACACCCTTGACGGAGTGAAGAACTTCAATATGCTGAAGCTCACTTCGAGTCGAACGGAGGCCAGGGTGAGCGCAAGCATGCCGGAGCCGGCGGAGAATCTCGCCGCCTCCACGGCCATCCGCGAGGTCGGAGAGATCGTCCGCACCCTGCGCAAGGAAAAGGGCTACACGCTCGGTCAGCTGAGTGCGCTGTCCGGACTCAGCACCGGGATCGTCAGCCAGATCGAACGCGGCACCGCCAACCCCTCGTTCAGCACGCTCGTCCAACTGGCGCACGCACTGGGGATTCCGGTGGGCCGGCTGTTCAACGTGCCGGACCAGTTCCGCTCCCCGGTGGTCCGCCGGAACGAGCGACGCAGGCTCGACAACCACGGACTCCGCCCCGACGACGGGTCCACGTTCGAGCTACTGACCCCCGACCTCAACGGTTCGCTGGAGGCGACCTGGGTGGTGACTCCACCCGGCTACGACACCAGTGCCACCCCGTTCCAGCACAGCGGAGAGGAATTCGGGCTCGTCCTCTCCGGACGCAAGGACGTCTACCTCGACGGCGTCAAACACGAACTGGGTCCAGGCGACTCGATCCGCTACCCGTCCACCATTCCCCACTGGTACGCCAACAGCGGCGACGAGATCTGCACGGCCGTGTGGGTCATCACGCCACCCACCTGGTAGCCGCTGCCTCTTCACGGCTGATCTTGTGCACCCTCCGTCCGTTGTGCACCCGTTCTTCGGCACACCTGTGTCCCGGTGACGCCGAATCGTTTCTTCGCACCAGCCCTCGGTCACGCCTGCCCTAACCGGCCCTCCGAAAGGCGGTCACCATGGCATGGGCAATCAGTCCCGCCATCGACGATTCCACCGATCCCGCCAGACGTCGTACCAGCTCACAGCGCAGGGCCATGCTCGGCCTCGGCCTGGGCAACCTGCTCGAGTGGTACGACTGGATGCTCTTCGGCCTGCTCTCCTCCTACATCGGGCCGCTGTTCTTCCCCTCCGGCAGCTCCGTCGCCTCGACCATGAGCGCACTGGCGGTCTTCGGCGTCGGATTCGCCGTCCGACCGCTCGGCGGCGTCCTGCTCGGCACGGTCGCCGACCGCTTCGGCCGACGCCGCGTGATGCTGCTCTCCGTCGCCATCATGTCGTTGACCACGCTGGTCATGGCGGTGGCCCCCTCACATGCGGTCATCGGTACGACGGCGGGGCTGATCCTGCTGGTGTGCCGACTGCTCCAGGGCGTCTCCACCGGCATCGAGGCACCGCTCTCCACCGCGTACGCCGTCGAGCTCGTCCCGCCCGGCCGCGAGGCCAGGGCCGCCGGGTTCATGTCCCTCTACGTCAACCTCGGCATCGGCCTGGCCTCGGTGTTCGCCTTCGTCACCAGCCTGAGCCTGGGCGACCAGGCCATGCACGCCTGGGGCTGGCGACTGCCCTTCGCCGTCGGTGCCGTACTGGGCCTCGTCGTCCTGCACCTGCGGCGTTCGCTGCCCGAGGTGCTGCCGGCGGCCGTCACGGACGGCCCCGCGCCTTCAACCGGCGCGGTGTGGCGGGACATTGGCCGTCACTGGCCCGGTCTGCTCGCCATGCTCTTCGTGGTCGGTGCCGCTCAGGCGTACAACTACGCCTGGACCGTCGGCCTGCCCACCGCCGCCGCCACGCACGGCGAATCGTCCACCGAGGTCTTCGCGGCCACCTCCGCACTCAGCGCGATCCTCATCGTCGGCTCCCCCCTCACCGGCCGCCTCGCCGACCGGGTCGGCCTCGGCCGCACCTTCGTCGTCACCCGGCTGCTCGCCATCCCCGCAGTCTTCGTCATGCTGCTCTACCAAACGCGCGGCATCGGCGGGTTCGTGGCGGTGCTGCTGGGCGGCTCCGTGGTGCTCGTGCTCAACATGACGCTCTACAACCTCGTCGCCACCTCCCTCATGCCACAGCACTGCCGGGCCACCGGTGTCGCCCTCGGCTACGGCGTGGGGGTCGCGCTCTTCGGCGGTACCGCCCCCTACCTCATGCTCTGGCTCCAGGAGCACGGCGTCCGCTGGCTGTTCCCGGTCTTCACGGCCGTCCTGTCCCTGCTCAGTGTCGTGCTCTACCTGGCCGCCCGCCGCACCAGCGGAACCCACGCCGGCGAGTAGCTCTCCGCACCACTACGAAAGGACCGCGATGCAGCACCCCGCTCAAGCCTCCGACCTCCGGATATCCGTGGACGACCTGGACGTCCCGGTCGTACGCCGCAGCGGCGTCGTCGTGGTCGGCGGCGGGCCGGCCGGCGTCAGCGCCGCCGTGGCCGCGGCCCGCACCGGCGCCGACGTGACCCTCGTCGAGCGCTACTCCGCGCTCGGCGGCCTCGCCTCCGGGGGCATGGTCCTCGTCCTGGACGACATGTGCAACGGCAGCGAGATCAGTGTCTCCGGCATCGTCTCCGAGTACGTCGACCGGCTGGAGTCGATGGGGCTCGCCGTCTATCCGCCCGAGGAGGACCGCGTCTCCTCGCCCGAGATGTGGAACCGCTGGAGCCGCTGGGGCACCTTCGACTTCCACTCCCACGCCGACCCCAAGCCCGTCTGCTACTCGGTCTCCTTCGACCCCGACGGCTGGAAGCGGGTCTCCAACGACCTGATCCGCGAGGCCGGCGTGCACCTGCGCCTGCACTCCTGGTTCTCCCGCCCTGTGATGGACGGCAACCGGCTGTGCGGCGTGGTCTGCGAGACCAAGGTCGGCCCCCAGGCGATCCTCGGCGACGTCGTCATCGACACCACCGGGGACATCGACGTCGCCTCCCGGGCCGGAGCCGGCTACGCCCACGACAGCTATCTGACCACCCTGGTGTTCCGGCTCGGCGGCGTCGACACCGCCGCCGCCGAGCGGTTCGAGCAGGAGAACCCCCGCGAGGCCCGCGCCATCAACCGCAAGATCAAGCGCCTGCTCGGCGGCGCGTGGGGGCTGTGGTGGCTCAAGACGCCCATCCCCGGCGTCGTGTGGTGCAACACCCCCCACATGACCGGGTACGACGGTGCCGACCCCGAGTCCCTCACGCAGGCGGAGTTCGAGGCCCGCCGCCGCATCGCCGACGCGCTTCCCGAGATCCAGCGGCAACTGCCCGGCTTCGAGAACAGCTATCTGCTCGACGTCGCGGAGCAGATGGGGGTGCGTCAGACCCGGCTGCTGGCCGGGGAGTACGTGGTGACCAAGGACGACATCTCCAGCCGGCGCCACTTCCCCGACTCCGTCGCCCGCGGCCGCGACTACTACACCCCTTACCGTGCCCTGCTGCCCCGCGAGGTCGACCAACTCCTGGTGGCCGGCCGGCACTACTCCGCGACGCCCGACGCGCAGCGCGTCTCCCGGGAGATCCCGCCCTGCATGGCGATGGGCCAGGCCGCGGGCGTCGCCGCCGCACTCGCCGTCGACAGCGGTCAGACCGCGCGCAAGGTGGACCCGGTCGCCGTACAACGCCTGCTGCGCGAACAGGGCGCCGACCCCGGTGACATCCCGTCCGCCAACGCCACCCTCGACGAGCCCTCGGAGGCCCTCGCATGACCGGCCCCACCACCGCCCAGCCGCTGCCGCTGGACGGCCTCACCGTCCTCGACTTCACGCAGGTCTTCATGGGCCCGAGCTGCACCCAACTGCTCGGCGACTACGGGGCGGACGTCATCAAGGTCGAGCGCCCCGGCCTCGGCGACATCTCCCGCAACTCCTTCCCCGACCGCGACGGGCAGGACAACCCGATCTTCCTCTCCATCAACCGGAACAAGCGGAGCGTCTCCCTGGACACCCGCCGCCCCGAGGGCAAGGAGGTCATCTACCGGCTGGTGCGGGACGCGGACATCGTGGTCAGCAACTTCCGCGCCGGCGTCATGGAGCGCCTGGGCTTCGGCTACGAGCAGCTCAAGGAGCTCAACCCGCGCCTCATCTGGGCCTCCGGCACCGGCTTCGGCACCGAGGGCCCCTACCGCGCCAAGGGCGGACAGGATGTCATCAACCAGGCGTACTCCGGCGTGATGTGGCGCCGCGAATCCCCCGACATCCCGCTGTCGGTGTATCCCACCACGCTGTGCGACTACACCACCGGCATGCATCTGCTCCAGGGCATCCTGCTGGCCCTGCTCACCCGCGACCGCACGGGCGAGGGGCAGAAGGTGGAGGTCGCCATGTACAACTCGATGCTCCACATGCAGATGCAGGAAGCGTGCATGCAGCTCAACCGCGGATACGAGGTCAACTGGGCGGAGATGCCGACCAGCGGCGTCTTCCCCACCACCGACGGCGCGGTCTGCATGGTGGGCGGCTTCACCGAGAAGCCGCTGTCGGCCGTCAGCGCCGCACTGGAACTCGGCGAGGACCTCTCCGAGCGCGAGGAATTCGCCACCACCGAGGCCCAGTTCGCCCAGCGTCCCGCGCTGCAGCGGATCTTCCGGGAACGGTTCGCCACCCGGGACACCGCGTACTGGCTGGAGCGTCTCGAGGCGCACGATGTGCTCTGCGCCCCCGTCCGCACCCTGGAGGAGGCGCTGGCCGACGAACAGACCCTGGTCAACCAGATGATCGTCGAGATGGAGCACGCCGGCGTCGGCACGGTGAAGGCCCTCGCCCCGCCCATCCGGATCTCCGGGGCCGGCAGCTCGGTGCGCCATGCCCCGCCCCGGCTCGGCGAGCACAACGCCGAGGTCCTCGCCGAGCACGGCTACGACGAGGCGGCCATCACGGCCCTCACTGAGGCGGGGGTGCTGCGATGAACGACCGGATGCCCGTGGACGAGGTCCGCTTCGAAGTCGCCGACCACGTCGCCCGCGTCACCATCGACCGGCCCAAGGTGCTCAACGCGGTCGATCCCAAGACCCATCAGCGGCTGGGCGAGATATGGGAGTCGATCGAGCGCGACCCCGGTATCCGCGCGGTCGTCCTCACCGGCGGCGGCAGCCGCGCCTTCTGCACCGGCGCCGACATGTCCGCCGCGGCGGTCGACAAGACCGGCCTGGAGTACTGGGCCGGCCTCGATCCAGCCGGCTTCGGCGGGCTCTCCCTGCGCACCACCCTCGACGTCCCGGTCATCGCCCGGGTGAACGGCTTCGCCCTCGGCGGCGGCATGGAGATGGTGCTGGGCTGCGACATCGTCATCGCCGCCGAATCCGCGCAGTTCGGGCTCACCGAACCCCGAGTGGGACGCATCCCGCTCGACGGTGGCGTCACCCAGCTCGTCCGCCGCCTGCCGCACACGCAGGCCATGGGCCTGCTGCTGACCGGGCGCCGCGCCCGCGCCGCGGAACTGGCCGGAATGGGACTGGTCAACGAGGTCGTACCGGACGGGGAGTTGGACGCCGCCGTCGACCGCTGGGTCGCCGACATCCTCGCCTGCGCTCCCACCTCGCTGCGGGCCATCAAGCAGATGGTGCAGCGCACCGGCCACCTCACCAGCCAGGAGGCCCGCGCCACCCGGCTGCCCGCCCTGATGGCGGCGCTGGACAGCGAGGACAGCCGCGAGGGCGTACGCGCCTTCCAGGAGAAGCGCCCGCCGAACTGGCCCGGACGCTGACCGCCCCGCGACGACCCGAGCACGATCACCACTCAGGAGCCCCCATGTCCCCTTCCTCCGCACACCTCGCGCCCGGCGTCTGGGGGGTGGTCGCCACCCCTTTCAGCGGGTCCACGCTGGACGTCGACGAGGCCTCGCTCGCCCGGCTCGTCGAGCATTTCGAAGGCGCCGGCGTCACGGGGCTGACCGTGCTCGGTGTCTTCGGGGAGGCCGCGCAGCTGTCCGGCGCCGAGCGGCGCACCGTACTGGAGACCGTCGCCGACAGCGTCTCCCTGCCCCTGGTGACCGGCGCGACCGCGCTCGGCACCGCGCCGGTCGTCGAGGAGGCGCTGCTGGCCAAGGAGGCCGCGGGCGACCGGCTCGCCGCCGTCATGGTGCAGGTCAACTCGCCCCGGCCCGAGGTGCTCGCACGGCACCTGCGAGCCGTCCACGAGGCCACCGGTCTCCCCCTCGTCGTACAGGACTACCCGCTCGTGAGCGGCGTGCGCATCACCCCCGAGGCGCTCGTCGCCGCCCTGCGCGATCTGCCGTTCGTGGCCGCCGTCAAGGCCGAGGCGCCACCGACCCCGGTGGCCGTGGCCGCCCTCGCTGACGCCCTCGACGCGCCGGTCTTCGGCGGCCTCGGCGGAGTCGGACTGCTGGACGAGCTGGCCTGCGGCGCCTCCGGCGCGATGACCGGCTTCTCCTTCCCCGAGGGACTCGTGGCCTGCGTGGACGCCTGGCGGGAGGGCGGCCATGCCGCCGCCCGCGCCGCCTGGTCGCCCTACCTTCCGCTCGTCACGTTCGAGCAGCAGGCCGGCATCGCGCTCGCCATCCGCAAGGAGTGCCTGCGACAGCGCGGCCTGCTGGCGGAGTCGGAGGTACGGCCCCCAGCGACGCCTCTGCCCCCGGCCCTGCACGAGCAACTCCGCCGCCACGTCCAGGAGGTGAAGTGACATGGACCTGGGACTGACCGGCCGCCGGGCCCTGGTCTGCGCCTCCACCGGCGGCCTGGGCGAGGCCACCGCACGGGCGCTCGCGGCGGAGGGGGCGCGGGTGGCTGTCACCGGGCGCCGCGGCGACCGGGCCCGCGCGCTCGCCGCCGAACTGCCGGGCGCCGTGGCCGTCGAGGGCGACCTGCTGGCGCCCGGCGGTCCGGATCCGTTGTACGCCGGTGCCGTCGAGGCCCTGGGCAAGGAGCCGGACATCCTGGTCCTCAACGGCCCCGGCCCGCGGCCCGGTTCGGCCTCGGACGTCACGTCCGAGGACCTCACCACGGCCGTCGACCTGCTGCTCCGCCCCCAGCTGAGGCTGATCGGACTCGCCCTGCCCGGCATGCGCGCCCGCGGCTTCGGCCGGCTGCTCGCCATCGGATCGAGCGGCGTCGCCGCCCCGCTGCCCGGCCTCGCCCTGTCGAACCTCGGCCGCGCCGCGCTCGCGGGCCATCTCAAGACCCTGGCCGCCGAGGTCGCGCCGGACGGGGTGACCGTCAACCTGCTGCTGCCGGGCCGCATCGCCACCGACCGGGTCGCCGCGCTGGACGCCGCCGCAGCGGAGCGTAGCGGCCGCAGCGTCGAGCAGGTCGCGGCCGATTCCCGGGCGGCCATCCCGGCCGGACGCTACGGCCGCCCCGAGGAGTTCGGCGCCGCGGCGGCGTTCCTCTGTGGCGCGCCTGCCTCCTACATCACCGGCACCGCGCTGCGCTGCGACGGCGGCCTCGTCCGCGCACTCTGAAGCCCGGGCTCCCCAGCCCCGAACGGAGAACCCTCACATGCCCACCACCCCGGCAACCGTCCGGAACCTCATCGGCGGCGAATGGACCGGCGATCCGGCCGTCGAGCGCCGCAACCCGGCCCGCCCCGAGGAGGTCGTCGCCGTCGCCCCCTCGTCGGCCGCCGCCGACGCCCGAGCCGCCGTGACGGCCGCTCGGCAGGCCCAGCCCGCCTGGGCCGCCACTCCCCCGCCCGCGCGCGGCGCGATCCTCCTCGACGCCGCCGAGCTGCTGCGCGCCCGCCACGAGGACGTCGCCCGCGACCTGGTGCGCGAGGAGGGCAAGACGCTGCCCGAGGCCAGGGGCGAGGTACGGCGCGCGATCGACGTGCTGCGCTTCTTCGGCGCCCTCGGCTGGCACGCCACCGGTGAGGTACTGCCCAGCGGCCTGCCCGACACCCAGGTCCTCACCCGCAGCGAGCCGGTCGGCACCGCAGCGCTCATCACCCCCTGGAACTTCCCCATCGCCATCCCGACCTGGAAGGCCGCACCGGCGCTGGTCACCGGCAACACCGTCGTGCTCAAGCCGGCCGAGCTGACCCCGCTCTGCGCCCACCACCTCGCCTCCGTCCTGGTCGAGGCGGGTCTGCCCGCGGGCGTGCTCAACGTCGTGCACGGCCGCGGCTCCGTGGTCGGCGACGCCCTGGCGCGGGACGAGCGGGTCGCCGCGCTGTCCTTCACCGGTTCCACGGCGGTCGGGCAGGGCCTGCACCGCGTCCTGAGCGAGCGTCGCGCCCGCGTCCAGCTGGAGATGGGCGGCAAGAACGCCTACCTCGTGCTCGACGACGCCGACCCGGCCGCCGCGGCCAGGGTGGTCGCGGCCGGCGCGTTCGGAGCGACCGGGCAGGTGTGCACGGCCACGTCGCGGGTGTACGTCACCCCGGGCATCCGCGAGGAGTTCACCGCCGCGCTGGTGAAGGAGGCCGACGCCCACGTGCCGGGCGACGGCCTGCTGCCGGACACGACCATGGGCCCGGTGGTCAGCAAGGACCAGCTCGCCGTGGACACCGCCGCGATCGCACGGGCCCGCGAGCAGGGTGCGCGCGTGGCCGCGGGCGGCTTCGCCCCGCGGGGCCTGCTGCTGCGCCCGACCGTCCTCGCCGACGTCGACCACTCCTCGGACGCGGCGCGTGAGGAGATCTTCGGCCCGGTCGTCGCGGTCCTCGCCGTGGACGACTACGAGCACGGCCTCGCCCGGGTCAACGACTCCGCGTACGGTCTCGCGGCCGGCATCTGCACCACCTCGCTCTCCCGCGCGCACGACTTCGCCGCCCGCGTCCAGGCCGGCGTCGTCAAGGTCAACCGGCCCACGGCGGGCCTGGACCTGAACGTGCCCTTCGGCGGCGTCAAGGACTCCTCCACCAACACCTTCCGTGAACAGGGCACCGCAGCCGCCGACTTCTACACCTGGACCAAGACCGTCTACCTGGGGCATCAGTGACCCGCCACGACCTCGCCACGCTTCCCAAGGCCGAGCTGCACCTCCACCTCGAGGCGTCCATGCGCCCCGGCACCGCCGCCGAACTGGCGGACCGGCACGGCAGACCCATGCCCCCGACCGGCCCCTTCACCGGGCTCGGCGAATTCGTCCACGCCTACGAACGCGCCCGCGACCTCGTCGGCACCCTCGACGACCTGCACCGCATCGCCCGTGAACTCGTCGAGGAGGCGGCCGCGCAGGGGGTGGTGTGGACCGAGGTGCATGTCTTCCCGCCGACCTACGCGGGCCGCCTCGGCCCGGACGAGGCCGTCCTGGAAGCGGTGCTGGAGGGCCTGCGCGCCGGTTCGGCCGCGGTCGGGGGCGCCTCCGCCGCCGGTGTCGTGCTGGGCGTGAACCGGGGCCTGCCCATGGCGGCGGCCGAGCGGTCCCTTGCCCTCGCAATCCGCTACCGCGACGCGGGCGTGGTCGCCCTCGGCCTCGCCGGGGACGAGGCGAACCACCCCGCCGAACGCTTCACGGACGTCTTCGCGCGGGCACGCTACGCGGGCCTGGCCGCCGTACCGCACGGCGGGGAGGGCGCGGGCGCGCCCAGCGTACGCGCGTGTGTCGAGGCCCTCGGTGCCCACCGCATCAGCCATGGCGTCCGCGCGGTGGAGGACCCCCACCTCCTCACCGAACTGGCGGAGCGTCAGATATGCCTGGACGTCTGCCCCACCTCCAACGTCCAACTGTCCGTAGTCCCCTCGCCGGCCCGCCACCCGCTACCGCAGCTGCTCGCCGCGGGCATCCCGGTCAGCATCAACAGCGACGGCCCGCTCTTCACCGGGAGCTCGTTGCTCCAGGAGTACGACCTGGTCCGCACCCACTTCACCCTGGACGCCCCGTCCGTCGCCACCCTCGCCGAAACCTCCCTCCGCTTCAGCCGCTGCCCGGCCGACCGGCGAAGCCGGGCCCTGTCCGCGCTGCATGCCTGGCTGACCGAGGATGGCGGATCCTGTCCGAAGTCAGCGCATATATAGCCGAGTTGGACGATCAGCGCGCCGAGTACGGCGTCCTCTACGCCGGCGGGCTCTTCGCCAGCATCTTCCGCTGCACCCGCCTGCCCTGCGCGACCGCCACGCGCACGGCACGCAGCCCGAACGAGGGAAGGGCGTCCGCCAGGCGCACCTGCAGCCCCCGCCAGCCCGGTATCGCGGTGACCGGGCGTGGGCGGTCCAGCACCTTGCGCACCGCGTCGACGACCTCTTCGGGCATGAGCAGTCTGCCGGAGAAGGACAACGCCGCGGCGGGGTCGTCGAGTTTGTCGTGGAGCATCGGGGTCCAGATGCCGTCGGGGCAGACACAGGAGATGTCGATCTCCTTGATCCCGGCCAGACGCAGGTCGGCGAGCGTACTCAGGCTGAAGCCGATCGCGGCGTGCTTGGACGCGGCGTACACCGCCTCGCCCGGGACCGCGGTCAGTCCCGCCAGCGACACGACGTTGACGATGTGTCCGCCGGTGCCCCGCATGGCCTCGATCGCGGCGACGGTGCCGTTGACGGTGCCGAGTGCGTTGACCTCCAGCATCAGGCGGCGCAGGTCGGGCGACTGCTCCCAGGCCGGCCCGGTCACGAGCACGCCGGCGTTGTTGACCCACACGTCGAGGCGGCCGGCCTCTGTCACGATGCGGTCCCGCGCCGCGGCGACCTGGACCTCGTCGCGCACGTCGACGGCGGCCCACAACACGTCGGGCCCGAGCTCGGCCGCGGCGGCCCGCGCCGCATCCTCGTCGACGTCGGTGACCAGCACCCGGTGGCCGCGCTCGACCAGAGCCGCAGCGATCAGCCTGCCGAGGCCGCGGCCCGCCCCGGTGACCACCGCGCCGGCGGACGGGCGGTTCATCGCCGACCACCCTTGATCTCGCCGTAGGCGATGCCGCCATGGACATAGGTGGGCACCACCGGCCAGAACCGCTTCCACGGGACCAGCTCGGACGAGGGCAGAATCTGCAGCCAGCGCGGGTCCGCCTTGCACCGGTCGGCGAGGGTCTTCTCCTTGACCATCGAGTCGTACTGGTCCAGCGAGTCCTCCAGCGTGTTGGCGTTGGGACAGATCTCGCGGCCGAAGACCTCGTGGTAGCGCCGTACGCCCGGGATCCTGGACAGCTCCGGCTGCCAGTTGTCCAGCGCGATGCCGTTCTCCGAGGACACCCACACCCCGTCGGGGGTGTTGAGCACCAGTGAGTGGTTGCCGTCGGTGTGCCCGGGGGTCCACAGCAACGCGACGCCGGGACCGAGCTCGATGTCCCCGTCGAAGGTGACGAACTTCTCCGGGTCGACGCCGTCCAGCCCGCCGTCGACGTACCACGCCCACTGCATCGGGTGCAGGCACTGCAGAGTTGCCAGCTCGCGGCTGTGCACGAGCATCCTTGCCCCGCCGAACAGCGGCTTCCGTGGAGCCGACTCGCCCTCGACGACCTCGGTGGAGCCCAGGATCATCCGCGGGTCCTGCACGTGCAGGTGGTCGAAGGTGCAGAAGTCGATGTCGTCCGGGGTCAGCCCCAGCCGACGCAGGACGTCGCCCGGCTCTGCGTAGTACCTCAATATCGTCCGCTCGAGCAGCTTGCCGCCGGGGACCTTGTCCGTCAGCTTCTGCAGGTTGCGGTAGAACGGTGCCTGCGCGGAACCGTCCGGCACCGTCGGCTCGAAGACCAGCGTGCGTGCCCGGCCGTCGAAGTCGTCGTACTGCACGACGAGCATGCGGTTGATCATGGAGATCAGCGGGAGCGTGGGCACCGAAACGGCGTTGTGAAAGGCGTACTTCACCGGGTACGGCGCCGCGGCGATGTCGACCGACTTCACCGCGCACACCTCGCCCTGGGCCTTGAAGCGCTCCTTGTACGTCGCGGCGGCCTCGCGGACCGCCCGCAGCCGCTCGCCGCGCGGCCACACGTCGTGGACACCGTCGAACTCGGGGATCGGTCGCGCACCGATCCCGGTCAGGTGGCCCGTTCCGGCTGTCGCCATGGGCAACTCCCCACTCTCGTCGTCGGGCCAGCAGAATGCCCTCCCGAGCCAGGCGGGATTTGTTCCGGTGCGACAATCTCAGGACGTGCCACGCACCCGGCGTCGAACCTCGCTCGGACTGGCGCCCCGCCACCGTCGTACGGCGTGGCTGAGGCCGGACTGGTCGGCGAAACCCACCATCGCGGCCACCTGCCCGAGAGGCAGGTCGGTGGCGGTGATGTAGCGCAGCGCGAGATCCCGTCGTACGTCCTCGAGGATCTCGACGAAGCTGATCGACTCCGCGGCGAGCCGCCGTTGCAGCGTGCGGGGATGCATCGCGAGGAGCCGCGCGACATGACCGATCGCCGCGGGGGTGGTGCCGATACTCCCGGCCAGGGCCCGCCGTACGTGCGTGGAGACCAGACGCTCCGGATCGGTGTGGTGACTGGCCAGATAGTCGACGGCGAACCGGCGGATCGCCGCGTCCGCGCTGCGGAACTCCTCGTCGAGCAGCCGCCGTTCCACGCGCAGCGCAGCGGTCGGGCAGCCGAACTTCACATCCACGCCGAAGAACTCGGTGTACCGCGACACCGGCGACAGGGGCTGGTGCGGCAGCTCCACCGACCGAAGACCGGCCACGCTGCCGACCAGTGCCACCGCCACCTGATGAAAGAGGCCGACCCCGAGCTCCATGGCCTGCGGGGAGTACGGCGACTCGCGCAGATCCTTCCGATAGGTCAGCGCCACCACCTCACGGCACCCCCGCGGATCCGGTTCCACACCGACGCTCAGCGCCGGGCTGTGCACGAACATGAACCGCGACGCGCACTGCAGTGCCTGCGCCACCGTCGACGAGGCCTGGATGGCCAGCGCCAGCCGGCCGAGGATGCTGAGATCCTGGCGGCAGGCCAGACGCAGGCCGAAATCAGGGCATCGAAGATCACGGGCAACCGCGTCGAGCATCAGGTCGTGACTGGTGATCGGGATGAGCCCCTCCTCGGAGGTGAGCACCTCCGGAGGGATCGCGAACCGCCCCATGAACTCCCCGGGGTCGCCGCCTAGTTCCTCTACGAGGCGCGCGAACCCGCGCAGGCTGGCTCCCCGAATCAGTGAACCCACCGGGCGATGCTAACCCCGGCACGTACACGGTCAAGGGTGGAGTCCGGCCCCCGCGGGATCGCCTGAAGCGGGAGAGCTCTGCTGGACGCTTTCGGGTGCGGCTGCCACTCGGACCGGGATGGTCCTGCCGGACGTCAGCGGGGTTGCGGTCGGCGGTGCAGCAGGCCGAAGCGGTCCCACTGGGCTTCGGCGGCCTCGATCGCCCGCTTGGTCCGCTCGGGGTCGAGGGTGGCCAGTTCGGCGACGATGGCCTGCACCGCTGCCATTCCGGCGGTGAGGGAGGGAAAGAACGCGACACCCTCCGCGGGGACGATGAGGACGTCGTTCGCGGCGTCGGTGAGGGCAGGGCTGGCCGCGTCGGTCAGCGCGAACACCTTCGCTCCACGGGCGTGCGCCTCTCCCGCGGCCAGGACCGTACTCTCGTACAGCCGCCAGAAGCTGATGGCGATCAGTGTGTCCTGGCTCGTCAATGCCGCTATGACGTTGGCGAGTTGGGCGTCGCCACTGGTGACGGCGGTGATGTTGTAGCCGGCGAGCCGGGCGTTGTGCGCGAAGGCGATCCCCACTGCGGCGTAGCTGCCATCGGCCACTACCACCGTGTGTCGGGCCCGGGCGACGGCTTCGGCGACCTTGCGGACCGCCGATCTGTCGAGACGGCGTGCGAGGAGGGCCAGGCTGTCCAGGTCCCGGCGCAGGGAGGCGGCCGCGGGTGCGGCGGACGTGTGGTGTTCGGCGGCGACCTCCGGCGCGCTGAGCGCGGACAGATAGCGGGCGCGCAACTCCTGCTGGAGTGCCGGCCAGCCTGCGAAACCCAGCGCCTGGGCGGTGCGGGTGACGGTGGCGGTGTTGACGCCGGCCAGCGCCGCCAGTTCGGCACTGGAGGCGAAGGAGGCGCGGCGCGGCTGGGTGAGCAGGACGTCCAGGACGGCCGATCCCTTGGAGCGCAGTCCTCGCTCAGGCAGGTGTGCCCGCAGCCAGTCCTCGAATCCGTCCTGAGTGTCTGTCACGGATCCGTTCTGCGTCACGTGGCCTCCCCTATGTCCGGGGACACGCTACCTGCCCACCAACATGCAACATCTATTGCGTAATTGCTGATCTGCATACTACGTTGCCGCGAAACTTGGACACCCCGGAGGCGCGGCATGACGCTGCTGGCACGTCTCGACAGGCTGCCCCTGAGCAGACCCCACTACGCCCTGCTGCTGCTCGGCGGCCTGGGCTACACCTTCGACGGCATGGACGCGGCCGTCGTGGCCTTCCTGATGCCCAGCGCTCAGCAGGTCTGGCATCTCGACAACGGCGCACTGGGGCTCATCGGCTCCGCCTCGCCGTTCGGCTTCCTGTTCGGAGCCGCGACGGCGGGACTGCTCGGTGACCGCATCGGTCGGCGCAAGGTCATGATGTGGGCTCTGGCCTTCTACGCCTTCTTCTCCGTCGTGGCCTCCGCCGCGCCGACCTACGAAGTCTTCCTGGCTGCCCGGATCCTCGCCGGAGCCGGGGCCGGGGCGGAGAGCGCCATCATCGCCCCCTTCCTGTCCGAGTTCGTCCCCGCCGCGCGCCGCGGCTGGTTCGTGGGCGCGTTGGCCGGCTTCTTCTCCTTCGGGTTCGTCGCCGCAGCGCTCATCGGCCGTTTTGTGGTGCCGACGCTGCCGCAGGGCTGGCGGATCGCCCAGGTGATCACTGCGCTGCCGGTGCTGATGCTGCTGTGGTGGCGGCGCTCACTGCCGGAGTCGCCCCGCTACCTGCTCTCCCGAGGCGACACGGCCGGAGCCGAACGCGTCGTCGCCGACCTGGAGCGCCGTGCCGAAGAGGCCACCGGCCGACCGCTGCCGCCCGTCCCGCCCGAGGCCGCCTCCACGGCGCTCACCCCGGCGCCGCCCACGCTCGGCCTTCTGTCCGCGCTGAGATACCTGTGGAGCGGAACCATGGCCCGCCGCACCGCGGTCACCTGGCTGATCTGGTTCGTGATCACATTCTCGTACTACGGCTTCTTCTCCTGGATCCCCACCCTCCTGGTGGAGCGCGGCATCACGGTGACCAAGAGCTTCGAGTTCTCGATCATCATCTACCTGGCCCAGATCCCCGGGTACTTCTCCGCAGCCTGGCTGTCCGAGCGCCTGGACCGCAAGAACGTCATCGCTCTCTACCTCACCGGCTCGGCCGTCAGCGCCTTCTGGCTCAGCCAGACGTCCACTCCCGTCCCGATCACGGTGGCGGGCGCGGTGCTCTCGTTCTTCCTCAACGGCACCTACGCCGGCGTCTACTCCTACACCCCCGAGGTCTTTCCCACCTGGATCAGAGCCAGCGGCACCGGCCTGTCCAGCGCCTTCGGCCGGGTCGGCAGCATCCTGGCCCCGTTGATCATCGGCCTGTCCGCCGCGGGACTCGGCTTCGGCGGCGTCTTCGGACTGACCACCGCCGTGCTCGCGATCGGGGTCGTGTGCACCCTCTTGTTCGGCCTGTCCACAGCCGGGCGCTCCCTGGAGGACGTCTCCGAGCCCTCACCGGCCGCGGCGGCGTCGCGGCGCGGCCCGGACAAGAAGGACGCCGTCCGATGAGCCGCACCGAGCAACTGTCCGCGCTGGAGCAGTTGGAGCAGTTGGAGCACGAGATCCGCTCGTCGGTGGGCGTCCGGCTGTTCACCGTCCTGGCCTGGCTGCCCGCCCGGCGTGTGCTGCACCGCGCCCACAGCAGCCACCCCGACCAGTACCCGGTGGGTGGCGAGAAGTCGGTCGAGGTCGCCGCCGGATGGCTGGAGCGGTGCATCGAGCGGCAACTGCCCTACCTCGGCGCCGATCGGGCATGCGTACGGGAAGTCTTCGCCGACCACCGGACCATCGAGGCCCTGGGCTGCGGAGCGGTGGTCAACGCGCCCGTGGTCGACGGCGGCCGCACCCTTGGCGTCCTCAGCGTCCTGGACGCCGAAGGGCACTACGACCAGGCAGCCGTTCAGCGAGTGTGCGCGCTCGCGCACCGCGCCGTACCCGCACTGCACGCCTGCATCGACCGCACCGACCGACCGGCCACGGCCGTCTGAGGAGAAGTCCGTGTCACTGCTGCTACGCAACGCCCTGCTGCTGGACGTCAACACCGGCGACTACCTGGAGGCCGACCTTCGGTGCGTCGAGGGCCGGATCGCCGAGATCGGCACCGCCCTGCCCGTCCCCGACGATGTGCGAGTCCTGGACGTGGCCGGCGCCCCCGTGCTCCCCGGTCTGATCGACGCCCACGTGCACGTCACGGCAGCCACCGCAGACCTGGACTCCATCCCCTCCGCCTCACCCAACTACGTTGCCGCGCACAGCGCCCGCATCATGAGCGGGATGCTGGACCGGGGCTTCACCACCGTCCGCGACGCCGCCGGCGCGGACTTCGGCCTGTGCGACGCCCAGGCCGAAGGGCTGCTGCGCGGCCCCCGCCTGCTCTTCTGCGGCCGGGCCCTCAGCCAGACCGGCGGCCACGGCGACGCCCGCAGCCGCGGCACCCGCGTCCGCGACGACCACCCGTGCTGCGCAGGACTGAGCCGGATCGCCGACGGGGTCGACGCCGTGCGCACCGCGGCCCGCGACGAGCTGCGCAAGGGTGCCCACCACCTGAAGGTGATGGCATCCGGCGGCGTCGCCTCACCCACCGACCGTATCGACTCCACCCAGTACTCGATGGACGAACTGCGCGCCGTGGTGGAGGAAGCCGAGGCCGCCAACCGCTACGTCGCCGCCCACGCCTACACCGCCCGCGCGGTCAACCGGGCCTTGCAGGCCGGCATCCGTTCCATCGAGCACGGCAACCTCCTGGACGACGAGAGCGTACGGCTGCTCGTCGAGCACGACGCCTTCCTCGTGCCGACCCTGGTCACCTACTGGGCCCTGAAGCAGGAGGGCCCGCAGCACGGGCTCTCCGCCTCCAACCACCGGAAGGTCGACGAGGTACTGGACGCGGGTCTGGCCGCACTGGAACGGGCAGTTCGCGGCGGGGTCCGGACCGTCTACGGCAGCGACCTGCTGGGCGGCATGCACCGTCACCAGAACGAGGAGTTCCGGATCCGCTGTGAGGTGCAGAAGCCGCTCGAGGTGATCCGCTCGGCCACCACCACGGCAGCCGAACTGCTCCGCCTGGAGGGCGAGATCGGCGTCCTGCGGCCCGAGGCCCGGGCGGACCTGGTGGTGCTGCGCGGGGACCCGCTGACCGACATCGGCTTCCTCGCGACCCCCGAGAACATCGGCTACGTCGTCCAGGACGGAATCGTGGTGACCGACAACGGCCTCTGAACAACCACCGACCGCGCGCGTCCGGCCCCGGCCGACCCCCGGGTACCCCCCGGTTCCGGCCGGGCGCACCGCTCATCCGGCCCACCTCGCCGAGACCGCGGTACGCACGGTGCGGCGGCCGGTCGACTGCCTCATGCCCAGGGAGCAGATGCCGGCAGTCGGTCACGACTGCTCGCGGACTGACAGGAGTGGCACCCAGGGCTCCGCCCGCATCGGTCCGGCACCGCCGCGCGCGAAGAGCCGGGTGAACACCTTGTGGTGAAGCAGCGTCAGCCGATGGGCGCCAGCATGGGCTCGACCTCGTAGTCGAGGCGGATGACATCGCCCGTGGCGGGGTCGCCCAGTTCCACGCTCCAGCCGTCGGCGAACTGGTCGACGCCAGGGGCCATGGGGATGGTGCCGGAGATCAGGACGGTGCCGGGCGTGAGCGCGCCAAGGGAGCGCAGGGTGTCGACCCAGTAGGCGGGGGCGAGGAGTTCGGCGAGGGTGCCGCCCTGGATCTCGGTGCGCGTGCCGCCGTGGGTGACCCAGGCGCGCAGGGTGAGCTCGTCGACACGGGACTCCACGTCGGCCAGGCGCCAGGCGCGGCGGGCGAGGACGTCGGGGCCGGCGTTCTTGCTCCAGGCCACGCCGTGCACCTCAAGGTTGCGGTCGGTGTGGTCGCAGGCGGCCGTCAGCAGCAGTTCCCCGCCGTCCGCCACGACGAGCGCCCACTCCGCCTCGCCGGAGGTGCGCCCGTGCTGCACCTGCACCCGGTCGGTCTGCTGGGCGAGGTAGGGGGAGACGGGGTAGAGGGCCGGCGTCACGGAGGGGCCCGGTACGCCCAGTTCGGCGAGTTCCGCGACGTGCGCGGCGACATCCTCCTGGCTGCGTCCGGCGTACCCGGCGTTGAGGACCTGGACGACGTCGACCTCGCGCGTCGATCCGTCGGGCAGTTCAAAGGTCAGCACGGCCATGGGGGCTCCCAGAGATCGGGGGACGGACCGCGGGGCAGGTTTCTCCACGGTCAAGTTCTCGCGCAGGGCTTGCGCATACCACCTGTATACAAGAAGTATGCCGGAAGGTCGATGTCCCCCGAGCAAGGATGGGAACCATGCACGACACCCCGAGCGACGGCACGAAGGCGCCCGACAGGCACGCCGGCGTCCGTCGGGCCTTCGCCGCGAGCCTGGCCGGAACGTCCCTGGAGTGGTACGACTTCGCCGTCTACTCCGCGGCGGCCGCGCTGGTCTTCGGTGATCTGTTCTTCCCGTCGGAGGATCCGCTCACCGGCACCCTCCTCGCGTTCTCCACCTACGCGGTCGGCTATGTGTCGCGCCCGCTGGGCGGGTTCGTGTTCGGCCGCCTCGGCGATGTGATCGGCCGCAAGAAGGTGCTGATCGCCACGCTGGTCCTCATCGGCACCGCCACCTTCCTGATCGGCGTGCTGCCGGCGTACTCGACGGCCGGCGTGGCCGCTCCGATCGCCCTGGTCGTGCTGCGCTTCGCCCAGGGCGTCGGCGTCGGTGGCGAGTGGGGCGGCGCCGTGCTGCTGTCCAGTGAGTTCGGGGACCCTCGCCGGCGCGGCTTCTATGCCTCCGCCGCGCAGGTCGGCCCGCCCGCCGGCAATCTGCTCGCCAACGCCGTCCTGGCCGCCCTCGGCGCGCTTCTGACCGAGGCTCAGTTCGAGTCGTGGGGCTGGCGCGTGGCCTTCCTGCTCTCCGGCGTGCTCGTCGCGTTCGGGCTGTGGATCCGGGCGAAGCTCGAGGAGACCCCGGTGTTCAAGGCGATGGAGGCCGAACACACCCGGCCCGAGGCGCCGATCCGCGAGGTCTTCACCACCCAGCCCCGCGCCCTGCTCGCCGCGATCCTGTGCCGCGTCGGCCCCGACGTGCTGTACGCCATGTTCACCGTCTTCGTCCTGACGTACGCCACCCAGGAACTCGGCATGTCGCGCGGCTCCGCCCTCGCGGCCGTCCTCATCGGCTCCTCGCTCCAGGTCTTCCTCATGCCCCTGGCCGGCGCCCTCTCCGACCGGGTCAACCGCCGCCTGCTGTACGGCTGCGCCGCCGTGGCCGCCGGTGTGTGGCCCTTCGCGTTCTTCCCGATGATCGGCGGCGGCACCTGGCTGCCGCTCGCCACCGGTGTCGTCGTGGGCCTCGTGATCCACTGCTGTCTGTACGGTCCTCAGGCCGCCTTCATCGCCGAGCAGTTCTCGCCCCGGCTGCGCTACACCGGTTCCTCCCTCGCCTACACCCTGGCCGGGATCATCGGCGGCGCCGTCGCCCCGCTGCTGTTCACCACCCTGCTGAGCGCCTACGGCACCTGGGTACCGCTCGCCGCGTACATCGCCATCGCCTCGGCCGTCTCCCTCGCCGGGGTCTGCCTCGGGCGCGACCCCGAGGCCGCCGTCGACGAGGACGACCACCTCGCCACGTCGAAAGCCCCGGCCGCGGCGGCCGCCTCCCGGGCCGGCTGACCCCCGCATCTCCCCGATCCCCCGCCCTTCGAAGGAGGAACCGCACCGTGCGGATCGCCCTGAGCCAGCTCACCACCGGCCCCGACCCCGGCAAGAACCTCCGGCTCGTCGAGGAGTGGACCCGACGCGCGTCGGACGCCGGAGCCCGCGTCGTCGGCTTCCCGGAGGCGTCGATGGCCTGCTTCGGCACCCCGTTGGCCCCGCTCGCCGAGCCCTTGGACGGCCCATGGGCCGACGGGGTACGGCAGATCGCCCGGGCGACCGGCACGGTCGTCGTGGCCGGCATGTTCACCCCAGCACCTGGAGGCAGGGTGGCCAACACCCTGCTGGCCACCGGGGACGGGGTCGAGGCGGCGTACGACAAGATCCACCTCTACGACGCCTTCGGCTACCGCGAGTCCGACACCGTCGCCGCGGGCTCCGGCACGACGGTGATCGACGTGGACGGCGTACGACTAGGCCTGGCCACCTGCTACGACGTCCGATTCCCCGAGCTGTTCCGGGCCCACGCCGACGCCGGAGCCGCCGCCACACTGCTGGCCGCGTCCTGGGGTGCAGGGCCCGGCAAGCTCGACCAGTGGGAGCTGCTGGTGCGGGCCCGTGCCCTGGACGCCACGGTGTGGCTCGCCGCCGTCGACCAGGCCGAGCCCGACACCGAGCCGGGCTCCGCGCCGACGGGCATCGGGCACAGCCGCGTCGTAGGACCCGACGGAACCGTACGCCACGCTCTGGGCGCCGAACCCGGGCTGCTCGTGGCCGACTTGGACATCGACGAGGTCGCCACGGTCCGGCAGAAGACGTCGGTCCTGGCCAATCGGCGTCCGGAGCTGTGGCGATGAGCAAGCCCGAGCTGGAGTTCCACCTCCCCGACGGACCGTGGAGCACCCCGGTCGGCGCCGGCCCCGGCATCGAGGAGCGCGTCCTGGCCGACGACGCCGAGCGCGGATGCCGTACGGCGCTCGTCCGCTGGGCCCCGGGCACGGACACCTCGGACCAGGGCGCGGCCCGCCACGACTTCTGGGAGGAGGTCTACCTCGTGGCGGGAGCGCTGCACGACCTGACGCTCGACCAGACCTTCACCGCGGGCATGTACGCCTGCCGCCCACCGGGGATGCCGCACGGCCCCTGGACCTCGCCGGACGGCGTCACCATGCTGGTGATCACCTACCCCGAGCCGGGCCCGGCAGCGCCCTAGCTGTGCTGTCGGGCGCATTGGGGCAGCACAAGGGCCCTGGACAGGTGAGCGCCTTCTGGTTTCGGTGGGGATCACGACATCTGCCGCCGAACCCAGAAGGCCTTCACGCGCCACCGCAATCAGCGGTCACACCCCGGCCAGTCGCGTCACCAACGTGTCCGAGCAGCCCAGCTAGCCCGCGAGCAGCACGTCGAGTGTCGACTCCAGATGGTGGTCGATGGCGGCACAGGCGGCCTGTGCGTCACCGGCGGCCAGTGCGTCCAGGATGGCCTCGTGTTCCTGGAGCACGGCTTCCTCACGTCCCTGCTGGTTGAAGAGGGCCACCACGCCGGCACGCACCTGACGGCTGCGCAGACCGTCGTAGTGCCGGTCCAGAAGGGTGTTGCCGACGGCGGACACCAGTGCCGAGTGAAACTGGTGGTCGACCGTGATGAACTCCCGAGCCTGATCGGCACCGGTGAGCCGGCGTTGCCGTTCCAGCAGGGACCGCAGCTCCGCCACCGGCGCTCGACCGCCGGAGACGAGCTCCTGGGCGGCGTACCGCTCGACGATGCCCCGCAGTTCCATGAGCTCGCGGATCTCCCGTCCGGTCAGAGGTGCCACCCGGGCACCCCGCTTGGGGACGAGCTCGACCAGGTCCTCGGCCGCGAGTTGCAGGAGTGCCTCCCGGATGGGCGTCCGGGAGACGCCGATGCGGTCGGCGAGCTCTTGCTCCGACAGGAAGGCCCCCTGCATCTCGGGATCCGTCAGCACGGTGTCCTTGAGATACGCGTACGCCTTCTCCCGACCGGACGCCACGGCAACCCCCAGACCTCGCATACAGCTTGTATACAGACGCTACCATGCGCCTTCTCTCATCGGCGGGGAGCGTCGTCGCACGGGCGAGGTCGACGCGGTTCAGGGGTCCCGCAGCGGACCCACCCAGGCTGACCGCTGCCATATCGGGTGTCAGACGCAGCGCGCAGGAGCCGTTGATCATCAGCGACCAACCCTGCAAATCGGCGCATCAACAGCACTTCACAACGTATCCCGGTCGGCGCGAGACAGGCCTTGACAGGCATCAAGACGCCGCTTCAAACTCTCCGCACGCATTAGTCATTGGGCAATGACAAATGAATGCAGGGTGGCACCCGCTGATCACCCGGACCGGGAGGCAAGATCGTGAGACTCATGACCCGCAGGCATGTACGAGTCACGACGGGAGTGGCGGCGGTGCTGCTCCTGAGCGCAGTGACGGCATGCGCCGGATCGGGCGGCAGTACGCCGAACAGTAGTGGCAAGGTCGAGGGCAACCTGCGGGTGCTGAGCAACTGGACCGGTAGTGAAGGTGATGCCTTCAAGCAGGTCATCAAGGGCTTTGAGGCCAAGCACCCGTCGGTCAAGGTGCAGATCCAGACAGTTCCGTTCGAGCAGGGGCAGTCTCTGCTGACGCAGCAGTTCGCCCAGGGGTCCCCGCCGGACGTGTCGGTGGCGTTGCCCGGACTGGTGAGGACGTTCTCCCAGCAGGGACTTCTGGTGAATCTCGACTCATCCTGGGACAAATGGGTCGCCGACGGCGAGTACACCCGGTCGGTGCGGGACATGGCCCAGGGTTCGGACGGGCACACCGATGCCGTGCTCTTCAAGGGCAACGTCAACGCGCTGATCTGGTACAACCCCAAGCAGCTGACCAAGCTCGGCCAGCCGGTGCCACACACTTGGGCGCAGTTCACCTCGGTGCTGAATGCGGCCAAGGCCAAGGGTGTCGCCCCGTTCGCGGTGGGCGGCAAGGACCAGTGGCCGCTCACCCAGTGGACCGACCCGATCCTGCTGCGGGTGGCAGGGGCGAAGGCGTTCAACGACCTGGCGCGCGGCAAGATCGGCTGGGACGATCCGCGGATCGTGAAGTCCTTCCAGGTCTTCGCGAAGATGATCCACTCGTATTTTCCGCCGACATCGTTGTCAAGCAGTTTCACGGACGCCACCTGCGGGCGGGTCGCCGGCAAGTACCTCTTCGAGAACCAGGGCGCCTTCATCAACCTGGTCGACCGCCAGGAGTGCGGCACGAAGCTGGTACCGGGCAAGGATCTCTCCTTCTTCGAGATGCCCGCCTACGGCAGCACGCCTGCGCCACAGTTCGTGAGCGGTGACCTGTTCATGGGCGCGAAGGCGTCCAAGAACCCGGCGGCCACACGTGCGCTGCTGGACTACCTCGCATCGCCTCAGGCCCAGGAGATCTGGGCGAAGATCGGTGGCTACGTCGCGCCGAACGCCAAGGTCCCGGCCAGTGCGTATCCCGACGTCAATGACCGCGAAGCAGCTGCCCTGTGGCCCAAGAAGCCGACCCAGCAAGCCGGTTACGACCTGGACGACTGGATCGGCGGAGAGATCCAGGTCAAGTACGAGCAGGCGCTCGCGCAGTTCGTCCGCGACACGAACGTCAACGCCTTCATCTCGAAGATGAAGCAGATCGACACCCGCTCCCACCAGTGAGATGGCGATGACCACTTCCCTCAAGAAGCCACCGCGCGCGAGCGGTCCCGGGTCCACCGGTGACCGCCGCGGCGGCGGCCGGACACCCGCCGCCCCGGGCGGCACCCGCACGGCGGGAAAGAGGGGCGGCCGCACGGGCTACGCCTTCGTGACCCCGCTGATGGTCGTCTTCACCCTGTTCTATCTCTGGCCGGTCGTGCAGAGCGTGCTGAGCAGCTTCTTCACCTGGGGCCTGCTGCGGCCGTGGAACCTGTTCGACCGCTCCACCTGGCAGTTCGCGGGCATCGCCAACTACCGGCGCACGCTGAGCGATCCGGACTTCTGGCACGCCGGCGCCAACTCGCTCCTGTGGCTCATCCTCTTCCCGCTGCTCGTGGTGGCGATCTCCCTCGTGGCGGCGGTGGCCATCTGGCACGTCCGGCGCTGGTCGGTGGTGTTCCGCACGGTGTTCGTACTCCCCATGACGATCTCCCTGGCGGCGGCGGGCGTCATCTGGTCCTTCGTCTACAACCCGGACGCGCACATCGGCGTACTCAACGCGGTCCTCAAGACCCTGCACCTGCAGGGAACGCTGAACGTCGGCCCGCTGCACCTGAAGACGACGGGCCAATGGCTCGCCGACCCCGGCACGCTGAATCTGGGCTTCTACGACATCCACCTGGTCAACGTCTTCGTGATCATCGCGGCGGCCTGGGCGTTCGCCGGTTACGGCGTCATCACCTTCAGCGCGGGGCTGGCCTCGTTGCCGCAGGAACTCGTCGACTCCGCACGCGTCGACGGCTGCGGACCGCTGCAGGTGGTGCGCCACGTCATCGTGCCGCACCTGCGGCAGCCCATGCGGATCGTCTTCGTGGTCAGCGTGATCTTCGCGCTGCGAACGTTCGACATCGTCTACGTCATGACCTCCGGCGGCCCCGGCACGGACTCCACGGTTCTCGGACTGCTGCCCTGGCAGGAGGCGTTCGCCTTCCTCACCACGCCGCAGGCGGGACAGGGCACCGCCGTCGCCGTACTGATGTCGGCCGTCCTGATCGCGCTCGGCTTCCCCTACCTGAAGTCGATGCTCCCCGGGAAGGAATCACGATGAGGAGGAACCGGCTCACCATCACCGCGCTCTACGGCTCGCTGACAGCCGCCAGCCTGGTGTGGATGGTGCCCGTGCTCACCGCGCTCGCGATCTCGGTGCTGCCGATCGGCCAGACCCGCAGCGGATGGTGGCACGGCGGTCTGTCGCAACTGACGCTCACCAACTACCGGGACGCGTGGAATCAGGGACTGTCGCTGTACGTCGTACCCAGTTTCGTCATCACGCTCGGGTCCGTGGCAGTGTCCCTCCTGGTCGGAGCGCTCGCCTCGTACGCCTTCGCCCGACTGGAGTTCCGCTTCAAGCGGCTGACGTACTTCCTGTTGCTGACGACGATGATCGTGCCGGTCCAGATCATCCTGATCCCACTGCTGCCGTGGCTGCGCGTGCTGGGTCTGGCGCAGGGCAATCTGCAGTACCTCGGCATCATCCTGGTCCACACCGCCTTCGGAGCGGGCTGGGCGGTCTTCATGATGTCCGCCTTCTTCGCGGACGTGCCGGAGGAACTGCTCGAGGCGGCCCGACTGGACGGAGCCTCACATCTGAGCCAACTCAGGTATGTGGTACTGCCGTTGGCCCTGCCGGGACTGGTGTCGTTCGCGATCATCGACTTCGTCTTCGTGTGGAACGACCTCCTGCTCGGCCTCACGCTGCTCGACCGTGATCATCAGCCCCTCACGGTCGGTCTGGCGAATCTGCAGTCGCCGCATCTGGCGCAGGAGAACCTGGTCTCGGCCGGTTCGATCATGGTGGTCCTGCCACCGCTGCTGCTGTTCATCGCCCTCAACAGGTTCTACGTACGCGGGCTGTTCGCCGGAGGAGTCAAAGGATGAGTGTGCTGGATGTCGTCGCCCTGCAGTTGGCGGCGAAGCCGGGCGATGTGGCGGGCAACGTGGAACGCCTCTTGGACGCCGTGCGCACACACGGTCCGGGCAGCGACCTGGTGGTGACACCCGAACTGGTCACCACCGGTTACGACCTGGACCTGTTCGACGAGCGCGGCGCGGAGCTGGCCGAGCCCCTCGACGGACCCACCGTGTCCGCTGTCGCGAAGGCGGCCGCACAGGTCGGCACGACCATCGTCCTGGGCATCCTGGAACGCGAAGACGACGTCCTCTACGACACAGCCGCGGTCATCCTGCCCGATGGATCGATATACCCGTTCCGCAAGACCCATCTCTATCCCGCGGAGCTCACCCGGTTCAGCGCCGGCCAGGACCTGTTCACCGTGGACACACCCGCCGGCCGGCTCGGACCGCTCATCTGCTTCGAGCACGCTTTCCCCGAGCTGGCCACGACCCTGGCCCTGGCAGGTGCGCAGACGCTCGTCATCCCCTCGGCCGTACCCATCGGCTACGAATACCTGCTGACCCTGCGGACCAGGGCCCGCGCCCAGGACAACCAGATGTTCGCCGTCGCCTGCAACATGACCGGCGGCAGCTTCACCGGCCACTCCCTGATCGTCGACCCCGCGGGAAGGGTGCTGGCCTCGGCGGGTGCGGAGGAGACCGCGCTGCGTGCGCGGCTGGACCTCGACCTGATCGACAAGGAACGCCTCCAGGAGCCGGCACTGAGCATGCGACAGGTCGATCTGTACCGCCCGGAGGCCGTGGACCGGCTCGGCGTCGTAACGGCGGGTGACCAGTGAGCGGGCAGACGCCACCCGCGGCGGCGGCGCTGAGCGCCGGCCTGCCCAAACCGCTCGACCTCGGCAACGGGCTCGTCGCAGGCTCCTTCGGCGGCGACGGATCATGGCTGTCCCTCGGCGCCCCGCACCCGGTGCACGGCTTCGTCGAGATGCTGGCCGCACCGCCCTTCGACGAGGAGCAGCGCGGCGACCCGGCCGCCGCGCGCCGCCATCGGGAACAACTCACCCAGGAGCGGTTCGCGTTCTTGCGCCTGGACCTGCCTGACGAGCAGATGCCCGAGCGCCACGCAGGCCTGGACGGCGCAGGCCGGCCCGTGTGGCGCCGCAGCGGAGGCGGCTGGACCTGCTCGGTGACGGCATGGGCTCCACCTGGCGAAACGGCACTCGTCCAGCGGTACGTGATCGAGGCCGCGCGCGACGTGCGTGCGGTGCTGCGATTCGGCGGCCGACTGGACCGCAGCGCACTGGCAGAGATCACGGAAGTCAATCCGCCCCTCCCCCTCGAGGTACACAGCGACGTGGAGGTGTCGCCCGGCGAACTCGCCGTCACTGCACCGGTGCTGGCCACCTCGGCCCGTGTGGCGGTGCACGCGGCGGCCGGTCACTGGGATCCCGATGCCGACGGCGCCGCGCAGTGGGAGATCGCCGCGGGTGCCGGGGAACCGGTGGAGATCACGGTCACGGTCTCGTTGGCCACGCCCCCCTGGCCGGGCGATGGTCTGCGCTCCACCGCCCCCGCGCCGCAGATCACGCGGGCCGATCCACCCGGGACCCTCGAACGCATCGCGGCCGGAGCCGTGCGCTACGTTCTGGGCTGCACCGCGCTCGACGTCGGCGAGGCGGAGCGCACCATCCTCACCGACCACCGGCTGCTCCCCCTCAGCTGGACCCGCGACGCCTACTACCAGGCGCTGCTCCTGTTGTGCGCGGCGCCCGACGACCACGACGTCACGGATGTGGTGGCCGGCCATCTGCGGTGGCTGTGGGGACGCGGCCGCACGCCGGGCGCGCCGTGGATGCGCAGCCACCTGCCCGACGGCCGACCCAAGGACCTGGCCATCCAAGCCGATCAACAGCTGTATCCCCTCCTCGAACTCGCCGACTACCGGCGCGTGGTGGGCCGGTGGCCCCTCGGGCCGGGCGACAGTGGCACCGATGCGTACCAGTGGGGGAAACTGATCGCCGAGGTCTGGCAAGGACTGCCCCGAGACGGTCACGACGGGCTGCTGGCGGGAGCGGAGAACCCCGCCGACGACCCCAGCGAACTGCCCTTCGCCCTGTCCACCCAGATCCTGTACTGGCACACGGCCTCCCAACTGGCCCCTAGGTCAACCGAGTTGGGTCTCGATGCGCTCCAGCTGAAGCAGACCGCGCAGCACCTCCGAGGCGCCATCGCGCGGGCGTTCACCTGCGAGGGGCCGTTCGGTCCGCAGTGGGCCTACGAGACCGACGGCAACGGCCGCCACCGGCTCTACCAGGACGCCAACGACCTTCCCACCGCCTTCGCTCCGGATTGGGGCTTCTGTTCCCCCATGGACGAGCGCTGGACCGCCACCATGCGGTTCGCGTTCTCCCCGCACAACCCCGGCCACGTCGCCGGACGCTTCGGGGGGCTGGGGTCGGCGCACACTCCTGGGACATGGACGCTGGGCGACGCACAAGAACTCGCGGTCGCACGGACGATGACGGACACCGTCCGTGCGAAGGCGGTACTGGAGCGCATCGGCCATGTCGCGGGCGTCGACGGGCTGCTTCCGGAGACCTACCACGCCGACAGCGGACGGTGGCTCGCCCGCCACTGGTTCGCCTGGCCCGCGGCTGTCTTCGGAATCCTCCACTTTGGTATAACCAGTGCCGGGCACAACGGGTGGCGCGTATGAAAACGAGGAACGGGTGACGTCAATCGACCCCACGCAGCCGCTGCCGGTCTACGTTCAGCTGAAGAATCTGCTGATCCAGGAGATCGTCGACGGCCGGTACGGCCCAGGTGACCGGCTCCCCACGGAGCAGGAACTCTGCGCCCTCCACCGCATCAGCCGCACCCCGGTCAACCGTGCCCTGACGGAGATGGCCGACGAGGGGATCGTGCTGCGTCAGCGCCGCCACGGTTCCTTCGTCAACCCCGAGTGGATCCCCCCGAACACCGCAGCGAGCACCTTGAAGGTCATCGTCCCGGAAGGCTCCTGGGAAGCCACGGTGCGCGCCGCCGCGCCACCGGAGCTCTCCCTGGACATCGTTCAGGTGGGGTTGTCTGACCTGCGCCAGGTTCTGGTCCGCGCCATCGCCGAGGGCCGGGCCCCGGACCTGGCGATCATGGACTCCGTATGGGTGCACGAGTTCGCGGACTCCGGCTTCCTCACCCCGCTGGAGGAACTCGACGCCGACTGGGTCCACGACGAATACGAGAAGGACTTCGTCGAGCCGTTCCGCTCGGCGAACAAGTTCGGCGGCCGCCCCGTCGCGGTCCAGGCCGAGGCGGACGTCGCCGGCATCTGGTACCGGCGCTCCGACCTCGCCGCCGTCGGGCACCCACCACCGACGACCTGGGACGAACTGGCCGCAGTCGGCAAGGCGTTGGCCCGGCGCGGCACCGCCATACCGCTGACGCTGCCCGGCGGCTCCGCCGCCGGCGAAACGGCCACGTACTGCCTGCTCTCGCTGCTCGCCTCCAACGGCACCGGGGTCCTCGACCATGATGCCGTCACCCTCGACACCACCGCGGCCACGCAGTCCCTGACGTTCCTGCGGGAACTCCTCGACGGGGGCGTCATCTCCCGCGAGTCGGTGGGCTACGAACGCCATGTGCCCATATGCCAGCTCGCTCAAGGCCAGGCCAGCATGGCCGTAGGAGGCAGCTACGACGCCCCGGCCCTGGCAGCCGCTGCATCACTCAGCCCGGCGCAGCTGCTCGACCGGTTCGGGTTCATCCCCATGCCCACAGGCCCCCGCGGCCACGCGGCCGCCCTCGCCGGAGGCATGGTGTACGGCATCTTCCGGCAGGCGGCTTCCCCCGGACTCAGCATGCGCCTGCTGCGCTCCCTCACCTCCGTCGACGCGCTCACCCGCATGTCTCGAAGCACCTGGCAGCTGGCGCCACGCCGCACGGCGCTCGAACAGGCCGCCGAACACGCACCGTTCCTGCGCACCACCGGCACCATGCTGCGGCAGGCCGTCGTACGCCCCTCCACACCTCCCTACGCACGCGTCTCGGCGCAACTGCACGCACTACTGGAATCGGTCCTTCTCGGAGACCGGGAACCCCGGACCGCCGCCGCACGAACCGCGGACATGATCAGCGCCATCACGGGACTGCCCGTGGCCTGACGTGGCCGCGCTCGTCCTCGGTGCTTGCTGCATCGAGGACGAGCCCGGCCACCTCCGCCGAACTCATCGGCAAGAGCTCACCGATTGATACCGGCCTTGCGCCAGGACTCGACGAATCGCCAAATAGCCGTCGCTCCAGGGTCTTGCAGGCCGATGCTGCGTTCCTGGAGCCAGGCGGCACGACCGCGCCTGGACTGCAGGGGACGCGTCTCGACGACGGCCTTCTCGGCAGCGGCTATCGCGGCATCGAGCCCGCCGGTACCGTCCTCCGCGGCATCGAGCGCGTCGGCCACGGGCAGGATGACGTCGAGGATCGTCTTGTCCCCGAGCTGGGTCTTGCCGCGTTGCGCGATGTTGTCACCGGCAGCGCGGGCGAACCGCGCGGCGGCCGACACGTCGACATCCTCGATGCCCGTCCAGGCCTTCGACCCCGCGAGGAGTCCGCCGGCGACCAGCGCGGCCATCGTCGACGGGTTGGCGTTGGCGAAGGCCTTCGCGCAGGCCCGCGCGACATCCGACGGCGGGGTCCCCTCGGGGAGTGCGCCGAGAGCCTCTGTCACGGCGGCGGCACCGAGCGAGATGGTGATCCCGAGGTCACCGTCGCCCAAGGCCTGGTCAAGGTCGCGCAGTTCGTCCGCGTAGGTCACGAGCTCGGACAGGCTGCTCTGGATCGCTTCGATCAGTTCTGCGGAGTGCACGGTTCAGACCCCCAGGAAGAACGGCGAGGACGCCGGTGCGTCGAGCAGCTCGAGACGCGCGTCGTCGAGCTTGAGCAGCGAGATCGAGGCCCCGGCCATCTCGAGGCTGGTCGCGTACTCCCCCACGTACTTCCTCTCGATCGTCACACCGCGCTCCGACAGGACCTGGTGCGTGCGGCGGTACATCAGGTACAGCTCCTCGAGCGGCGTCGCGCCGAGGCCGTTGACCAGCACGGCGACGCGGTCGCCGCTGACGATCTCCAGGTCCGAGACGAGCGCGTCGACGATGCGATCGGTGATGGCGTCCGCCGTCTCGAGGGGGCCTCGATGGATGCCCGGCTCGCCGTGGATGCCGATGCCGACCTCCATCTCACCGTCCGGCAGGTCGAAGCTCGGCGCTCCGGTGGTGGGCAGGATCGTCGGGGAGAGCCCGATGCCCATCGTGGCGGTGTGCTCCACGACGTCCTCGGCGATCGCCGCCACCTCGTCGAGGGTGTCGCCGCGCTCGGCCGCGGCTCCGGCGGCCTTGTAGGCGAAGAAGATGCCGGCCACGCCACGCCGGTCGTTCTTGCGCTCCTTCGGCTGGCTCGCGACGTCGTCACGTCCGAGCACGGTGCGCGTCTTGATGTCCTCGAGCTCCGCGAGGTCGACCGCGAGGTCGAAGTTGAAGACGTCACCGCCGTAATTGCCGTACAGGTACAGCACGCCCGCGCCGCCGTCGACGGCCTTCGTCGCCTCGAAGCACTGCTGCGAGCTCGGTGAGCTGAACACGTTGCCGATCGCCACGCCCGAGCACAGCCCCTGGCCCACGAACCCCTTGAACAACGGCAGATGCCCGGACCCGCCGCCGGTGACGATGCCGACTTTTCCGGTGACGGGCGCATCGGCGCGCACCAGGATCCGCCGGTCGTCGCCGGGGGTCTTCACCCGGTCGGGATGAGCGAGGAGGATGCCCTCGATCATCTCGTCGACGAAGTCCTCCGGCTTATTGATGATCTTCTTCACGCTGTTCCTTTTCATCACGGGGTTCCGGGTCGTGAGCTGTCAGGTGAGCCACGCCTGAGCGCCGTCCGCCACGGTCGCCGCCGTCGCCGCCGTCGCCTCTGTCGCACCGAGTCGAACGCCATGACGGCGACGAGGATGACGCCCTGGGCGATCGCGTACTCGTACGCGGACAGCCGCATGGCGGTGAACCCGCTCGACACGATCTGCAGCGTCAGCGTGGCCAGCACGACACCGAAGACGGTCGCGGCGCCACCGCTGGGATTCGTCCCGCCGAGCACCGCGATGACGATGACGAGAAGGACGTACGACGCGCCGTAGTCCGCGGATGCGGTGGGGTTGCGGGCGAGGAAGAGCACGCCGGCGATGCCGCCCAGCAGGCCGGTGAGGGTATAGGTCCGCAGGAGGATCGCACGGCTGGCGATGCCCGAGTACCGGGCCGCCGTCGGGTTAGCGCCCTGGAGCTGGATCCTCAGGCCGAGAGGTGTGCGTGAGACAAGCACCCCGATCGCGATCGCGACGGCCACGAACAGGATGAACAGGGTGGGAATCCCGCCCACGGTCGACAGACCGAGGGCCGTCAGCGACGACGGCGCCCCGTAGAGCGTCTCGCCGCCGGTCCAGGCGACCGCGATGCCGTTGTAGATCTGCATCGTTCCGAGCGTGGCGAGGATCGGCGTGATGCCCAGGCCCGCGACGAGCAGGCCATTGACGAGGCCACCGAGGAGGCCCACGCCGAGGCCCGCGAGCACGATCACGGGGACCATCCGCTCGGCCTGGCCCGGGTCGTTCGCGGAGATCGCGGTGAACAGGGTCGACATCGTGATCGCCGAGAGGTTCGCGGTGGACACCAGCGACAGGTCGATCCCGCCGGTGAGCATCGCGAGCATCATCGCGACGGCTATCACGCCGATCTCGGGTGTGGCGACCGCGATGTTCTGCAGGTTGGTGACGCTCAGGAAGACGGCCGGCTTCAACGCGGCGAAGGAGGCGAAGGCGACGACGACCAGGACGAGCATCCGTCGCGCGCCGCCGGCCATGGGCATGCGGCTCGCGAGGCGCGTCCAGCCCGCATCCACGGTGTCGTTGAGCCGGCTCAGCGGCCGCTGGTCCTGCTCGGCGAGCTTCATGCCGTCACCTCCTGCTCGTGCTTGGCTTCGAGGTTCACCCGCATACGCGGCGACGACCGCCTGGCGGCTACGGCCTGAACGCCGACACCGATGACGAGCAGCAGGCCGACAGCGGTCCGCTGCCATGCGCTCGGCACTCCCGCGAGGATGAGGCTGTTGTTGATCACCTGGACCAGGAGGACGCCGAGGACCGTCCCGAGCACCGAGCCGCGGCCGCCGAAGATCGACGCACCGCCCAGCACAACGGCCGCGATGGTGTCGAGCTCACCGCCGACGAGCACCTGAGGGCTGGCGCTGCGGCCCATGATCGTGTAGATCATGCCGCCGACCGCGGCGATCATGCCGACGATGACGTAGACCGCCAACTGCGTTCGAACGACCCGGATTCCGGAGCGGTGGGCTGCCTCGACGTCGCCGCCGATCGCGTAGATGCTCCGGCCGAACATGGTGCGCCGCAGCACCCAGCTGAGTGCGAGCGCCATCACGACGGCGGGCACCGCCATGATGTGCAGGTAGGCCCTTCCGGTCGACGTCGTGACCTCGATGAGGTTCGTGGTCGACACCTGGGCCATCGAGTCGGGGAGGTCGGCGATGTAACGCGAGCCGATGTAGGTGAGCAGGACGCCCTTGAAGATGCCCTGGGTCCCCAGCGTGACGATCAGAGTCGGCAAGCGGAACCGGGCGATGAGCCAGCCGTTGATCGCGCCCAGGAACGCGCCGATCAGCAGAGCCAGGGCGAAGGCTCCGAGAAGGCCTGCCTCGAACACGCCCTCGCCGAGCGCGCGGACCGTGGTGTACGCGGCGAAAACCGCGATCGCGGCGAACGACACGTCGATGCCGCCGGAGATGGCCACCATGAGGACGCCAAGGGCGAGTATCAGCGGCACGATGGAATCGCGGACGATGCTGAACGCCGTCGGCAGCGTGAAGAACGCCGAGTTCGTCAAGGACATGCCCACGACGAGAACGATCAGCACCGCCGCGAGCACGCCCTCGTTGTTGGCCCCCCTGAGCCGACCGAGGCGCATGTCGACGGCTGGACGCCGGCCCCTCATGCGGCCACCTTCTCCCGGATCGCGTCGACCGTGACGTCGTCGCCCTGGAGGACGTCGGTGAGCCGCCCGTGCCGTACGACGAGCACGCGGTGGCAGCAGGCGACAAGCTCGGGGGCGTCGTCGGAGATGACGAGAATGGCCATGCCGTCTGCGGCCTCCGCGCGAAGAATGCCGAGGATCTCGGCCTTGGACCCGACATCGACCCCGACAGTGGGCCCGTTGAGGATGAGGATGCGTGGCCGACGCGCCAGCCACTTCGCGAGCACGACTCGCTGTGCGTTGCCGCCCGACAGTGAGCGCACGGGCGCCTGGACGTTCGTCGCCTTGACGCGCAGCCTCCGGAAGAGGCCGTCGATGGCCTCCCGCACGGAGCGCATGTCGAGCATGCGGCCGCGGGTCGTGTGCTGCTCCGGCGAGGCGGCGACGATGTTGTCGGCGATCGACCGGTCGAGGAACAGCCCTTGGGTGAGACGGTCTTCGGGCACATAGCCGATTCCCGCGCCGATCGCGTCGCGGATCGACCGCAGCCGGATCGGCTTCCCGTCGATCCTGACCGTGCCGGCATCATGCGGCAGCACACCGAAGAGGGACTCTGCGATCTCCGAGCGCCCCGACCCCAGCAGCCCGGTCACACCGAGGATCTCGCCGCGACGCATGGCGAAGGAGACGTCCTGGTACGCGCCCCGCAGCCCGAGACCTTCAGCCTCCAGAACGACGTCGTCGCCGGCGTCGAGCTCGCTGACGTGCCGCGTCTCGTCCAACTCCCTGCCGGTCATGTGCTGGGCGATGGCACTCGGGTCCAGCGCGGCCGAGGCACTCGTGACGACATGCGTTCCGGAGCGCAGGATCGTGACGCGCTGCGAGATCCTCAGCACCTCGTCGAGTTTGTGCGACACGAATACCAGCGCCACCCCGCGGGCCCGTAGCCGCTCGACGACGACGAACAGTCGCTCAACCTCCGCATGGGTGAGTGCGGTTGTGGGCTCGTCCATGATCAGAACCCGCGCGTCGTGGATCAGCGCGCGGCAGATGGCCGTCAACTGCTTGTCGGCGACCGAGAGCATCTCGACGTCGCTGTCGAGATCGAGGTCCAGGCCGAGGTCGTCGACGACGGCCTGGGCGGCGGGACGCGCGGCGCGGCCGCTGTACAAGTGCCGTCGTTCGGCGATGGCCGACGTCAGGACGATGTTCTCCGCGACAGTGAGGTTCGGGAACAGCGAGAAGTCCTGGTAGATCACCTGAATCCCGAGCTTGATGGCGTCGGTCGGGTCCATCGACGCGTACGCGGTGCCATCGATGACGATCTGGCCCGAGTCGGGCTTCTCCGCCCCGGAGATGATCTTGATCAGGGTCGACTTGCCGCACCCGTTCTCACCGGCGAGGCAGAGTACCTCACCGGGCAGCAGGTCGAGCGAGACACCGTCGAGCGCGGTGACGCCGCCGTACGTCTTCACGATGTCCCGCACTTGGAGGACGGGGGCGGACGGGCCCTCAGAAGGAGAGCGTGTCATGGTGTGCGCCTTTCAGCGGGGCGTGGGCGCACGCGCGAGCCCACGCCTCTGAACGATCAGAAGCCGTACTTCTTGGCGGTCTTGGCGTCCGCTTCGATGGATGCGTCACCGACGAACACGTTGTCGTAGCCCTTGAGCTTCTTGAGGTGGTGGTAGCCCTTGAGGCCCAGGTCCGTGCCCGCCGTGATCTTGCCGCCGCGGGTGAGGATCCGGGCGATCTCGAGCTGCGCCTGACCGGCGAGGGCGGGGTCCCAGAAGAAGATCTTGTCGATCGCTCCGGTCGCGAGGTACTTGGACGCCGCCGAGGGGATCGACGTACCCATCACGCACGTGTCCTTCTCGCGGCCGGCCTCTTCGACGGCACGGGCGATGCCCGGCACGTCGTTACCGGCCGAGCCCTGGAAGCCCTTGATGTTCGGGTGCTTGGCGAGCACCTCCTTGGCCTTCTCGTACGCCGCGGCCTCGTTGTCGGTGCTCTCGATCGGGTCCTCGACGCGCTTCATGCCGGGGAACTTCGCCTTCTGGTAGTCGTACGCCGCACCGACCCACTCCATGTGCGTCTTCGCGGTCAGCCCACCGACGAACTGGACGTACTCCCCCTTGCCGCCCATGCATTGACCGAGATTCTTCATGATCTGCTGGCCGTAGGCGGCGTTGTCGAACGCCTCGATGTCGGCGTCGACGTTCTTGATGCCCGTCGCCTCGTGGGAGACCGTGATGATGCCTTTGGCCCTGGCCTGCGCCAGGACGCCGGAGAGGGCCTCGGGCGAGTTCGGCACCACGGTGATGGCCTTCGGCTTCTGGGCGATGAGGTCCTGGATGATCTGGATCTGCTTCTCCGGGCTGACGTCGTCCGCGCCCTCGGTGCGGGTGTCGATGCCGGTGCGCTTGCCGTAGGCCCGCACGCCTTCGTCCATGCGATCGAACCAGGCGATGCCCTTGACCTTGACGACGGTGACCATCGCGTTGCCCGACGCCCCGCTGCTCTTGGCACTGGCGCCGCCGGCGGGGCCCGCCCCACCGCTCATGGAGCCACAGCCTGCCATGGTCAGGGTCAAGAGGCCCGCGGCCACCGCACCTGACATCCGCACCAGCTTCATCCGATCGCTCCTTCGCAGATCGTGTGACGCGAACTCCTGGGTCCGCGCACCGAATCGCCCGATGCGCGCAAACATTAGGGCGGCTCCGTGCACCTGTCGAGACTTTCGTCAGGACTGCTTGCCTGAATCCGTGCATACTCTGCACGAATTCAGGCGTCGCACGCTGCGCGCTGCTAGCATTTCGCTCAAAACGAGGAGGGTGCCTGATGTCGCGCCGTCAGCAGATCGTCGAACTCATCGAAGAGCGCGGTTTTCTGAGCGTCACCATGCTCGCCCGGCAGTTCGGCGTCGACGCGTCGACCATTCGCCGCGACCTGGACAGGCTGGCTGCGGATGGGGAGATCCTGCGGACACACGGCGGCGCCGCACCCGTCGAGGCCCCCGCGCCCAGCCATGGGGCCGTTCCCCAGCTGCCCGAGAAGCAGGCGATCGGGGCCGCCATGGCCGAGCGGATTCGCGAGAACCAGACGGTTCTCCTCGACAGCGGGACCACGTGCCTGGAAGTGGCGCGTCACCTCGACCACTCGCACCTCACGGTCGTCACCCACGATCTGCTCGTCGGCGTCGAGGTCGCCCGCAAGCCCCAGATCAACCTGGTTTTCATCGGCGGCGAGTTGCTGCCCACTAGCACGTCGATGTGGGGACCCACGTCGTTGCAGCAACTCGAGAACATGCGCTTCAACGTCGCGGTCTTCAGCGCATACGCGGTGATGGACGACGGGATCTACGCGAGCTCCAGCTACTCGATCGAGCTCAAGCGCAAGATGCGGTCCGTGGCGACCGAGGCCTTCTTCGTCGCCGACAGCACCAAGTTCGGACGCGAGGCCCTCTTCAAGGTCTTCGGGTTCGAGGACTTCACCGCCGGCCTCACCGACACCACGCTCGATCCGATCCGGGCGGCCCACTGCCCGGTTCCGCTCATCCGGGTCAGCCCTTCGCCGACCGCTCAGCCGGCCGGCCGTGGTCGATCGTCTCACTGACCGTCGGCAGGTCGTCGCCTCGCCCCTGTCTCCCTTGGTCCGGCACAGAGGTGGTGCGCTGCCCGAGAAAGTCTCATCCTGATCCGTGTAGCGAACGCAGCCGAGCGGCACCCGTACGCTATATCGAACGGCAGCGAAAGGGTAGGGGTGACATCGTGAGCGTCTCCGACGGTTCGATCCGGGGCATGCTGGCGGCCAATCTGAGACGGGCCAGGACCCAGCGGGGGCTGTCGCTCTCCGAGCTGTCAAGGCGGTCGAAGATCGGCAAGGCGACGCTGTCGCAGCTGGAGTCCGGAGCGGGCAATCCCACCATCGAGACGGTGTTCAGCCTGTCCCGGGTGCTCGAGGTGCCGATCTCGGACCTGCTGGACACCCCGCCCACCGGTGAACTGACCGTCGTACGCGCCGCGGAGACGGAGGTGCTCAGCGGCGAGGGCGTGGATCTGCGCCCGCTGCAGCGGATCGAGTCCGGCGATGCCGTCGTCGAGGTCTTCGATCAGCGGGTACGGGCCGGGTGCCGGCAGGAGTCGCTCGGCCATGTGGGCACCGAGCACACCATCGTGCAGGCCGGGCGGCTCGGTGTGCGGGTGGAGGGTGAGGAAGTGGAGCTGGGCCCGGGCGACTACGTGCGCTTCGACGCCTCGCGGCCGCACAGTTACACGGCACTCGACGGCGAGGTGCGCTCGGTCCTGCTGCTGCAGTACGGGGCGGAGCAGCGGCTCCACCTGTCCGACCCGGGACTCGCCGGCGCCCGCCCGGTGGAGGGATAGTTCGCCGCGGCGAGACCGCGGAACTCCTTTTCGTCGTGACCGTTGACAGACCGGCTGCCCGGTTCTACGTTCTCCGTCGTTCGCTTTAACGAACGGAGACGGTTCATTGTACGGAACGCGCGCGGTAGTTGTGGGTGCCGGGATCGTCGGCTGTGCCTGTGCTCGCGAGCTGGCCCTGGCCGGACTCGAGGTCACCGTCGTCGAGCGCGGAGCCGCCGCGTCGGCGACCACGGCGCACGGCGAGGGCAACGTACTCGTCTCCGACAAGGGACCGGGCCCCGAGCTGGAACTCGCCCAGTTGTCCCGGCGGTTGTGGCCCCAGGTGCTGGCGACTGTCGCCGAACGGTCCGCGCACGCGGCGCGGGCGGTGGAGTGGGAGCCCAAGGGCGGCATCGTCGTGGCGACGACCGACGCCGGAGCCCGCGAGTTGGCCCGCTTCGCCGCCGAGCAGCGCACGGCGGGCGTGCACACCGAGGTCCTCGACGCCGACGCGCTCGCCGCGGCGGAACCGTACGTCACCCGCGAACACGCCGCCGCCGTTCACTACCCGGAGGACGCTCAGGTACAGCCGGCCGCCGCGGCCGCCGCCCTGCTCACCGACGCCCTCGCGGCGGGCGCCACCCTGCGCACGGGCTGCGAGGTGCTCGCAGCGGTCACCCGTGGCGACCGGATCACCGCGGTCCGCACCTCGACCGGCCTGCTGGAGGCGGACTGCTTGGTCAACGCCGCGGGCCCCTGGGCCGGCGAACTGGCCGCGCGTCTCGGCGCCCCGGTGGACATCCGGCCCCGGCGCGGCGACGTACTGGTCACAACTCCTTTGCCGCCGACGGTCTTCCACAAGGTCTACGACGCGGACTACGTGGGAGCGGTCGGCAGCAGCGCGGAGGACCTGCAGACTTCGGCGGTGGTGGAGTCCACCCGCGGTGGCAGCGTGCTCATCGGCTCCTCGCGCCGCCGCGTCGGGTTCGACGACCGGCTGCGCCCCGAGGCGCTCTCGGCCGTCGCCGCCAAGGCGCTGCGGCTGTTCCCGGCGCTGGCCGAGGTCCCGGTGATGCGCGCCTACGGCGGATTTCGCCCCTACGTCCCCGACCACCTGCCCGTCATCGGCGCCGACCCAAGGCTGACCGGCCTCTGGCACGTCGGCGGCCACGAAGGCGCCGGCATCGGCCTGTCGGTGGGCAGCGCACGGCTGCTGCGCGAGCTGATGCTCGGTCAGCCGACGGACATCGACACGACCCCGTTCCGGGTGGACCGTGCGGCCGTGCTCGGCGGCAGCACACGCACCACCAGGGAGGAGACGGCATGAGCCCCAGACGTGTCCGCGGCGAGTACGACACCGTCGGACGGCGCGACCGGCCGCTGCGGATCACCGTCGACGGCGAGCCCGTCGACGGCATCGAGGGCCAGACCCTGGCGGGCGTCCTGCTCGCCTCCGGCCGCCTGGCCTGGCGCCAGGGCCGCTCCGGCGCACCTCGCGGAGTGTTCTGCGGCATCGGCGTCTGCTTCGACTGCCTGGTGACCGTGGGCGGCGAGCGCGACGTCCGCGCCTGCCGCCGCCGGGCCCGCGACGGCGACGTGGTCACCACACAGACCCGGCAGCCGGAGACCGGCCGGGAAGCGGGTCGGGAGGCGAGCCGGAAGACGGACCGGAACACCGGCCGGGAGACGAGTCGGGAGACGGGCCCGGAGGGCCACAGCCACCCCGACCTGCCAGGAGAGGAGGCAAGGTGACGACGCGCCATGTGGCCGTGGTCGGCGCGGGACCCGCGGGCCTCGCCGCGGCGGAGGCCGCGCTCGGCGCCGGCGCCCGGGTCACGCTGATCGACTCGGCCGACCGGCCCGGCGGCCAGTACCACCGCATGCTGCCCGAGGCCTACGACGCCGCCCACCCCGAGCGGCTCCAGCACGGCTGGCGGTCCTTCGACCGGCGCCGCCGCCGGGTGCTCGCCCACCCGCGGTGCGTCTGGTGGCCCGAGACCTCGGTCTGGGCCCTGGAACGCCCGGACCCGCACGAGCCCGGAGTGCCGCGGGTGCACGTGCTGCGCGGCCCGGCCGACGGCGGCCGCAGGAGCCGCCTGGTCCTCGAACCCGACGCGCTGGTGCTCGCCGCCGGCGCCCACGACCGCGTCCTGCCGTTCCCCGGCTGGGAGTTGCCCGGCGTGTTCACCGCTGGCGCCGCGCAGGCGCTCGCCAAGGGCGAACGGGTCGTCGTCGGTGACCGTGTGGTGGTCGCCGGTACGGGACCGTTCCTGCTGCCGGTGGCCGCCTCCCTGCTTGAGGCCGGCTCCCGCGTCCTGGAGCTGCTGGAGGCCAACACGGCGGGCACCCTCGCCCGCGGCTGGGCACGACGCCCCTGGCAGCTGGCGGCACACGGCGGCAAGTCCGGTGAACTCGCCGAGTACACCGCCCTGTTGCTCCGGCACCGGGTCCCCTGCCGCGTCGGCCGCACCGTCGTCGAGGCGCGCGGTGACGGCAGGGTCGAGGAGGTCGTCACCGCACGGCTGCGCGCCGACTGGTCGGTGGTGCCGGGCACCGAACGCACGATGCCGGTCGACGCGGTGTGCGTCAGCCACGGCTTCAGCCCCCAGCTGGAGCTGCCCGTGGCCGCCGGCTGTGCGCTGCGCGGCACACCGGGCGGCGAGTTCGTGGCCGTAGACGACGACCAGTGCACCAGCTGCCCCGGGGTGTACGCGGCCGGTGAGATCACCGGCGTCGCTGGCGCCCCGGCCGCGCGGGCGGAGGGTGCGCTCGCCGGATGGCTCGCCGGCGGCGGCGCATCGGACGCCCCCGCACTGCGCCCGCTGCGGCGCGGCCGGGACCAGGGCCGCGCCTTCGCCGAACGGCTGGCCCGCGCGCATCCCATCGGTGCGGCGTGGCCCGGGTGGCTGCGCCCCGAGACGGTCGTCTGCCGCTGCGAGGAGGCCGACTACGCCTCGCTGTGCCGGGCCGCCGGCAACGCGGCGAGCCGCGGCGCGCGCGTCACCAAGCTGGAGACGCGGGCCGGTCTCGGCCCCTGCCAGGGCCGTGTCTGCGGCCCCACGGTCGCGGAGCTCAGCGCCCGGCTGACCGGCCGTCCCGCCAAGTCCCCGGTCGAGGACCCCCGAACGGCAGGTCCGCACCACCGGCCGATCGCCCAGCCCATCCGGCTCGGTGAACTGGCCGCCACTCCCGAACCATCGCCCGAGAAGTCCACGCCCCGACCCCGATGCACGAAGACGGAGCAGAGTTCATGAGTGACACCAAGAAGCAGCAGCTGTCCCTGGGCGGGGTCGTGGTCGCCACCGCTCTGCCGTACCGCGAGGACGCGTCCGCCCCGGCCGGGCTGGCCGTCGACTACGACCGGTACGCCGAGCACTGCCGCTGGCTGGTCGACAACGGCTGCCACGGCGTCGGCCCGAACGGCTCGCTCGGCGAGTACTCCTCCCTGACCGACGAGGAGCGCCGCAGGGTGGCCCGTACCGCCGTCGATGCGGTCGGCGACTCGGGGAGCGTGGTCATCGGTGTCCACGGCGTCGGCTCGCACCAGGCCCGGCACTGGGCCGAGCTCGCGGCCGAGGACGGCGCCGACGGCGTGCTGTGCCTGCCGCCGACCATGTACCGCGCCAACCGTGGTGAGGTCCTGGCCCACTTCGAGGCCGTGGCGTCCGTCGGACTGCCGGTGATGGTCTACAACAACCCCATCGACACCAAGGTCGACCTGACCCCGGACCTGCTCGCCGAGATCTCCTGGATCGACAACGTCGTCGCGGTGAAGGAGTTCTCCGGCGACGTCCGGCGCGTTCTGGAGATCAAGGAGCGGGCGCCCGGCCTGGAGGTGATCAGCGGCGCCGACGACGTCGTACTGGAGAGCCTGCTGATGGGCGCCACCGGATGGTTCGCCGGCTTCCCGAACGTCTTCCCTGCGGAGTCCGCCCGCCTGTACGACCTGGCTGTCGCCGGCAAGCTGGCGGAGGCGCGGGCGCTGTACGAACCGCTGGTCGCGGCCTTCCGCTGGGACTCGCGCACCGAGTTCGTCCAGGCCATCAAGCTCGGCATGGAGCAGGTCGGCCGGTTCGGCGGCCCCTGCCGTCCGCCGCGCGGCCCGCTGACGCCGCAGATGCGCGAGCAGATCCAGGCCGACATGGCCCGCGCCATCGCCTCCCTGTCCCTCTCCCAGCAGGCCGTCTGATGCGGTCCGTCCGTACGATCAGCGCCGTCGACTCGCACACCGAGGGCATGCCCACCCGCGTCGTCGCCGGCGGCGTGGGGCTGATCCCGGGCGACACCATGGCCGAGCGGCGCCGCCACGCCGTGGAGCACCTGGACGAACTGCGCCGCTTCCTGGTCGACGAGCCGCGTGGCCACGCCGCGATGAGCGGCGCGATCCTCCAGCCGCCGACCCGCCCGGACGCCGACTGGGGTGTGCTCTACATCGAGGTCAGCGGGTTCCTGCCGATGTGCGGGCACGGCACCATCGGCGTGGCCACCGTCCTGGTGGAGACCGGGATGGTGCCGGTCACCGAACCGGAGACCACCGTGCGCCTCGACACGCCCGCGGGACTGGTCGAGGCGCGAGTCGCGGTCCAGGGCGGCCGAGCCGAGAAGGTCACCCTGCGCAACGTGGACGCCTTCGCGCTCGAACTCGACGCCACGGTGAAGGTGCCGGGTCTCGGGGACGTCCGCTACGACATGGCCTACGGCGGCAATTTCTACGCCATCGTCGAACTCGACCGGCTGGGCCTGCCGTTCGACCGGGCCCGCAAGGACGAGATCCTCGCCGCCGGCCTCGCCGTCATGCGGGCGGTGAACGAGCAGAACCGGCCGGTGCACCCGGCCGACCCGCTCATCGCCGGCTGCAAGCACGTGCAGTTCCTGGCCCCGGGCTCCACCGCCCGGCACTCCCGCAACGCCATGGCGATCCATCCCGGCTGGTTCGACCGCTCACCGTGCGGCACGGGCACCTCGGCCCGGATGGCGCAGTTGAACGCGCACGGCGAACTGCCCCTGCACACCGAGTTCGTCAACGAATCCTTCATCGGCACCCGGTTCACCGGTCGCCTGGTCGGCACCACCGAAGTGGGCGACCTGCCCGCCGTCGTGCCCGAGTTCTCCGGCCGCGCGTGGATCACCGGCACCGCGAACTACCTGCTCGACCCGAGCGATCCGTTCCCGCACGGATTCGTGCTCTAGACGCCCCTGTCCGCACGCACCGGGAGGGACCCTCATGTCCCGCACCACACCAGTAAGACGGTACGACCAAGCCCCTCCCGGTGAGGGGCTGTTCTCCAGGACGGGCGTCTTCCGCCTCAAGCCCGTCGACTCCTCGGAGGAGGAGACCAGCGGCGGACTGCGCCGGACCATGGGACTGTGGCAGCTGGTCGCCCTCAGCCTCGGCGGTCTGGTCGGCGCGGGCGTCTTCTCACTCGCCGGGGTCGTGGCCCACCAGGACGCCGGACCCGGCGTGATGATCTCGTTCCTGATCGCGATCATCGCCAGCGCCGCGGCGGCGCTGTGCTACGCGGAGTTCGCCGGCACCATCCCCAAGGCCGGCTCGGCCTATACCTACTCCTATGCCGCGCTCGGCGAGATCGTCGGCTGGGCGATCGGCTGGGACCTGCTGCTGGAGTACACGGCGATCGTCGCGGTGGTGGCCATCGCCGTGTCCGGATACCTCTCGTACATCCTTCAGCACATCGGTATCGACCTGCCGAACTGGATGCTCGGCGCCCCGGGCACCGGATCGGGCCACCGGGTGGACCTGCTCGCCGCCCTGCTGTGCCTGCTGCTGGCCTTCGTGCTCTCGCGTGGCACCAAGGAGTCGGCCCGCTTCGAAACCGCCCTGGTGGCGGTCAAGTTGGCCATCGTCGCCCTGGTGATCGTCGTCGGCGCCTTCCACATCTCGGGGGGCAACTACCACCCCTTCCTCCCCTTCGGGATCGGCGGTGCGTTCACCGGCGCGGCGACCACGTTCTTCGCGGTCTACGGGTACGACGCCATGAGCGCGGCGGCGGAGGAGAGCGCCGAGGCCAAGAAGGTGCTGCCGAAGGCGATCGTGGTCTCGCTCGGCATCGCGGCGGTCATCTACCTGCTGGTCTGCGTCGTGCTGCTGGGCATGCAGAACTACCGCGACATCGACGTGAAGAGCCCGTTCTCCAGCGCGCTCTCCTCGGTCGGCCTGGGCGGCCTGGGCATGGTGGTCGCCATCGGTGCCGTCATCGGCATCACCACCTCCGCGTTCGCCAACATGCTCGCCGTCTCTCGGGTCTGGTTCTCCATGAGCCGCGACGGACTGCTGCCGCGCTACTTCGCCGAGAACCACCCGAGGCGACAGGTCCCGACACGGGTGATCTGGCCGGTCGGTATCGGCTCGGCCCTCATCGCCGGGCTCCTGCCCATCCGGGAGGCCGCCGACCTGACCAACATCGGCATTCTGATGGCTTTCATCGTGGTGGCGGTCGCCGTTGTGGTGATGCGCAGGACCAGGCCCGATCTGCCCCGTGCCTTCCGTACCCCCCTGGTGCCGCTGGTGCCGGCGGTGGGGGTCGCCTTCTCCGTCTGGCTGATCAGCAACCTGGACTGGGTGACCTGGGTGCGCTTCGCGGTGTGGATGGCGCTCGGGCTGATCGTCTACGGCCTCTTCGGCTTCCGGAACTCCGTGGAGAACCGGCCGCACACCCCTCAGAAAGGAGACAGCGTATGAGCGCCGTCGCTCTCGAACCGGACCAGGCGGTGGCCGCGGCCGCCGGCGCGGCCGGGGAATGGGCCGAGCAGAAGCCGGCCGTCAGAGCTCGCGCCCTGACGGCAGTCGCCGACGCCCTGGAAGCGGAGCGCGCGGAGTTGGTCGCGTTGGCCGACACCGAGACGCGGCTCGGCACCACCCGGCTGAACGGCGAGCTGACCCGCACCACTTTCCAACTGCGGCTCTTCGCTGACCAGTTGCTCGCCGGTGAGTTCCTCGACGTCCGGATCGACCGGCCGGATCCGCAGTGGCCGAGCGGCCCCCGACCCGACCTGCGCCGGTACCGGACCGGGATCGGCCCGGTGCTCGTGTTCGCGGCGAGCAACTTCCCCTTCGCGTTCAGCGTGGCCGGCGGGGACACGGCATCGGCCTGGGCGGCGGGATGTCCCGTGGTGGTCAAGGCGCACCCGGGACACCCGGAGCTGTCCCGCCTCACGGCGAGGATCATCCATCGGGCGCTGGCCGGCGCCGGAGCCCCGCCCGGGGTGTTCGGCCTCATCGAGGGCGAGCAGGCGGGCGTCGACGCGCTGCGCCACTCGTCCCTGCGCGCCGCTGCCTTCACCGGATCGCAGCGTGGTGGTCTGGCGCTCGCCCGCATCGCCGCCGAGCGTCCCGAACCCATCCCGTTCTACGGCGAGTTGGGCAGCGTCAACCCCGTGGTGGTCACGCCCCGTGCCGCCGAGGCACGCGGCGCGGAGATCGCGGGCGGCTACGTCGCCTCGCTCACGCAGGGCGCGGGCCAGTTCTGCACCAATCCCGGCCTGCTGTTCGTCCCGGCCGGGGACGGTCTCCTGGACGAGATCACCCGGCTGCTGGCCGAGGTCCCGGCCGCACCCATGCTCAACGAGCGGATCACCGACGCCTACGTCGACACCGCGGAGGGGCTGGCCCGGCGCCCTGGCGCACGCAAGGTGGTGTGGCCGGACGACCCGGCGGCGGCCCGGCCACGACTGCTGGCGATGGAACTGGCCGCCTTCGCGGCCGACCAGAAGAAGGCCGCCGAGGAATGCTTCGGTCCGCTGGGCCTGGTGGTCACCTACGAACGGCTGCGGGACGTCACCGACGCGATGGCCGCGCTGCCCGGACAGCTGACCGCCGGCCTGCACGCCGAGCCGGACGAGGCAGACGAACTCGGCCGACTGGCCGCGACACTGGCCGACCGCAGCGGCCGAGTGCTGTGGAACCAATGGCCCACCGGTGTGGCGGTGACCCACGCGATGCAGCACGGCGGGCCGTATCCCGCCACCACCGCGCCCGCCACCACATCGGTCGGCACCGCCGCGATCGAGCGGTTCCTCAGGCCGGTCGCCTACCAGTCGTGGCCACAGCGACTGCTCCCGCCACCCTTGCGCGACGACAACCCGTGGAAGGTGCCCCAACGGACAACGGGGTTTGCGCCGACGCGGGCTGACTGACAGAGAGCATGGGTGCGGGTGTCCCCGCAGGTGGCGGGGGGCCGTTGGAGGGATCGGCTTCACACCGTCGGGCCAAGTGGGGGTGGCGCCCCGGATCAGTCGCGGAAGCGCGCCTCGACGGCCTCGACGAGACCGTCGATCAGGCCGTCGGGCGAGGGGCTGTAGTGCGGGATGGCCCAGCGCGTGATTCTGGCGTCGATCACGGTGGGTCGACCGGAGGTCAGTGCCGCGCGGAACGCGTCCTCGAACTCCTCCAGCGTCTCGACGCGATAGCCGTCGGCGCCGCACGCACGCGCGTACGTCGCGAAATCCGGGTTCCGGAACTCGACCAGACCGGTCTCTCCGTATGCGTAGAGCTGGAAGAGCTTGATCAGCTTGAACTCCTCGTCGTCGAAGATGACCCAGATGACGGGGATCTCGTTCTCGACGGCAGTCATCAGCTCGAAACCGGACAGCGAATAGCACCCGTCCCCGCAGCCGACCACGACGGTCCGTTCCGGGTGCGCGACCTTGAGGCCGATGGCCCCGTTGACGTGCCCGGCCATCGGTCCGAAGGAACCGGCCTTGCGGAAGTTCTGCCCCTCCTCCAGCTCCACGTAGTACCCGAGCCAGGCCAGATGGGCGCCTGCGTCGGCGAGCAGGACACCGTCCGGCGGCAGCAAACGGCCGATGGCCTGCGCGAGCTCTCCGGGGTGGATCTTCCCGGGGAGGTGGGTGATGTGCCGCGCCTCGTAGTCCTGGCCTTCGACGGTGACCTCCGGCACCTCGCCGACCTTCCTCTCCAGGGCGTCGACGAGGGCCTTCACCGCCGGACGTGCGTCGGACAGGAGTGCGTGGTCGGGCCTGTAGGCCTTGCGGAACTCGGTCTCGGAGACGTTCACGTGGATGAGCAGCTTGTCCTTGAACAGGTCTTCGCGGTAGTTGAACGTGGCGTGCTGGTTGAGGGAGTTCCCGATGCACAGCACGACGTCGGCTTCACGGAAGGCCTTCCAGGCGCTCGAGTGGCCGCTGTCCGCGAAGACCCCCACCGCGAGCGGGTGGCTCTCGGACACGATGCCCTTGCCGTCCAGCGTGGTGAGCAGCGGGATCTGGAACCGCTCGATCAACCGCTTGATCTCCGGCCCCGCTCCGCTGCGGACGGCACCGAAGCCGACGAGTGCCACGATCCGCTCCCGCCTGGTGAGGGCGTCCGCCAGCACCGATGCGATCTCCTCCACCCGCGCCGGGTCGGGCAGAACCGGTGCGACGTCGAGCCGGATGGGCCGGAAGTTCGTGACCTCGACACCGCGGTGGGTCAGGTCCTCGGGTACGTGGATGTGCACGGGCCCGGGCCTGCCCTCGAACGCGATGTTGACCGCTTCCTCGAGGACGTCGCAGGTGTCGTCGATGTCGGTGAGCAGGAAGGACTTCTTGGTGGTGGCCGCGAACATCGCCTGCGAGTCGGGCGTCCGGTTCAGGCCCGAGGTCTCGTTGAGCGAGCCCCATCCCTGCCACTGCCTCGACGCGTACCCCGATACGGCGAGGACCGGGTACGAGTCGGACATCGCCACGGCCAGTCCCGAGAAAAGGTTGAACGCCCCGGGCCCCGCCGTTGCGAAACAGAAGCCGAGCCGGTCGGTGTACATGGCGTAGCCACAGGCCATGAAGGATGCGGCCTGCTCGTGTCGCGTGATGACCGGCCGGATCTGCCGGGAGTGCTTCAGCGCCAGCATGAGGCCGGCGGCGTTCTCCCCGGCACCGCCGAAAGCGGCCTGCACCCCGATGCCTTCCAGCCCCTTGACGATGGCTTCATAGACCCGCATGGCGCTCCCTTCGGTGTGCTTCCCGTTCCGGATCGGAGGGCACGGCTACACGTCCCATCGCGAGGCGTGCCGACGGTGGGCATCCGTCAGGCCGTTCATGAAGAACCGCTCGTAGTACTCGGATTCCAGATGGTGCGTCTGCAGCCAGATGCCGGGCACATGGATGGCGTCGGCGTGTGCGGGGAACCGCCCGTGGGTGGCGTGGATGTACACGCAGATGTCCCGTGCGCAGTCGATCACCTTTTGGTCGTACTCGCTGGCCTCGGCGAGGTATCGCGCTGCGTAGCCGTTCTTGTAGATGCGGCGAAAGGCCTCTTGGTCGTCGTAGATACCGCCCTTGCCGAACTTGCTCCGTACCACCGCGTCGACAGCTGCCTCCATCGACGGGTAGTTGGGCGGGCAGGCCCCCTTGATGAGGTGTTCGCCGTCTGCCCGCAACCCCACCGGGTGGGCGCGCAGGTTCGCGTACCTCGGCAGCGGCACCTGCCAGCGCAGGATGTCGGCGGGGCTGAAGCGCGGGGTCACGAAGTCGAAGCCGAGCATGCGGCCGTAGGTACGGGAGAACTTCGGGTCGCCCAGCATGATTTGGGGACTGATCGTGGCGTGGATCCAGGCGCCGAGTCCCATGGCGTCCGCGACCAGCATCATGTTCTGCAGCAGCAGGTCGGCCTCGATCTGGGTGCGCATCGGCCCCAGGGCGCCGAGCGGCAGCTTGAGATCAGGGTTGAGAAAGCCGTTCTTCATCCACTTCCTCACCCCGGCCGGGCGGTAGAAGTTACGGTCGTCGACGAGGGTGGGCCGGGCTCCCTCGGGCTGGGTGAGCAGGTACATCAGCGCGTTGATGTACTGGTGGGAGAGATCGACGACCGGCAGGAAGAGCGTGGTGCCCTTCAGGTTGGACAGGAAGCGGTTGGAGTCGAGGTAGGCCGGGAAGTCGCGCATCCCCTCGGCGACGTCCAGGCGGTGGTCCAGCACTTTCACCTTCGACTGGCGCGCCCGCTCGATCAGCGTGTCGGGGTCGAATGCCGCACCCGCGGACGGCGGCAGCTTCCTCAGGAAGTAGGTGCCACTGTCGTTGATCATGAAGAAGTGGGTGCCCTGCGCGTTGTCGGGGCTGCCCGCCGTGCGCCCCACCATGTTCAGGTTCGGCTTGGCCATGATGGGCTGGTGGTCGCGTGGGTCCTCGAAGGGCCGGTCCGGCATGGTCAGCCCCGAGCAGCCGGTGAGGGCGATGAGTACCGCTTCCTCCAGCTCTCCGAGCGGCATCGGTTGGTGCGGGGATTCGTAGCTCATCGACCTGGCCGGCACGGACGCGCCTCGGCTGACGCGGTGGGTACGCCGTTTGAAGACCGTCTGCAACAGCGGCCGGGCGAGGAGATCTTCGAGACCGACGTGCCTGGCCTTCTCCTGTACGGACATCTCCTGCTCCCGATCAGTCGCGGTCGACGGCGCCGTTGTTGGTGACGGGCTGGACAGCGCGCCAGGGCGCGAACGCGCTGGCGGTGCGCGGAAGGAAGCTCGCCAACTCAGGGCAGTGGCGCTGGATGACGCTCGTCATGCCGTTGCGTTCGACCCAGTCCATGCCCAGCGGGGTGTAGACCTCGGGCCTGAAGTCGACCGTGAGGAAGCGGTCGCTCTGCAGCCGCCGACTGGCCATCAGGATGAAGATGCGGAAAGCGGTGTCGCTGAAGCCGAAGCCCTCGGGGGGATTCTCGGCGAAGAGCCCCACCATGGTGTCGATGTCGTCGACCGACCGGTACACGTCCTTCAGCCGTGCGACCGTCTCCGGATCGGAGGAGAGTTCTTCGAACCGACGGATCCGCGGCTTGTGAAGGCCTGCCAGGAAGTCGTTGTAGCGGGGGACGCCGCGGCGGCGGGTGCGCACCAGGTCGACCACGGACAGGTCGATCACCTCTCCTGCGCGCTCGAACGCCTGGAGCGCGCGCGGGAAGTTGTGCAGCGTGATCGCTCCCGGGTTCGCGATGCCCAGGGAGTACAGCGTGTCCACCAGACCGGTCTTGCGGATGAGCGGCTCCGTGGCGGTTCCCTGCACGTCCGCGAACGCGAGGGTGTCGAGCCGGTGGCCGAACCGGTGGTCGATGATCTCGAAGTCGTCCGGGATGAGCGGGTGCATCCGGTAGACGGTGGTGAACTCCTCCGTGAGGGAGTACGGCGCACCGTGGTGGTCGGGCATGGTCCTGGGAATGCCGCCGAGGTCGTGCGCTTCCAACAGCCACATGCCCAGCTGGTCGAGCCAGGTCCTGGGCGGTCCCTGCCAGTTGGTCTTCAAGGCGACGTCGATCGCCTTGGTGGCGAGGATCGCTGGAGTCCACTCGACGGTGTGGATCTTGGCGATCAGAGCTGCCACGACAAGGCGCGCCGTGTGGTAAATGCTGTCTTCGCTCATCTGCGGATACTCGTCCCGCAGCGCCTGGCAGACGGTGTTGTGCTCACGCGCGAACAGGGTCGTCATGGCGCTGAGGCCGAGCCACCAGCTGTCGCGGAAGCCGGTGATGGGGCCGCCGTTCGCGTTCGGCAGGTGCCCGTCCTCGAGCCGCAACTCGGCCCTGCCATCGGGCTCACGCAGGGACTTCGCGACGGATTCGGTGGCGCCGTAGATCTCCGAGCCGTCCCACCAGTGGGAGACGGCGCTGGCGAACTGGATCGGCGGCTGCCCGGGCTGGCCCACCGCCTCGTTCTCGGAGAAGCGCATCACTCTCTCCGGGTTTCCGCCCGGGGTGTTCTGCCAGGTCATGCCGGGTGGCAGCGGCACCTCGACCGACTTCTCGCCGACGGGGTATCGCTTGTGGTCGACCCAGTCGTGTACCTGGAACTGGATCCACGCGGCGGCAAGGACGTTCAGCGACGACGCGGGGATGAACCGGTCGCGGTGCAGCAGTTGCCTGCTGACGGTGACCGGATTCGGCGTGTCGAACAGGTCTGGTCGGTAGACCGGCGGCATGTTGCGGCCGAACACGGCGCCGACAGCGCCCATACGTGGGGCCGACAGGTCGTTCCAGGTGCCGTCGTAGGTGCGCCGGGTCCGCAGCTCCTCGCTGATGGGCTCCGGTGCCGACTGGGCGGCGGGCGGGGCCTCGTGGATGTCGGTGTCGATGAGGTTGTACCGGCGCAGCGTCTGCCGGAAGGCCATGAGGTTGAGCAGGCCGAGCCGGGTGGGCAGCCGGTGCCACGGGACGAAGCGGTTGGCGGCGCGGAAGACGGCTCGCAGCGGGACTCCGAGCACCGCGTTGCGCCGCGGCTCGACGGTGACGAAGCGCTCGCCCAGCCGGTGAGCGCTGCTCGCCTCGTAGGCGACCTTGCGGACACGGTTGAGGTTTCCAAGGGGGCGGAAGGCATCGGCGGTGTTCCACGGATTGAACGCCAGCTGGTCGATCCGCGAGGCGGCGGCGCGTGCCTCGGCGGTTGCGATGTCCTGGCGCGGGATCGTCAGTGTCGCCACGGGCAGGATGGGCGCATCCTCCTCCTTCCACTCGGCCGCGCCGTCCTCGATGGGCGTGCGCCTGGCGTCCGAGTAGCGCTGCACACACAGCTCGAAGACGAGATCCGCCCGACCGAGCCGGTCCGCGAGCTCACGCCGCAGGTAGTCGGGGTCGGTGCGGGAGGGATCCGGGGCTGAAGGGGCGTCGGCGGCGGGGCGCAGCTGATAGCGCACCGGTCCGGCGTCGCCCCACAGGATCGCGCCGCGGCTCCAGTACGTCTCCAGTGCCAGGCTGCGCACCGTGCGCCTGGCCCCCGCGACCACGTTGCGCCGCATGCGCGTGGCCGTGGACCAGCCAACTGCCAGGGGCAGCTTGACGAAGAACGCGAACGCCTTGCGGAGCCGTGAGTCCGCGCCTGCCATGGCCTTGGCGAAAGCGACGAACTCACGCGCGTTGCGGGCATGGGAGACCGGGAAGCTCGTCATCAGCAGATCGTGGGTCTCATCGGGACCCACCCGGACACGCAACGCCGCCCCCCGCAGATCGGGTGCGTAGTCGGGTTGACGGACCCCGCTCGCGTTGGACAGCCGGACCGTGACCGGGTACTCGGCTCCCGGCCTGGCGAAACCCGTCCGCAAGGCGTCGGGAAGATTGTCGTGGAACCTCAGCCGGGCGTTCTCCACACCGACGACCGTCTTGGCATGGAAAGTTCGTTGAATGCCCGCAGCGCCGCTACGCTCCTTCACCTTGAGCTGCACCCGCAGGAGGTCGCGTGCGAGCCGCTCGAAAATCAGCCGCTCAGCCTCCGCACTCCCGCCGACAAGTCGCTCGTACTGCTCCATCTCGTGCATGCGTGCCTCTTCGCGAAGGGGGCCACCCGCCACACGGAGACATCAGGGCCGTCCGGGACGAGGCGTCCGTACACGGAGCCCTTACCGATAGCCGTAGGTGTTCACTACGTTCAGGGCATCCCTACGTTCCATAATCTTGACGGACACATATGACAATCGCACAGAGAGTCGGGCAAAGGGGGTAATCATGGCGCGGTGACGGACAGTGCGTCCACCGACGTCGGGGGGAAAGAACACGGCGGACAAGTCCGTCCGGCGAATCACTCGCGCTTCGCGGCGCGGTCGCCGGCAGTCCGGTTGCGGGGCATTCAGGGCAGAGTAGCCTGAAACTTACCGAGGCTACCTGATCCTGGAGGTAGGCGATGTTTCTCCGACTGCTGCGGCGTCGTCGTACGCCGCGTCGGCTTGTCCGTCTCGGCAACGGCCGTCTGATCCGGGGGTACAGCGGCGGCTTCTACGACGGTCACGGACACCAGTCCTGACACCGTCCACAAGTCGATCCGGCCTGCCGCTGAGTCGTCGCGGCAGGCCGACCTTGGAGGGTGTGCGGTGGCAGAGGATGCCGATGCCCTGGCAGCCATGGCGCGGATCCTGTCACCGCATTGCCGTGTCACCAGGATGTCCGGTGGAGCGCTGATCGCGGACTGGAAGCGGACGCATTTTTTCGGGATGACGACGGCAGACATCCAGAAGTTCGCCGACGCAGGCTCCGCGGAACGCGCCGAACTCGCCGCAGGTCTCGTCCGTGCCGGGTGTGCGACGGCCCGCCGAAAGGAACAGTCGGACATCGAGGTCGGCCTCTGGCTGCACGGAGTGCACCTGCTGATCCGGACCATGGGATTCGGGCGCGTCCTTCGGCTCCTGTCCTTGGCGGCCCCGGATTACGCCCGTGCGGACCCGGCCTCCGCGGAGGACGTCGCACGGCTGAAACGAGCGGTGCAATCACACGGTCGCAGAAGCTGGTTCGTCAACGACGACTGCAAGGCCGAGGCCGTGACGGCCTTCGTCCTGCTGCGGCGCCGCGGTCTGAAGGCCGTGCTTCACGTGGGTGTACGTGAGCACCCGTTCGCCATGCACGCCTGGACGTCTTCGGCCGGCCTGTGCATCCCTGACGCCGATCCGCGCGGGCACGCGTTCTCTCCTGTCCTCTCGATCAATTGCAAAGGGCAGTGACGTGGAAGCACTTCACCTCGAGTGGGCCGGTGGCGAACCGAGGCTCTGGGCAGCCGAAGCCATGGCACGGCAGGGACTCGTGACGACGGTCTCCTCACGGGTCGGAACCGTGGCGGTCGCCGGCTGGGTCGGCTCGGTCCGTGACCGCGTGGCGGGCGCGCGCAGCCTCCTCGACGACTTCGGCCGACCGGGAGCCGCACCGCGCCTGCCGGCCGGCGACTATGCGGCCGTCCTGGTGTCCCGCGACCGCATCCTGCTGATGCGGGACGCGCAGGCACGCATCCCCCTGTTCTTCAGGGAGTCCGGTGGCCGTGTGACCGCGGTGAGTACCTCGGCGCGCCGCCTGGGCGGCGCAGCAGAGCTGGATCGTCGCTACTTCTGCCGGTACTTGACCGGGAACATGGCGCAACCGCACTCGGAGCTCACCCCCTTCGCCGGGGTACGCCGGATCCTTGGCGGCGAGGTGGTGGAACTTTCGGTCAGCGGGCAGATACGCGGTCGGGTGCTGCGGCGCGTCCGCCAGGCCCACGACCCGTCGGTGACGGCAGCAGACGGGCTCCGCCTCGACGGGGCCGCGAAGGACCTGCGCCTCGCGCTGGAGAACGCTGTCGGACGTCGTATGGGCAGGATGACGGCATGCCACGTGTCCGGCGGCACCGACTCCACCAGCGTCGCGTTGCTGACAGCACGACTTCTGGCCGCGGGGCGGGGCCGCCCTGGGGACCTTGTCCTGCTCGCCGGGCGCTTCGCCGGCGGAGAACTGGCTGAGGAGCAGCCCTACCTCGACGAGGCCATGGAAGAGATCCGCCGCCACGCACCCGCAGCCCATCCGGTGATCGTCGATGTCGGCGACGTAGCCGACTTCGACGACTTCCGGCATCACGCGGGAGACGCGGACGAACCGCATGCTCACGCCTTCCGCGCCCCGTTCTGGAGCAGGCTTCACGCCGCTGCGGCGGAACTGGGCTGTGACACCCTCATGACCGGCTGCGGCGCCGAACCGATCGCGGACGCCAACCCGCTGCACCTGCACAGGCTGGCCCGCACCGGACAGCTTCGGCAGATGACGAAGCAGGCACGTGCCTGGGCCGTAGGCAGCGAGCGGGGTGTGCGGGACGTCGTCTCCGCCTACGTCGTGCAGCCGGCCCTTCCGCTGACCGCCGAAAGGGTCACAGCGCTCGTCCGTCGCCGTGGAACGGTGCTCGGCGGCCTCGGCAACTTCGCCCGCCCTCGATGGCTGCGATCCGGATTCGCGCGGGCTCACGGCTACCGTGAGGCCAGCATCGCGGAGAGCCGCTTCGTGTTCGGGCGCAAGCCGGAACAGTCGTTCTACGACGCGGCCAACTACATCGCCGCTCCCGACCCGCTGTCCTGGCGCCGCGCACAGCAGGACGGGTTCTTCCTCTCGCACCCCTTCCTCGACGCGGAGGTCATCGCCACGATGCGCCGGCTCCCCGCCGAAGTGACGTTCCATCCGGGCCGTCCGAAGGCGGTCCTGCGCGAGGCCATGGCAGGTCTGCTCCCGCCCCGGATCCTCAGCCGAGTGGTCAAGGTCCCCTTCAACCAGCTCTACGCCCGCGGCCTGCGGACACACGGCGACGAACTCATCGACCTCTGCCGCTGTGCGAGGCATCCGCTGATCGCGGAGATGTTCGACGTCGAGACGCTGTGCCGGGCGGTGAGGGAGGCACAGCTGGGCATGGGCGACCCATACTCCTGGGATCGCATGAACAGCTCTCTCGCCCTTGTGATGTGGCTGGAGCAACTGGACCAGCGCTCCGGCGCGCTTGGAGCGGCCATGCCGGTCATCGCTGGCTCTTGATATCCCACAGTGGCCGTTCGACGGGGCCGATCATGGCTTGGACGAGACCGTACCGGCTCGTCATCTCGCGCGTTTCGGCACCGCTTCGTTCGCGGTCTTCCTCGCCCTGTCGCAGGATGGTTTCCGACACGGCTGCGCCACTCGTGCCGAACTGCCAATAGACAGTGAGGTAACGGGGGTCCATCGTATGCGTCGCGATCGCATTGTTTTCGTGCACCCTGGCGTGGTAGATGACGGTGTCGCTGTCCTTCTGCCTCTTCAGCCACTGGGGCACCTGGTCACGGCCAGACCACGAGTTCCCGATCGGGTGGATTTGCTCCAGGCCGAGCCGGTCCTTGCGCGCGAAGTCCGCGGTCGCGTAGAACGCCAACTGGTCGTATGGCGTGTCGATGGGCAGTTGCACAACTGTTTGAGTGAAGAACGCATCCCCCGCCTCGATCCAGTTTCCGACGGGCATCCATGGCTGCGCCGCCACCAGCTCACCGGGCTGGTGGATCTCCCTGCGGGAGAGCGGGTGCCTCTCCGAGACTCTGCTCCACTGCTCGGCATCAGCACGCCACTGCTCGCGAAGCCGGTCCTTCGAGCTCAGCGGCACCCGTTCCCCCATGGCGTGGAACTCGGTGCCGAGCACGTAGAAGCCCACATCGCTGTGGTTCTCGAGCCTGATGTCGACCGGCACGGCGAATGCCTTGTGGTCCGGACTCAGCACAGCCTTCCCCATGGTCATGGTGATTACGGGCTTGGCCCCGTGTTGGTTCGGCTGGTAGAGGTACTGGTAGCCGAAATTGGCCAGCGCGAGACCCGAGGAGATGATCACCGCCGCGGCCAACCGCTTCGGAGCGGGGACCTCGACGGATGTTCGCCACACTGCGAAGACAGCCCATGCCGAACCGGCCGTGAGCAGGCACCACAGCACCCGGTAGGCCGTGGAATCACCGTCCTTGAACGCCTCGAGCAGGAACATGACGTTGGCCAGCAATGCCGCGACCGTGCCGATCAGCGCGACGATCCCGGAGTAGGGGAAGCTGTTCCGGAACCAGTGGTCCACGAGCGCGGCTGCGCCCACCAACGTGGTGGCCGAGACCAGGATGAGGACGGCACCGGTGATGCGACCCGCGTAGGTCAGGGCCTCGCCGAGGTCTTCGAAGCCGATCCACCCCAGCGGCAGCGCCGTGAGAAGCAGAACCACCAGGATCAACGCCATGGTTGCCGGTGGCCGCCTGGTGCTCGTCGGGATCAGTAGGCCCCGCAGACGGGAGCCGACGTCGGACCAGGGGGGAGTCCTCACGTGAGGACCCCCTGACTCCACCGGCCGAGCGCGGTGTGCCGGCCGTGCCGATGGTGCCCGCGACCGGATGCACACCCGACTCGGCCGGGAAAATGGCCCGCCGATCGGCACCGGCGTACGCCAACTGGACCCACGGGGTGTCTCCTTCGACCGATGAAGCGCCGTCTGAGGAGCCCCTGCCGGCTTTCTGCGGCACGTACACGCCGTGGCGTCGCGGATCGTCCGATCCCGCAGCGGACCAGGACACCTGGCGCTGCGCCGGGGGCTCAAGACCATCGTCCGTGGTGATCGTTTGGATCACCATCCGGACGCCTCCGGACGGCCTACCTCATGGCCGACTCAGCCCGTGGTGGGTACGCCGACCGCATCCCACGCCTGGAGTACCGCTTCGCGCTGCCGCGGCCCGTAAGCGCCGGCGGCGTCCACCGTCAGCCGCGCGAAGGAGGCGAAGTCGGCGTCGCTGGCGAGTGCGCCGCCGGTGAGCACGTCGTACCAGATACGGCCGACGTGATCCCAAGCGTGGCCGCCGAGCTGGGTCGCGGCGAGGTAGAAAGCATGGTTGGGAATGCCCGAGTTGATGTGCACGCCGCCGTTGTCGGCGAAGGTCTGCACGAAGTCGTCCATGTGGGCAGGCTGCGGATCCTTGCCGAGCTCATCGTCGTCGTACGCGGTGCCGGGCGCCTTCATCGAGCGCAGAGCGACGCCCTCCACACCGGGGCGCAGCAGTTCCTCTCCGATCAGCCAGTTGGCGTCCTCGGTTGTCTCGCCCTTGGCGTACTGCTCGACCAGGGACCCGAACACGTCGGACAGATGCTCGTTCAGGGCTCCGGGCTGACCCGCGTATGCCAGGTTGGCGGTGTACTGGGTGACGCCGTGCGTCAGTTCGTGGCCGATGACGTCGGGGGCCTGAGTGAAGTCGCCGAAGATGTGCCCGTCCCCGTCCCCGAAGACCATCTGCTCGCCGTCCCAGAAGGCGTTGTCGTAGTCCCGGCGGAAGTGAACGCTGGCATCCAGCGGGAGCCCGGCCCCGTCGATGGACGAGCGGGAGAGGGTCTGCAGATAGAAGTCGAAGGTGGCTCCAAGGCCGTGGTACGCGTGATTGACCGAGGTGTCCGGTACGTCGTCCTCGCCCTCTCCGCGTATGCGCCTGCCGGGCAACTGCTGCCGGTGCTCGGCGTCGCTGACGGTGCGCTCCGGGTGGTGGTCGGGGCCGCGCGCCGGCAGGGCGGCGGTCGGGCCGATCTCGGCCGTCAGCCTCCGCTCGACGCGTTTCGCCGCGTCGAGCGCAAGGGTGCGGCGGGCAGTCTCCTGCACGGCCGGATCCTCGGCTCGGGCCAGCCGGTTGAGCAGATGCGGTGGCACGATCGCACACGGCGTCGTGGCCACGGACCTGAGCGTGAAGCCTCGGATGTCGTCGGTCATGGGATGTGCTCCGATCGAGTGCGGCTGGCGCACCTCACCCGCCTGGCGCTCGCGCCTTCCGCGGGTGGCGGCACGCGTGCCGCCATGGACGTGAAGTGGCTGACGAACGGCGTCAACGTCGTCTGATCCGAGACCCGTGTATCCACCTCGAGGCAGTTTTCGGAATACCGGTGTTGACGGTCCGTCAGATATCGATACGAGCCCGTCGATGACTTCGACGAACGGAGACGCGGCCCCGGAGGCACGGGCCCCAGAGGCACCCGGCTACGCCCGGCTCCTGGAACCGGGTCTGATCCACCACCCAGCCCCGCACTTGCCACGCGCGAGGACGTCTCCGAGGACGTCATTCAACACGCAATCCACGCGCGCGTGTTATACGGCCAGTGTCCGTCCGCCGCCAGAGACGTGCAACTCGGCGCCCTGCGGCAACTTCGCCGAGCACGGCGGCGGTCAAGGCAGCGCCGAGGCCGACCGAGCTGCGGTGTCGACGACCGCGACGACGCCCACCTCGACCGTCGTGCACAGGCGGCCGTCGTGCAGCGATCGCATGCGCCGCGGAGGACCCTATCCACCTCATCCGCCGTCAAGGTCCGATCTGCGGCGCTCCATGCCGGCGTTCCGGCACCATCATGGCAACCGCCTCGAAACCCCTTAGGCCGGCAACCATGGCCCATGCTCCGCCATTTGGGCAGCTCGGCCGTTTCGACTAACGCAGCAGATTAAAGAAGTGACGTCGGCCAGACCTCTTGCGGACGTTCACTGGCGCCCCGTCTACGGACTGGCGCACAGGCTCTGCCGGCTTACCCCCAGCCTCGTCATCAAAGCCGCGCGACGGCCCTCTGGCATTTTCTATGACCTTTTTGCCCTGTTGGTCGACCAGACGGGTCACGGACTCCTGCGCCACACCGAAGACGAGCGCCCATGCAAGCAATTGCGCCGCATCGTCCAGATTGGAGAATCCCGGCACAAAACCACCCTGGATGACCAGAAGACCGAATACAGCGGCCAGGGCACCAACCGGCAGTCGCAGCAACAGCAAGCAGATGGGGAGCATGAACGGCGTGGCCGTGCCCTGCATATTTCGCAATGAAACAGCTCCCGCCAAGACCGCGCCACACAGACCGAAGAACTCCACCAGCAGAACATCGCCGCCCTGCGGGGTGGCTCCAATTGGGCAGAAGAGTGCGCTGTTTGGCGGTGGCGAATCGAAGCAGAGTTTCCGCGCTATTGCCTGAGGGGCGACATAACCCCACACCACCATCAGCCCAGCAATGACACTCGTGAGGAAAACGGACATCAGCAGGATATTGCGAAAACTTCGCAGCCTTGAACGCTCCAAGTCTTGGGCTTCGTTGGCCGCACGCAACGCCCTCACGGCCAGATCCCTGAACCGTGCGTCGAGCTTCCTTCCATTCAACTCGACTCGGGACTCCAACTCCGTCCGTATGGGATCTTCGGCCCCCAGGTGCTGCTTGGTTCGCGCCAGAACCTCGGCCCCCCACCATGCGAGATCGCCTTCATTCGCAAGCCTCAGGGTGCTCTGCTCAGCCCGGTGGATATTGGTCCATACTCGGTCTACAACTGAACCGGAAATCGATGAGAGCAGGGTGTCCCTGCCGTCCAGTGCTTCCCGAGCAGTGTCCAGTTGCACCTCCGCCTTTGTCAGCAATCTCCTTTCCTCGCCTGAAAGGTTGCCGCGGACTCCGATCCTGTCCAACTCCGCCTGAAGTTCAGCAACATACGCTGAGGCGCGTTGATGCCATGAGGCTCTGTTCTGCCCCGCCACATCTCCAGCTTCATCCGGATTGATCCGCGGGCGGCTTTCTGGCATGGCTCAACCCTCCACCGAAACCTTCCCACTGTTCGAGGTCCGAACACCTAAGCAAGCACGGAGACAAAGGCAACGCCACGCAGATACCGAGAATCCGAGAAAATTCCCCTCACCCCTTCCCCCGACTCTCCCACCCCTTACCTTCCAGTATCCGTTCCGGCAACTTGATCGCAACCCGAAGTGTTCGCGTCACCCGATCATGGTGTCCACGAAGTTGCGGCCGCCGACCCCTGCAGCTTCCTTGGTACGGCCGTCGACATTGCACGGGATGGTGTGGGCGTCCTCGGAGTAGGGCGTGGAAGATCGGCGCCGGCCGCGTTGACGCCAGGCCCGGTCCGGGTCGCGTTCGGCGTCGTCGGCGGTGCGATCACCCGATCGAGACTCCCGTTCGACGCACACCTCCCAACGTCGGGACGACAACGGCCACTTAATGAACCTTCTAGTAGCGCCAGACACTGGCGCGTTGGACGATGGCGGGGGATGAGACAGCCGTGCAGTTATCAGGGGGAGCGCGGGTGACCGCCAGCAGCGAAGCCAAGTGCCTACGTCTGCTTCGAGGAGGGGAGGGCGCGACTCAAGTCCGTACGCACGTCGCCCTCTCGTGGTCCCGTCCTCTTCGGCCGCCCGGAATACATGACAGCCCCATGCGAGACGACTCTTCAGCCAGGAGGCATCATGTCCCTCAGCACCCATCGCGGGCACGATCCAGGAGACGCTCTCCGGCACGGGCGCCCGTCACCCCTGGACGCTCTGCTCTATTACGACCCCTCGATGGTCATCGGAGCGCTGCTTCACTTCCGCGGCACACCCCCGCCTCTGCGGGCACTGAAGGAGCACGTCCTCCAACACCTCGACCAGATTCCGCCCCTGTCCTTAGTCATGAAGGGGCGTGGGCTACAAGCCCGCTGGCACCAGGTTCGCCCCGACGTCGGCCATCACATCCACAGCCACACCCTGCCCGCCGGCCGGAGCACACACGACGCCGTCCGGGAACTGGCCAGGGCCCCCTTCGCCCCGGGCGAGCCGCTCTGGGACCTGACGCTCCTGCACGGACATGCCCCGGACCGCTACGCCCTCCTCTACCGAGTGAGCCACGGGCTGCAGGACGGGGGCGGATTCATCCACACCCTGGAAACCCTCTTCAGCCCCACCCCTCTCCCGCCTGACCAGTGCTCAGCAGCCGTCCGTCACCTGACCGACCCGCCCCGGCCCACCCTGCGCCAAAAGGCCGCTGCTGCACGAGTCATCGCACAGGCCAGCACCAAGACGGGACTGTGGCCGCACCCCGAGCACGGACACTCCGCCGAGCGCACGTTCCGTTGGGCCGCCGTCTCCAGCCACCAACTGCACGCTCTGACGCGTCCCCTCGCCGGAACCGGCAACGACGCCTACATCGCCACTCTCGGCTACACCTTGCTGCGCTGGACGGCGCAGCACCACCCCAGCCCGACTGCCAGCGTCCCCCTGTCGGTAGCGATCAGCACGCGCAGCACAGCCACTCTCGGCGCGCCCGGAAACCACGTCAGCGCCGGCCGGTTCACGCTGCCCGGCACGAAGACACCTCTGCCGCAGTATCTCCGAACCACCGTCCACACCACCGCTCTTCTGAAGTCCGCACCACACCGAGAAGCCGTCCGCCGCATCGCTTCCGGGACTCCTCCGTGGATCGTCCAAAAGTCCTTCAAGACCCTCTTGAGCCCACAACGCGCCAGCGTCTTCTGCTCCAACCTGGCTGTCCGCAACCCCCTCTCGTTCCGCAACGATCCCGTCACCGCCATCGACCCTCTGACAGCCATTTCTCCCGGCTCGCCTGCTTCCATCCTCCTCATCACCTACCAAGGCCGTTCCAGTGCCCTATTCATCACCGACTCCGCCCTGCCGGGCATGGACATGCTTCATGAACGCTGGCGCGACACACTGCACACGGCAGCATCAGCCGACCTGCCTGCGGCATGAGCGAGTAACTCTGCCTGTACAGAGCGCCCGGGCTCCGCATGACCTACCACCCCGCACAACGCAAAGTGCTGGTCGAGATCACTCCCGACCAGCACTCCGTTGGCACTAATAAAGTGTCCGAGGGGCGAGTTGACGGCTGACGATACGGCCGTGGGGGCACAGGGGCGGCTCCGACCACGAGAGCTGTCGGAGGGCCCCACTCTCATCAGCGAACCGGGGAACGTCAGACACCTGGAGATCCGTCGTCGAGACCGGCTCGACGGCACCCTGCACGAGTACCACCACATCGCGTGACCAGACCGGATGACGTGTCGGCACCCGCAGTGGTCGACGAGGTCGCCGCGGGCGAAGACGCCGGATCGATTGCCCCGCATGGTGGGGGATGCGGTAAGCGCCCTCTATCTATGTGGCGTACGTGCCGGCTATGTGGTGTACGTGCCGGCCAGTCGTAGTGCGGTGGACTCGGCGAGGGCCACGGGGTCCGGCGTGCTGAGTGCCTCCGCGAGGGTGAGTGCCGCGATTCCGTGGACGAGGGACCACACTGCCTCACCGGTTACGGTGCGACCAGCGCTGTCTGCCGGGGGAGCTCCTGCGTCGAGCCTGGCTGTCAGCAGGTCGAATACGTGCCGGCGCGCGGCGCGGAAGGCGGCGTCGGTGTCGTGGACCAGGTCCAGGCGGAACATCACGGCGTAGTAGCCGGGGTGTGTCATCGCGAATCCGACGTAGGTTCCGGCGGCCGCGTCCAGGCGGCCGCCTGCCTCTCCGGCGCCGAGCGCGGCGGCGAGCAGGTCGAAGCCCTGTGTCGCCAGCGCGGTGAACAGCCCTCTCCGGTCCTTGAAGTGGTACGTCGGCGCGGCATGCGAGACGCCGGCCCGGCGTGCCAGGTCCCGCAGCGAGAGCGTGTCCGGGCCGGCGGCGGCGACGAGCTCGGCGGCGGTCGCCAGGACCTGGTTGCGCAGGTTTCCGTGATGGTACGGCGTCACGGCGGCACCCTACCGCCCGGACTGGTCACTGGCAAGATACTAGTCATTGACAAGATTACGATGAGGGCACAAACTAGACGGTGACTAGTTAGTGTTTGTCCGCTCCTGCGCGGTCATATCGAGCCCCCTGGAGCACCCCGTGGCATTCCCCTCCGAAAACCGGCGCATCACGCTCGCCGACCACACCGCCGACGAGGTCATCCGCGCCGGCCGGCCGTTCCAGGTGGTCTCCCGCCACTCCCCGTCCGGCGACCAGCCGCGTGCGATCGCCGAGCTGGAAGCGCACGTCCGTGCCGGGGAGAGCGACGTGGTGCTCCTCGGCGCCACGGGCACCGGCAAGTCCGCGACGACCGCCTGGCTCATCGAGAAGCTGCAGCGGCCCACGCTCGTGCTCGCGCCGAACAAGACGCTCGCCAGCCAGCTCGCGAACGAGCTGCGTGAGCTGTTCCCGCACAACGCGGTGGAGTACTTCGTCTCCTTCTACGACCATTACCGACCCGAGTCGTACGCCCCGAGCACCGACACGTACTTCGCCAAGGAGTCGATCTCCAACAAGGAGGTCGACCGGCTGCGGCACTCGGCGACCTGGTCGCTGCTCAGCCGCCGCGACGTGATCGTCGTGGCGTCCGTCTCGTGCATCTACGGTCTCGGCACGCCTCAGTCCTACCTGGACCGTTCGTTCGAGCTGGCGGTGGGCGACACCCTCGATCGCGAGGAGTTGCTCGCGGCGCTGGTCGATATCCAGTACACGCGCACCGACTCGGAGCTGACCCGGGGCGGTTTCCGCGTCCGCGGCGACACCGTCGACATCCACCCCGCGTACGAGCGCACGATGCTGCGGGTGGAGCTGTTCGGCGACACGGTCGAACGGCTGACCGTCGTCGATCCGGAGACCGGCGAGGTGCGCGAGGCCGTCGACCGGATGCGCGTGTTCCCCGCCACCCACTACTTCGCCGGCCCCGAGCGGATGCGCGCGGCAGCCGACTCGATCCAGGCCGAGCTCGCGCAGCGGGTCTCGGAGCTGCGCCACGGCGGCAAGCTGCTCGAGGCCGAGCGTCTGCAGACGCGCACGGAATACGACATCGAACTGATCCGGCACACGAAGGTCGCCTCCGGGATGGAGAACTACTCCCGGCACCTGGACGGACGTGCCCCCGGTGCTCCTCCGTCCACGCTCCTGGACTACTTCCCCGAGGACATGCTCGTGGTCATCGACGAGTCACACGTGACGGTGCCGCAGCTGTCCGGTATGAGCCATGGCGACGCCGCGCGCAAGAGCACCCTGGTCGAGCACGGATTCCGGCTGCCTTCCGCGCTGGACAACCGTCCCTTGACGTGGAAGGAGTTCGCCGAGCGATGCACGCAGCGGGTCTACCTGTCCGCGACGCCGGGCAGGTTCGAGCTGACCGCCGCGCGGGGCGCGGTCGTCGAGCAGATCATCCGGCCGACCGGACTGCTCGATCCGCAGGTGCTGGTCAAGCCGACCGCCGGTCAGATGGAGGACCTGCTCGCGCAGATCCGTGAACGGTCCGCCCGTGGCGAGCGGACCTTGGTGACGACGTTGACCAAGCGGATGTCGGAGCAGCTGACCGACTACTTCGACTCGCATGGAGTCCGCGTCCGCTATCTGCACTCCGGCGTCAGCACCCTGCGCCGCGTCGAACTGCTCGCCGAACTGCGCCGCGGCGACTACGACGTGCTGGTCGGCATCAACCTCCTGCGCGAGGGACTCGACCTGCCGGAGGTCTCGCTGGTCGCGATCCTCGATGCCGACCAGGACGGAATCTTCCGCTCGGACACGGCGCTGGTCCAGATGATCGGCCGCGCGGCGCGCAACGTCGACGGCGAAGTACATATGTACGCGGATCGAATGACGCCCTCGATGCAGCGCGCCATCGACGAGACCGACCGGCGCCGGACGCTGCAGGCAGCCCACAACCAGAAACATGGGATACGCCCGACCGCCCTGCGCAAGAAGATCGAGAACACGGTGGCCGCCCGATACCCGCAGGCACAGCACCCGACCACCGGCACGTCCTACAACCGCAGGATGGCGACAGGCAAACGAAACGGCTGAGCACCGACCGCAGGCGTGTGGGGGGAACTTCGGCGAGACCGATGGAGTGGAGTACGTTTCGCCAGCTCTGGCGCCTGCCTCACGTCGGGCGTCTCCATCACCGAATGGCGCCCCGACCGCGCCCAGGTCGGTGTGAGGCGACCCATCTCCGCCTATGGGGGGCGTCGCACGCAAACCCTGAGTCAGCGTCCACGCGCGGCGCCTTCACCTCGACCGCGCCGACCGCTGCGGTGGCCTTCCTGGGCTGGTGGTAGTCGTTGCGGACCACCAGACGGCGGCCGCGCCCGTCACGCTGGTCACCCAACTCGGCTCCATGGGACTTGACTTCGGCTTCCGGAGCAGCGGCGAGCATCCGTCGGACGCCGCCCGGCAGATCTCGCCGATCAGCGACGACCCGCCGCTCGTCGGACCTTTGGCGGCATGCTCACTACTGGGCCTGGCTTGCCGTCTCGTGTGCGGCGATGATGTCGGCGGCAGTGAGGTGACTGTCGGGATGGTGCCTACGGCAGACCTTATGGCCGGCGGCGGTGGCGTGCCGGGCGATGCGCCAGCAGTGGTGGACCTCGCATTGGTGCCTGCGGATGATGGCCCACGCGGCGCCGATGAGGGTGATGTCGCCGACTATGCCGGACCACCACAGATACCAGCCGCCGGAGGCGTCGTCGAGTCCAAGGACGTGCAGGGTGAAGTGCCAGAAGGCCATGCGCTCACTCTCGGCAGGAACACCCGGGACTGCCGGGCCTGGATGGGGCACTACGTGCACCGGGCCGAGAATGCGTGGCCGCTGAGGACCATGTCAAGTGCGGTGTCGATCCGGAGGCGAGCCACGGAGCAGGTCCCGAAGCCCCGCATCACAGCCCGGCGGTGAACTTCTCGTCGGGCACGAACCATCCCCGCCGGCCACGTGGTACCGGCCGGGTCGAAGCCTCACGCCCGGACGGTGAGGAGCTTCTGGCCGTTGCCGGCGTAGATGTCGAAGTGACTGATCGCTCCTGGGGACATGGGTACCGTGCCGGAAATCCTCGCGCCGCCCGGGTACTTGCCGGCCTGCCAGGTGGCGGCGGTCGCCGTGGCGCCCGTGACGCCGACCGCTTGCAGCTTGCACGTGATTCCGGGGGGCGCGCCCTCGGCCGAGACCTGCACGGCGCTGCCCCAGGCGGCGGGCGAGACCTTCACCGACGCGGACACTCCGGTGGAGGGGTCGGCTCCGGAAAAGGTGCGGACCGGGGCCGGTGACGTCGGTGCGGGCTGCGCCACCTGGCTGCTCATGGACGCGGTGACTGCCAGCCATGTGCCACCCGACGCTGCCGCCGCGATGAGCGTCGTGGCCGCGGCGACCGCAACCAGTTGCCTTCGCCCGGCGGTGCGACGTCGGGACGCGGCCTGCTGGAGCAACCGATCGAGCCGGCTTCGCTCGGTTCGCCGCGGTACCTCCGCCGCGGCGCCCGCCGCAGGCTGCGGCGACGGCTCCGGCCGCGCGGTTGCGGCGGCCCGCCGTACCAGCCGGTCGGCCAGCTCCTCGCTGGGCGCGTCCGCGGCGTCGCCCGCAGCCTCGGCCTCGCTGACCGTCGCCAGCAGCGCGGGCAACCCCGCGATCTCGGCGTGCTCCGCCCGGCACTCGGCGCATTCCGCCAGGTGGGCGCGTACCTGGTCCGCCTCCGCCGCGGGCAGCGTTCCCAGCACGTAACCACCCAGGGAGAGCCGGATGGCCTCACGGTCCGCGTTCATGGTCCGCACCTCTTCCACGCCGCTGTCACGGCTCGATACCCCGCTCCTGCAGCGCCAGCCTCAGCGCCTTCAAGGCGTAGTACGTCCGCGACTTCACGGTGCCCACCGGGACACCGAGCACCTCCGCGGCCTCGACCATCGTCCGGCCCCTGTAGTACGTCTCCAGCAGTACGGCCCGGTGTTCCGGGGAGAGCGTCCGGATGGCCTCGGCCACTGCCCAGCTTTGCAGTGCCCGCTCGATCTCGTCTTCCCCCGGCGTCCGCTCCGCGACCTGTTCCAGCGCCTTGCCATCGGCCTCGGCCGGCCTGGCCCGACGGGCCCGGTGGGCGTCGATCACCAGATTCCGGGCGACCGTGCACAGCCACGCCCGGGCCGGTCCGCGCTCGGGGTCGAACGCCGCGGGGTGCTGCCAGGCCCGAAGCAGTGTCTCCTGCACGACATCCTCGGCCCATTGCCAATCTCCTGAGGTCAATCGCAGGACGAAGTGGAACAGCGGCCCGGCATGCTCCGCGTACAGCGTGCGAAGCAGCTCCTCGTCCGCGCGGGAAATGGTGCCGGTATCAGAGACACGTCGTCCGGAGCCATCCGGCTCAGCAGTTGGACCGCGTCTCCGAAGACTCCACTGCATGGGGCGATCATCGCATATTTCACAAATCTCCTGAACCTCACAAAAGATGCCTATCTGCTGAACCGTACGCCTCCTGGCACCCGTGGAACCCGATAAGCGCCGACCACTGGGATCCCCCCTCCACCCCGCAAGGAGTGCGCCGAGATGACCGAGATGGTTCCCCCGCCCCCCAAGGCCTCACCCACCGCGCGACGCATGCGCACGCGACCCGGCCACATGCTGCGGCTCTACGACGAGCTGCGCGAGCACCGCCGATTCACCGCCCACGTCCTGCCGGGCGCCCTCGTCATCACGAACAGCGGCTACTCGGTCGCAACCGGGGCCCGTGTCCGGCTGCCGGCGCACGCCTCGTTCGCCGTGTTCAGCTATGCCGTCCACCTGCTGCTCAGCCGACACCCCCACACCCGGGCCATCCGCGCACGGCAGCACGGAGGTCGCGTCGACCTCGAAGCCGTGGAGGTCATCGTCCCCGGGTCACAACGGGGAACACCGACCGGCTGACGGCCATCGCCCACCCCGTGTCGCCATCGCGACCTGATCAGCGAAGAGCAGACATCATGCACCTGCACTCCCTTGCGTCACCTCGTTCATCACCTCGGCGGTCGCTCGTGGCAGTCGGCCTGGTCATCGCCACCGCGGGCACGCTGGGGCTGCTCAGCGCCTGCGGCGGATCACCGTCTTCGTCCTCCGCCGGCTCCAGCAGCGCCGCCATCACGCCCGGCTCAGGTCAGAGCCACGCCGGAATGCCTGGTGCCGGCGGGAGAGGGCGCACCTCGGACTCGTCCCGGGGCGACCCGCCCATGCGCGGCATGAGCATGCCCCCAAGCTCTCCGGCCGCAACGGCGCCGGTGGCCGGGAACGCGGTGGCGATCCAGAACTTCGCGTTCGCACCGGCCGGCCTGAAGGTCAAAGCGGGCACGACGGTGACCTGGACCAACAAGGACACCGACGCCCACACCGTGACCAGCTCCGGATCGGGCGGGCCCTTGCACTCGGCACCTCTGACGACCGGCGCGACCTACCGTCACACGTTCACCAAAGCCGGCACCTACGCCTACCTCTGCACCCTCCATCCCTTCATGACCGCGACCGTGGTGGTGACCCCATGAACCAGTACCCGGACAAGCACAGCGACGCGCCAGGCGCCGATCTCGATCAGCAGGCCGGCGAACACGGCATGACAAGGCGTCAACTCATCAGACATGCGGGGTGGTTCGGAGGCGCGGTGGTCCTCACCATCGCCGGCGGAGAGGTGATCAGCCATGTCGCCAACGCCCGCGGCGCGGCTGCCACTACCGCCGCGGGGGACAGCAACGCACTGCGGTTCGTGCAGATCTCCGACAGCCACATCGGCTTCCAGGGGCCGGCGAACATGAATGTGGCCGGGTCGTTCACCGAGGCCATCAACCAGGTCAACTCGCTGAGATTCCGACCGCAGTTCGTCATGCACAGCGGCGATCTGACCCACCTGTCGACCGCGGGCCAGTTCGACCAGGTGAAGGAGATGATGACCGGCCTGCGTACCGAACGCGTCTTCACCGTGCCCGGCGAGCACGACTCGATCGGTGACTCCGGACGCGCCTACCGGCGGACGTTCGGCAGGGGCACGCTGGGCGACGGCTGGTACAGCTTCGACACCCACGGCGTGCACTTCATCGCACTGGTCAACACCGTGAACCTGGAGAAGCTCGGCCACCTCGGCACCGAACAGATCGACTTCGTCCGCAAGGACGTCGCGGGGCTGCCGTCCGACACACCCATCGTCGTCTTCAGCCACATCCCGCTGTTCGCCATGTATCCACAGTGGGGCTGGAGCACTGACGACGCCCTGAAGGTGCTGGCGTACCTACGTCGCTTCTCCTCCGTCACCTGCCTCAACGGGCACGTCCACCAGCTGTTCACCAAATCGGAGGGCAACATCACCTTTCACTCCGCCACCACCACGGCCTACCCCCTGCCCAAGCCGGGCCAGGGTCCGGCCCCCGTCCCCCAAGTGGTTCCTGCCGGACGGCTCAAGGACGCGCTCGGCATCCGCACCGTCGCGTACCGGCAGGGCACGGAGGTGCTGGCCGTCAAGGAGGAGAAGCTCGCATGAACACCAAGAGTGGACTCGCCCGCGTGACCCGTGCGGCCCTCGCGAGAGGCCTGGCCGAGGCCGCCACACTCGCCGGGAGCGGCTGAATCCACGCCGAGCTCTGCTTCGACGGATCCCCGCCATCGGCCCGTTGTTCCTGCTGCAGGCCGGCGCCGCCTCGCCGTCGCCGCCCTGGTGCTGTTCACAGCGCCAGGGCGGCTCAGCCTCCTGCTGGAGACCGGGTAGCGGCCTCCGGGGTCGCGGTCGTCCTCCTCGGTTCTGTGGGAGGCGTCGTCGTCATCGCAACTGCACGGGTCGGATGCGTGGTTGACGGCCTCCTCGACGGGCGCCGCGTTCCTCGCCAGCGACGACTCCTCCTTCGTGAACACCAACGACTTCCTGGTGGACGGCGGGATCTCGGGCGCGTACGTGACACCGTTGTGAGGCGGGCAGGACGGTCAACTTCGGTGGTGGTGCCGTCAGTTCGCGAGGGTAAGGTGCCGCCGTGAACATGACGACCCCTGGGTGGTACCCGGACCCGTGGCATGAGGGCGGCGGCACGGCCGGGCATCGGTGGTGGGACGGCGCGACCTGGACCGGGCATGTGCGGGCGCCGCAGCCGCCCGGCGGGGGCAAGCGGCGCCGCGGCCTGGTCGTGGGCCTCATAGCCGGCGCCCTCGTGCTGGTCGCCGGGGGTGTCACGACGGCGGTGGTGCTGACCGGCGGCGACGGCGGGCGCAAGGCACCGTCGGCCCACGGGTCTGCCTCCCCTGAGCGGCACACGCCGAGCCCGTCGGCGTCGCACCGCGCCCAGCCGAGCCCTTCCGGATCCGCGGGCGAGGACCGCCACAGTGGCGGGAGCCGGCCCCCGGGGCAGCGCCCGGCCGTCACCGGACGCGTCGACGACACGGTCAACGGCCTTCGCGTCCCCGTTCTGCGCGGCTGGCGGGGCACTTCCACCAAGACCGGAGCGGGGCTCGGGTACGGCACCGTGTACCACTGCCCGGCGGTGCCCGCCGACTCCTGCCTGCCCGGCGGGGCGTACACGCGGGTCATCGCCCATCCTGGCGACCTGACCCTCAAGGAGCTGGCACAGGCCGAGATCGGCGAGGTCGCACAGAGCACGTATGGCACCAACACGAGCGGCCAGAAGGACTACGGCGGCATCACCGGACATCGCCGGACCGCCGCGGGGGCTGTGACGGTCGCGGGCCGGAAGGGGTACTTCATCCGCTGGAAGGTCAACACGGACAAGGGGCCCGGCGCCGTCGTGGAAGCGGTGGTGTTCCCCTCGCCGCGGGTCCAGGGCCGCTATCTGCTGCTCGGCTTCGGCTTCGACGACAACAGCAGGGGCCCGTCCGTGACGGACATGCAGTGGATCACTGATGGCATCGAGCGCCTCGACGGCGGCACCAGCGCCTGAAGGTCGGCGACGCAGGTGCCGTCGCGCGGGGAGTGGGTCTCGAGTGGCCCGTCCGCGAAGAGTTCTCACAGAAGATGCCTCTTCGCCGAACCGTACGCCGTCCGCCGCCCGTGGACATGGACAAGCGCTACAGCCACGGGATCCCGTCCTCACCCGCCACCCCGCAAGGAGCGAGCTGAGATGACCGACACGCTCCACTCGCAGCAAGCACCTCCACCGGGCACCGCCGAGCCCACCTCGATCGTCGGACGCGGCGCGGAGACGCGCCGGATTCGAGTGCGTGCCGCCGGACCGAACGGGATGACGCCGTGACCGTGTTCCTGCCGGGGATCGGTGCTGCCTGCTGCCTCGGCGTCGGCTTCGTCCTCCAGCAGCGGCAAGCCCGACGGGCACCCCTTTCCGGCTTTCTCTTCTTCCGGTTGCTGCTCGGTCTGATGCGCTGTCCGCAATGGCTGGCCGGCATCGCCGCGATGATCGTGGGCATGGTGCTGAGCGTCATCGCCCTCGCCAACGGAGAGGTGTCGCTGGTGGAACCGCTGACTGCCACCAACCTGCTCTTCGCCATGGCGCTGTCCCGCTGGCTCACCGGCCGGCCACTCGGCTGGAGCGGCTGGGGTGGGGCGCTTCTGCTGGCGCTGGGGGTGACGGGGTTCATCGTCGCCGGACAGCCTTCGGAGGGCGGCCACCTGGCCGGGTCGCTGCGCCGCTGGGTCCTCTTCGGCGTCGTGATCGGACTGGCGGGGCTGCTCGTCGCGCTCGCCCGACACCTGCGGCCCACGCTCGTGGCGACCGTGCTGGCCTGCGCCGCCGGACTCCTGTACGGGCTGCAGGACACCCTGACCCGTATCTCGAGCCGGCTCGCCGGCGGGCAGGGGATCGCGGTGCTGTTCGCGCACTGGCAGCCCTACGCGGTCGTGTGCCTCGGCGTGACCGGTCTGGTACTCGTCCAGAGCGCGTTCGAGACCGCGCCGCTGCGCTCCTCGCTGCCGGCACTCACCGCTGCGCAGCCGCTGGCCGGGATCGCCTGCGGGGTCGGCATCATCGGCGACCGCCTCCGGCTCACACCTGGCGCGCTCGCCGTACAGGCCGCCGCACTCGTGGCGATCGTGATCGGCATTGTGCTGATCGGCCGACATCCCTGTGTGACTCCAAAGGTCGCGCAGGGACGCTGACCCGCGTGTTCACCGGGTCTTGGTCGATTCACCGTCACTGAAGGCAACGAAGGCAGTCTTGGCGCCGACGCCGTCGAAGCCACCGCCATCCTCCGACAGATGGCCTGCTGGATCTCATGCTGGAGCGACATCGAACTCTGACAGAGGCGAGTGAGTCCAGCCAGGCCGCCGACGCTCACATGACCCACAAGAAGTCGAACAAAAGGGGCGAACAACTCGAACCGTTCGGCATGCGTCGCCCGTGGAACTCAATGAGCGCGGCCATACAAGGTCCCGCCTACCGACCGCCCCGAAGCTGTCGGCGTCTCCCCGTTCCGGTCTCCGCACATCCACGGAAGAGCCAGAAGACCATGTTTGTGACCGATTCCCTCAGCCCGAGTTCACTGCTCGACCGGCCTTGCCGCCAGCAGGCGCTGCTCACCCTGCCCGCGCAGGAGGCGCACGTCTCGGCCGCTCGTCACTTCGCGGCCGATCTGCTGAAGACCTGGAATGTGCCCGTGAACGAGCGGGACTCCGCCGTTCTCATCGTCGACGAACTCGCCGCCAACGCCGCGCAGTACGGCCGCGAGCGCATGACCCTGCTGCTCGTCCTCGACGACGGCACTCTGCACATCGTGGTCACTGACTCCGGTACGAGCGTGGAACGCCGTCGCCCCGACATCGCCCCCGACGAACACGGCCGCGGCACCGGCATCGTCCAGTACCTCGCCCAGTCGACCGAGGTCCACCAGACACGTGGCGGCCGCGAAGTCCGCGCCTGCCTGAGGTGCTCGCCATGACCGGGCTGGACGTTCCGCACGAGCCGCGACCCCGTCCCGGGACCGGCACTGCCGCACAGCGACGGATCACCGGGGGCGGCCGCGGCGCCGGGTCACCCGACGACTGCGCCGAGTGGGCCTTCGCGACCCACGAGCCGTACCCCGTCGACGGCTGCCCGGGCCCGGCTCGGGTGCCCATGCGGTCCGCGGCACACCCATCGGCCCTTGATCACGGCGACCACGGCCACGACACGGTGCTGTGTCAACGCTACGGCGCCGGCCCCCTGCGTACAGGCGGAGGAGTGAGCGTGAACGTCACCCCGAACAGCGGCGAGGGCATCAGCGCCCCGCCCCCGCACGAGGCGTACGCGAATGCGCCGGACCTGCGCCGCGAGATGCATCGAGTGCTCGCTCTCGGGGCCGAACGCGACGGCCGCCAGGCCAGGCCCCTCAGCGGCCCCCCGGTCGATGCGACGGCCGCCGAACGCGCCTGGCGGCTACGCCGGGCCGCCCTCATGGACCGGATGGCCCTGGACGACCCCGGCCCCGGCCCCGGCCCGGTCGCAGCCGCCGCGGAAACCGCCGAGCAACTCGTCCTGCACGACCGCCGCCATCCCGACCTGGTGGCCGGCCCGCACCACCCCGACGCGATCACGCTCGCCCCCAGCCGCCGCCTCTACGTCCGCCAGGAGTACGCCGCCTGGACGGCCGCCGGGCACCCCGGGATCTGAGTCGACCCCGGACCGACAGGAAGAAGGAGACGCATGACCCGCAAGGACATCGACACCCGGCACGCCCCCGCGGCAGCAGGCCGACTCCAGTCGCCTCGCCTTCCACGCCCGACAGCCACGCGTGAACCTCGCGTCAGCCGGCGACAGGAACGGTCACGCCAGGGAAAGCCGATGAACGCACCGTGGCCGAACGCGAAGACCCATCGGCTGTTCCAGGTGCCCGAACGTGGTTGCTCCCAGGGGCGGCGGCTGGGCCTCCATCCGGCCCAAACGCCCCCGCACACTCCGCGGACCGGGCAGCCGGCGCAGGTGGCCATGCAGGTCACAGACGGCGAACTGCACCTCGCCGTACGCCCGTTGCCGGTCGAGCGCCCCTCGGCTGCGGCGGCGACGGGCGACGAATCTGCCGCGCAGGAACAAGCAGCACGGATCGCTCGGGCAGGTACGAAGGCCGACACGTTCGAAGGAGTGGTGTGACGATGTTCCGCGATGCGCTGGAACCCTGGCACTTGCTGATCCTGGTCACGGTGGTGGTTTTGATCTTCGGCTCGAAGAAACTGCCCGACGCGGCCCGGGCGCTCGGCAAGTCCATGCGGATCCTCAAGAGCGAGACCAAGGCCATGAAGGACGACGGCGCCTCGAACGAGCCACGTCCCGAGCCCGATCCTGCACCGGGACATCGGACGATCTCAGGCGCTCCCGGAGACACCGCCACCACCCGCGCCGCGGCCACGGACACCACGACCAGCCACGGAGACTGAGCCGTCCGCAGGACAGATCAGCTCGCGGTAAGCGGTGCCGACCTGGACCAACTGCCGCCTGGACGCGCCACCGGCCGCAACCGGCGCCGCGGCGAGCTCGCACCCCACCGGGCGAGGGCGACGATCAAGTACTGACGCAGAGCCGGCAGCCTCCGCTCTGCCGCACGGAATGAGGACGTGGCGTGCCCCAGTCGGCCCGCAACAAGGAGAAGGCTCCCCAGGGGCGGATGCCGCTCGCGGAGCACCTTCGTGAATTCCGCAACCGGCTCGCCAAGGCCGTCCTTGCCATCCTGGTCGTCACGATCGCCGCGGCCTTCTACTACAAGGGCATCGTGAACTTCTTCACCAGGCCGGTGCTGGACTCCGTCGGCTGCCCGACGTCCTTCGCCGATCTGGCCAAGCAGACCGCGGACACGACCTGCGCACGGATCACGATCAACGGTCTGCTCGCGCCCTTCGCCCTGGCGCTGAAGGTGTCCCTGATGGCCGGCGTCGTGCTGGCCTCGCCCGTATGGCTGTACCAGCTGTGGGCGTTCGTCGCCCCCGGTCTGCACAAGCACGAGCGGAAATACGCCTACGCGTTCGTCGGCGCGGGCGTCCCGCTGTTCTTCGGCGGCGCCTTCTTCGCCTACAAGGTGCTGCCCAAGACCGCGAAGGTGTTGATCGACTTCACCCCGCATGGGGTGGCCAACCTGCTGCCGCTGGACGATCTGCTCGACCTCGTCACCCGCATGGTGGTCGTCTTTGGTCTCTCCTTCGAGATGCCGCTGCTCCTGGTGATGCTGAACCTCACCGGAGTGCTGTCCGGCCGGCGGATGCTCGGCTGGTGGCGCGGCATGATCGTGGGGATCACGGTCTTCTCGGCCGTGGCGACGCCGAGCACGGACCCGCTGACCATGCTGGCGCTGGCCGCGCCGATCTGGGTGCTCTATTTCGCCGCCGTTGTCTTTTCGCTTCTCAATGACCGAGGCAAGGCCCGAAGAGAGGCAGAGGGACCCGACGACGACGAGATCTCCGACCTCGACCTCACGCCGCAAAACATCGGCGAAGTGGAGTCGGTGTCCGCCGGCCAGGCCCTGCCGACGCAGCCGGACGCCGGCACCGGCCGCGCCGACAGAGAGACGACGGACTTGACCTGAGGAGGCCTTCAGCAGGTCGGGGAGGGCGGTCAGTGCGGAGCCGCGTCGAATTCGCTGCCGCACGGTCCACCGCCTGTGTTCTCCTGCGCCGCCACCGGGCGGCCGTCCATGGTCAGCAGGTCGTAGGAGCGGGCGATGCGCTGTACGGAGCGGCCCACGTAGTGGCAGATGAAAGACCGACGGAAGCGGTCCGTCGTGCGATTCGGCCCGGAGCCGTGCACGAGGCTGCCGTTGAAGAAGAGTACGTCGCCGGGCGCCATGTCGACGGGCACCGGCGTGAGTCCGGGCGGCGGAGGAACGTACTCACGGGCGAAGGACAGCCCGGGGTCAGCCTCCTCCGGACAGAAGAGATCCATCAGGTGGGTACCCGGGACCAGTTCCAGACCGCCGTTCTCTCTGTCTGTGTGGTCCAGAGCGACCCAGGCGGCGATGCAGGTGCCCGGCTCGACCCGAAGATAGAAGTTGTCCTGGTGCAGTGCCTGGCCCCGGGCGCCGGGCGGCTTGAAGTAGAACATGCTCTGGGCGGCGAGGGGCTCCTCACCGAAGAGGCCGGTGAGTATCCCGGCCAGGCGCGGATCGAGAAGTCTGCGCCGAGCGAGTTCATTGATGCGATGCGGGTGCATCACTCGCGGGTACGTGCCCAGGGGGTCGGCAGGGCCCTGCGCGGGATTCGGCCTGGGCTCGAAGTGGCCGGGCACGGGGCGGCCGTCGGCCGGGAATCGCATGAACTCCTCGACGATCTCCTGCGCTTCGGCGGGGTCCAAGAGACCGCTGACGACCGTGTAACCGCGCTTGTGGAACTGTTCCTGCAGCACCGCAGGTGAGATCGTCGGCATGAACGCTTCCCCTCAGGGTGACGGTCCGGGTATCAGGCTCACGGCGCTTGGAGCAGCAGCCGGGGCCGGCCTGCCGCGTGGGCGCTGAGCAACTGTTCCAGAGGCTAGGGCCGTAACAGGGAGGCGCTGAATGACCAGGAGTGCCGTGCACATGCCTAGATCTGCCGGCGACACGCCCTCTCCTCCGGCCGAGTTGCTCATCGCCGCTCGATTCACGGAGTCGGTGGACTACGCGGTGACCCGCACAGTGGGGGCGGCCAACTGGCTGCTGATGTGGACCACCCACGGCCGCGGCGCGGTACGAGGCACTGACGGCTGGACCGCGGTGCACCCCGGGGACCTCGTCCTGTTCCCGGCCGGGTGCGCCCACGCCTACCGCACCGACCCGGACGCCGGGTCATGGGGCGGCTGGTGGGTGCATTACCAACCGCGGGCCGCTTGGCCGGCCTGGCTGCGCGACCGTGCTCGGCCGGACCGGCTGTTCCTGGTCGCCGGCGTGCCCGCCGAGGTGCGCGGCCGCGTGGACGACGCGTTCCGCCGACTGCACGCGGATGCCCGCTGGTCGGGCGGCGAGTCACCGCCCGACCCCGTGGCGGCCATGCCTGAACCGACAGGTATAGCGGTTGCCGCGGCGGGAGCAGGGCGCGAACTCGCCCTCGGCGCCATCGAGGAAGTCCTGCTCCTGGTCACCGCGAGCACCGCCGCCCGGGACCGTGCCGCCGCGGAGCCCGTGGACACGCGGATCCGGCAGGCCCAGGCGGTCATTGCCGCGGATCCGGCGGCCCCGCACACCGTGCGGTCGCTTGCCGCCCACGTCGCGCTGTCGCCCTCACGCTTCGCTCACCTCTTCACCGAGCACACCGGCCGCACCCCGATGCAGGCAGTCCGGGCGGCGCGGTTGAGCCATGCGCAACGGCTGCTCGACGCCACGGATCTGGAGGTACGTCAGATCGCCCTGGCGTCCGGCTTCGCCAGTCCCTTCCACTTCAGCCGGGCGTTCCGTCGGCAGTACGGAGTGCCACCGAGGGCGTACCGGGCTCGCCCGAAACGGGGGTAGCAGTCACCATTTCGGCGACTTGTACGCCCAACGGTCGGCGGCATCACCCACGGCGTCGGCCCCATCGCCGTGCTGGGCGACGGCATGCCGCTCACGGAAGCACCGTGTGGCAACAGGTGTCTCACGTTGTGGAATTCAGCCCACGCGTCGCCGCAAGGTGATCACCATGGCCCCATGGTCGACGCTTCTCTGTATGCGACCTTCTTGGTCGCCGCCTTCGTACTGTGCATTACTCCGGGCCCCGACATGATGTTCGTCGTCGCGATGGGGGGCCGTGGAGGGCCGACCGCAGGCGTGATGGCCGCATCGGGGGTGGCGATCGGCGCCCTGGTGCATGCCGTCGCCGCCATGCTCGGTCTGTCAGCCCTCTTCACCACGCTGCCGACGCTCTACCACGTGCTGCGCTGGGTCGGCGCGGCCTATCTTCTCTACCTTGCCGTCAAGGCATTTCGCGATCGCTCCGCCCTCGGAACCGACGACGCGCAAGGAGTGACCGCAAACCTCGGCCCAGGGCGACAGCGTGCCTTCTGGCAAGGGGCCATCACCAATCTGCTCAACCCCAAGGTGATCTTGTTCAACGTGGCCTTCCTGCCGCAGTTCGTGAACCCCGGCCTCGGACACGTGGAGTGGCAGCTGCTCACCCTTGGTCTGACGCTCGTGCTCGTGGGCCTCGCCGTCGACGCCACGATCGGCCTGTTCTCCGGCCGGCTCTCGTCGATGCTGCGGCGCAGCCGTCGCATGGCTCGCGGGCTCAATGTGTTCAGTGGCACGGTCTTCACGGGCCTCGCCGTGCGACTGGTCGCTGTACCGAAGTAGCGTGCGGCAGGCTCCCGTCACCGCTCAGCGGCTACGATCCGTAGCCGCTGCGGGGAACGTCGCTTGCCACCCGTCACCCGCTTGGCGACGGCCCGCCGCGGCACCTCGCGTAACTGAGGCCATGTCCTCGCGACCGCCCCATGAGTGGTCGCGACTACCGAGAACGCGTCGGACAGAGGCGACGCATCGACCTAGTCGGTGAGGTCGAGGGCCGCTGCAACGATGCTGTCGGTGTCGATGCCGTGGTAGCGGTAGACGTCCTGGATCGTTCCGGACTGGCCGAATCGGGTCACGCCGAGCGCGGTAGTGGGAACGCCGTTGATGGTGGCGAGGAACGCCAGTGTGTGCGGGTGTCCGTCGAGGACGGTGACCAGCGGTGTCGCTCGCTCGGCGGGGAAGACCTGGTCGAGGATCCAGTGCGGCCCGTCGTCCAGACCACGGCGGGCGCGCACGGCCCGAAAGAGCAGGTCGGGACTGGTGACGCAGACTACGTCCGCCGCGACGCCAAGGGCAGCCAGCCGATCGGCGGCGGCCAGAGCCTCGGGGACGAGGGCACCCATGGCCGCGAGGGTGACTGCCGGTGCGTCATGGCGCCGCAGTGTGTAGGCGCCGCCGACTGTCTGTCGGCGGCGGCGCTCGCGGGCGGCCGGGTCCGTGGGCACGGCAACGAGAGTCTGGTCCACCGGGCGCGTGGACAGACGCAGATAGGCAGAGCTGCCGTCCGGCCTGCCGAGCCGGTTCAGGGACGCGAGCAGGCACCATTCGGTGTCCAGCGCGAAGGCGGGTTCATAGCTGATGCACCCGGGCTGTTCGATGCCGAGCGAAGGGGTCGTGATCGACTGGTGGGCCCCGCCCTCGGGGGCGAGGGTGACGCCGGAGGGAGTACCGACCAGGATGGACTGGCCGCCGGCGTAGATGCCGAACGACCAGGGTTCCAGGGCGCGGTTGACGAAGGGGTCGTACATCACGCCGATCGGCAGCAGCGGCTGCCCCCAGCGGCTCCACGTGGCCCCGAGCTCGCCGAGAAGGCCCACCAGGTTGGTCTCGGCGATCCCCAGTTCCACATGCTGGCCGGCGGGCCGCTCCCGCCAGTGCAGGATGGTCTCGGCGTCGTCGGCGAACCAGTCGGTGCGCTCAGTGGCCGACCAGATGCCGGCCTTGTTGATCCAGCCGCCCAGGTTGGTGGACGAACTGACGTCCGGGCTGACGGTGACGATGCGGCTCGCCGCCTCGGGGGCCTGCCGGGTGAGGTCCAGCAGGACGCGCCCCAGGGCCTGTTGTGTGTTTCCGATGCCGGCAGGGGTGCGCCCGATATCGTCGGGCACGGCCGGCGGTTGCTGCGCGGGCAGCTCCGCGCGGCGGAGTCGCTCAGCGGCCCGCGCGCACAGCTCCGCCTCGGCGCTGTCGTCCTGGAAGCGGCCCCAGGGGGCGTCCAGGTCGGTTCCCAATCGGTCGGCGAGGTCGCTCATCTGACGCTCTGTCAGCAGGGAAGAGTGGTTCTGCGGGTGGCCCTCGCTGGCGAGTCCGTATCCCTTGACCGTATAGGCGAAGATGACCGTGGGGCGGGTGTCGTCGATGCTCTCGTACGCGTCCAGCAGCGCACCGAGGTCATGGCCGCCCAGATTGCGCAGGGCGGCATACAGTTCCTCGTCGCTGAGTTGGTCGATCAGACCGGCGATCGGCTCGCGGGTGGAACCGGAGCCGGGCAGACGGTCGCGCAGCTGCCCGGAGTCGCAGCGCAGCAGCCGCTGGTACTCGGCATTGTCCATGGAGTCCAGGCGCACCCGCAGCGCTTCGCCGCCCGGCCGGGTGAACAACTCCCGCAGCAGCCGCCCGTATTTGAGGGTGAGCACCTGCCAGCCCGCGGCGTCGAACATGCCCTGCAGCCGGTCGGCGGCGATGCCCGGAACGACCCGGTCCAGGGACTGCCGGTTGAGATCGACGATCCACACGACCTCACCGAGGCCGGCGACCATCGGGTCCTGGACCGCCTCCCAGATCGCGCCCTCGTCCAGTTCGGCGTCGCCGAGCAGCGAGAACTGACGGCCCCGGCCGGCCTGCCCGAAGCGGGCATCCACGTAGCGTCGGGCGATCGTCCCCCAGACGGGGGCCGTCGCGCCGATGCCCACGGATCCGGTCGAGTAGTCCACCGTGTCGGGGTCCTTCGAACGGCTGGGGTAGCTCTGCAGCCCACCGAAGGACCGAAGAGTGCTCAGGTAGGACTCGTCCAGCTCGCCGAGCAGGTAGTTGATGGCGTGCAGCACCGGCGAGGCATGCGGCTTGACGGATACCCGGTCCTGCGCGGTCAGGTGGTGGAACCACAGGGCTGTCATGATCGACACCATGGACGCGCTGGACGCCTGGTGACCGCCGACCTTGAGTCCCTCCGGGTTCGGGCGCAGCCGGTTCGCCTGATCGATGATCGCCGACGACAGCCACAGCACCCGGCGCTCGACCGCCTGAAGCGTCCCCAGCGGATCCTGCCCGGAGCCGTCCGCGTCCGTCGCTCCAGTCGACACAGCGCTCATGACCACGCCTGACCACCTCCGTACGTATGCACATGCCGATGTTTTGCTGCCCGTGATCAGTGAGTAGACAGCTTGCTTTGCATCTGAACAAGATGTTCCTCGGGAATTGAGCAATGTGCTCAACTGGCGTACGCGATGGGGGTACTTACTTGAACAGCATGAACAGTGGAGCGACTGTTGACGCCACGGATGCCCGGATCCTGCTGGCGCTGGCCCACGAGCCGCGCGCCACCATCCTGGCCCTGGCCCAGCGGCTGGGGCTGTCCCGCAACACCGTCCAGGCGCGGTTGACCAAGTTGGAGACCAACGGCGCTCTCGGTTCCCGTGAGCGCGGGGTCGCTCCCGGCGCCCTCGGCTACCCACTCACCGCATTCGTGACCATGCACGTCGACCAGCACCGGTTGTCCGAGGTGGCCGAGACGCTCGCTGCCATTCCGGAGGTGGTGGAGGTGTTCGGTCTCAGCGGGCAGACCGACCTGCTCGCTCGCGTGGTCGCCGCCGACGCCGAGGATCTGTACCGGATCGCCGGGCAGATCCTCGCCAGCCCGGGGGTGGAGCGCACGACCACCGCTCTGGCGATGCGCGAGCTGGTGCCGCACCGGCTGACACCGCTGCTGGAACGGGTCGCCGGGATCGGCAGGCGCTCCGGCCGCCCGAACGGCCGTTGACCCGGGTTCCGGTGAAGACCGAGAGACCATGTTCATGGCGGAAAGATCGAGGGCCGTCACCTGCACAGTAAAGTGAGCACATGGCCACGAACGCGCTCACGCCTCCAGAGAAGGGCGCGGCTGACGCTCCCGGGGATCTCATCCGGCATCTGGCGATCATTCTTCGGGGCTTCCAGGCCCGGTTCGAGAGCGCGATGGACGGGATGCCGGCGGGGGTACGCGGCTATCAGATCCTGTCGACCGTCGTTCACCGGAATCCGCCCAACCAGCAGGCGATCGGCACTCACCTGGCGATCGACCGCACGGTCCTGACCTACCTGATCGACACCCTTGTCGACGCCGGGCTGGTCGAGCGTGTCCCCGACCCGGTGGACCGCCGCGCACGGAAGATCGTGGCCACCGGTTCGGGCACCGAGACGCTGGCCAGGTACGAGGGGCGTGTGGCCGCGGCGGAGGCCGATCTGCTGTCGGGGCTGTCGCCGCAGGAGGGCACGACCTTGGCGGCGTTGGCGGGTCGCCTGTCCACGCAGATCCACCGTGCGCAGCCAGGGGTCGACCCCTGTGATGCGATTGACCACCTCTGACGCGTCTCACGGGGCAGGCGAGAGCGCGCGTGCGCGCGGGAGAGAACGGGCCGCCGATTCGGCGGCCCGTTCTCACGTCCACGGAAGCATCTGGCGAGGGGCGCCTCGCCGATCACATGCCGGCGGCGGCAAGCGCCACCTCGGCCGCCGAGACCACGAGCAGGACGGCGGCGCCGGGCACCCCCTTGACGTCCTTGACCCGAAGGTGGGCGATCACGGCGCCCAAGAAGTACAGGGCCACACCCACGGCCGCCGCGACACCGAGCGGCCGGTAGCCGATCCCGACGAGCAGGCCGACTGCCCCGGCGAACTCCAGAACGGCCAGCACCGGCACGAGTCCGGACGCCACTCCCACCGCGTCCAGGACCGGCATGACCTTCGGATCCTTCACAAGCTTGCCCCGGCCTGAGACGACCAAGATCAACGACAGCAGGACGGCGAGGACGATATAGGCAATAGACATGGATTCTCCGGTGTGACTGACGGGCCAGGCAGAGCTGCGGCGGCCCATGGGATGGTCGGTCCGATTATTTGGCTGGCAAGTAATCTGCGAGGCAGACTATATCCCCCACCACATGACTGCTTCGGTGGCCGCGGCTTTCGGTCAGGCGTAGGTGCGCTCACCGCTCAGCACGAAGGAGAAGTTCTGCATGTCCCTGTTCGAACCCATACGTCACGGCCGCCTGGAACTGCCCAACCGCATGGTGATGGCGCCGATGACCCGCAGCCGTGCCGACCGGGACGGCGTGCCCACGCCGAGCATGGCCACCTACTACGCCCAGCGCGCCTCGGCGGGACTGATCCTGACCGAGGGCACCCAGCCGTCGCTGCAGGGGCAGGGGTATCCCATGACCCCCGGCATCTGCACCGATGAGCAGGTGGCCGGGTGGCGTGCGGTGACCAACGCCGTGCATGCCGCCGGCGGGCGTATCTTCAACCAGCTCCAGCACTCGGGACGAGTGGGCCACCCCAGCGTCCACGGCCTCACCCCGGTCGCTCCGTCCGCCGTTCGCGCCGACGGGCAGATCTTCACGCTGGAGGGCCCCAAGGACTACGTCGAACCGCGTGCCCTGACCACCGCTGAGGTCGAGGGCATCGTGGCGGAGTTCGCGCGCGCCGCCGAGCGTGCGATCGAGGCCGGTTTCGACGGCGTCGAGCTGCACAGCGCCATGGGATACCTGCTCCACCAGTTCCTCGCGGCCAACACCAACCTGCGCACCGACGTCTACGGCGGCGCCCTGCAGAACCGCATCCGCTTCGTCGTCGAGGTGGTCGGGGCCGTGGCCGCCGCGATCGGCGCCGACCGGGTGGGCTTGCGGATCTCGCCCGCCAAGGCGCTCAACGACATCGCCGAGGGCGACAGCATGGCGCTGTACACCGCGCTGCTGGGTGAACTGGCGCCGCTGGGCCTCGCGCACCTGCACCTGGTGGCCGCGGAGGATGAGGACGTCAACGACAAGATCCGTGCCGCCTGGCCGGGCATCCTCATGGTCAACCCGCTCAACTCCTTCCCGCAGCCGCCCGAGGACGGCGGCCGGGAGAACGCGGAGCAGTGGCTGCGGCGAGGTGCGGACCTGATCGCCTTCGGCCGTGGGTTCCTCGCCAACCCGGACCTGGTCGCCCGATTCCGCGCCGACGCGGCGCTCAACGCCCTGAACCCCGAGGGTCTGTACGGAGGCGGCGACGGCGGCTACATCGACTACCCGGTCCTGGGCGAGTCCGAGGCCTGACGCACCCGCGAGCAGTTCACGCAGGCACCCGGCCGGACGTTGCCGAGCGGGCGCCTGTGTGAACTGCTCGCGGCCCGGTCAACACGAGGACGCGTTGTGACGACCCCCGGATTCCGCCGTCCCCGCGGGCGGCTCATCCGTGCCACGGTCACCGGCCAGCCGCTCCTGCAGTCCCTCCTCGATCTGGTTGAGGAGGGCGGTGACCGCTGTCGCCTCCTCATCGCTCAGCAGCGTGGTGGTGTCCTCCTCGAGCTCACGCCAGAGGTCCGCGACCTGCTCCCGCAGTGCACGCCCCGCGTCCGTGAGGGAGACGATCGATGCCCGCCGGTCGGTCGGGGAGGCGGCACGGGTGACGAATCCGGCCTGTTCCAGACGCTGCAGCATCTTGGTCACCGTGGAGGCGTCCAGGGCAAGCGCGCGAATGAGGTCCGCCTGTGCGCGGTGGTCCTCGTCCCACAGCAGCATGAGCAGAATCTCCTGGCCCGGGTAGAGCCCCACCCGGCGCAGCAGGGTTCCTGCGAGCACTCGATGCAGTCGGCCGGCACGGAAGAAGGCGTGACTGACCCTGCCCCAGGTCGCGCCGGACGGCGCGTCCCTCACGGCGCAGATCCCTTCGGGCTGCCCCGTGTCATGAGTCGTGTGGACCGCCTTCTTTTGGGCCGGGTTCTGAGCGACCTCTGTCCTGTCCTTGTCTTCCTCGGGCGGCTGTCCAGGGAGCAGAGCGGGAGGGCAGCCGATCGCGCGAGATGCGTCAGCGGCGGCGGCCACCACGAGGGAGGCCAGCGCCGGCACGTCCTCGGGCGTAAGCCGCTGAACGGGTGCCACGATGCCCAGCACGCCGACGAGTTGCCCGTGCACACCGAAGACGGGCGCGCTCACAGAGGCGGACCCGATGTCGCGCTCCTCGAAGGATGCGGCGTATCCGCGACGACGGATGACGGCCCGCTGCTCGGCGAACTCGTCCACGTCGGTGATGGTGTGTCCGGTGACCGGACTCAGGCCTTGCTCCAGGGCGTCGTGCCAGGCGTCCTCGTCGTAGGTGAGGAAGACCTTGCCCGCCGAGCCGGCGTGCAGGGGAGCCACCGTGCCGAGTGCGAAGATGCGCTTGACGACATGCTGGGTCTCGGCGAGTCCCACGACGCTGCGGTACAGACCGTCCCGCACGTACAGGCAGACCGTCTCTCCCGTGCTGTCACGCAGCTCGTCCAGAAAGGGCTGGATCTGCCGGACCGGGTCGAATCCGTGCACTCCGGGCGCGGCCATGCGTACCAGGGAGAGCCCGATGCGGTAGGCGTCCCCGGTACGGTCGAGGAAACCCTCACGTACGAGGTTCTGCACCAGGCGCTGGCACGTGCTGGAAGGCAACCCGGTCGCTCGCCTTATCTGAGGCAGCGTCAGTTCCGGGTTCTCCGGGGCGAAGCACTCCAGAATGCCGCGGATCTTGCCCAGCACGAGAAGCGGGGACTGCCCCTGGGCGTCCTCCTCGTTCGCCACTGCCGACCTCCTGGCCACTTCGCCTGCTGACCTCCTGTTTCGCGCGGTATCTGCGTACGACGGTACGCCGACAGTACCGGAGCGCGGCTCAACGGGTGCGTGCCTGCGCAGGGCCCGCGGTGGACCACGGTGGAGTCCGGTCGAGGCGCGGACCGATCTTCGACATGATCCTTGACGGCAACGTTAGGTGACTCACATAGTAGGGCCCAGCCCGCAATGCGGGTTGATCTCGATCTCAGGAGAGCCTTCACGGCCCTGCTGTGCGCCCGGTCCCCGGCAGCCCTGAGCGTGCCGGCGATGCCTCAGACGTGAGTACTGGTTGTCTTCCCTCGGATGGGAGTATCCGTGTCTCCACAGTCCACACCTTCCGGCCCGCACCCCGCAGAAACGACGGTCAGCGGTCGGCTCGACCGGCTGCCGATCACCTCCGTACACCGCCGCGCGACCATGGTCGTAGGCCTCGGCTTCTTCTTCGACCTCTTCGAAGTTTTCCTGGCCGGCGTACTGGCGGTCGTGCTCGTCGAGCGGTTCCACGTCACCAAGGACACGCTGCCGGTGCTGCTGTCCTCCGCCTACATCGGGGCGTTCCTCGGCGCGATCCTGGTGTCCCGGCTCGGTGACCGCTACGGCCGGAGTACGGCCTTCCTGTTCACCCTTGGCGTCTACTCCGTCTTCTCGTTCCTGGGCGCCTTCAGCGCCTCGCTTTCGATGCTGGTCGCCACCCGGTTCCTGGCCGGCATCGGCATCGGCGCCGAACTCCCGCTCGGCTCGGCGTACCTGGCCGATCTCATGCCCCGACGGGTCCGCGGCCGGGCGATCGCCATCGCCTTCACCCTGGGCTTCCTCGGGGTGCCCGCGGTCGGCCTGCTCGGGCGGTCCCTGCTCCCGCACCAGCTGCTCGGGCTCGACGGATGGCGCTGGCTGATGGTGATCGGCTCGCTGGGCGCCGTGATCATCTGGTTCCTGCGCCGCAGCCTCCCCGAGTCGCCGCGCTGGCTGGAGAGCGTCGGCCGTCATGAGGAAGCCGAGGCGATCGTCGCCAAGCTGGAGCGGACGGCCGTGGCCGAGCATGGCGAGCTGACCGCCCCGGAGCCGGCGTCCGCATCCGCGTCCACCGAAACTGCCCGGGTGCCGCTCCGCGTGCTGTTCACAGGCCAGTGGCGACGGCGCACCGCCATGCTCTGGATCTTCCAGTCGGTGCAGACCGTCGGCTACTACGGCTTCGGCTCCCTGGTCCCTCTCATCCTCACCGCCAAGGGCTACTCGGTGACGTCCTCCCTGACCTTCACCGCCATCACTTACTTCGGCTACCCGATCGGGTCGGCGCTGTCCATCCCGCTCATGGAGCGCGTGCAGCGGAAGTGGATCGTGGTGGGCGCGGCGGCGGCCATGATCGTGCTGGGGCTGGCCTTCGGCAACGCCGGCTCCTCGGCAGCGATCGTCACGCTCGGGTTCCTGTACACCCTGGCCAGCAACTTCTTCTCCAACGGCTTCCACGCCTACGAAGTGGAGCTGTACCCGACCCAGGTCCGCACCACAGCCGCAGGCACGGCCTACTCGCTGAGCCGGCTCACCACCGCGTTCATGCCCTTCGTACTTGTTCCGCTGCTTCATGACCGTGGCCCGTCGGCCGTGTTCGGCGTGATCGTCGCCGCCATGGTGGTGGTCATCGCCGATGTCGCGGTCCTGGGGCCGAAGACCACCGGGCTCTCCTTGGAGAGCATCAACACCCGCCACGACGCCACGGTGATGGTGCCGCGCCCGTCGACGGAGGCTCAGTCGTGACCACCTACGCACCCTCGCAGACACCACTGGACGGCGGACCGCTGCGTGGCATCCGGGTGCTCGAACTCGGGAATTTCATCGCCGCTCCCATGGCGGGCCGGCTGCTGGCGGATTTCGGCGCCGAGGTGGTGAAGGTCGAACGCCCGCGCACCGGAGATGAGTTGCGGCGCTGGCGGCTGCACGGAGGTGACACCTCCCTGCTGTGGCGGGTGATGGGACGCAACAAGAAGTCGGTCACCCTGGACCTGCGCACCGAGCAGGGACAGCGGATCGCCACCGAACTCATCAGGCGCAGCGACGTCGTTCTGGAGAACTTCCGGCCCGGCACCCTCGAGAAGTGGGGCATCGGACCGGAGCGCATGCGCGAGGTGAACCCCGGCGTCGTGCTGGTGCGGATCTCCGGGTACGGGCAGAGCGGCCCGTATCGGGACAACCCGGGGTTCGGTGGCGTCGCCGAGGGGATCGGCGGCCTGCGGCACCTCACCGGGTACCCGGAACTGCCCCCGACCCGGGTGGGCGTCAGCCTCGCCGATTCCGTCGCCGGTCTGTACGCGGTCGTCGGTGCCCTGATGGGACTGGTGCGCCGGGACAGGACGAGCTCCGGGGAGGTGGTCGACGTCGCGCTCTACGAGGCGATCTACTCGCTCACCGAGTCGCTGGTGCCCGACTACGACGCCTTCGGTGTCTTGCGGGGACCGTCGGGCACGGCCCTGCCCGGCATCGTGCCGTCCAACACCTACCGCACCGCCGACGGCAAGTTCGTGGTGGTGAGCGGCAATTCCGACGCCATCTTCCGGCGCCTGATGGTCCTGGTGGACCGCCCTGACCTCGCCGCCGACCCGCGGCTGGCGGACAACGCCGGGCGTTCGGCGCACGCGGCCGAGATCGACGAGGCGATAGGGCGGTGGACCGGCGGGCGCGGCCTCGACGAGGCCCTGACAGGGCTGAGCGAAGCCGATGTTCCGGCCGGCCCCATCTATACCGCCGAGGACATCGTCAAGGACCCGCACTACGCGGCGCGCGGCATGCACGAGCGCCACCCGGTGCGCATCGAGGGCACGCGCGAGACCGAGGTGATCTTCCCGGGGATCGTGCCCAAGCTGGCGGACGACCCCGGCCGCACCCGATGGCTGGGACCCGAACTCGGCGCGCACACCCACGAGGTGCTCGAGGAGATCGGCGTCGACGCTGAGGCACGGGCCCGGCTGAGCGAACAGGGAGTGATCTAGTAATGACGGACTTTCCCGACCGGGTGACCATCACCGAAGTGGTCCTGAGGGACGGCTTGCAGCTTGAACCCGTGATCGTGCCGACCGCGGAGAAGATCCGGCTGGCCCACCGGCTGATCGACGCCGGCCTGACCTCGCTGGAGGTCGGCGCGTTCGTCAACCCGACGCGCGTGCCACAGATGGCCGACACCGAGGAAGTGCTCACCGCACTCCTGCCCGGTAGTGCCGCAATGCTGCACACGCTGGTGTTCAACCGGACCGGGGCCGAACGGGCCGTGGCGGCCGGAGCCCGCGACGTCCGCTTCGTGGTCTCCGCAAGCGAAGGACACAGCAAGGCCAACGCCGGAGCAGGCGTCGAACAGGCACTGGACCGGATCGACGAGGCCGCCGAGATACTGGCCGGCGCCGGGGTCCGTACGCAGGCGACCATCGCCACCGCATTCGTCTGCCCCTTCGACGGCCCCACCGCCCCGCAGCAGGTGGCACGGGTCGCGACCCGGCTGAAGGCGGCCGGCGCGGCCGTGATCCATCTGGCCGACACCATCGGGAACGCGAACCCCTCGCAGGTGCGCGAGACGGTCGCGTCGGTGCGGGAACGTCATCCGGACCTCGAACTCGGTCTGCACCTGCACGACACCTACGGCATGGGCCTGGCCAACGCCTGGGCCGCGCTGAGCATGGGAGTCGCCCACTTCGACGCCTCCCTGGGCGGCATCGGAGGCTGCCCGTTCGCCCCGGGCGCGGCAGGCAACATCGGCACCGACGACCTGGTCCACCTCCTGCACCGGGAAGGGATCAGCACCGGGCTCGACCCGGAGACGCTGGCGGCCGTGCGCGACGAACTCGCCATCGCGGTCGGCCACCCGCTGTCCTCCTCCCTGTCGCAGGTCCCCGCCGCCCCCGCACCACCGGCCCGCTGATCCGCTCGCCGTATCCAGGAGCCCATCGCATCGGCCGTCGGCCCTCGCGCCGGCCGGCCAGCCACGCCCCGGGGGCGCCGCGCGGCGCGCCCGGGGCGGCCGACGCAACGTCATTTGACGGACCACGACCGTCAGGAGCATCGAGACATCGAATGTTTGATGTTCGCGACCTCGCCCGTGGCCGTATCCCGCGCGAACGCCCTGGTGGATGAGGTGTCACCGCGGTAGACGATGACGACTGCCGCGAGGCCGACGGCCAGACCGAGAGCGGTCTGCAGACTGAACGGTTCACCGAACATGAGCGCTCCCCAGACTGCCGTGACCGGGGCCATGAGGAACATGAGCGTATTGACCTTGGTGACTCCAGAGCGCCTCAGGATGAGCCAGTACAGCCCGTACCCGCCGAAGGTCGACAAGGCTACGAGCCAGATGATCGCCGCCCAGAACGACAGCTCGGCGGGCGGACTCGCGGCTCCCGTGCTCACGGCGAGGGCCGTGAAAATGACGGCACTGGTGGCGCAGTGGACGGTCATCGACACCGCGGGCGCGACCCGCGCGCGGGAGCGGCTTTCGAGGAACGTGGCCGCTACGAGCGAGAGCATGCCGAGGAAGGGGATGAGATAGGCCCACCAGGCCGCACCGGTGCCGGCCGCGGCATCGGCCATGGTGACGATGGCGACGCCGCCCATTCCCAGGCACAGGCCGAGCCACTGCTTGCGCGAGACGTGTTGACGCAACAACGGTCCGGCAAGTGTTCCGGCGACGAGGGGCTGGACGCCGTCGATCAGGGCTGTGGTGCCGCTGGAGACACCGAGTTGGATCGCGTAGTAGACGGTGAGCAGATAGCCGCTCTGCGACAGCACGCCGATCATGGCCTGCCGGGCCACATCCCGCACCGCGAGGCCGCGCCACGACGTTCCGGAGACGGTGGCAATGACGATCAGGGTGACGGCCAGCGGCAGGAACCGCCACATCAGGATCGTGACCGCAGACGCACTGCCCGCGCCGAGCTTGGCCCCGATGAACCCGGAACTCCAGCAGAGCACGAAGGCGATCGAGAGCAGGAAATTCACGTCTCACCCTCCATTAAACAGATCGGTATACCCGTCCCTCACTATACAGATCGGTATACTGTTGAGGTATGGGCACTACCGAGAGGCCGCAACGGATCACGATGACGCCTGCCGCACGGCGCGTCCTGGAGGCCGCCGCGAGGCTGTTCTACGAGCGCGGCATCCATGCCGTCGGGGTGGATCTGATCGCCGCCGAGGCCGGGGTGACGAAGAAAACCCTCTACGACCGGTTCGGCTCCAAGGAGCAGATCGTCGTGGAGTACCTAGCGGATCGCGATGAACGCTGGCGCGCCTTCCTCGCCCAGCACCTCGACGCCGCACGGTCGGGGTCGGCGGCGCGCGTCCTGGCTGTCTTTGATGCCTCACGCGCGTGGTCGGCGAAGAACAGTTCCAAGGGGTGCAGCATGGTCAACGCCCACGCCGAGATCAGCGATCCGTCCCACCCGGCCTACCCGATCATCACCGGGCAGAAGCAGTGGATGCTCGCCCTGTTCACCGACCTCGCCAGGGACATCACCCCGGACAGGGCCGACCATCTGGGCCGGACGCTCATGCTGCTTCACGAAGGAGCACTCGTCGCCCACGGCCTGAACATCTTCGCGGACCCCATCAACGATGCCCGCGAACAGGCGCAAGCCCTCCTTGCCGCCGCGGGGGCTCCGGAGTGAAGACCGGCAGGTGCGCCCCGGAGGCGCGGAGAAGGCGAAGGCGTCACGTCACGTGAAGTGCCGTGATCCCGGCCTGCCTTTCACGGCGGCGGGATCACGGCGTACGAACCGTGCGGGTACGCGATGCCAACTCCTCAATCGTCAGAACTTGATGTCAGGGATGCCGCCTGGTCCGGTGCGACGCCGCGTGGGGCGTCCCGACTCCGGCGGCACAGATGGCCACGTGTGGGTCGGTGGCTGCTGGAATCCCCGTGGACCGGATGTTCCAGCATCTACGACAGGGCGCCCTGCGGCTGTGTCGAGGTCTCGGCCGCCCGGACGGGCGTGTAATAGCGGCCCTTTGTCGCCGCGGTGATCGCGATGTGCACGATGGGGCCGAGCAGCATCGAGATGAACGACGCGTAGTACACCGGGTACACGCCGCCGATGCCCAGCGCGCCGACCACCACGGCCAGTCCGAGCGAGGCCAGACCGCAGGGGTTCCAGGACCGCACCTCGTGCGGCTCGAACTCGATGTTCTCCGACCGGCCGAGCTTCATCCAGCGGCGGCACACGAAGTAGTCGGCGAGGATGATCAGCACCCAGGTGTTGGTGAGGACACCCGTGACCGCCAGGAACGTCCCCAGGTGGTTGATGACGTTGAACGCGTAGAAGACCACGCCCAAAATCCACACCAGGTACATCCAGTACTGGCGGCCAGGGCGGAAGTTGGCGGCGACGTCGAATCCGGACGAGAGCGCGATGGAACCGCCGTACAGGTTCATGACGTTGATGCGGATCTGGGTGATGACGGCGAAGACGACACCCACACCGCCCATGAGGTACACGAACATGAAGCCCGGGTCCTGGGCGTTGGACTGCGCATTCGGTCCGTGCAGTTCGGTCAGCAGCGTGATGCCGATGAAGGCGCCCAGGAAGATCACGGCGAACATCGGGATGAGCTCACCGAGCATGATGGCGGCGGTGCCGCGGTAGCGGACGTTGCGGGAGGCAAAACGCCCGTAGTCGGTCGCCATCAGGCCCTGGAAGATCATCTGGCCGTTGGCGAAGCTGAACGCGCTCCACATCGCCACGCTGCCCGTGGCACCGGTGGCGTGCCAGCCGTCCGCGCCGACCGGGGTGTGCTCCGTGAACATCTTGTACAGGCCCCAGGCGAGCAGGATCAGGAACACCGGGAAGCCCCAGGACTGGAGGAACGACATGGCGTGCATGCCGCGTCGGACCAGCAGCAGGGTGACCAGGCCCACCACGGCGAAGATGCCGATGCCGGCGGTGGAGTTGATGTCGACCTTGAAGTACCCCGCGATCGCGTGCGAGACGATCGTTCCCTCGAAGAGGAAGTAGAAGACGTAGTTGATGGCGTAGATGAACGAGGTGACCGCCGCGCCCCGGCTGCCGAAGCCGAGACCCCGGCTGAGCAGGTTCTGCGACAGGCCTTCCCGGCTCGCCATGCGCATGGTGAGCATGCCGATCAGCACGGAGCCGATGAAGAAGTAGGCGATCGGGCCGAGCATTCCGGGCCATCCCACGAGGAACGCCTGCTGGGCACCGAAGGAGAAGAAGAACATCGCGGTGGCGTTGCCGAGAAGCACGAGGCTGATGGCGGGTATGGGCCACCGCAGATTCGAGGGGACGCGGTTGATCGCGAAGCTCTCGATCTGGTCGTCGATAGATGTCGTCGGTCCTCTGAATCTTTCCAGTATGCTCATGCTGTACCTTTTTTTCGGGCATGGGTGACTGTGGGAAGTCCGGCGTGACGTGCCGGTCCCACCTCACGTCCGTCTGGTCACGCTCCGGCTGGGGCGACCGGTTTCCCGATGGGGCGGGGGCCGTCCCACATGAGGCGGAGATTGCCGAGCGTGCGATAGGCGTGAAGACTCATCTCGTTGTCGACCAGTTCGGCCGACGAGTGGTACTGCTGAATGGTGCCGACGAACCTGTTGAGAACGCCGTTCTCCTTCCAGGCCTCGTGGTCCACCGCGACGTGGGGCGGTAGGAAGTTGCGCCGCAGACAGCGCCGTGTGGCGCTCTCGATCACCTTCGAGTCGACACCGGGGAATTCCAGCTGAGCCACCCGGACCGCTTCGTCCGGGAAAGCATGGGCGTACTGGCAGGCTTTCTCCAGCGCGGCGATCACCGCTTTGTGCTGGGCGGGCTTGTCCTGCACGGTGCCACGCCGGGTGGCAAGCGCCGACAGCAGATACGGGCCCAGAAAGCTGGAGAAGTCGAAGACCTCGTGCAGGCCTTGCGACATGGCCACGTCCGCCTGCGGCGGAAAGGCGAGGCAGATGTCGGCCCGCCCGGCCAGGACGGGATCCGGTTCGGCGCCGATCGGCACCTGGAGGCCGCGGTAGGACGACTCGGGGCCCGCCTGGTACAGGAACTGAAGGTAGCGCAGCAGGGCCCACTGTGAATCGGGCTGGGGCTGGGTGGCGACGATGCGCCCGGCGACGGTGCGCGTGCTGAAAACACGCGGGTCGTCGGTGGCCTCCACGGCCGGGTCCGCGGCCAGCGCCAGGATGGCCTGCCCGTTGCAGATGCTGCCGACCACGACCGCGTCCTCGATCCCCTGCTCGAAGGCGCGGACGGTGAACACCGGATCGTGGACGGAATAGTCGGCGATGCCCGCCTCCACCGCGGACCAGGCCTCGGTGCCGCCGCCTGCGTCGGTGATCTCGACTCGTACTCCCTCGTCCGCGAAGAAACCGACGTCATGGGCGATATACAGCGGCAAATACAGCAGCGAGTGGTACGCCTGGGCGATTCGTACGGCCGCCTGCGGCGCCTCCTCGGCCACGGGGGGCGCCGGAGGCACCTCGGCGGAGGCGGGCTCGGTGCCGGCCAGCAGCGCCGTGATCGACGCCGAGGGCAGGCCCAGCATCAATGCCTCGCTGATGAACGCCCGCTGGGTCAGGTCACCACGCTGGTAGCGGTCCACCAGTGCGTCGAGCGCGCGCCCGGTGGTGACCGGAAGCCTGCGGCGTCGGACCAGCCCCCGGGCCCGTTCCCTTATGTCGTCCTCGGCAAGCTCCGGCACGGACCGGTCCCCGACCCGGTAGACCAGGTCCGCCTGCAACCGGTCGAGAACCGCGACCGGACGCAGCAGAATCGTTCCGTCGTCCTGGAGGGCGACCTCGACCACGTCGCCCTCCTGCAGCTCGGCCGCACGGCGGACCGGCATGGGCAGGGTCACCTGCCCATTGCTGCGGATGTGAACGGTTTCCGGACGGTCCATGGCGCCCCTCGATCCCGGCTTCTTGAGATCTCAGATCCGACCTCGTTAAGCCGGTAGCATGCGGACCCCACATCGGCTTGTCAAGGCTTCTCCGGTGGTGACAGGACGCCTCTCAGCCGGACAGCTGCGCGACGAGACGGCCAAGGACCTCCAATGCCTGCTGCGCGCACGACTCCGTGTAGCCGGCCAGGAAGTCCGCCATCGCCGCATGCTCGCCCCGCTCGCGCAACGCGAGCGCGTCCTTCTCCACCTGCGGGAGTTCGCCCGCCCATTGCCGTTCCAGGGCGTCGAACGCCCGCCGCACCACGGGCTGGTTCTCGTTGAAGGTCCACGCCGACTCGCCGCCCTTGACGAAGTCGAGCAGCCGGCGGAACCGCCACCAGTAGGACCCCTCGTCATACGTGTCCACCGGCGCGTGCTCGGGAGGACACTCCCGGACACCGGCCGTCCCCGCCGCAGAAAAGATCCCGGGTACCCTCCCGGCGTCCACGAACACCGGCACATACACACCGGTGCACGGCGTCACCGGCGTCCACCACAGATGAGCCAGCCCCTCTCCGCTCTTCGGCAACACGAACACCGCCGAGCCGGCAGTGTTGCCCCAGGTGAAGTCCGACGGGTGGGAATGCATGCACAGGCTCAGGAAGTCCGGCAGCGCCGCGTTGAAGTACGGGCCGCCCAGGAAGGTGTCCTCGTAGTGGTCGCGCAGCACCCGCTGGGCCTGGCCGAGCCCCACCCCACCGGCATCCACCGCCTCGCCGAGCAGTTGGCGTGAGCGCTGGAGCCGGATGTGCGACAACTGCAGCGGCGTACCAGGGTCGACATAGGCGCGCGCGAAGTCGAACGATCGTCCCGGCGCGGACTCCCACCAGCCGGATTCCACCGCGTGTTCCACCAGATCGCTGCTGGCGCGGTCCCACTGGGTGCGGATGGTCGGCTGGTTGGAGATGGCGTACGTCCCCGTGGTGACCTGTTTGGCGGCCCAGCGGTGACCGCTTGTCTCCAACACCCACGCTTCCTTGGCATCGGCGATGAGGAACGAGTTGTCGTACCCACCCGTGACCGGCGGCTGCCCCACGACACCAGAGCCCCACTGCCCGTACCGCTCCACCAGCGAGCAGATGACGTCGAGCGCCTCCCGGGCCGTGCGGCCCCGCTCCAGACCCAGGCGCAGCAGCTCCATGCCGAGGATCCCGCCGTCCCGGTCGGCACCGCCCTTGACCGCGGACACCGCAGCCGCCCAGTCCCTGGTGAACATGGCCTCGTTGCCGATGGCCACACCCCATTCGTTCAGGCCCTCTTCGTGTCCCCAGCACCAGTAGGGCGAACCGCCCAAATGCGCGTAGGACCCCTCGACGTCGTCAATCTCGACATGGGCCAGCCGCAGGACGGCACCCGCCTGCGCGGTGCGGCGCGGCAGGAAACGCAGTGGCTGTGTGTCGGAAACAGGGCGGTCGCTGTTCTTGGCCAACAGAACGTGCCCCCCGGGCACGCTGTCGGCCATGGCCACGAAGGTGTCGCAACTCCAAGGAAGCACGGTGGTTTCTCCCACTTCGGCGAGAGCCGGCTCTCGGCTCGGTGATGAGGAATTTGAGATCTCAGGATCACCGCAAGCGGCTCATTTGTCGACAGTGTGCATCCACGGCCCCCTCCATACGCCCACCCGCCGGGGGAAATCCCCAGGTCATGGACCTGCGGTTTGCGCCTGCAGCGCTTGGACGACGATCCCGAGTGCGGGCCGATCACGTCCTGGATCTTCGCCCAGCGTCTGGCCGGACACAGCATCACCCGCGCCCTCAACGGCGCCGGCATCCTCTGCCTGGCAGCCGCGAACCGGGCCCGAAACCCGCCCCGCAACGGTCAGCGTCGGGTCCTGAACACGGAGCGGGCCATCCTCGCCAATCCCCGTTATGCCGGCCGGCAGCTCTGGAACCGCCAACGCACCGACCACGACCGCGTCGACCCCGCGAACACCCGCAAGGTCAGCGCGGCCGGCGTCCGCCGCGTCCTGCGGGCTGCCGGCCCGGGGCCGGCGCCGCGCCGCCGCCCAGACCGCGGTGAGTGGACCGCGTTCAGCGTCTGTCGGCACGGCATTTCGCGCGCCTGGAAGCGGAGCTGCGCGAGGCCCGCTGGCGCACGGGTTCGCCGACGACCAACGGTGGACGCTGAAGCGCAGGGCAGGCGGGTGCAGCGGAAGATGCTGGCGAAGAGCCCGCCGGTATAAAGGACTTACCCCCTCTTCCTCACCGGTATCGGTGGTGGCAGGGTCGCGCAGGCGTATCAGGCACCATCGACCGGGGTGGAGGGCGGAAGCCGTGGCGGCCCAGCACGGCAGGCAGCTCCCGCAGTTGTTCGACTGCGGCGTCCAGGTAGTGAGTCGCCCACAGCACGGTGGCGCCGAGGACCGGGCCGAGCGCGACGAGCCAGCCCCCCTGCCCTCCCGAGCGGCGTCTCGCCGCAGGCGCCCGCGCGGACGTCGGTCTCTTCCTGCTCAACGTGTCGGTGCACGAGGCCCGGCAGGACGCGAATGCGGGGAAGCGCCGCTTCCCCGCACCACGTCACACGGCGGATGCCGTCGGCGCCTCTTCCCTTCCCTGACTGGGCGGGTTGGCGGTTCCGCTGTGAGCGGCCAGCGCCTTCTCCATGCGCCGGATGTGGTAGTACTGCACCCGCGTGGTCCTCTGCAGGGCCATGACCGCGCCGAGGAACTGGTCCATCTCGGCGGCCCGGGTGAGGATGTCGTCGGGCACGTTCTCGTCCCGCAGGCAGGCTTCCGCGTCCTGACTCAGCACGGCGTGTGCCCAGCCGCGGGTGATCGGCTTGAACAGGCCTGGGTGGTTGGCCACGATCCGGGCCCGGATGGCCAGGTCGTTCTCGGCGGCTTCCAGGTGCAGTCCGGTGTCCTTGTTACGCGCCCCGAACAGCGGCTCATGGATGTGGAACGCATCGAAGCCGTGCTCGGCACAGCCGATCCAGAAGTCCCAGTCCTCTCCGGCCCGCATGTTCTCGTCGTACCCGCCCACGGTCTGCCACGCTTCACGGCGATACAGCGAGCAGTAGAACATGATCAGTCGCTGGAGCAGCAGTTCTCTGCTGTAGGCGGGAAGAGGCATCACCTGTGGGGGCAGATCGTCGTCGGTGAAGGTGAACACGTCGGTTGAGGCGATGGCGACCTCGGGATCGCTGTCGAGCACCGCGACGGTCTTCTCCAGCATCGTGGGCGCGATCATGTCGTCGGCGTCCAAGGGAAGGACGTAGCGGCCGGCGGCTGCCTCGATTCCGGTGTTGCGCGCGGCGGAGACCCCGGCATTGGCCTGTTGGAGCAATCTGATGCGCCTGTCGGGGTGCCGGGCGATCAGGTCCTCGGTCACCTCGAAGATGTTGTCGGTGCTGCCGTCGTCGACGATGACCAGTTCCCAGTCCTCGAACGTCTGGGCAAGGACGCTGGACACTGCCTCGGGCAGATAGCGGGCGTAGTTGTGGCACGGAATGACCACCGAAACCACGGGATCGGATCTCTGGGGCATGCGCCGTCTTTCGCTTCGGAACGGGAACGGGAAGGGACTGGGCGGGGCAGGACGGGAGCGGGCCGAAGAGGCTCCACCGATAACGGGTGGGCAGGATTGCGCGTTGCCGGGTCCCGGCGGCCCCCCTCAGGCCCTGTTGGATGGCCGTGTCGTAGTAGACCCGCCGGTTTACCCACTCGTTGTGGAGCGCCGTCGACGCTCCCAGTCCTCGAAGGATTACAGGAGCCCGTAGTCTCCGTAGTCGCAGAACGTGACGTTGCTGATGGGCGTGCAGCAGTGGTGGTAACCGGTGATGGTCACGTTGCCCACGTGCGTGCAGCAGTGGTCGTAGCCAGTGATGGTCACGTTGCCGATGGGGGTGCAGCAGTGGCCATAGTCGGTGATGGTCATGTTGCCGATGGGGGTGCAGGGGTGCTCGGACCCGGAGGTGGCGGCGACGCCACCTGTCGCCTGCTCCGTGTGCCCGGATGTCGCCGACGTGGCGAGCGAGTCCGAAGCCAGGGCTGTGGCATAGGCCGCCTCTGCGCCGTTCAGCAGTCCGGCGGTTGCCAGTGCGGCAGGGAGGGCCAGCGAGGATATGACACGGGCTTTCAAGGTGGGACCTCTCGTTCGAGGGTAGGGAACTGCCCTGCAAGGCCGGTACGTTCCGCGCCCGGGGCAGTGGCGCCACCGTAGGATTTGCTTACTTTCTGTGTCAAAATGATTACTCCGAGTGCTGTAGCCGTCGGGCGGCGCTTCAAGGCCCGCCCAAGTCGGCCAGGACGGTGCACCGGCCGGGTCGGTCAGGACGGGCACATGGCCCCGACGCCCGCCGGGTCCGGAACGTGGTGCGGATGCAGCACTTCGAGATCGGGCAGGGCCCAGCAGGTGGTGCCCATGTCCCGGGCCATCGCGGCCAGGCCCTCGGTCTCGATGAGGTGCTGGTACGGGAAGCACGGGAAGGCCAGGCCGTCACGGTGGAGGTCGGCGCGCACCAGCAGTGCCGTGCCACCCACGGAGTCGACGCGGACCAGCCCCTGTCCGCGCAACTCGTCCAGGTAGGTCCGGCCGAACCCTTTGGGGGGCTGCAGGATGCCGTCGCGAAGCCATTGGGACCAGTTGAGCGTGCCGGCCCTGCGGTGAAGGACGAACGTGTTGAGGTCGTACGTGGGTCCGCCCACCGTGGCGGCACAGTGCGGGACGACGATGTCCTTGCGCGCCCCGAGGAGGCGCTGGATCAGGTCGGCCGGATAGTCGGTGACGTCGACGTCGAGCCACAGCACCCACTCCTCGTCGGCAAGGGCGCGGGAGAGCAGATGGTTGCGCGCCCTGGCCAGCACCGACCGGCGTCGGCGCTGAACGCCCGGCTCCCAACGGGGGCCCTCCAACTGCAGGCCGAAGTCGCGGTGCACCAGGGTGACCCGCCGGTACTCCGCCTCGAGGGCGGGCAGGACCTGTTGGAGCAGCTCTCGTGTCGTGTCCCTGCTGTCGCCCTCCAACAGGCCCAGGGAGATCGCCTCGCGCGGGTAGTCCAGGGCGCGAATGCTCTCCAGATAGCGGGGCAGGAATGCGGCCGCGTCCTTGACGGGGGTGAGCACCAGCACCCGTGGCCGCTCGCTTGCCGGGCCCGGGGCCGGCTCTACGGCCGTCTGCGGTCCTCGGCCGCGGGCCAGGGTGGCGGCGGGGCCCGTCTCGGCGTGGGCGATGTCCTTCGGCTCGATCGGCATCCGGGTCGCCATGGCCTGCAATCGCTCGGCGTAGGCGCCGGGTTCGGCCCAGATCTCGGTCGCCACGTCGAAGTGCTCCGCGAAATGGGACTCGTCGAACGTATTGCTGCCGTGACACACATAGGTGTACAGCTCGGGCGCGTCGACCGACACCACCCGGCAGCTGCGGACCACCCCTTCCGCCACCGGCGTGTCCTCGCCCCGACGCAGTGCCGGGTAGCGCGGCAGCCGATCCTTGGCGCACACCATCGACCCTTCCCAGACGCGCGTGCAGGAGATCGCGAGCTTGCGCCGAGCTGGCCACCACAGCCGTTCACGGGCGAGGAAGCAGGCGTCGGCTCCCAGCGCAAGAATCGCGGCCATCTGTGTCTCGACCCGCTCGGGGTCATACAGGTCGTCGTCGTCCCACTGGCATACGTAGGGCCCGGTCGCCCGGTCCACCGCCTCGTTGCGCAGCTCGCCCAACGGGCGCCCTTCCGGGGGGAGTCGGTGATGGCGGATCCGCGGGTCGCCCTGCTCGCGGATGTGCCGTTCCAGGGCGTCGTCCGTACCGTCCTCGACGACGACCAGCTCCAGGTTCGGGTAGGTCTGCGCGCGGAAGCACCTGATCGCGCGACGGGCCGTCGACGAGCGATCCTTGGTCACCATCAGGCATGACACCGTCGGCGCGGGGGCGCCCGAGGCCCAACGGCGGCGCTGTGCGTCCAGGCTGAGCATGCCGTCGGCGAGGGGGTGCAGCTCCTGGCTCGCCCAGAACGGGAACCGTTTACCGACGGAGGTCCGTGGGCCCACGGGGGTGCCTGTCACCCAGCTGCCGGACCAGTGGTGCACGGCGCAGGCACGTTCGTAGTCGGCATTCTGAGGGCCGAACAGTTCTGCCGCGTACGGGCTCACCTCTGGGTAGAGGACCTCTGGACCGAGGACCGTGATCGAGGCAGGATCCGGGACGCTGTCGACCGCTCTGGTGAGGAAGAAAGGGCCTGTGGCGTCCAGCGCACTGGGCGACTTGTGGGAGCCGACCAACTGGTGGTGCACGTGTGCCCAGAAGGGGTGGCCCGGCCGTGACGCGATGAACGCGTTGCCGACGATGCGGCCGAATCCGCGCTGACGGGCCAGCAGCAGCCGTGTGTGCGCCTCCGGTTCGCAGCCGAGGACGAGTTCCTGCCCGTCCAGGATGTCGTCGACGGGGCTGAGGCACTCGAAGTCCAGATCGACGTAGAGCCCGCCGAAATGGTCGAGCAGGAAATAGCGAATCGCGTCGGCCCGCATGATCGCTTCTGGATAGCCGTCGTAGACCGGCAGGAACCACGGATAGTGCTCCTGGAGAAATGCGCGATTGTCCGCGTCGGTCCACAAACGGTACCCCCAGCCAGGATGGCGCCGACGCCAGGAGTCGGCCCATGCCTCCCATTCCGGGGGTACATCGGTGTCTTTCCAGGTTTGGTGGATCAAGGCGGGAATCTTCTGCTGCATCCGCATTGGGACAGTATGCCGATTCGCTGGGACGACGGGTTTTTCCGGTGGACTGGTCGTCAGAACATTCACCCTCGCGGCCCTCAGCATCGGGCCTCTTCCCGACCGCGCGACGAGGCCGCGGGCTCCGGACCCCGCACGACGATCAGCCGGGGACGCCTTCGTTCCCACCAACGCGCCGGCCAACCCTGGAAAGCCGGCTGACTGTTGGGGGCCGAAAGTCCCGTACCTGCGTTGAGCTGGGCGCTTGCCAGAGTGTCGTGATCTTCGTCAGGCTGTGTTGCGGTACTCGTGGATGAGTCCGCTGAGGGCGTCGTGGCGCTGGATGTGCGGGGCGGGGAACGGTATGACGTCCGGATCGTCCGCTGGTGCGCGGAGCTGCAGGGCACGGTGCGGTCTTGCGGAGTTGTAGTGCTCGGCGTACTCGGCGAGGACTCGCCCGTGGGTGTTGCTCGTTGTAGATCAGCATCCGGTCGGTGCACTCGGCCCGCACAGTGCGGATGAACTTCTCCACGTGGGCGTTCATTTTCGGCGCCTGGGGCGCGCTCTCCAAGATCGTGATGTTCTCGCTCGTGAAGGCGGCGTCGAATGCCTGGGGATACCGGCTGTCGCGGTCGGAACAGCAGTACTTCCGCGAGCAGTTACGGCTTCAGGCTGCCGAGCGGTTCGTCCGGGGGGAGACGAACACGGTGATCGCCGAGGACCTGGTCTGCCGGCCCACGGAGCGCCTCGGATGTGATCCGCGTATAATTTTTACTGGTCGGATTCCATCCATGCGCCGCGCAATCTGAACACATCACCGAACGGTCGGCCGTCAGGTGTGATGTCAGGCGCTGTACCTCCTGCATGAATCGCCCGACCGGCCGCGCGCGGCGCTTTCAAGGAGAGCTGCGCCATCATGACCGAGGCGAAGAGACATTCAGAGCCGGACGCGTCGTCACAGGAATTTCGGATCACCTTTCGTGATGATGCGATACCTGAAGCCGATCGACAGAACGCAGAGAGTTCGGTCGCGGCCCTAGTAGCGCGTTCCGCGGCGGCAATCGCACAGGAGTGTGCTGCAGAAGCCGACTTGGCGGCCTTGACGGCCTCAGCGAACGGGCCGATCGTCAAACTGCTCGAGGAGGACTCCGTCGCCGACAAGGCGCTTGAGGCGCTGCGTACCCACCAGTTCGCGCACCGGGGCGCGATGGAGTCGTTGCGGGAAGACCGGCGGCCCACCCTGACGGAGCGGACACTGCCTCTCGCGCCGGAAGCGGGTGTCGGCCTTCGAACTCTGGGGTTCGTCCCGCCGTACGACTTCACCTGGTCCTGGCACGACACGAATGGCCACGCCCCGTTCAACCAGCTCGGCCCCATGCTCGACGGCAGCGTCGGCCTGGACGCGCGATCAGGGGCGGTTCCGGGCGGCGCGTCCGGGTTCGTCAATGCACACGCGGGCGTTGGAATATTCCTCAGCTCCGACACCGAGGGAAAGAGGTTCCCTCACTCGGTTCTCGACCCCGGTCGATACAGTTTCAGGGAGGCCACGGTCGGTATCGGCGCGAACGCCACGTCCGAGGGCGGATTCGAGCTCACCGTATTCGAGGACGGGCATTTCCTGACCGGTGCCAGCAGACTCCTGTGGCACCGGCGCGTCAGCGAGGGAGACGACGCAAGCGGAGGGCAGGAGGCACAGGTCTTCACCGGACCCGAACTCGAATTCACGCTACGCGCGGGCCATGGGTACACATTCAACGCCGGCATCTGGGTGACCTCTGACCGAACCACCGGGATCGGCGCGGCGGCGGTGCAGTCCTTGCTGCAGGGCACGGTGGCCAGGATGTGGGTCTTCGGCTGAGCGGCCGGCCCGAGCGACTTCAGGGCCCTGGATCCGGCGGTCCGAGGCCCCGATAAGTTGGCCTGCGTTGCGTCACAGAGAGGTGGTGCGCAGACTCGGGCCTGCCTTTTAGACAGACCTCTTCAGGTGCGACCACACGCCCTCGACCGGATTGAATTCGGGAACGTACGGCGGCAGCCGGTAGACGGTCAGCCATAATTCGGGTGGCGATCAGCTGCCGCATGGTGCGGCTGACGTGCGTGTTCAGAGTGTCCCAGACCAGAACGATCGGGCCGCCGAGCTGCTGGGGGGGGGCGGCATCCAGCAGCCGGGCGTAGTCGGTCTCGGTGAAGCCCTTGCTACGGCCCTTGGCGGGACCACGGTCGAGGTGGATGAGGTAGATCAGCCGTGGTCGGTGGCCCGACTTCTACGCGGGGCCAACTTCTACTCGGGGCCGACTTCCCCGCTTGGCTATCCTTCCCGGTCTGCGGGGGCGAGTCCCTGGTAGACCGGGAGACGGCCGTGCAGGAGGAGGCTGACGAGCTGGTCGACCACCGCCGCGTCCGGCGCAATGCGGTTCACCGCGGCCAGGTACACGACCGTTCCGGAGTAGATGTCGACCATCAGTGACGTATCGGTGTCCGGCGGCAACCGGCCTGCGAGGCGGGCCCGCTCCAGCAACTTCACGACCGAAGCGCGGCGGGGTTCGATGAGCTCGGCGAAGGCCCCGGTGCCGGTGGGATCCTCGATCACGTCGGCGAGAAGCGCCGGAAGGATCAGGCACGTGGGCATGGCGGAGACGAGGTCGATGGTGAGACGGACGGCGGTGCGTAGGTCGGCTTCCAGATCGCCGGTCTCGTGGATGGGAGGCAGGGGGACTTCCCCACTGAGGGCCTCGATCACGAGTGCGGCCTTGTTCGGCCACCACCGGTAGATGGTGGCCTTGCTGACTCCGGCCCGCCGGGCGATGCCTTCGAAGGCAAGCCGCTGGTATCCGACCTCGCCGAGGAGGTCCTTCGTGGCTCTGAGCACGGCCTTGTGAGACTCCGGGCGGCGCCGCCGCGAGTCAGGCGTGATGCGGTCGGGGTCGGCGTACTCAGGAGTCATGGTGTCTGAACGGCCCTCCTGCGGCCTGGGAGTGTCCACCGCATGCCTCCCATGTGAGCCACTGACAAACCCCGTTGACTTTGTCCATAAAACGAGTCTATGTTGACGAAACGGGGCGTTTCGTACCGTAAAGCCTCGTCTGTAGTCAATAGTAAGATCCGCGAGCCTGCCTGGAAACTGCAGCGACGTCGTTCAGCACCTCCGGCGGGTGGATCACCGCGTGCCGGACCCGCGCGCAGGATCTGGCCCGTGTGGGCGTTCCCCGAGCGCCCGAGATCCCTGTTTCGCCCCCCGGAAGGGGGTACCTAAAATGCGCGCAACCACGAGCAAGATGCGGCGCATAGCCGCTGTGGTGTGCACGGCTCCCCTCTTTGCCATCGCGGCCGGAGCCGGCGCTGCCAGCGCGGCCGCTTTCCCCTCGTCACCCCATGTCGCTTCGGCTCCCTCCTACGACAGCAAGACCCGGGGAGATGTCTGTTACTTCGGTGACGGCTGGGGCTGGGGCTGGGGTCGCTGCTCCTTCGGTGACGGCTGGGGCTGGGGCTGGGGAGGCGGCGGCCACGGCGGTGGCGGCTGGGGCTGGGGAGGCGGCGGCCACGGTGGTGGCGGCTGGGGCTTCGGCGGTGACCACGGCGGTGGTGGTTACGGCGGCGGCCACGGCGGCGGCGGTGGTTACGGCGGCGGCCACGGCGGTGGTGGTGGTCACGGCGGCGGCCACGGTGGTGGCGGGCATGGTTACTGACGCTCCAGCGCAGTGACCTCGCGACCAACGTGCGGCAGTTGTGTGAGTGCCGCGTCCGGATGCCCGGCCAACTCGGGCATCCGGACCGGTCTGGAGCGGCGGGCCTCCCATTCGACCGGTGGTCGGGCGGTGTGTGGCGGTGAAAATCGCGTGTGTGGGGGCGGGGCCTGCGGGGCTGTACTTCGCGATCTCGGCCAAGTTGCGCGATGCCGGGCACGAGATCACCGTGTACGACCGCGACCCGCCCGCAGCCGCCTACGGCTGGGGCGTCGTGTACTGGGACGACCTGTTGGACGTCCTCTATCGCAACGACCCGGAAAGCGCCCGGGAAGTCACCGCCAGGTCCGTACTGTGGCAGGACCAGGAGGTGCGGGTGCACGGCTCTGGCGGCGAGCAGACGGCGTACTTCGGGGGTTACGGATACAGCATCGGCCGATCTGCATTGCTCGATGTCCTGGCCCGGCGTGCCGCGCAACTCGGCGTTGACGTCCGGTACGGTCACCGTGTCGCAGATGCCTCGACGCTTCCCGAGGCGGACCTTCTCGTTGCCGCCGACGGTGCGAACAGCCGGATCCGTGGGCAGAGCGCAGCGTTCGGAACGCGCATCGAGGTCGGTCTCGATCCCTACATCTGGCTCGGCACGGACCAGGCGTTCCGCAGTTTCGTGTTCAACTTCGAGCGGACATCCGCCGGATGGATCTGGTTTCACGCCTATCCGTCGGTCGCAGGAATCAGCACCTGCATCGTCGAATGCCCACCGCAAACCTGGCACGGTCTGGGACTCGACGTGCTGGCCCCCGACCAGGGAATGCGACTGCTGGAGGACATCTTCAAACGCGCACTCGGCGGCCACCGCCTGATCAGCCGATCACGGGACGCATCGTCGCATTGGCAGCGCTTCGCACACGTGACCAACAAGACCTGGTACCACGGCACTACGGTACTCGTCGGCGACGCTGCCCATACCACCCACTTCACCCTGGGCTCGGGCACCAGACTGGCAATCATCGACGCGATCGTCCTCGCGCACAGCCTGCAGGAATACCTCGATGTGGAGGACGCGCTGCCGCAGTACGACCGCCATCGCCGCGCGGAACTCCATCCGGTGCAGGCGGCCGCGCGTACCAGCATGGCGTGGTTCGAGCACCTGGACCAGTACATCGACCGCGATGCTGTTGCCTTCGCGCACGCCATGTCGGTACGCCACGGTGGCCAGAACCGCTGGCATCATCAACTCCACCTTGCCACCCAGATCGCTGCCGTTCGCACGACACGGCGTGCCTTTGCCACTGGCCGACGCTGGTACCTCACCCGCCGGCGAGGCGAAGGGAAAGACAACCCGTCTCCCCGCGCACTCTCCTCGCCTGGCACCAGCGCCTGATCAAGCAACGACACACACGTCCCGGCCGCAGGCCGGAAGCGGGTGCCAATGTCCCCTGCCCTGAAACAGGGCTCCGTGGGGCAACTCTGTGTCCGAGGGGCGAGTTGACCACTGACGATACGGTCGTGGTGGCGCAAGGACACCTCGTGGATCCGCGGGATGCTCCCCGCATCTCCTGGCGAGAACTGGTTACCCCAAGGGAACTGCTAGCGGACTGCTCGGAGAAGCCGCTGTCCGCCTGGCGGGCGCGATGATCAAGATGTCCCGCAAAACCTCACCGGCGGTGGACGCTGACGGCGTAGCCGCCGCCGTCATAAGGGACAGCGTCCCAGGTGGCGAAGCGGTCAACGAGGGTGAGGTCGGCCGCGGCGCAGCAGTCGTCGTACTCCGGCAGGGTGATGCTGGGCGGCACGGGCAGATGGGCTTCGTCCAGGCCGAAGCCGGCGACCATCAGACCACCCGGGCGCAGGGCCGCGGCCAGGCGCTTGACCACCGTGGCCTCGGTGTCGGCAGCGAGCAACGGGAAAATGTTGCCCGCAGCGACCACGAGATCGAAGTCCGCTGCGATGCCAAGCAGGTCCGGCTCGAATTCGGCCAGATCGACCTGGAGCCAGGGCAGTCCCGGCGCCTGATTCCGCGCCACTGCCAGCATCGACACATCGAGATCCACCCCGACACAGTCGTACCCGAGCTCCGCGAGCCGGATCATGACCCGTCCGGTACCGCACCCGGCGTCCAGCACCCGCGCTCCGGCAGGCACGAGCGCTGTGCAGAACCGCGCCTCACCGTGCACATCCTTCCCGCTGCAGGCCAGGGCCGCGAACCGTGCAGCGTAGTCCTGTCCGGACGTCCCCCCGGTCAACTCCTCCCAACGGCTCATGCCGGCAACTATAGGTCGACCGTGTGCCGCTCGAAGATGCGACTGAGTTCGCGGCGCGGAAGGCCGTCGCAGAGAAGGACGGCATCCGAATGCCCCGTACGAATTCGCTCATGGAGCAGTGGGCGTAGACCTACCGCCGAGAACTGCTGAAGCGGACACTGATCTGGGACCAGCACCATCTCCTTCACGCCCTGCGCGAGTTCGAGATTTCCTACAACGATCACAGGCCGCACCAGGGCCTCGCGAACGCCCGCCCTCTGCGTCCGCTGCCCGAACCAATCGACGATCCGGAGCGGATCGCGCGCCTCGACATACGACGACGCGCGGCTCGGCGGCACCCTGCACGAGTACGCGCATGCGGCCTGACCAGCATGGATGCGGTATTCGGCAAGAGCAGCCTCGGCGCATACGGCTCCGATACCTGACTTCCCTGGTCGGGCACCTTGCATACGCGTGAAGGATGAAGAGCGCGCCGCCGCCATTCTGGCCCAGATCGACCCGGGCGGCACGATGACGTCCAGGCTGCACGTGTCGACGTCGACCAATGGACCACCTGGTGTGGGCCGGCGCGCTACGACGCGGCCACGGCGCGCCCCTCGTGGTCGGCGTCCCGGGCCCGGGACGCGCCCGGGGTGCGGCGCCCGCGCAGCGACTCCCCGGCGGTCTCCGGCATGAGCAGGATCGGCACCAGCGCGATCAGACCGGCCGCCGTCATGTACCAGCCCGGCATGAGGTTGCTGTGCGTGGCGGAGATCAGGGCCGTCACGACGAGCGGGGTGGTACCACCGAAGGCGGAGGTGGAGAGGTTGTAGCCGATCGCGAAGGCGCCGTAGCGCACCTGCGTCGGGAACAGCGCGGGCAGGGTCGACGCGATGCACGCCAGCAGGATCACCAACAGCAGGCCGAGGACCGCGAGGCCGATCGCCGTGGCGGCCAGGTTCTTCGTTCCCATCAGCATGACCATCGGCACAGAGAGCACGATGAAGCCGATGCAGGACGTCAGCAGGGCAGGCTTGCGGCCGATCCGGTCGGTGAGCGCGCCGATCGGGGAGATGACCGCGAGCATGCCGACCATGACCATCACCGGCAGCAGCTCGCTCGTGATGGTGCCCAGCTTCAGGACGGTGTTGAGGTAGGTCGGCATGTAGGTGAGGACGCCGTAGTCCGCGACGTTGAGCAGCAGCACGAAACCCATCAGCAGCAGGATGTGCCGCCAGTGCTGGACAGTCTCCCGGAGCGGGACCCTGGAGGTCTCACCGTGCCTGGCCAGTTCGTCGAAGACGGGGCTGTCCTCCAGGCGGGTGCGGAGGTAGAGGCCGATCGCACCGAGCGGCAGCGCCGCCAGGAACGGCACGCGCCACGCCCAGGCGTTGAGCGTGTCCTGGCTCACGGAAGCGGACATGACGGCGGCCATCAGGCCACCGCAGGTCAGGCCGATGAGGGTGCCGAACTCCAGGAAGGAGCCATAGAAGCCGCGCTTGTTGTCCGGTGCGTACTCGGCCATGTACGTGGCCGCGCCGCCGTACTCGCCGCCGGTGGAGAAGCCCTGGATAAGCCGGCAGGCGACGAGCAGGACGGGCGCCCAGAAACCGATGGCGGCGTGGGTGGGCAGGGCGCCGATCGCCGCGGTGGACAGCGACATGAGGGTGATGGTGAGCACCAGCACCCGCTGGCGGCCGATCCGATCCCCCAGGGGCCCGAAGAAGAATCCTCCCAACGGCCTGATGGCGAACGAGACGGCCAGCACACCGAAGGTGGACAGGAGCTTCGTGGTCGCGTCGTGACCGGGGAAGAAAACGTTCCCCACCGAGGCGGCGAGATAGCCGTAGACGCCGTAGTCGAACCACTCAATGGCGTTGCCCATCGCCGATGCGGCCGTCACGCGGTGCAGGTCGCTGCGGGAGATGCGGCGGGAGTCCGGGTCCATACCTTCTGACGCCTCCATGAACGTGATGCCGGTCGCCTGTTGCGACGACCGGGCCGATGGCGCCGCTACCCGATGCGGCGGCATCCATGCACCACGAATCTCTGCGGTGATGAACTCCCGTACTGCTCCAGAGTGGTTGCACAGCCCCTGACCATGGGCGATGTTCCTCCGTGCCGGTAGGGCGCCTGGCTGCATATGCTCGAGAGGGCAACTCGGCCACCGCGTATCAGACTTCACTCACCTGATCCGCGACCGGGACGCGAAGTTCACGGCCGCCTTCGACGCCGTCTTCGCCAGCGAGGGCATCAACGCCACCCAAATCCTCCGCGCTCTCCCAACTGCAACCCCCACGCCGAGCGGTTCGTACGCTCAGCACGCGAGGAGTGCACCGACCGGCTCCTGATCTTCGACCGCGGCCACGCCGAGAAGGTCCTCCACGACTACGCGCGCCACTTCAACCGGCATCGGCCGCATCAAGGCCGCAGCCAACTCGCACCCCTGGACGAAGCCAACGTCATCCCACTGCCACCAGCCCGGATCGAACGCCGGCAAGCCGTCGCCGGCCTGATCAACGAGTACCACCGAGCCAGCTGACCGTCCCGCAAAGCCGCAGCTCACAGGCCGTGAAGGCATTCTGAAGCGGTACGGTGCGAGTAGTCGCCGAGCCCAGGTCAGGCGGAGCATTCTTGGGCTCGGCAGCCCACTTCCCAGAGTTAACACCGCTCAAGAATGGGCTGTCAAGCCCACCCTGCGGTATCGTGTGACGTATGGAAGCCACGACGAGAACACGGGCGCCTCACAAGCTCACGGACAAGGGTCAGGCGACGCGTGCCCGGATCCTGGAGCATGCCGCGGAACTGATCTACACGAAGGGTGTCCACGCGACGAACAACGAGCAGCTCCGTCGCGCAGCCGGCGTCAGCGGGTCACAGCTCAACCACTACTTCCCGACCAAGGAGAGTCTCGTCCTGGCAGTCATCGCATGGCAGGCCGATCGCGTCCTCGCATTCCATCGCGGTGAGCGATTCGCCTCCTTCGACGATCTCGGCGCATTTCGGGAGTGGGCGGATTTCTACGTCGGCTACGAGCGCGCCTACCAGGAAGGCTGCAGCCTCGGCTCCCTCGCGAGCGAGATCATCAAGACCGACCTTGACGTTCACGACGAGCTCGCGAGTGCGTTCGATCGGTGGCGGGACATCTTCCGCGACGGGCTCCAGAACATGCAGCGACTCGGCCGCATCAGCACTGACGCGGATCCGACGCAGCTGGCCAATCTACTTCTCTCCGCATTCCAGGGCGGCACGCTCCTCGCTCAGGTCGCTCAGGACATCACCCCGCTGAAGGACGCGTTGCAAGCAGCCATCGATTACGTGCAGACCTTCGTGAGGTCTCCCGAAGTCGACGTACTGCAGGTTCGCCAGCCGCCGACGGCCTGAGACTGCCCATCGAACGTGAGAAGGGTCGTATCCTCGACGGCGGGCCCAGGCGGCAGTCGAGCATCCGACTCATGAGGCGGGCGCGCGAGGCCGTCGTGGCGCGTGCAGCTCTCCGCGGTTGAGCGGCTTGCCGGGCTCGTTCAGCAAGGTCGCGGCCCCATCCGTCGAAACGTGCTCGACGACAGACGCCCAGCGCTCGCACGGCTTCTGAGACCGTGCCATACCAATCTCCCAGCAGCGTCCGCGGGTCCTGCGCCTGTGGGTGCCGGTAATCCTGTTACCCAGGCTGAGCTGCGCCTTGAGGGTCACTGTGTGATCACATCGAAAGCGCTCGTGAGCCCGTCGGCGCACGCTTGGGAATCGTGACGTTCCGTCTGGCCTACCGATTCGGCTGCCTCCTGCCCGGCCGGCTGCGCCTGCTGACCCGCTCCTCCGCGGCCAAGGAAGTCGAGATACTTGTACTCCGGCAGCAGCTGGCCGTCCTGCAACACAGCAGCCCCAAGCCCGCCTTCACCCGCGGGGACCACGCCGTGCTCGCCGCCCTGCTCCGACTCCTGAGCAAGCGTCACCACTCAGCGCTGAAGTTGCTGGTCAGTCCGCGTACCGTGCCGCGCTGGCACGCGAGGCTGGTCACGAAGAAGTGGACCTATCCGCACCGCAGCCCGGGCCGCCCGGCCAACCCCGAGGCACTGCGCGCTCTGGTGCTGCGCCTGGCACGCGAAAACGACGGTGCCCTTGCCGAAAACCTCATCCGCACAGTTCAGGCGGCATGGTGGTACTCGTGGAGGATGCCGCCGAGTCGTTGGCGTCGTCGTATGTCGAGGTGGGTGATTCTGCTCGGGATCGCTGATCGGCGTCGGCAAGGGGGGCAGCGGGCGAGCGTTGGCGATGCCCTGATGAGGCCGGTGGAAGTTGTAAAAATCCTCGAACTCCCGTAGTGCGTAGAGCAGGTGCCGCTGGTTCCAGCTCAGGGTGCGGTCCAGCAGTTCGCGCCGGCAGGTCTGCACCCACCGTTCCGTGATCGAGTTCATGCGCGGCATCCGTACGCCGCTGAGCACCACCTCGATCCCGCTGGTAGCGCGTTCAGGCGCGGGGTCGATCCCGGCATCCCGCAGGATCTCCCAGACGGTGGAGGCGGCCACCGTGACCCCCAGAGTGCAGCACCTGCGAGGGCAGGCGGTGCAGCAACGCCGCCAGGAACGTGCGATCACTCCGGGTGAACCGAACCTTATTGCCGCCGAGTTGGCGCTCCAGCACCGTGATCTGATGGCGCAGGGTCAGGATCTCCGTCTCCTTGTCCCGGTCGCTCATGGGCAGCAGGCGCAGCACGGCGAACGCGTTCGTCACAGACATGATCACTCAAAGGCCGCCCTGCCGTCTCCAGGACGACGAAGCCCGTGGTCAGCTCAACGAGCTGACCACGGGCGGACGTTAGGGATCGTTGCTCATCCCTTGACGGTGAAAGCTACTTCTGCAGGAAGGAGCGCAGCAGAGCCGTCACTTCCTTCGGCCTCTCCTCGTTCACGAAGTGGCCCGTATTCTTCAGGACTCGCCCCTGGACGTTCACGGCGTACTCACGCCACTGGTTGGAGACCCCTGAACCGAAGGAATACTGACCACCGATCGCGAGGATGGGCATCTTCAACTTGCCCTGAGCCAGGAACTCCTTGTTCTGCTGAACATCTGTGCGGAGCCCACGGTAGACATTCATCCAGGCCGTCGCGCGGCCGGGCTCCTTCAGGAAGTGGGCGTAGTAGTCAAAGTCCGACGCCGTGAACGGCGACTTGTCGCCCGCCACGTACTCAAGCATCATGTCGTGGACGAGAACGCGTTCGTGACCGGCCATGAGCTTTTCGGCGAGGGGCAGCTGGAACAGGCCGAAGTGCCACGGCGAGGGCTTGTTCGGGTCGGCGTTGAGCGCCGGGTAGGTGTAGATGTTCTTATCCGGGATGGGAGCTTCCATCACAGCCATGCTCCGCACTTCCGACCGGAACTGCGCCGCGTAGCCGTAGGCGACCCACATACCAATATCGTGGGCGACAACCTGGACGCCGTTGTTGAGCTTCAGCTGCGTCAGCAGCTGATGCACGTCCTTCGCCAACTGCGCTGCGTCGTAGCCACCCTCGGGGACCTGAGACTGGCCAGCACCACGCAGGTCGACGGCGATCACGGTGTGGTTCTTGGAGAGCGGACCCATCTCCTGCCGCCACTCAGACCAGTCCTCGGGGAACCCGTGGATCATCACCACAGGTGAACCTTTACCACCCCGCAGGTAGTGCATGCGAAAGCCATTTACTTCCGCGAACTTGGACTGAAAACCAGCGGGTGGCTGCGACTGCGGGAAGGACGACGTTGACTGCGCCGCCGCGGAGCCATGCTCGCGACCGTCGCCCCATGCTCCGACGCTCGAGACCACGGAGCCCACCAGGAGAGCCACCACAGCCGTGATGAGCGCGATGAGCCTGCTGGTCTTTCCTCTTCCGATGCGTGGACCTTCGCTGGACAGCTTGCTGTCGTTCACTTTCTTGTTCTTTCTCTGTGTGCTTCGAGGTTCACTGCAGGCGCCGTGTACGCGGGATGCAAGGCTGCGGTCTGTCGATCAGCTGAGGATCGGCGCGGCCGACGCGGCGAACGAGGCCTCCAGGGAGACCACCTCAGGTGAAAATGCCTGCCGGAGCGTTCCGCCTCGGCGAGCCAGGTTGATCACTGTTTTTGGCGGCGGTGAGGAGTCGACGGCTAGGGTCTTTCGTTTGGATCAGGCCGGATCAGGGAGCGGGGTCTGGTGCGTGCAGCTGCAAGGCGGAGGGGGGCATCGACGCGATGGGGGTCCCCCCTGCTCGAGCGCAGCCGAGAGCTTGGGGGAGTCGGCAACCGACGACAACGCCGCAGATGTGCGTGCCAGACCCCGCGAGCCCGGCCTGATCCAAACGAGAGACCCTAGGCCTGTCCTTCGCAGGTCACCCGTGAGGAACGCACCAACTCAAGATCGTTGGCTGATCTCGGCTCCGTGGGCTCAGCCGTGACGGATCGCGCGGCGGCGACTGCCGGATGGCGACCGGTCGGGGACCACTTGATCTTCACGATCGGGTGACCTGCGAAGTACGAGGCTAGGTCCGCGCCCTCGACGGGGTTTCGGCGCTCAACTCAGCCTACCGGCCGAGCCGGCGGAGGGGATGTCGATGTCGGTCTGGTTGACGTTGTTGAGAAAGTTGGTCAGCAGGGCCTGCACCGCGACCGTGACGATCGCCAGGATCTGCGGGTCGGTGTAGCCGGCGCCTCGCACAGCCGCGAGGTCCGCGTCGCTGACTCGCCCGCGGCTCTCGATCACCCGTTGAGCGAAGCGAGCGACCGCGGCACGCTTGGGGTCGACCGAGCTCCCGGCACGAGCCAGCTCGATGTCGTCGCTCGACATTCCGCTGACTTCGGACGATACATACGTGTGAATCGCCAGGCAGTAATCGCAACCGTTGGCCTGCGAGACCGCGAGCGCGATGGTGTGCCGCGTCTTCGCGTCCAGAACGCGACTCATGGTGCCCTGCAGCGTCACGACGGCGTCAAGAACGGTCGGGTTCGACGCGATGGTCTTGAACATGTTCGGGACGAAGCCGAGCTGTGCGCCGATGTTGTCGAGGATGCCCTGCGCGCCCGCGGGGACATCTTCGGGAGCGGGAACGTTCAGTCGTGACATAGCGAATCAACCTCCGGTAGGTGTGCGAGTAGTCGCCGAGCCCCTGTCAGAGCAAGCTTTTGGGCTTGGCGGCCCACTCCCCAGAGTTAACAGCGCCCAAGACTGGGCTGTCAAGCCCAGTCCGGGGCACGTCTGAAGCATGAAACCCACCACAGGAGCTCGGGAGCCCTGTGGGTGCCGATAATCCTGCCCCCCAGGCCGAGCTGCGCCTTGAGGATCACTGTGTGATCACATCGAAAGCGCTCGTGAGCCCGTCGGCGCACGCTTGGGAATCGTGACGTTCCGTCTGGCCGACCGATTCGGCTGCCTCCTGCCCGGCCGGCTGCGCCTGCTGACCCGCTCCTCCGCGGCATCCGATACCTGATCCGCGACAACGCCGGCTACTCCACTGAGGGCTTCGACGCGGTCTTCACCGCTATCGGCGCCCGCGTGGTGCCCATCCTTCCGGGCGTGCCCCGGATGAACGCGATCACCGAACGCTGGGTGGGATCCTGCCGACGCGAGGCCACCGACCGAATCCTGATCACGGGCGAACGACATCCGCGCCTCGTCGTCAACGAGCACGCCGACCACCCCAACGACATCGACCTCACCGATCACTCGGGCAACGATGCCCCGACCGTGTCGGCGCGCCCGAACCGCCTGCCGTCAATGGCCCATCGCGTGCCATCCGGCGGGATCGCCTCGGCGGCCTCATCCACGAATACGCGCAGGTCACATAGGCTGACAGGGTTGTCGGCACGCACAGGCCAGGCGCAGCAACATGACAGACCATCATGCCGTCCCTGCCCTCTACATGTGCGGACAGCCGGGAGGTCGACGGGCACCACTCAAGAGGTCGGGTACCCCGAGGTGTCCCAGCCCCGGGCTACCCGACCGACTCGAGATCAGCGATCAGGCCCCGCCACCTGGGCGGATGATTTATCGGCACCCGCAATGCTCCAGGATCCGGGTACGCGTCGCCTGCCCCCTTGTTCGTGAGCTTGTGAGGCACCCGAGCTCGTGTCGTGGCTTCCATCGCCACCCGATACCACCGAGTGGGCTTGACAGCCCATTCTCGGGCGCTGTTAACTCTGCAAAGTGGGCCGCCAAGCCCACAAGAATGCTCGGCCCGACCTGGGCTCGGCGACTACTCGCACAGCTACCGGAGGTTGATCCGTTATGTCGCGACTGAACGCGCCCCCTCTCGACGACGCAGACGTGTCACCAGTGATCAACCGGCCTGGCCAGGGCAGAACGCTCCGGCTGGCATTCTCATCTGCGATCGTCTCCCTGGTGGCCTCGTTCGCCGCGTCGGCCGCGCCGATCCCCCTGTTCAACACCTACCGAGCCGAGGACGGGCTCACCAACGCCGACTTCTCGCTGGCCTTCGTCACCTACTCCGTCGGCATTATCGCCGCACTGTTGGTGCTGGGACGGCTGTCCAATCATCTGGGCCGACGGCGCACCGCGATCGCCAGCCTCGGCCTGCTCCTGCTGGGCTGTCTGCTGCTGCTGAACGTGCACGACATCGACACTCTGCTGGCCGGTCGGCTCCTGATGGGCGTCGGTACGGGGTTGGCCAGCAGCAGCCTCACCTCCTACATCGTCGACGCCGCGCCCACCAGGCCGGCATGGTTGGCCTCCGTCGCGTCCAGCCAGGGACCCATGCTCGGCCTCACCCTCGGCGCCATCGCCGCCGGCGCCCTGGTCCAGTTCGCCCCCTGGCCACGCCACCTCATCTACCTGGTTTGCGCCGGTCTCCTCGTACTGTCTGCCGCACTCATCGTCGTCAGCCCGGAAACCGCGAAGCCGACGCCGGGCGCTTGGCGATCACTGCTGCCCCGGGTCCGCGTACCGGCTCGGGTCAGGCGTCTGCTCCCTGTCGCAGCCACGGTGTTCGTGACCGCCTATGCGACCGGGGCTTTCTACCAGTCCTTCATGCCCGCGCTGGTCGCAGATCAACTCCGCACCCACAGCCCGCTCATCCTCGGACTGGTGTTCGCCGCTTACATGGCCCCCAGCGTTCTCGGCGCTCCCATCGGCGGCCGGTTCACACCAGCGGCAGCCCAGCGCATCGGCATGACCATCGTCCTGATCGGATGGATCGGCATCATTACAGCCATCGCCATCGGCACACTGCCGTTGTTCATCGCTGCAACCATCGTCACCGGCGTCGGTCAAGGCATCGCCGTCAGCGCCGCCACCCGCGGCCTGCTGCACGGCAGCACCCTGGCCGACCGCGCGCCGATCTTCAGCGCGGTCTACCTCCTCTGCTACAGCGGCGCCGCCTTCATCAGCCTCATCTTCGGCCAGCTCTCGAACGCCTTCTCGCTGCCACAGATCGCGCTCGGATACGGCGCACTTGCCGTTATCGCCACCCTGTTCACTGTCCTCACTGCACGCAACCCGCATACGGACCCGAGCAGCCAACGGTGAGTAATCACATGACGAACCTCACCGTCAGCGCATTGCCGACGTGCCGTGCCACAGGGACTGTAAAACTAACGGCTCTGGCCCGTATTCGGTGGTAGCAAACAGTGACATCAGGGTGTATCAGGATTCAAGTTCCGGCCCGTCGTGCCTGATGTCAACTCCCTTATTGAGATTGCGTTTTCGGGGCTGTCCGCGCTGGTGGTGGAGGATGTGGCGGATGGGGGTGAGGTGATCCGGGTGTCGGCGCGGACGCGGGGCGGCCGCGTGCCATGCCCGGTGTGCGGGGCGGAGACGGAGAAGGTCCACGGTTTCCACACGCGCACAGTGGCGGACGTGCCGGTGGACCGACGGCGAGTCGTGGTCTCGGTGCGGCTGCGACGGTTGGTGTGCCGGGTGCTGTCCTGCCCCATACCGCTTCAGAATGGCTACAGCCGCTGGCCTGGGACAACGCTTCGCAATGCCGATCCGGCACCATCGGACCTTGTGCTCGTGCGAATGCTCTACCTGATCGCCACGCGGATCTTCATGTGGCTCGCTCTGCTGTGCCGATCCTCCGCAGCCAAGGATGCCGAGATATTGATCTTGCGGCACGAGGTTGCGTTCCTGCGCCGGCAGATCGCGGTCCCAAAGCCGACCTGGCCGAACCGGGCACTGCTCGCGGTCCTGTCCCGGCTGCCCCCACGGACACTGCGCTGGAGCATCGCATCGTCTCCCCGCGCACCCTCCTTGCCTGGCACCAGTGTCTGATCAAGGACAAGTGGACGCAACCCGCCCATCCCGGACGCCCGCCGATCCCCGAAGAGCTGCGCAACCTGATCATCCGGCTCGGCACCGAGAACCCACGATGGGGGCTTCCGACGTGTCCACGGCGAACTCCGTCGCCTGGGGCACAGAATCAGCCCGGCCACGGTCCGCCGGATCCTGCGCGCCGCCGGCCTCACCCCAGCCCCACGCCGACATCCCGTGCGCGGCGAATGGGCCGCCTTCCTCAAGACCCAGACCCACGGCCTGCTCGCCACCGATCGACACCATCAGCCTGCAGCGGCTGTACGCGCTGTTCGTCATGGAGGTACGCACCCGCACCGTCCACATTCTCGGGGTCACCGCGCACCCCACCGGGGCCTGGGCCACCCAGCAGGCCCGCCATCTGCTCTGCCAACTCGGCGCACGCGCGGACGAGTTCACGTACCTGGTCCGCGATCGGGACGCGAAGTTCACGTCCGCCTTCGACGCCGCCTTCGCCAGCGAGGGCATCACGGCGACGAAGATCCCCTCCGCGGAGCCCCAACCTGCGACCCGCATGCGGAACGCTTCTTGCGGTCTGTACGGGAGGAGTGCACCGACCGCATGCTGATCTTCAACCGCAGCCATGCCGAGAAGGTCCTCCACGACTACGCCCGCCGATTCAACAACCACCGTCCCCGCCAAGGCCGAGATCAGCTCGCTCCACTCGACGACCCGAGCGTCATACCCCTACCCGCGGCTCGGATCCAGCGCCGACAATCCGTCGCCGGCCTCATCGATGAATATCGCCCAGCGGGCTGATCACTCAGCAAAGCAGCACGTCCGGGCCGGTGCAGCCATTCTGAAGCGGTACGGGCTCAGCTGCGAGCCGCTGACCCCCGCTGCTCTTCGCGCCAGCTCGTTGTTCGTCGCGTGGACCCCCCGCGTGTAGATCAAGTCCGCGGCGTGCTCGAGGATGCGACCTCGCGTCGCCAGCCCCCTGCCCGTGAGCCCGCGAAGGGCACGTGATCCATCGTTCATCTGCATGTCACCACCCTACCCACAGATTGGGTCAGGCAGCCCAATCCGAACAGGATTGGGCTTGACAACCCATTCCGCGTCGCGTTCACTGCAAGTGGGCCCAGTAGCCCAGACTGATACCGACCCGAGGACCACCACCATGTCTCGTCTCAGCACGCCCGAGCTCACCGACATCGACGCCAAGACGCAGGGCACGCTCGACGCCATCGCCAAGCAGTTCGGCTTCGCTCCGGGCATGTTCACCACGCTCGCCGCCAACCCGACCGTCCTCGAGATCGTGATGGGCCTGCAGGGCAGCATCGCGAAGCTCCTCGACGCGAAGACCCGCCACACGATCGCGCTGGCCACGTCCCACTCCAACGACTGCGACTACTGCTCGGCGCTGCACGGATACATCTCCGCGAACCTCGGAGGCATGTCCGCCGAGGAGATCGAGCTGGCCCGCACCGGCGGCTCCACCGATCCCAAGCGTGCCGCCGTCGCCCGCTTCTCCCAGCAGGTGATCGAGACCCGCGGTCAGGTGGGCGACGAGGACATCGCCGCAGTCCGCGAGGCCGGGTACACGGACCCCGAGATCCAGGCGATCGTCACCGTCGTGGTCGTCACGCTGCTCACGAACTACCTCAACAACGTCAACGACACCGTCGTCGACATCCCCGGTGCGGGCGCGTAACCAGCGACGTCGAAGCCGCGTCGACCGGCACGGAGGTCGCTCCGATGAAAGCGACGTTCACCACGTACTGACGTGCCAACGCCCAGAAACCACCTCCTGACCCGATCCCTCCGAACACGAAACGAAAACCAATCATGGATCTCAACAATCTGATCACTAAGCACCTCACCCGCTACTTCGACCCGAACAAGAAGATCCCGGAGGAGACCTTCCAGCTCCTGCTGCGCTACCTGCGCACCTCGCCGACGACGATCAACATCCAGCCGAACCACTTCCATGTGCTGGAGACGCAGGCCGGCAAGGACAAGCTTGCGAACGCCCTCGTCGGCCGCTTCGAGGACAACCAGGAGAAGGTGCGGAACGCGTCGCACGCGATCGTGTTCACGACCCGCAAGACGATTCCCGACGAGCACTTGCAGGAGATCTTCGCGAAGGAGCGCGCGGACGGTCGCTTCGCGGACCCGGAGATCCAGAAGGGATGGGAGGCCGGAGCGTCCCACTTCGTGGAGATCCAGTCGGAGAACTATGGCGGCGACGTGCTCCACTGGCTGGAGAAGAACACCTACCTCGTGGTCGGCGCGACCATGATGGCCGCCGCTTCTCTCGGAGTCGACGCCACCCCGATGGAAGGGTTCGACCGCGCGGCGATCGACGAAGCGTTCGGCCTCACCGACACCGACTTCACCACAACGCTGATCATGGCGCTCGGGTACCCGGACGAGACGCGCGTCTCTCGCCAGCCGGTCTCGCGCTTCGATGCCGAGAAGATCTTCACCCACATGTGACGAACTGAGCGGGTGCGCGATCGGCGCGCCTGCTCGGTCCTGGGGGACTCGACTGTCCGGCGCCCGCACCTCTCCTCGACGGACGCCGGACAGTCGACCTCTACCGACCTCGAGGAGGCCAAGATGCACGCAGACAGGACAGTTCAGAACCGCGCGGCCGCGCGCGCCGCAGAGCTCCCGGGCTCAGAGCACACGCACCAGTTCACCGGCGACTGGGAGGTGTGGAAAGCCGGCGGCAAGGTGTTCATGCTGCAGACATCGATGCCTGGGGAGCCGGTCGTGATCCTCAAAGCCGATCCCTCAGATGCGGAGACGCTCCGCGCGTCGCACACGAGCATCTCTCGCGGCTACCACATGAACAAGAAGCACTGGATCACCATCAGACCTGGTGCGGATATCGAGCAGGAGTTGGTGGACGACCTCGTGACCGAGTCGTACCTGCTCGTCGTCGCGGGCCTTCCCAGACAGAGCCGCCCGGTCGACCCCGACACTTTCAGCTTCTTGCCGTCCGCCGACTGACCGACGCGGCGCCAGACAAAAACAAAACCGGCTCTTCGCCGATCTGGTGGGGATCACGGCGTGAGTCCGCCGACGGTTAGTACTCCAGCCGGACTTCTGTATTTCTCCTGGTCAACGGCCTGGCGTTCGGGAGTGTAGCGGGGGTTTGGCATGGGTGGGGCGGTCTTGAGCCGGCCGTCCCACCAACGTGTGTCCGCGCCCGTAACACTTCAGAAGGGCTGCACAGCCTGTGAGCTGGGACAACGCTTCGTAGGGCGATCAGGCACGATCGGACCTTGTGTTCGCACGAATGCTGCACCTGATCTCCACGCGGATCTTCGCGTGGCTGGTTCTGCTGTCCCGGACCCCTGCGGCCAAGGAAGCCGCGATTGCGGGTTGCGGGTGCCGATGAATCATGCGCGCAGTTCAGGACCTTGATCATCGATCTTCGAACCTGTCCGGCCATGCCCGCCGTCCTCACCTGCACAAGCCACTGACGGCATCCTGGCCTGTCGTGCTGCTGGGCTCCTGCCGATGCGTGAGTGGGACAAAGACATCGAGATCCTGATGCTTCGACACCAACTGCTGGTCCTCCAACGCCAGGTCGGCAAGCCCGCCTTCACCGATACCGACCGCGCCATCCTCGCCGGCCTGCTCCACCACCTCCCCAGCAGCAAGTTGCGACACCTCCTGCTGCTGGTGCGCCCGGACACGGTCTTGCGCCGGCACCGCGACCCGCTCAAGCGACGCCACGCCACAACCCGTGCACCGAAGCGCCGCGACCGCCCGCCGACGATCCAGCCGATCCATGCCCTAATCCCGCGCCTGACCCGCGAAAATCGCTCGTGGGGGCACCACCGGACCCACGGTGAACTCGCGGTCGTGGACTTCACCCGCGCGATCCGGGCCTCTCTCGACACCCTCACTCTGATTTACCATTCAATTATACCGGCGGGCGTGAGGAGGCCGCACCATGGCAGAACTCGGACTGGCCGACACGGTCGGCATGCTGCGACAGCCCGGCGTGCGGACGCGACACAGCAGCTCAGGGCTCGGATGGGACCGGCTGTACCTCTCCACACAGGAGGAACAGCCCTATCGCGCGGCGTTCGACCCGGCCCCCACCCACCTGCTGATCCTGCACCTCAACGGCCCCGTCACCGTACAGCGGGGGCAGGGAGCGGCCAGGCGGTCACGGACGATCCCGGCCGGCGGACTCTTCCTGCAGCCGGCCGGCCGGAGTCTCGCCGTCGAGCTGGGCGGGCGGCTGGAGACGGTCCACGCCTACCTCGCGGACGACGCTCTTCGCGACGCGAACGGCGGGCCGCCCGTGGAGCTGACCGAGGAGTTCGGGGCCAGCGATCCACTCACCGAACAACTCATGCTCGCGCTGGAGGGTGCCGTCCGTTCCTGGGAGCCGTCGGCGCGTACCTATACCGACCAGCTGGCCGGGATGCTCGCCGCGCAGCTCGTACGCCGCTACGGCGTCGGCGCCACCACACCCCCGCCCGCCCCGTCCGGACTGTCCGACCGGCAGCTCGGCGCCGTCCGCGAGCTCATGGAGCAGCGCCTCGCCGAACCGCTGCCGATCACTGACCTCGCCGCCTCGGCCTCGCTGAGCCCGAGTCAGTTCACCCGGAGGTTCCGGGCGAGCACAGGCCAGTCGCCGCACCAGTTCCTGCTCAAGCTGCGCCTGGAGTACGCGTGCCGACTGCTGCGTACCGGCTCCATCTCGATCGCGGAGGTCGCTGCCGCCTGCGGGTTCTCCCACCAGGAGCACCTGACCCGGGTGATGCGCACCCGGATGGGCACCACCCCGGCCGCGCTGCGCCGGTCCGGCTGAGGAGGGCAGGGCCGCCGCCTTCAGCCTCCAGTACCAGCGCCGGCCTTGGCCCTGGTACTGGAGGTCAGCGATCCAGCACCAGCGCCAGTCCTTGGCCCACCCCGATGCACAGCGCCGCCAGGCCCGTGCCGCTGCCCGCGGCGGCCAGCTGGTGCGCTACCGCTCCGGTGATGCGGGCGCCCGACGCGCCCAGCGGGTGGCCGATGGCGATGGCGCCGCCACGCGGGTTGACCAGCTCCGGGTCCAGTTCCGGCAGTGCCGCCAGACAGGCCAGCGCCTGGGCCGCGTAGGCCTCGTTCAGCTCGATCGTGTGCAGATCACCGGGAGCGACCGCAGTCTTGTCGAGCACCTTTCGGATGGCGTCGACGGGGCCGAGCCCGAAGAACTGCGGCTCGATGCCCGTCACCGCCGCCGCCCGCACCCGGGCCAGTGGCTCGCGCCCGATCGCCGCGAGCCCGTCCTCGTCGGCGAGCAGCAGCGCGGCCGCGCCGTCGTTGAGCGGCGAGGCGTTTCCGGCCGTGATCGTGCCGTCCGCGGTGAAGGCCGGCTTGAGCTTGGCGAGTGCGTCGAGGGAGGTGTTGTCGCGGATGCCCTCGTCGCGGGTCAGCTCCACCCCCTCGACGGGGACGACCTCTCCCGCGTACAGGCCCTCGCTCCAGGCGCGGGCGGCGTTGCGATGGCTGTCCAGGGCGAACGCGTCCTGCGACTCCCGGCTGACGGCATACTTCGCACCCACCAGCTCCGCGCTCTCACCGAGCGGGATCGTCCACTCCCCCGGCATCCGCGGGTTCACCATCCGCCAGCCGAGCGTCGTCGAGTACAGCTGCTGGTCCTTCGCCGGGAAGGCCCGCTCCGGCTTCGGCAGCACCCAGGGCGCGCGGCTCATGGACTCGACACCGCCCGCGACGGCGATGGACGCGTCGCCGAGCGCGATGGCACGGGCCGCCTGGATGACGGCTTCCATGCCGGATCCGCACAGCCGGTTGACCGTGGCGCCGGGCACGCTGACCGGGAGCCCGGCGAGCAGGACGGCCATGCGGGCCACGTCGCGGTTATCCTCGCCCGCGCCGTTGGCGTTGCCGAGCAGCACGTCGTCGATGCGCGCCGGGTCCAGGCCTGGGCTGCGGTCGACGAGGGCGCGCAGCACACCGGCGGCGAGGTCGTCCGGGCGTACGCCCGCGAGGGCGCCGCCGTAGCGGCCGAAGGGGGTACGGACGGCGTCGACGACGTACACGTCACGCGGTCGCTCGATCATCGGTTGCTCCCAGCAGGTCTATCGATGGAGGGTCAGGGGTGTCAGGGCGGCGATCCGATCGGCCGTCACTCCCGGTGCGGTTTCTACGAGTTCGAGCCCCTGGGGCGTGACATCGAGAACGCACAGGTCTGTGATGATCCGGTCCACGCAGCCGCGGCCCGTGAGCGGCAGCGTGCACTCCTGAACGATCTTCGAGGTGCCGTCCTTCGTCAGGTGCTCCATGACCACGACGACCCGGCGGGCGCCGTGGACGAGGTCCATCGCACCGCCCATCCCCTTGATCATCTTTCCGGGGACAGCCCAGTTGGCGAGGTCGCCGCGGACCGAGACCTGGAGCGCGCCCAGGATGGCGGTGTCGATGTGGCCGCCGCGGATCATGCCGAAGGACAGCGAGGAGTCGAAGAAGGAGGCGCCCGGCCGTACGGTCACGGTCTCCTTACCCGCGTTGATGAGGTCGGCGTCGACCTCGTCGGGCGACGGGTACGGTCCGACGCCGAGCAACCCGTTCTCCGAGTGCAGGACGATGTCGACGCCCGGCGGGAGGAAGTCGGCCACAAGGGTCGGCAGCCCGATGCCCAGGTTGACGTAGTCACCGTCCCTCAGCTCGCTCGCGGCGCGCGCCGCCATCTCGTCCCTGCTCCAGCTCATCGCTCGCGCACCGTCCTCTTCTCGATTCCCTTGTCGGCCGCCTGTTCGGGGGTCAGCGCCACGACCCGCTGCACGAACACCCCTGGCACATGGATCTCGTCGGGGTCGAGGACGCCCGGCTCGACCAGCTCCTCCACCTCGGCGACGGTGATGCGGCCGGCCATGGCGGCCAGCGGGTTGAAGTTGCGGGCCGCGCGACGGAAGACGAGGTTGCCGTGGCGGTCCCCACGGGCCGCCCGGACCAGCGCGTAGTCGGTGGTGATGGCGTGCTCCAGGATGTGGTCCACGCCGTCGAAGCTCCGCACCTCCTTGGGCGGCGAGGCCACGGCGACCGAGCCGTCCGCGGCGTAGCGCCACGGCAGACCGCCCTCGGCGACCTGCGTGCCGACACCGGCCGGGGTGTAGAAGGCCGGGATTCCCGCGCCGCCCGCCCGCAGCCGCTCGGCGAGCGTGCCCTGCGGCGTCAGTTCGACCTCCAGTTCACCCCCGAGGTACTGGCGGGCGAACTCCTTGTTCTCACCGATGTACGAGCCCGTGACCCGGGCGATACGGCCCGCGGCCAGCAGGATGCCGAGGCCACGGCCGTCGACGCCGCAGTTGTTCGACACGATCCGCAGATCGCTCGCCCCGCTCTCGTACAGAGCGCCGATGAGCACCTCGGGGACGCCGCTCAGCCCGAAGCCGCCGACGGCGAACGACCGTCCGTCCGTCACATCCGCCAGGGCCTCCTGGGCCGTGGCCATCACCTTGTCCATCTCGCTCTCTTCCGTTCTCTCCTACCGGGCCAGCACCCGGCGCAGCGCGCCGAGCAGCTCGTCCTGTGCCGACCGCGCGGTCTCGGGGGCGGTGACGCGGCGCCAGGCGACGTAGCCGTCCGGGCGCACCAGCAGCACGCCGTCCTCGGCCAGTTCGCTGACGCGGCTCCATTCGCCGTACGCGTCACGGAAGTTGTCGTCACCGACGCGCACCACACGCAGCGGCACGCCGAGTTCCGCCTGGCACGCGGCCGCGGCCTTGTCCCAGACGTCGCCCGACAGCCCGGTCAGCACGGTGAAGGTGCCGCGTCCGACGACGTCCAGCGTGGACCGGCGCTCGCCCTGCTCGTCGACGAGCCACGCGTGCGGCAGTTTCGCGCCGGGCCGGGTGGTCGGCTGGTGCACCAACTCCCGGTCCTCATCCCAGACTTCGGCAGGGCTGTCGTCGGGCAGCACCGCGGAGGAGAGGTAGCGCTGGTTCATCTCGACACCGTGCGCGTTGAACTCGTAGTTCTTGAGCTGGATCGCCTCTTCGAGCCTGCGCCGCTTCTTGGCGCCCTCGGGAGTCGGCGCGGCTATCGCCGTGAGCCCTTCGGAGATGGCCTTGTCGTCGCCGCCACCGCCGATGCCGAGCACGTCGAAGATCGGGCCGAACTGGTCGCGGCTGAGGTTGGCCCGCTCGACGATCTGCCGCCCGACGGGGGCCCGTTCGGCGGAGTAGCTGTCGAGCAGCTCGGGGCCGGCCTCGCCGCGGACCACCATCGCGAGCTTCCAGGCGAGGTTGTACGCGTCCTGGACGGAGGTGTTGGAGCCGAGCCCGTTGGACGGCGGATGACGGTGCACCGCGTCGCCCGCACAGTAGACCCTCCCGGACGAATAGGCCGAGGCATAGCTGTGGTTGACCGTCCACAGCGAGGTCGACGTGATCTCCACCGGCAGGTCGGGGACGCCGATGAGGTCGCGCACGATCTGCCGGGCCGACTCCTCGTCCACCTCCGGCGGCGGCTGCTCGATGTCGTATCCCCACACCAGCAGCCACTCGTTCCACGGACGGACCATGCGCACCAGGCCCATGCCGATACCGCCGGTCTCGGCACCGGGCTGCAGCACCCAGTACAGGACGCTCGGCCGGTGGGCGCAGTACCGGGTGAGGTCGGCCTTGAAGACGATGTTCATGCTGCCGGCCTTGGCCATGCGGCCGTCGAAGGGGAGGCCGAGCTGCTCCGCGACCGCGCTGCGCCCGCCGTCCGCGCCGATCAGGTAGCGGGCGCGTACGGTGAACTCGTCGCCGCGGACCCGGTCGCGCAGCAGCGCGGTGACCCCGTCGTCGTCCTGGGTGAAGCTGAGGAACTCGGTGTCGAAGCGCACCTTGGCGCCGCGGGCCGCCGCGTTGTTCACCAGGATCGGCTCCAGGTAGGTCTGCGGCAGGTCGATCATCTCGCAGGGGCTTTTCGACGCGTATTCGGTGGCCGTCGCGGGCCCCGTGCCCCAGGTGCGGATGCGGCCGATCTCGTGCCCGGCCAGCGCGGTGCACAGCACCGTGTCGCCCATGAGGTGGGACGGGCTGCCGACGGCCAGCGCCTCGGATTCCACTCCGGCGTCGCGCAGGACCTCCATGGTGCGCTGGTTGGTGATGTGCGCCCGCGGCGTGTTGGCGAGCCAGCCGTACTTCGTCACCAGCAGGGTGCGGATGCCGTAGGTGGCCAGCAGCAGCGCGGCGGAACCGCCGGCGGGGCCGCTGCCGACGACGAGGACATCGGTGTCGTACGTGTCGTGCGTATCGGTCGTGATCACGGGTGGGCGCTCCTCGGTCATCCGGCCAGGGGGGCGAGACGGAAGGTGTAATCGAGCCGGCGCCACTCGCCGTCGACCTGGCGGCCGTCGGGGGTGGGGCCGCTCTGCGGCGTGAAGTCGACGATGAGTTCGTCCTTGACGCCGAAGACGGTGTCGCTGTCCAGGTAGGCGCCGCCTGACACGAACAGCTGTGTGATGAGCCGGCGGTGGCCCGGCGCGTCGAACATGAAGTGCAGGTGGGGCGCCCGGTACGGGTGGCGCCCGATCGCGTCGAGCATCTGCCCGACCGGCCCGTCCCCCGGGATCGGGTACTCCTTGGGCAGGATGGACCAGAACGCGATCCGCCCCTCGGCGTCGGTACGCAGTCGGCCGCGCAGCACCGGCCCTTCCAGCTCCGGGAGCTGGACGTCGTAGAAGCCGTCCGCGTTGGACTGCCACACGTCCACGACCGCGCCCTTGATGGGCTCACCGTCGGTGTCCGTGACCCGCGCGTCCACCCAGAGCGGCTCGCCGGGCAGTCCTCCGGAGATGTCCCCGCCGTTGGCGGTCTCGGGCGGGCCCTCCACATAGAAGGGACCGAGCACCGCCGACGGAGTGGTGGTGGGCGTACGGGAGTTGGTGAGCAGATCCACGGCGCTGGAGACGCCGAGGGTATCCGACAGCAGCACGAACTCCTGGCGGGTCGGGCCGCAGATCTCGCCGGTGCGGGTGAGGAAGTCGATGGCGTACTGCCATTCGTCCTCGGTGACGTCGTTGGTGGCGACGAAGGCGTGCAGATGCCGGACCAGGTCGCTCAGCAAGGTGCGGACGCGCGGGTCGGAAGCCTGCGCGAAGCTCGCCACGACCCGTTCGGTGAGACGGGCCAGCCGGGGCTCCGTGGAGGGGGGACCCTCGGGGCGGTGTCCGTGCCAGGCGCCGGACAGCAGTTCCGCGATGCCCTCGCCGGTCAGCTCGCGCGGGTTCGGGTAGGGCGTCGAGGTGGCCAGCTCGACGGCGCGGGCGAGGCCGGACTCCGGCATGCCGAGGTCGCTCAGCGCGGTGGGACCGCCCAGGGAGGCGACCAGGTCGTACACGCCGCTGGGGGCATCGGGCACACCCAGGGCGTCGGCGATGCGGCGCATTACGTCCGGCACCGCGGGCGCGTTGTAGGCCATCGCGTGCGGCAGGACGACGGTGTGCGTCTCGGCGTGCGGCAGGTCGAAGCTGCCGCCGAGGGTGTGGCACAGCTTGTGGTGCAGGCCCATACCCACCGTGGCGAGGCAGGTCCCGGCGAGCCAGGCCGCGTGCAGCAGGTCGGCGCGCGCCTCCAGGTCGGCCGGGTCGGCTGCGAGGCGGGGCAGTGCCCGGGCGATGCGGGAGATCGCGTCGAGGGCCTGCTGGTCGGTGACCGGGTTGGCGTCGGCGGAGTACAGGGCCTCGACGGCGTGGGCGAGCGCGTTGACTCCGCTCGTGACCGTCATGGGCAGCGGCAGCGTGAGAGTGAAGTCGATGTCGTAGACGACGGTCTCGGGCAGGATCTCCGGAGAGGACTGGGTGACCTTGCGTCCGTCCCGGGTCTCGCCGAGTACGGGAGTCACCTCGGAGCCGGCGTAGGTGGTCGGCAGGATCACCTGCGGCAGGCCCGTGCGCAGGGCAAGTGCCTTCGACAGGCCCGTGGTCGAACCGCCGCCGACGGCGACGATGCCGTCCACGGAGTACTCCCTGAGTACGTCGAGAGCCTGCTCGGTCACCTCCACCGGCGTGTGCATGGCCGCGCCGTCGAACTCCGCCGCCAGCAGTCCGCCGAGCGCCTCGCGCACCCGTGCGGAGGCCGCCGCGAGCCGCCCGCCGGCCAGCAGCAGCACCCGGGAGCAGCCGAGCCGCTCGACCTCCTCGCCGAGGCGGCCGACCGTGCCGGCGCCGAAGACCACCCGCGAGGGGTGGGATGTGTAGACGAACGTCCGCATTGAAAACTGCCTCCGCGTGTCATCCGGGCGCGTCGGCCCCTTGAGCCACCGAGTATGCGAATGACGTCCGCGTGAACTCCTGCACGATCCACGCGCCCTACTGCACGAAACACGCGTGTGTGCCGCGCCGGCCATCGGGAGAGGGGTCGGGGTGGCCGTCAAGAGAGAGAGGAACAGCCCATCGAGGGGTTCAACTCGGCCCGTGCGCTGGTCGGTTCACCTGTTCGCAGTCTTCGAGGTCCCCTTGGTGCCGGTCGACACCGCGGACGAGGGTTTCGGCGTCTGACGCACCGCGCGCAGCGCGAGGGAGAGTTCGGTGATGCCGCGAGGATCGGTGAGGGAGCAGCCGGTACGCTCGGCGATGCGGCGCAGGCGCACCGAGGCCCCACCCTCATCTCCTGAGGCCAGGGCCTACTTGATCGTCGACGGGCGGCTGTTGTCAGCGAAGTCGTCCAGCAGACCAGGCTTCCTGACGGACCGCGCTGCGGAGTGGGAGTCGTTCTGGCGCTACCACGAGAGCGAAGCCCTCACCTCCCTCGACCTCCGCGCCACCATGGACTGGTTCCAGCCTGTCGCCGGTCGTAATTCCCCACTTCCGCGGTCACGTTTCCCCATGGGGCCGGAGGCCGCGGACGGTGACCACAGATCCGGTTTCCACCCTCCAGCTCGGCTCGGCCTCATGGATGCCGCGACCTGCTGGAACTGGTGTGATCTGACGGAGAAGCCGTCCGTGGCGAGCTGCTTGACCGCCCGGAAATAGCTCTACGTAATCAGGACGTCGCCGCGTCTCGCGGGTCGGCCCTAAGCTCCCGAAGCTGCTTGCTGGTGTGCACCAGCCCCTCGAAGTCATCCTCTCGGTCTTCGATGCGCACGAAGACGCCCGGCGACGGTACAGCCCCACGCTGGGCGCAGTTTGCCGGGTACGGATCAGCAGTTGCCACTGATCCGCCGCACTCGGGACAAGGTCCGGCGCCTTCCGCTGCGCGCAGTCCCCCACCGTTCTCGTCGTTGAACCGGAAGGAGCAAAGCAGGTCCAGCTCCTTGGCGATCGCGGCGGAGATCGGCACCGGTTGTGGGCCGGGCGGCAACAGGCCCGACATCACCAAGGCCGCGCCGCGCGCGGTGCCGGCTATGGCACTGGCCAGGCCGATGTGGCTGCCGCTGGACTCGAAGGTGACATCGGCCTGTACGTCGGCGATCGTGGCCTGGGCCTGGCCGGTGCCGGCCTGGATGGTCTGGGTCGCACCGACCACTCTGGCAAGCTCGAGAGCCCGCGGCACCAGGTCGACGGCGGTGATCGACCTGACGCCGGCACGGCGGAGCACCGCAACGACCAGCAGTCCGATCGGGCCGCAGCCGATCCCCAACGCGGATCGGCCGACCAAGCTCGCGCCGGCTGCTTCGAGTCCGGCCTGGGCGCGGCGCACGGCATGCCAGGCTACTGCGGCCCACAGGCTCCGGACCTGTTACAGCGGTACTACACCGCCACCGAGCCGGGGCGGAAATACATGGGCGACATCACGTATCTCCCGCTTACAGGCGGGGAGTTCCTCTATCTCACGACCGTGCTGGACTGCTTCAACCGCAAGGCCGTCGGCTGGTGCATCGCCGACCACATGCGCACCAGTCTTGTGACGGACGCACTGTGAATGGCGGCCTCGCCCCGCGGCGGCCTGGACGGCGCCGTGTTCCGCTCCGACCACGGGGCCCAATGCGGCTCCCGGGCCTTCGCCGACCTCTGCGATCACCTCGGGGTGACCCGCTCGATGGGTGCGGTCGGCACCAGCGCGGACAACACCGGGTCGAGGTCCTTGCCGACGAGCCGACCAGGCGGGTCAAGCACGACCTGTCGCAACCGCTCGGACGGTGAAGAGACGGCGTTGGCATCGTGTTGGGCGGCGGAGGCACTCGCGGCGTCGGCTCCCAGGGCGCATCCCTGGTCGCCTCGACGGCGGGCTTCAGGTGTTCTGGGATTGCTCCGGCGAATCGACGGCGTCTCATCCCAGCCGCTCTGGCACTTCCGTGAGGGCCCCGAACGGTCACCCTCCGAGGAGTCCGACCGCTCCGTACCACACCGGGCCCGGGTTCAGACGGTCCGGGTAGAGCGCGGTCATCTGATCGAAGTACTCGCGGGCTGTGGGGTTTTCGTCGAGCAGTCGGATGGCGTCGAGCAGGTACTGCCGGGTCTGCTCGATGATGGCGGGATCGTCGGGAAGGTCTTTGTTCTTGTGGCCTGCCACAACGGCCTTCGGCTCCAGGGCCGCGACCCGGTCGAGGGCCTTGAGCCATTCCTGCAGGCCGCCGTCCCCGCCTTCGAGGATGTACTGGTGCACGCCGTTGTAGGCGACGTCGCCGGCCACGACCAGGCCGATGGAGGGTACGTACAGCACGGAGGTCTCATCGGTGTCGGTGTGCCCGACCTCGACCGCCTGGATGACGATTCCCTCCAGCAAGAACCCCTCGGCGGGGATGGGCTGGGCCAGGACCGGGGTGTCGGGGATGAGGCCGGGGAACTGTTTGTCCCACAGCGCTTCTCGCCCCTCGGCGGCCTGCTGATGCATGACCTGGATGGTGCCCGGCGTCGCGTAGACGGTGGTGCCGGGGAATCGCTTCACGAGTTCCGCGGTGCCGAACCAGTGGTCGCCGTGCCCGTGGGTCGCGTAGATGTACGCCAGGCGCTTGCCGGACCGCTCGATCCAGTCGCCGACCCTCTGGGTCTGTTCGCGGGTGAGAGGCGGGTCGACCAGCACGGCGTCTTCTCGGCCGAAGATCAGCGTTGATGCCAGGGGCGAGGAGTGGAGCCGGTCACCGTTCGGCAGGCGTTCCTCGCCCGCCCGAGGTGTCCCCTCCGAAACGTAGAGCTCGTACGCCAGCGGGCTCGGCACGGAAGCGGTCATGACAGCGCCTCCTCAGGGGCGATACGGGGCCCACGCAGCCGTCAGCCGGCGTGCCAGAGTCAACCTAGTCGAAATGAGCATAACTCACTAGGCTCTTTCTTCATGACACTAGGAGAGAACACCGCATCGACAACACCGCCGGTTCTGCACGCGCATGACGTTCGCCACCTGCGACACCTAGGCCAGCGATACAGGCATAGATAAACGCATATTGACTCTGTCACATCAGGAAGATACCTTCCGAGAAGGGCGGGTAGTCACGACAGCTTTCGATGCGGCCACGTGACTGATCTCTTGCACACAGGGCGTAGCCGCCCCAGGGAGTCAAGGACGCAACGATGCCCGAAGCACCTCTGACCTGGAGTGTCCACGTGGCACCGTCGATCCCCACCGAGATCGCCGACCTGCCGCCCGACCTCCCCCGACGCATGTGGTCGCCCATCACGGCGACGCTGATCGCAGGCGCACGCGATGCGGTGCTGGTCGACGCGCTGATGACGGCCGAGCAGGCCGAGCGGCTGGGCGACTGGGTCGCGGCGAGCGGCAAGAACCTCACCACCGTCTTTGTGACGCATGGGCACGGGGACCACTGGTTCGGGCTGGGCACCCTCCTCAAGCGCTTTCCGCGGGCGCGTGCGGTGGCGGCACCGACCGTGGTGGAGCAGATGGAGCAGCAGATGGCACCGGAGTTCGTCGCCTCGTTCTGGCGCAGGCGCTTCCCCGGCCAGATCCCGGACAGGCTGGTGGTCGCAGATCCGCTGGACGGCAACCGCCTGGACCTGGAGGGCAACGACCTGGTCGTCGTGGGGCTCGGGCACACCGACACCGACGACACCACGTGCCTGCACGTGCCGTCGATCGGGCTGGTCGTGGCCGGTGACGCCGTCTACAACGACGTCCACCTCTACCTCGCCGAATCTCCTGCCGAGGGCCGTCGAGCATGGCTCGACGCCCTCGACACCATCGCCGCGCTGAACCCACGAGCGGTGATCGCGGGGCACAAGAGGCCCGGCCGCCCGGACGACCCGACGACCATCGCCGAGACCCGGCGGTACCTGCACGACTTCGAGGCCGTTGCCGAGCGCACCTCGACCCCTGTCGATCTCTACCGGGGCATGCTGGAACTGCATCCCGGGCGCGTCAACCAGGGCGCGCTGTGGGGCTCGGCCCGGTCCGCCAAAGGCTGACGAGCGGCCCGGCTGCCCCGGAAGCGGTTCCGACGCACCCACCAGCCCACCGCCGGTCGGTCCCACCGGCTCATCGGCACAACGATGCGGAGCACTCACATGATCATCGACGGAAGCGACGTGGATGCCACGTCCGCCTACAAGCTGCTCATCGGCAGCATCCTCCCCCGGGCGGTCGCATGGGTCAGCACCGTCTCCGCGGACGGCGTCGCCAACCTCGCGCCGATCTCCTTCTTCACCGCGGTGGGCCGCAAACCGCCCATGGTCTCGATCACCCTGCAGCCGCGGTCCGACGGAGTGACCCTGAAGGACACCTTCGTCAACATCCGTGACACCGGCGAGTTCGTGACCAACCTCGCGGTGCTGCCCCTGGCCGACCAACTGCACCGCTCGGCCTACGAATTCGACCCCGAGGTCGACGAATTCGCGGCCCTCGACCTGGAGAAGGCCCCCAGCGAGGTCGTCCGGGCACCCCGGATCAAAGAGGCACCGATCGCCTTCGAGTGCGTGGTGAACCGGATCATTCCCGTGGGCGACATGCAAGACCACGTCGTATGGGGAGAGGTCGTCCGGTTCCACGTCAGGGACGATCTCTATCTGGAGCGCGGGCGCATAGACACGGCGGCCCTGCCGATCGTGGGGCGCCTGGCTGCCGAGTACACAGTCGTCGCCAACGTCTTCACCACCCCCCTCGACAAGGGCGTGCTGAAGGCCTTCCAGGACCGGCGGGCGGCGCGTCTCGACGGACGCGCGACGGATTGGTCCCCCATCGACACCGCCGAGTGGTCGCCTTCCGGGGCCACCACCGCTCGTGGGAGGGAGTGAGGCACGTGAGAACGGAACGCATCGCGGACACAGACGTGCGGTTCCGGCGGGGCGGCGCCGGGAGCCGGGCGGTGGTCTTCGTCCACGGCTTCCTCGAGGACCAGTACGTCTGGGACGGCGTGATCGGGGAGTTGGGCAGCGCGGGCGTCGAGACCGTGCAACTCGATCTGGCCGGTCTCGGCGAACGCACAGACGCGCACGGTCCGTTCACACTGGACCGGTTCGTCTCCGAGGTCAGGGCCGTCGTGGACTCCCTCGACAAGCCGGTGGTGCTCGTCGGCCAGAGCATGGCCGCGCCGATCGTCGAGCTCGTGGCCGCCACGCGTCCCGAGCGCACGCTCGGGCTGGTCCTGCTGGCGCCCGGGCCCCTGGCCGGCACACACCTGCCGGCGGAGGTCGTCGAACGCTTCCGCGAGTCGGGCGGTAGCACACGTGCCCAGCGAGAGCTCCGCCGGCAGCTGTCCAGCAGCCTCAGCGAGGCGGACCTCGACCGGCTCACGGTGATCGGCGAACGGGTGCGCCCCAAGGTGGTGTGCGCGCTGGTGGACTGCTGGAACGCCGGCCATCCGGACGGGGAGATGCCCAGCCGCTACACGGGGCCTGTCCTCGTGATCCGTGGCGCCGACGACGGATGCGTCACTGCCGAGGGGGCCGAACAGGTGCGCAAACGGTTCGTCGCGGCCGATACGGCCACAGTCGACGGAGCCGGCCACTGGGCACACCTCGAGCAGCCCGCGGCGGTCGCCGCGTTGCTCGACGCATTTCTCGCCAAGGCCCCCGCCGCCGACACTGCGACTCCACGCGTAGGACAGCAGCGATGGACAACGGCCTTCGCCGAGAAGTCCGCCGGCTCCTTCGCAGAGGCGTTCGCCGAGGACGTCGTGCTTGAGGCCACCGTGCTCACCCGCCCCGTCGAGGGCCGCGAGCAGGTCAAGCAGGTGCTGGCAGCCGCCAGCGGCATCTACGAGTCCCTCGAGTTCACGTACGACAGCTCCCGCGGGCCACGCACCTACCTGGAGTGGGAGGCCACGGCGTTCGGTGGAATGCCGATCCAGGGCGTGACCATCCTGGCCGCGGACGACGACGGGCGCATCGTTCGCGCGGCGATCCACCACCGGCCGCTGGGCGCCGCACTCCGGTTCTCCGCCGAACTGCGAGCCCGCCTGCACGGGCACATCGACCCTGCGTACTTCTACGACGGCGACCGACAGCCGGCGCGACCCCCTGCGAACTGAGAGGAACACGCCATGGCGGAACGCACGGATATCGCCTTCACTGCGGAGGGTGGAGTCACCCTCCGCGGCTGGCTGTTCCTTCCGGACGGTCCCGGCCCGCACCCGGCCGTCACCATGGCGCACGGTTACGCGGGCGTGAAGGAGCACGGGCTGGAGCGCTTCGCCGAGACTTTCGCCGAGAACGGCTTCGTGGTCCTTGTGCACGACCACCGTGGCTTCGGGGCGAGCGGGGGCCTTCCCCGCAACGATGTGGACCCCTGGCAGCAGATCGCCGACTGGCGCCGCGCCATCTCCTTTTTGGAGAGCCGCCCCGAGGCCGACGCGGACCGGATCGGTGTGTGGGGCACCAGCTACGCCGGCGGCCATGCCATCGTCCTCGGCGCGACCGACCGGCGCTTGCGGTGCGTGGTCGCGCAGGTGCCCACGATCAGCGGATACGAACAGGGTCTGCGTCGCGTCCCGCCGGACGCCGTCGCCGCTCTGGAAGAGGTGTTCGCGGAGGACGAGCGGGCCCGGTTCCGCGGCGAGCCGCCCCGGACACAGGCGGTCGTCAGCAATAACCCCTCCGTGCCGGCCTCCTACCGGGCCAGGGACGCGATCGACTTCTACCAACAGCCGACGCCCCCCGGAGCCTGGGAGAACCAGGTGACCGTGCGCTCCACACGCGCCGCTCGCATGTACGAGCCCGGCGCCTGGATCAGCCGGGTCTCGCCCACCCCGCTGCTGCTCGTGGTGGCCGACCACGACACCGTCACCGTGACCGACCTGGCCCTGGCCGCCTATGAGCGCGCCCTGGAGCCGAAGAAGCTGGTGCTGCTGCCGGGCGGCCACTTCGACCCCTACCTCTCCGGGTTCAAGGAATCCAGCGGGGCGGCAGTCGCCTGGTTCCGCCACCAGCTCTCACCGAACTCATAGCGGAGGGCCACCGAACCGGCGAAACGTACCTGATGTGGTGACGCTTCTGTTCACCGCACCAACCTGCGATGCGCAGGTCACGGGAGCAGGCTGTGACACATGCCTGGTGGTCCGGGTGCGATGACACGAATCGCTTGGCTCAAAATGCAATAAGTGAAATAGTTATGGTGATGTTGCCATAACTGTCAGATCGTGAAGAGGGAATCAAGGATGTCCTGGACTGCGACGGTCCGATACGGCCTGGAGCCCGCCCCGGGCGGGCTCGCCCTCGTACAGGACCTGCTCAACACACTGTCCGCCGGGCGACCACGCCGGCCCGACCTGCTGGAGTCCGTCGAGGAAGCCGGCGCGTGGCTCGACCAGGCGCTGGAGAGCTGGAGCGGCGCGACCCACCTTCCCGCACCCGGCATCGACCTGACAGCCGAGGACGTACAGGGGCTGCGGGACTTCCGCCATGACCTGAACCGGCTCGTGCAGGCACCGACCAGTGACTCGTCACCGCAGACCGGTCCGGTGGCTTCACTCATGACGTTGCCCACCGCCCTACGGCTCGACGAGCACGGCCGTATCCAAGCCGAACCGCGCGGCACAGGGTGGCGCCAGGTCGCGTCACTCACCCTCATCGAGGCCTACCAGGCCCAGTGCACCGACACCCTGCGCCGTCTGAAGACTTGCCGGAACCCGCGCTGCGCGACGTCCTTCTACGACCGCTCCCGCAACAACAGCGGCGCCTGGCACGACGTCCGCGTCTGCGGCAACGCGGCCAACCTGCGCAACTACCGCGCCCGCAAGCGCGCCGGTGCCGAGCGGGCCTGACGAGCGACTGGTCACGTCGCGGAACAAACAACAGACCCTGGACATCGTCACGTTCCTGGGCGGTATCCATGGCGAGGCGGGACAGGCAGGCCGGACGCGTGCCACCGAATGGGCACTTATCTCTCAACAGGTGCCCGTGGATGTCATGGCAGATGCCGGCGTGGTGATGCGCGTCGTCGCCGACGACGCGCTACAGACCGAGGCAACGGCCTTCGCCCGCAAGGCCGCCAAAGGTTCGGCCTTGCACCTACGCCGCTCCCAAGTCCCTGCTGCGCGCCTGGGTGGTCGGCTCCATCCGCCTCGCCGGGATCACCGAGGTCCGCGCCGGCCGCAGCAGGCCGGTCGTCGGCGACCACGTCTCGCGGCTTCACCCCGCTACCGATCAGCACGACATCGGCTTCCGTCACGAACGCCATCGGGTGCTGCCCTGATACCTCGACGCCGTTCAGTACATCGTGCGGGCGATCGAGGGTTCGCTGGGGCGGCTCGGAATGGAGCGGATCGACCTGGTGTACCTGCACCGGATCGACCCGCCGGTGCCGATCGAGGAGACCGTCTCGGCGATGGTCGGCCTGGTGAAGGCCGGAAAGGTCGACCACCTCGGCCTCTCCGAGGCATCGGCGACCACGATCCGGCGCGCCCACGCGGTCCATCCAATCACCACGGTACAGACCGAACACTCCCTGTTCGAGCGTGGCGTCGAGGCCAATGGTGTCCTGGCCACAGTGCGCGAACTCGGTATCGGGTTCGTGCCGTACTCCCCCCTGGGCCGTGGATTCCTGACCGGCCGGCTCAGGCTGGATCGGCTGGATGCGAGCGACTTCCGCAACAGCGATCCGCGCTTTCAGAGCGGGAACCTGGCCACGAACAAGCGGATCGTCGACGCGATCGGGCGGATCGCCGCGCACAAGGACGTCTTCCCTCCCAGCTGGCCATCGCCTGGACGATTGCCCAGGGTGGGGTGCCGATCCTGGGCACCCGCCGGGTGCCGTATCTCGAGGAGAACGTCGCAGCCGCAGACATCACGCTGACCACCGACGAACTGGCGGCGCTCGATGCGGCAGCCCCGATCGGAGCCGCCTCGGGCAACCGCTACGGGGCAGGGAACTTCGAACTCCTCACGCAGTGGGGGGAGCAGTGGTTCCAGGATTCTGGCTTCGCGAAGGTGAGAACGCCGCTGTGTTTGCAGGGCTGCCCGCCGCGCGGGGTGGAGCGGCGCGGGCCAGCTTCCCGGAGCATGACCCGGGGTCCGAGCGTAGTCGGCGGACCAGCTCGACGGGCGAGTCAGCTAGGACGTAGACGAGGCGGGTAACGTCGTAGCCGGTGTCCATGCCGATGAGACTGTCCGCATGACCCGGGCGGCACTGCCCCGCTCTCACGAGCCGGGTGACGATCTCGCGGAGTTGGCCTGCGGTCACCGCGGTAGCGTCGTCGGACGGCCCGATCCGGATCGCGTCCAGCACGGCCGCGTGCACACCGTCGACGCCGAGGAGAAGGGCCCGCTCTACGAGGCGTTCGGAATCACGAACAGCTACAAACATGCAAATAGGGCCGCGACCGTCAGGTCGAGGCCCTCATCCGCGTATCGCTATAACGAGTCGAGTCGAGTCGAGTGTCCGAGGGGGGACTTAACCACTGACGATACGGTTGTGGTGGCACAAGGGAAGCTGTCGCCCTGAGATCCCTGTCAGTACGCCTGTCCGTGCAGAAGTAAGTTGGGTGCGGCTCCTCTGAAGTGAAGGTCGTGGATCAGGCGGTCAGTCTGAATGTGGCCTGGTCAGGGTTGGATAGAGGCGTTCGTGTTCGCGGGCGGTGTCATAGGTGAAGTAGGCGTCGACAGACGGCCGCGGAGTTTGAGGACGGCTTCAGCGTCGCCGACGGGACGACATCGACTACGCCGACGTGAAAGCCCTCATAACCGGCTGCCTGGTCCGGACGGAGGGCCGCACGGACGCGGACCTGGCGGCGCTGGAGCGGGTCACCGAGATCGTGTGCGAGGGACTGCGCGCGAGGTGAGCCCCCGGCACGCCGTGTACCGGCACGGGGCCGAGGACCGGCGCACGGCGCTCCGAATGGCAGCTTCTTGTCTTCCATGGAGGCATCCGGAGGTGCTTAATGGTGCACCCGGTACGCACAGTGAGCTGCCAAGGACACGGGGGGCGCATGAACGACACAGGGAACCTCGGCGTATCGCCGCCCGACCCTCCGAGAACGCCCGCACCGCCGCGACCGCAGGAACCGCCGGAACTACTCACGACACCCGCACGCTCCGAGGACAAGCGAACCCTGGTTCTCAAGGTCAGCCGCCGCATGCTGTGGGTGGGGACAGCGGCACTCCCGCTGCACAACATCACCAGTGTCGACGCCTTCAAGGCGAGGACTGACTGGGGCAAAGCGTGCATGCGTTTCCTCACGGGGTTGTTCGGTGCTCTTCTGCTCTTCGCATGGCTGAACCGCGCGGGGGACGGCGGGGATCACCTCGGGGACCTGCTCATCGTCGTCGTGATCGCCGCAGCCGGGTTCGCCTTCAAGGACGTGTTCAGGCCGAGGCCGGTGCTGACCGTCGAGACGGCCAGTGGTTCCAGGGTGACCCTGACCCTGCCGAGCATGGACGAGTTGCAACAGATCGCCGAACGGATAGCACAGGCCATCGACAACCCGGAAGCCGAGTTCAAGACGCTCGTGCAGCAGCTCAACAGCAACAACACGAACAACTACGGCCCCGTCGTCCATATGAACGGCGGCCGCGGAAACACGGGGTTCAGAGTATGAGCGATGCGTCGAACTACTACGGGCCGGTGGTCAACATGAACGGCGGCCGCGAGAACGTCGGCATCAACTACGGCACCGTCGGCGGTGCCCAGGACGTCGAGGTCCGTGCCGTTGTAAACGAACTCAGGTGCCTCCTGGGCGAGTTGCGTCCACACCTCACCCGGGAACAGGACCGCACCGTCGAGGAGGCCCTGCCCGAACTCACCCCAGACCGCGAAGCGTTGCGCAGTCGGGGTCTCGTCCTGGCCTCCGTCGCTCAGATCGCGTCGGCCGTCGGCGCGGTGGGCCAGCCCGTCGCTGAGGCCGTGGGACGGCTGCTCGCTCTGCTGGGCTGAGCAGCCGGACACGGCGAGGACCACCGGAGGCGACGAAGCGCTGACGAGTATCCGTGCGGGAAGCGCTGGAGCGGCCTCCGGCCGTGGACCAGGCGCTGCGCATTCCGTGCTCGTGGAGGGGTGGGCGCCCTCCCGGTGGCTGGGCCCCGCGCCGTCACCAGCAACGGCGACCTCGACGCCTTCTTCGGCTATCACACAGCCCGCGAACACGAACGGCTCTACCCCAACCTTGACCAGGCCACATTCAGACTGACCGCCTGATCCACGATCTTCACTTCAGAAGAGCCGCACCCAAGTAAGTTTGCCTCTCCTGGCAATGTAGGCAGTACGGTACAGCGGGGTTCATCTGACGCATATCGCATGCATGCACGCCACTGTGCGCCCTTGCATGCGCCCTCCAGGCACCCTGCCCTCCCCTCCTACTGTCGTGGAACAGCGAGGGCCGGAAAGACGGCCGGCCCCGACGGGCGCAAGGTGCGGCAGGTAACCGCACTGACCTGACGTCGGCCGGATCTGCCCGCCTTGGGGATGGGGGGCGGTATGAGTGCCCGACGCAGAATCCATGACAGCTTCGAACAGGCTGTCCAAGCCGCTGTGTCCGTATTTGGAGCGGAGGTCACGCCGAAACTGAGAGGCAAGGGGTGGCAGGAGGACCAGCTTCGGGGGCCGCTGGAGAACATGGTCCGGTCCGTGTGCCGTGGCCTCGGTCTGGACGTCACCCTCATCGGCGAGGTTCCGCTCGTCGACATGGGAGCCCGCCCTGACTACGCGGTTGAGGTCAGCGGCACTCTCGTCGGTTACATCGAGCTCAAGAAGCCAGGAACCCAGGCCGACCCATCCGTCTACACAGGCCGCAACGCCGAACAGTGGGCGAAACTGCGGCTGCTCAACAACGTACTGCTCTGTGACGGGAACGAGTTCTCTGTCCACCAGCAGGGCCAGCAGGTAGGCGAAGTGGCCTACCTGCGCGGCTCGGTCCTCACCTCCGGTGCCCGACTTGCTCCCGCAGATGGGGCGCTTGCACGGGTGCTGTACGACTTCCTGACCTGGAAGCCACAGACACCCCGCACCACGAGCCAGCTCATCCGAGCAGTCGCCGGTCTCTGCCAGCTCCTGTCGGAAGAGGTTGGAGAGGCGATCGCGCAGGAAAGGAGCCGACGCCGTCCGCCGGCCTTTACAAAACTGGCCAAGGACTGGCGGCACTTGCTGTTCCCGGAGGCGACCGACGCCGAGTTCGTCGAACAGTACGGTCAAGCCGTCGTGTTCGCCCTTCTGCTCGCTCGGGTGGAGGAGATCACCTTCGAGGGCGAGACCATGCACAGTATCGCTACGAAGTTGGGCAAGAAGCACTCGCTGATGGGTCAGGCACTGGACGCCCTCGCCGGAGACTCAGTCGCTGGACTGTCCACCACGCTCAACACCCTGCTCCGAGTCATCGGCGCGGTCAGATGGGACGTGCTAGACGACGGTACGGGCGATGCCTATTTCCTGCTCTACGAGCACTTCCTTCACATCTACGACCCTGAGCTGCGAATACGCACCGGCTCGTACTACACACCGCGTGGTGTCGTCTCGGCCATGGCCAGGCTGGTCGAGGACGTACTGAGACGGGAGGGATTCCGTATTCCGTCGGGCTTCGCTTCTCCCGATGTGGTCGTTGTCGATCCGGCCATGGGCACCGGCACTTTCCTGTTGTCGGCACTCGAGCTCGCTGCCGAAACCATTGCCGAAGAAGAGGGCCCAGGCGCGGTGGGCCCGCGCCTGCGAGAGATGGTGGGGCGTCGGCTGGTCGGCTTCGAGATGCAGGTCGGTCCGTTCGCAGTCGCAGAACTACGCATGCACGCCATGCTCAAGCAGTACGGGTCCGCGGCCCCCTCCCAGGGACTCAGGCTGCTGGTGGCTGATGCCCTGGACAGCCCGACAGCCGAGTTCAACTGGATTCCTCATACCTACCGAGCGCTCGCCGAATCCCGCCGCCAGGCCAACCAGGTCAAGCGGGACGAGCGTGTCATGGTCGTCATGGGCAACCCGCCTCACGACGCCGTAAAACGGGGCGCCGGCAAGTGGGTGGAACGAGGGGAGCCCGAGGCGGACATCCCCGCCCCGCTGGGGGCCTTCCGGCAACCCGGTAACGGCAGATACGAATCGAAGATCGCCAACCTCTACGTCTACTTCTGGCGCTGGGCCACCTGGAAGGTCTTCGACGCACACGACGACGCGCCATTCGGTGTGGTCGCACTGATCACGCCCAAGGCATGGCTCAAGGGGCGAGCGTTCGCCGGAATGCGGCGCTACCTGCGCGAAACCGCCGACGAGGGATGGATCATCGACCTGTCCCCGGAGGGCCACCGCGCGGATGTCGCGACCCGCATCTTCCCCGAGGTCGCCCAGGAGTTATGCATCGCGATCTTTGTGCGATGGCGGGACAGTCCCAGGCCACGGACAGACCCGCAGACGGCAAAGGTAAGGCACCTCAAGGTCGGTGGACGTCGCGACGAGAAGATCGAACGCCTGACGACCCTCAGGCTCGATGCCCCCGAATGGCGCGAGTGCGCCACGGGCAAGACGGATGCCTTCCTGCCACCGGGCAGCGACCTGTGGGAGTCCTGCCCGCAGCTGAGAGACCTGATGCCGTGGTCGTCGCGTGGCGTCACGCCCGGGCGCATGTGGGTCTATGCACCGGATGAGGAAACGCTTCAAGGGCGGTGGCAGCGTTTACTCGCCGCAGACACCGAGCGACGCGCCGAGATGCTCGGACGCTCTGGCGAGCGAACGCCTGCAGACAATGTCCCGCCCTTGCCGGGGGTTGAATCTCATGAGCGGATACCACTTGCGGCCGAACAGAGGACAAACCCTCAAACGGTGCGTATCGGATTCCGGTCATTCGACCGGCAATATGTACTGCCGGACAGCCGATTGATGGAGCGAGGCAGGGCGGACCTTTGGCGAGTCCGCAGCGATCGCCAGATCTACACCGTTGAGCAGAACGCCCACCCGGTGGTCAACGGGCCGACACTGGTCTTCAGCGCACTCATTCCCGACATGGACTATTTCAACAACCGGAGCGGTTGCGCCCGTCCTCTCTACCGCAACGCCGCCGGTACGCTACCCAACGTCACGCCCGGTCTGCTGCCCCTGCTCGCCGGGCGGCTGGGCGTACCGGTCGTCGCCGAAGACCTGCTGGCCTACATCGCCGCGATCGCGTCCCATCCGGAGTACACAGCCCGATTCAGGGAAGACCTCGAAGTCCCAGGGGCCCGGATACCCCTCACCGCTGACCGTTACCTGTGGGGGCGGGCAGTTACCCTCGGCCAGCGAGTCCTGTGGCTGCACACCTACGGCGAGCGGTACGCCGACGAGACGGCCGGGAGGCCGTACGGCAGGGTGTTGCTGCCACACGACCGCCCCCGATGCGTCACGGAGATCCCAGACGATGCGGAAGCCATGCCGGACAAGTTGGCGTACGACCCCGTGACACAGGACCTGTGGGTCGGCAGTGGACGGATTAGTCCCGTCCCTAGCGCGGTCCGGGAGTACGAAGTGTCCGGGATGAACGTTCTCGACAAGTGGTTTGGCTACCGCCGACGGAATCCCGCCGGCAAGCGGCGCCTCGAACTGGACCATGAGTTCGCGCGGCGCTGGCTTCCCTCATGGACCACGGAACTGCTGGAGCTGCTGAACGTCCTCGGCCTGCTCGTGCGGGAGGAGCCAGTACAGGCAGACCTCTTCAATGAGGTATGCGCGGGCCCACTGATCACGGTGACGAACCTGACCACAGCGGGCATCCTGCCCGTGCCCACAGAGGCAACCAAGGCGCTCAAAGCGACATCAGACGCGGGCGACGCATTATTCGACCTGTGAGCGAAGCAGCAACTCGTTTCGATTGTCATACCGGCGACTTCGTTGGAGCCGGGCTGAGTGAGGGACCTCAGGTAGTCGGGCCCCACGTCGAACGCGATGAGCCATGCCTTGAGGCCTTTCCAACCTGGTTGCGTGGCAAGCCGGTTGACCAAGCTCGGTGTTGAGGAAAGACGAAGCTTCTGGTAGATGGGTTGTGCACGTCGAATCGCGGCAGCCCGAACCGGCAAACCCCTCGCCGACATGCTGGGGCACGCAGATCCACAAGCATCCGCATGACCTGATCGAGGGTGCAGGCGACACATGATCTGCCAACTCGTCCCACATGATCTTTCACGCAACTGCGGTCAGAGCCGATTACGCGACCGTCGATATTCGTCAGCGATCCGCCGCTGACGAGGACTCCGTGCTCGCGGAACCACTCACCAGCTAGGACTCACCGAGCAGTTGGCCCTCTCGATGAGCCGCCGCCGTCGCTGTCGGGCAGGCACGCGGTCCAGACGGTGTACCGTGCACCGCGTGAGTCACCAGCAGCAAGGCGACTTGGGGGCTTCGCGGTGATCGGACTGAAGATCCCGGCTATTTATCGGGACGACGAGAAGGCAGTGCACCTGCTGGTCGAGTACTTCACTCGCCGACGCTCGAGCGGCGACTTCTTTTACTCTGGCGCGCACTTCGAGCGCCTGGGCGGTGGTGGTGACGCCGAGCACGCTGCGAACCGCTTCGACAGCAACGACTTGATCGCCATCACCATGCTCGGAGTCTCGCTCAAGCCTCATGGGGCGATCAACTTGCTGAGTGACCCCGACGGGCAGTGGGCGCGCCTGCTGTCACTGATCCCTCACGTCGCCCGCCTGGAAGATCCTGCAAGCGATTCGCTCATGGCAAAGGACGGCCCTGCGTGGGAGTTGTGGGAACGGCTGGCCGACAGAACAACGAAATACCAGAGGAAGCCCGACGGCAGCGGCCCAGTGATCGCGGGCAAACTCCTGGCCCGCAAGCGGCCCCACCTGATCCCCGTCTACGACACTCGCGTCAAGCAACTCTTCCAGCGCCCGAAGACGGATCACTCCTTCTGGGCGGCGCTGACAGCAGCACTCCGAAGCGACAACGGCGCCCTTCGCGATCAGTTGGTCCGTCTCCGCCACAAGGCCGGCATCGGGGAAGACATCAGCATCCTGCGCGTATTCGACGTCATCGCCTGGATGCACCAAGGACCACGGGGTCAGGAACCGACGAGCTGAGCCGTCAGGCCGTCCGGTCCAGTCGCACAGCGGATCCGTGAGACCGGTGATCCACGTCCCTCTCAGAACCTCGGGCGCGCACCGCGGCACACACTGATCTTCACTCGTTCGGGTCAACATGCTGCACCTGGGCGCGGCCGGTCCCCCGGTACGGGCATGTCCACGGTATGGCCGGGCACGACGGCTGTACGGAGGCGCCGATGATGACAGCGTTGCACCAGCCGATCGGGCATACCCGTGATTCCGCTGCGGCCTAGGCTCTTGTAGCGGACTGGGCCAGCAGTTGGACTCCCTGTCCCTCCCCCGCCAGCATGCCACCCGCCAGTGGCCAGCGATTCGCGTTCTACGGCCGAGTATCGACCGAGGACCACCAGGACCCCAACACGTCGCAAGCCTGGCAACTGCTCGGCGCTCTGGCCTTCGTGTCCGGACACGGACGGATCGTCGCCGACCGCCTGCTTGGGACAGCGGCGCCATCGGCTAGCAAGGCCCGCGAACGCGCCAACTACCTGCGCTACCTCGCCGAACGCCGCCGTCGCCGTCCCCTCGCACCGCGTCCGGTCCTCGTCCCCGAGGGCGTCGTCGACCCGGTCACGGGCGAACTCGATGAGTGATGGCGCGGCTGGGATCTCATCGCCCCCACCGTCCCGCCTTCCTGGAACCCGGATCAGCACCCGCGCCAATGCCCCACCAGCCAGCCCCGCCAGTCGAAGCCGCATGCGCCTAACCTCCTACGCAGCATACCGGCGGCGATCGGTCAAACCCGCCCCATGCCGTGCAGACCGCCTGCGAAGCTGTCCCGTCAGTTCAGCCACACAGCAGAGCAGGAAGCGCACCATGCCCGCCAATCCCCCGGTCACCTCCGCCGCACACCGCCGCGTGGAATGGAAGGCACTCGACCGCGCCCTGGCCCCGTACTCCACCGAATCCCTGATCGTGCTGCTCCAGGCCGCACTCACCTCGCCCGACTGCCAGCGCCTACACGACCACCTGCTGCTGGTGCTCACCCGCGTCCTGCGCACCACACGCCGGTTCGGCACGCCCGCTGGCGCCGAAGACCTGCCCTGTCTGGTGAAGGCCGTCACGGACGCCGCCCCGGGACGCGGCATCCTCACCGGCCGCCACCCCAGCAACCTGCGCGCCGGCGTAAGCCATCAACTCGCGGACGAGGGGCTGCTTGTCCATCCTGGACAGCTCGCCCACCCCCTGCTCGTCCTGCGCACCCTGCAGCTCACGGCCCTCGCCACCGACGAAACCCTCTGCGCGGCCGCCGGATTCGGGATCGGCGATGTCCTCGAGCTAGCCCTGCGCATCACCGACCGGGCCCTGACCGCGCTCACCCCCGCATGGCCCGACCCCCTCACCGAAGACACCGACGAGCAGGTCACCTGCCACCTCACCCCGGCCGAAGTCGACGCCGCCACTGTGATCGCGACCGCCGACCCCGCCGGCCTCCTCCCCGCCTGTCGGCATCCGGAGCGCGCCGGACGTGCCCTCGCCTGGCTGACCCACCCGGTCAAAGCCCTGCCGCTGCGCTACCACCCCAACACCCCACTGCTCGGACCCGCCCTGGCCATCACCGCGCACGGCCGGCGCCTGCCCGTCCCCGCTGGCGCGGCAACCGACGCCATCGCCCCTGCCGCCGCCCGCCTCCTCGACACACTGCCCCCCAACGAACTGCCCGCCGCGGAGGCACGGTTGCAGGAGGCGACCGTCACCCGGCTCGCCCAGCTCCTCGGCCTAAGCCACATCCCCGCCCACCCCGAACCGGTGTGCCGCCTGTCGTCCCCCACCCACCGCTACGACATCGCCGTCGTCAGCTCAATCGCCGAAGGCACCCTCGGCACACGCGTGGAAGAAGGCCGCGCCGCCCTCTCCGAGACACCACCGGGCCGCGGCCGCCTAGTCGTCTACGGCGGACCCCGCTTCCTGGGACCCGAACTGATCCGCGACACGGCCTTCCTCCACGTCGAGGAGCTCGCCGAGATCCTTCACCTCTGCGCCGGCGACGCGACGCTGCTGGCACTGTTCGTCCTCGAACTCACCGAACACCCCAGTGCCCGCGGAGTGGCCTACGAAGACGCGCTCGACGCGTGGTCGCAATGGCACCGCAACGCCACCCTGCTACTCCCCGGCCCCGACCGCCAGGGCATCGTAATCGTCTCCGCCGCCGACCACGACGAGGTCTGGGAACGCGCCGCCGCGCACGCCGAGACCGACCACCTCCTGAGCGCCGCCGGCCTGCCCAGCGTGCGGGACTTCGCGCGCGCCCGACACACTCCGCCGGACCCCGGCAGCGCCGGCGACTACACCGACCTCGAGCACCACACCGTCGACGGATCCCTCCTGATCCGCACGGCCACCGTCCCCCGGCTGGTCATCGTCGCCGTCCCCTCCCAGCGCCCCGGCGCCCCACTCGACGCGAGCGGCATGGCCAGCCTCGCCGACTCCCTGCGCACCACCCTGACCACCCTCGGACCGGTCACCGCGCACGCGACGCTCCCCGACAGTGCGCCCCTCATCGTGGAAGTGACCGTCTCCGAGGAGCCCTACCAACTTCCCCCTGGAGCACCGGACGGCGTGAACGACGCCGCCGTAGGGGAGCGGCTTCTCCTGCGCGCCGGCGCTGACCCCGCCGCAGCGCGCATCGGCATCGTCGTCGACCCGCTGCTGCTGGCTGCCTTCGCCGGAGACGGCCAGAAGGGACACCGCATACTTGGCCGACTCGTCCACGAGCTCATCACCCAAGTCCGCGCCAGCCGCGCCGCCGGGCCCGGCACAGACGCCGACACCTTCACCACCGCCTGGAGCACCGCCCATCCCCTCCTGCGCCTGACCGGCATCACCCACTTCTGGCCCCCCACCGCCCCCGCCTACACGGTGCCGCGCACCCCGCACCTGCACGCCCGCGCTCTGCGCACCGCGGCCGCGGCCCTCCGCCGCGCCCGCGTGCCGGCCGGCAGCTGGCGCGGAGGCGATGCCTGCTGCCCCGGCGGGCCCGCCGAGCAGCTCCTGCATGCTCTGGAGAACGCCCTCGCCGACCAGATCAGCGGTCACCAGCCGGCGCTGCTCGGCGAACTTGCCCGGCATCTCAACGCCGCGTGGTCCCACCGCACCCGGGCGCTCACCGAGACCGCGGTCAACCTCGCGGCACCGTGGGCACAGAACTGGACCGCAGAAGCCGGGCGCCGGTACAGGGACGTCGCGATGGCCACGTCCGCGCTGCAGTTGCTGTTGCAGCAAGCCCTCGTCACGGCGCCCATCGGCGATCAGCCCGTTGACGCGCTGGCCGTTGCCGAGCTGGTCGCGCTCGCCGAACTTGTCCTCGACAGCGGTATCACCGCGGTCGCCGCGTCTCGCCGCCTGCACGACGTGGCCCTGACCATCGACTCCAGCGGCCTGTTCACCCTCACCACCGGCCCTGACACCACCACCGAACCAGCCCAGGACACCAGCGGGGAGTATCTCGGCTTCGACGCCGACGCCTACCACCACGCCCGCCAGCAACGGATGATCGCCGCCGCCATCGACGCCGAGCCCGAACCCCTCGACGCGGCCGCCGTCCTGGCCAGCGGGGCCGCCCGTACCCCCACCGACTTCACCACAGCGGCTCTCCCCGCGGGAAGCCAGCTCGCCGAGGCGGACCGACTTCTGATCGAGCACTGGGGATGCGGTCTGGACGCGATCGGTGCCGTCCTCGCCACCGCCGCGGACTGGCCCACCGGCGACAGCGGCATCGCCGCGGTGACCACTGAAAGCCTGATCGCCGAGAGCGCCGCATGGTCCCGCCTTCCCACCGTCCACCTTCATGCCGCCGTCGACCGCCTGCGCCTGCATCCCGGCAACGCCGCTAGCACCGTCGAGCACTCCTACACCGAAGTCGAGCGCCGCACCCCGCCCCTGACTCACCCCCTCATTACCGACGGCGAGCAGCTGCTCGTCCTGCCCTGGCTCGCCCACGCCTCCCGCGAGGCCTACGCCGCCTACCTCGACGAGGGCCGCCTGCCCCACCCTGACCTGCCCGCCCCCGTCCGGCAGGCCCTTTCCCGCCACCGCCAACAACTCGACCAGCGCCTGGAACAGGACGTCCGTGACGCCGCCCATAGGGCACAACTGCCGCACCGCTTCCGCCTTCTGGAGAAGGCCGCCGCCAACCTCGGTGTCCCCGGCCTGGCAGGCGAGATCGACCTGCTGGTCGCCGACTCGGACCGAGGCCGCCTGTGGGTGATCGAGGCGAAAAACCCCATCGGGGCCGTCGCCTCGCACGCCCTGCAGCAACACATAAAGAAGTTCACCGCCCGCTACCGAGACAAACTGCTCGCCAAGGCCGCCACCGTTGCCGCCCACGCCGCCCACGCGGCAGCGGCCTGCGGCGTCGACGGCGAGCAGCCCTGGCGTGTCCTGCCATTGATGGTCACCCGCACCATCGAGCCTGCAGCCTTCCTCGCCGACCCCCGCGTCCCCTACACCACCGTCGACCACCTCACCGAGGTCCTCACCCGCGCAGACGACCCCGAGCCCGGCTGGGTGCAGGCCAGGTCCGCACGGCCGACCGGGCCAGAGAGGCGGAAGCTTTAGCGGCCGGGCACGTTGAGGTTGGCGTGGCGGAGCGGGGGAGCCGAGAACGACCTGTAAGTCCTGCTGTTCGTCGTTATTGCGCACTGATCGCGATAGACCTGCGATAGAGGAGCGTCGCTACTTCGCCCCATTACATCTCGCCCGCTGACACCTCGCAGAATCCAGGTTTCACCTGGCACGCACCTCCCCGATCAGGTAGAAAATAGGGCGACGCAACGTGACGGGGAGGTCGCGCGGCGTCGCACACAGGGAGGGGTGTAGCAATGCCACTTGACTGGAGCCTGGTTGGCACCGGTGACTCAGATGCGCTCATTCGACCGCGTGACATCTACGCGGCGCTACCCAATCGACCTTGGCCTTACCTGCGGTTTGAGCAAGGCGAGGTGCTCGACAAGTGGTTCGATGGCCGTAGAGACGACCGCGATGTTGTAATCAAGCAGAACACGGGGGGCGGCAAGACCGTCGTAGGGCTCCTGATCGCGCAGAGCACGCTCAACGAGGGCATCGGGAAGGCCGCATACTTGGCCCCCGACAACTATCTGGTCAAGCGCGTACGAGAGGAAGCCGACAGACTTGGTCTCGCGACCGTCGACGATCCATTCGACGCGGCCTTCCGCGCACAAGAAGCCATCCTGGTCACCAACTTCCACAAACTGATCAATGGCAAATCGGTCTTCGGCGTAGTTGGCGATGATCGCGAAGTCATCGATCTAGGCGCTGTAGTAGTCGACGATGCGCACGCGGCCCTTTCAACGACGGAGGATCAGTTTCGACTCCGAGTACCGTCCAATCACGATGCGTACGAGAAGCTACTGACGATCTTCGCAACTGACCTGCAAGATCAATCGGCGAACGCGTGGGCAGAAATCCAAGCGAAGGATCCAACAGCCCTCGTCCGTATCCCATTCTGGAGTTGGGCAGATCAGCATGCACGGGTTCTCGAGGCGCTGTTGCCTCACCGATACGACGAAGGCTTCAAGTTCGTATGGCCGCTGATCGCTGACGTCCTACACCTGTGCACGGCCACCGTCACCAGCCGTGCTCTCGAGATACGACCGCCATGCCCACCCATCAGCAAGATCCCCGCATTCAACCGTGCGAAGCGCCGCGTCTACCTGACCGCGACCCTGGCCGATGACAGCACACTCGTGACTGACTTGGACGCTGACCCCACCCTCGTTTCACGGCCTATCACACCGGGAAGCGCAGCAGACCTCGGTGACCGCATGATCCTGGCGCCCGTCGCGCTCAACCCTGAACTGGACGACACGGCTGTGCGCATGATGGCGCGTCAGTTCGCAGACGGCGACCGGGATGGCGACGGAATCCCTGACGCAAAGCCGATCAACGTCATCGTTCTCGTCCCAAGCGACAAGGCGGCCGAAGCTTGGAAGGACTACGCCGACAAAACGCATTGGGTCAGTCAGCTCGATGAGGGCGTGAAGGAACTCAAAGCCAAACACGTAGGTCTCGTCGTGCTCGTGAATAAGTATGACGGCGTCGACCTGCCTCATGACGCTTGCCGACTGCTAATCCTGGACGGGGTCCCTCGCCCAATGGATGCTGTAGAGCGCCGCGAGGCTATAGCCCTGGCCGACAGTCCAAGCCGCGTCGCCCGCGAGGTTCAACGCATCGAGCAGGGCATGGGTCGAGGGGTACGAGACAGCGAAGACTACTGCGCCGTGTTGCTGCTGGGCACGCGGCTCGGCGTTGCAACTCACGATCCCCGTCACCTGAGCCTGTTTTCACCAGCCACACAGGCACAACTTAGGCTCAGCCGCGATATTGCCAAGCAGATCAAGGGTGAGGGCCTTGCCGCGGTCCGGCAAGCGTTGCGAGCGTGTCTAGGCCCAATGCCCCAGTGGATGGAACGCAGCCGTCGAGCGCTCGCGGAAGTGCGGTACGCCGAGACGGGGATCGTCCGACCTGAGGCGGTCGCTCTGCGTCAAGCCTTCGACCTCGCCGCGACGGGGCGGAGCTCAGCCGCAGCAGACCGCATCCAGTTGGCAATCAACGACGTGGATGACGACGCCCTCCGAGGCTGGCTCCGCGAGCAGAAGGCGGCCTATCTGCATCTAACCGACGCCTCGACAGCGCAGCGGGTCCTCAACGACGCCATTGCCCAGAACCCATTCGTTCTTCGCCCCGTGGCCGGCGTCTCTCCTACCCAGATCAAGGCCGCAGCAGTGCAGTCGCGAGCAGCAGCAGAGTTCCTGGCCTCTCAGTACAGCGACGGAATCTCACTCGTACTGGGCGTAAGGGCGTTGCTCGAAGAGATCATCTGGGGAGACGAGGACCGCACAGACGATGCCGAGCGGGCGTGGGAACAACTCGGTCGTCATCTCGGCTTCGTCAGTACCCGTCCAGAAAAGCTATATGGCACGGGCCCGGACAATCTGTGGGCACTGTCCAGTGCCCGCTACGCCGTGACCGAGCTCAAGACCGGGTGCACCACGGACACGATCGCAAAAAAGGATCTGGATCAACTTGGCGGCAGCGTCCGCTGGCAGAACAAGCAAGACGCCGCAGTGCAGGCGTTGCCCGTGATGGTACACCCGAGCCGAATCTGCAGCGCAAAGGGAACGCCCGTCCCTGGCATGCGCGTGGTGACCCCGGAGAAGTTTAGCCTCCTCAAGCAGGCGGCCATTCAGTATGCTGTCGCGCTCGCTGACGGGGCCGGCCGCTGGATGGACGAACAAGCTGTTGCTATACAACTCGCGCAAGGAAAGCTGACGGCAGGCCAATTGTTCGAGACCTACTCGGATACTGCACAGGCATCAACGAGTAAGTAGGCGAAGCAATACCAAGGTGCGAAAAACCTGGCGGGTGAGGCACCACTACTCACCCGCCAGGCGCCGGTGGAGCTTCAGCTTGAACCGCTCCGGGTTCCGTAGGGACTCGATCATTTGAGAGGATCGAGTCATGGCACGTCCTTCCCAGTACCCGCTTGAGCTGCACCGTCGTGCGGTGCGGATGGGCGCCGAGGTGCGGCCGGAGTACGACACCCAGTGGTCCGCGATGAAAGCGGTGGCCCAGAAACTGGGCATCGGTACGACCGAGACGCTGCGCAAGTGGGTGCGGCAGGACCAGGTCGACGCCGGCGTGCGGCCCGGCGTGACCACTGAGGAGTCGGCCGAGCTGAAGCGGGCCAACGAGATCCTCAAAGCTGCGGCGTCTTTCTTCGCGTCAATGTCAGGCTGTTGGCGATCGGCGGGTGGACGTGGGCCAAAGTCGTCTTTGGTGGCTTACCCTTGATGTGCCGTCTTCCGGTGGCAGGATCCTGTCGATCGGTGGGTTGGCTCGTTTCTTCGCTGCCCCGCGAGGCGGTGACTTGTCGGCGATCTGCCGCCCGCCGGTTGCAGGCCGTCCGGTGCGGTGTGGCTTGATAGGAGCATCGCCGAGCTCGACCGGCCACAGGCACGCTCGTAGCTATCGTCGACGAGCACCGGGACCGCTTCGGCGGTGTCGAGCCGATCTGCCGCGTGCTGACGATGCACGACTGCAAGATCGCCCCTTCCACCTACTACGCCCACCACAAACGCCGGACCACGCCGTCCGCCAGGACCGTGCGGGACTCCGGGCTGAAGGAGCGGATCAGCGAGGTCTTCGAGGCCAACTACCGTGTCTACGGGGCGAGGAAGATCTGGCGCGAGCTGAACCGGCAGGGCCACGACGTGGCCCGTTGCACTATCGAACGCCTGATGCGCGAGCTCGGTATCGCCGGAGCGGTCCGCGGTAAACGCGTGATCACCACGCTTCCCGGCGGGCAGGTCGAGCGAGCCCCGGACCTGGTGGACCGCGACTTCGTCGCCGGCGCCCCGAACCGCTGCTGGGTCGCGGACTTCACCTACGTGAAGACCTGGTCCGGCGTGGTCTACGTCGCGTTCGTCGTGGACACCTTCTCTCGCCGGATCGTCGGCTGGTCCGCGGCTACCGTCAAGGAAACGGTCTTCGTGCTGGACGCCCTGGAGATGGCGATCTGGCAACGCGACCGTGACCAACACCCTGTCCAGCCGGGTGAGTTGATCCATCACTCGGATGCCGGGTCGCAGGGCGGATTCAACCGGTCGTCGCAACACCTCGTGACCAGCGAGGTGTTGGATGGTTCGTCGTCAGCAGGCAGCCGATCGCGCGGTGCGGCCAAAGTTGAGGTCCCCGGGGCATCCGAAGTACCAGCGTCACGTGGAAGCGGCGTTCTGGGACGAGATCGCCAAGGGTCTTCTCGCCGAGGAAGCGGCCGGGGTTATCGGCGTGGCGCCGGCGGTGGCCACGCGTTGGTATCGACAGTGTGGCGGCATGCGACCGTTCGATCCGAAGCCCCATTCGGGCAGGTACCTGTCGTTTCGTGAGCGGGAGGAGATCGCGCTCCTGAAAGCCCAGGGCAAGGGCGTACGCGAAATCGCTCGGGAAGTCGGCCGTGATCCGGGGACGATTTCCCGTGAGCTGCGGCGCAACGCGGCCACCAGGGGCGGGAAGCTCGACTACCGGGCATCGGTTGCACAGTGGAAATCGGATATGGCCGCGCGCCGTCCGAAAACGGCAAAGCTGGTCGCCAATCCTCGGTTGCACGCGTACGTCCAGGAGCGACTGTCCGGACAGATCAGCACGCCCGGTGGCAAGGCGATCGCAGGGCCGGCGACGGGTGAGTGGACGGGACGGAACAAGCCGCACCGCAAGGACCGCGCGTGGGTTCAGGCATGGAGTCCGGAGCAGATCGCGAACCGGATCAAGCTTGATTTCCCGGATGATGAGTCCATGCGCATCAGCCACGAGGCGATCTACCAGGCGCTCTACATCCAGGGCCGCGGGGCGCTCAAGCGTGAGCTGATCTTGTGCCTTCGCACGGGCCGCGCGCTGCGCGCCCCGCGTGCTCGTTCGCGTCGCAAGACCTGGGCACACGTGACACCCGAAGCGTTGATCAGCGAACGGCCTGCCGAGGCCGAGGACCGTGCCGTTCCCGGCCACTGGGAAGGGGACCTGATCATCGGGCTGGAGCGTTCCGCGATCGGCACGGTCGTCGAGCGGTCAACTCGATTCACGATGTTGATTCACCTGCCGCGCGAGGAAGGCTACCGGCACAAACACACGGTCAAGAATGGTCCTGCGCTGGCCGGTTACGGGGCGACCACGATGAAGAACGCACTCGCCAATACGATGTCGACACTGCCCGGTCAGCTGGCAAGGTTGCTGACATGGGATCGAGGAAAGGAGATGTCGGCGCACGCGCAATTCAAAGTCGAGACCGGCATTCCCGTGTTCTTCGCCGATCCTCACAGCCCATGGCAGCGCGGCACGAACGAGAACACCAACGGACTCCTGCGACAGTACTTCCCAAAGGGCACCGATCTCTCGAGGTGGTCCGCCAAGGAGATCGAGGCCGTCGCTCATGCCCTCAACTCCCGTCCCCGCAAGACGCTCGGCTGGAGGACGCCGGCCGAGGTGTTCAACGAGCAGCTACTGTTGCTCCAACAGGCCGGTGTTGCAACGACCGGTTGAATCTGGGCAGTACACGAGTTTTCCGGCTCGCCGAGCACCTGGACGCGGCCGGCATCGCCGCCTCGATCGGCTCGGTCGGCGACGCCTACGACAATGCCCTGATGGAGAGCACGATCGGCCTCTTCAAGACCGAGCTGATCAAGCCCCGACGGCCATGGAAGACGCTGTCCGACGTAGAGCTCGCCACCGCCGACACGTCGACTGGTACAACCATCGACGCCTCCACGGTGAGATAGGCCACGTCCCGCCCGTCGAATACGAGAACAACCACTACCTCACAACCACGAAACCCCAGGTCACAACGAACATCTGAGATCTCTACCGAACCCGGAGCGGTTCAGCTACCCCGTTGGCGTTCCACGTTCCAGCGCTTGGGTAGGCGCAGCACGCACCCCTTATCTTGAGGGCACGTTGGACGATTTCCATGTCAATGCCGAGACGGGCGCCGTGCTCGACAAGGCGCTGGTGGCAGCCGCCCTCCTAGACCTTGCGGATCGAGGAGTGCACGGCGGTCACCTGGTTGATCAGGTGCCGGCGACGGAATCCTGCATGCTGGCCGCGGCGACCAGCATCACCCAACTGGATGAACAGGCTCCAGTACCAGGCAGGCGAGCAGCGCTGGCGGTACGGCTTCGCGCATGGAACGCATGACGGCCTCTCTTGAACAAGTGGCAACCGCGCACATGCCCCCCAACTGGAGATCCGCCTCGATCGGTCCGCCATCATCAAGCACAATCTCGGTCTCCAGGAGGCCGCGGGCATCGGAGCGACGTATCGGTCGGCTCGGCAGCGGGGTTTACAGATGCTTCTCTATCCAGTAGCTGAGCAGACTGGTGGCGGCCAGCCCGGTGCCGTAGGCGAGGCCGCGGACGAAGTGCCCGGCGGCTGCGCGGCGCTGCGTACGGGTCCGTAGAGCGCGCCGAGGACGGGGTGGTCGGCCGGTGGATGGTGTGGGGGTGGTCACAGGGTGAGTCCCTTCTGCGGACACAGCGAAGGGAGCCTTCCCGGGCAAGGACGGCGCCCTGGGCGGGCTCCCTTCAGCGGCGGTTTGCGGTCAGTGGCTGGTGAGTTCACGCAGACGGTCTGCCAGACGACGGTCGGGCCGGCACAACAGACCGTCGTCGTGCAGGTCGTCGGCCAGACGGTCGACCTCCGCCTTCAGCCCACCGATGGGAACGGCCCGGTGGGCACCGATGCGCGCGCTGTAGCCAACGAAGTTCCCCAGCACTTCGATCAGCTTTGCCAGTTCATCGGCGTTCAGATCCATGCGGTCCCTGTCGGCCAGGATGTCCCCGACCTGCTCCCACCAGAGCTCCGCTTCCCTCAGCTCCCCACTGATGAGGTGCTGAAGGTGCAAGCAATAGGCCGCCACGCCGTGGCCGGCGCCTGCGGCGAACTGCCACCAGAACCGGGCGCTTTCGGGATGGCCGGCCAGGCGGAGGGAACAGGCGAAGACGTGGATCCCGTCGATGTCGAGATCGGTCCATCCCACGAAGGAGAGGTTGGGGGCGTCGATGATGTCCGTGAGGTCCTTCATGTGCGCAGCCGCACCGGCTTGGGTGACGCCCCAGGCGGTGACGGCCTCTAGGCGGCGTCGGGCCCCAGCGTCCTCCGGCCGTGTCGCGGCCGGAGGCGAGAGGTACCCAGCGTCCCGGGCCAGGCGGCGCAGGCCGGTGGCCACATCGAAGGGGCGGCGTGGCTCGCACGTCGAGGCGCCGGCCAGACGTTCTTCCCATGTGTTCACGCGTTGTCCTCCCGATGGGCCTTCAGCATCCTGTGGTAAATCGGGGAGAGCCGCTCCCTGGCCTTGCGGCAGTGGTAGTCGACGGTGCTGGGCGTCAGGCCCATGTACCAGCTGATGTGCTTGGTATCGTGTCGGCCGATGTATCGCAGGACCATGACGTCGAACTGACGCGGCGGGAGAGCGCCGAGCGCCGCGTACAAGCCGGAGCCACTGTCCAGGGCCGTCATCTGCGCGCGCAGGGACAGCAGTTCTTCGGATATGACGGTGCGCCGCACGATCGCCCAGACCTCCTGGTCCAGGTCCTCGCTCTCCTCCTTCAGCTTGTCCCAGTGACGCAGGATCTCCAGGAAGGCCCGGTGGACTGCGCGTTCGGCCGCGTCGTTCGTTCCCAGAACAGCCAGGGCGAGGTCGTGGAACGCTTCCTGGTGCAGGATGTAGTGCGCCTCGAACTCCAGGGGCAGCGGGAGAGGGGCTTCGGCCACAGGGATACGGCCTTCGTCCTCGCCGACTTCTTCGGTCATCAGTCCTCTTCGATGAGGGGCAGTTCGCCCGGCGCGGAGGTGCGCCGGGCGTGAACTACTCAACCGGCCAAAAGCCCCGAACACGCATGCGCCGTCCGGCGATTTTTACATTGAGGCATCAACTAGGTGCCCAGAGTGACGACTTCCGCCAGAAGGAAGCGGACTGACCAGGGGTGATTAGTGGCCCACTATGGCATGGCACCGACAATTCATTGCCTCCTCGTGACGAAGGCCACACTGGCCTGTTGTTTAGCCGCAGGCAGGGCCGCAACTCGAAGGGGTGAAGCATGTCAAATCGCCTGCGATTCAGGGGCGCTTGACGGTAAGGAGGCTCGGCTGCACGGACCAGCCCGGCGATCGCCGACCCGAGGTCCTGCGGCTCACGCCCACCTCGGCGTGCCACCGTGGTCGCGCGGGGCTTCGCCCTCGCCGACGCTCATGTCGACCTGCTACATGGTGAGCCGGCCGACCGCGTCACGCGATATGACTGCGCCAGCGATCTGATTTTCCGTTCTATGGTCCCATTTTGCGAACGGGCACCAGCTCGTCGACCAAGAAGTCCGGCCTGATCACCCGCAGGGCCAGTTCTTCGCGGCGTCGGCTGTAGCGGACCTCCAGCCCAAAGGCGCTATAGAGGCGCCGCTGGAGTTCCTCCGGGACCAGCGCAAGGTCCACGTCGCCACGCGAGAACGCGTTCAGCAGGGCTGCGCTGTCGGCGTGACGTGCTGCCTGTTTCGGGGCTTGCAGGTGAGCTAGTTGCTCGGCGAGTTGCTCGCGCTGTGCGTCCAGCGTGGCGTGCTCCCGGCGGATAGCGTCACGGAACCGCTTCTCCTGATCCGGGGCGGGATCGTCTGCCTCGTCGTCACCGCCGAAGCCGTCGGCGAGGGCGCGGATAAGGCGGGCTTGGCGCTGGCCTACGGCGCTGATCGTGCGCTCAACTGTGGCTCGTTCCTTGGTGATGCGGTCGTCGATGTCGTTCGCGAAGCGAGCTGCTTCGAGTGCGGCTGTGAGGTGGTTGCGTCGATCGGGTCCGAAGATTGTGGTAGCGAAGAAGCGGGAGATGGAGGTGATCAGGATCTCTTCGCGGATCCAAAGGCTCTTGGGGTGGTCCGGAAACCACGGAAGGTCACGATGTTCGTTGGGGTCGGGCTGGCAGGCGTAGTACGCGATCTGGTGGCGGGTCTTGCCGAACATGCGGCGGTCACAGATGTCGCAGGTGACGTACGACCGCAGGACGTATGAGCGTTGGGTGGCTGGATGGGCGTTCGCTCCGTGCGTGCTGCGGGATCCCTGGCGCTTGCGGCCGACGGTGGAGACGGTGCCGAACAGTTCCTTGGTGACAAGGGGCTCATGGGTGGGCCGCGGGGACCACACCCAGTCCTTCGGATCGTTGTTGCGGCCGCCTTTCTTCGTCGCTCGGCGGTTCCAGACTTGGTAGCCCGTGTACTTGGGGTTGCGCAGAATCTCTCGCACGGCGGATCCGCTCCAGCGGCCCAGGGCCGCGTCGGGGCGGGTCGGCTCCGGAGGCGGGTAGGCAACGAGGTCCAGGTTCAGGCGGTCAGCGATAGCGTCGTAGCCCAGCTTGTCCAGCCCGCGAAGCTGGAAAATGTAGGTGACCGCTGAGGCCCGCGGCGGGTCGGGCATGAGCCGGTGCTTGGTACGGCCTTCGGCCCGGCGAGCCGGGACGGGGTGGGGTACCTTCTCCGCCAGGTATCCGTACGGAGGCTTGCCCACGTTCCAGCCCTGTGCGACGTGTTCGATGAAGCCGTCCCAGGACAATTCCAGCATCTGCAGCACGTACCACTCGGAGACTGCCTGCTTCACGCGACGGGTGAGCGTGGGCGTGGCCCGCTTTGCCCGCGGGCCGCTGACGATCGGTTCGTCGGCGGCGCACAGCGCGACTCCAGCCTGCTCCAGCTCGTATTCGATCTTCGTACCGAAATAGGTGCGGCGGGCGACGCGTTCAATCGATTCGCAGATGACGGCAGCGAAACGACGGTCGGGGCGCTGGGCTTCTTCCAGGAGATCGGCCAGGCCCCCGTCGCGCGAGATGGGGATCTTGAATTGCTGGTGCGCCAGGGAACCGCCTCGCTCATGCAGCCCCTTGCGGCCGGACTCAACATCGTAGAAGTGAGCAACGATGACCCAGCCGGGCGGCAGCGCGGTTCTGGCGTTGCGCAGTTGCCGGGGCAGCGACAGTGTGGGGTCCTGAACGTCCTCCGTGGAGGTCCGGCCTAGCCAAGCTACTGGGACGGTCACGGGAGCCGCTGAGGCGTCTGGGATGCCGTCGGCCCCGGGGCGACTGGATGCAGGTGACGCCCAGGACAACCAGGGCGGGCTCGGGGTGTCGGGCATGTAATGTCACTCTCCCACCGTGGCATGGAGGCTTAGGGCCGTTCACCTTCCGGCGGAGCACTGTGGCGGCAGTACAGCCACTCCAACACCTCGCGAGTCGCCTCTTGCTGACGGCATATCAGTGCTTCAGCGTCCTTGCCGGCGACAGCGACATACTCAACGACCACCTGCAGGCCGCCGATTGAGCAGAGCTTTTCCACGGGCACGCTGTCTGGTGCCCCCCATGGAGGCTCCAACTCGGCCGTGTCGTCCAGGCTGCCGTCCGGCGTGCCGATTCGAGGGGGCGAGTGGTTGTTCACGGCCGCTCCGGTGACTACGGGGCCCAGTCCATTCCTGATGGGGACCAGGTAGTAGAAATTCCATGCGGCACGCCCATCTCAACGGTCCGCAAGAACTCCCCTGAAAACAATTCCGCGCTCCAGCCAGAGGTAATCCCGCAATCTCCAATCTCTGGATCGTATTGACGTGTTGTGCGGTCTGGTGTTCGTGCATCGATAATATGGCCGCCATCGGTGCGACGGACAGTGCCGTAAGTGAGGCTACCGGGAGATCAACTCGACGTGGAAAGTTGACATTGCCATCACTCGGAAGTCTGGGGTCACCTTTTATATACGGGCATCGGCGTCCTCCGATGCGGTCGTCGTGGATGTGTCCGGCGGCGGCGAGCTAGTCGGGGGCGGTGAGTTGGTCAGTCCGTGGACCTCGGTGTCCACGCAGTCGGCGCTGTCCATGCCGACGACCAGTGATCATCTGGTCCTCCAGGGCTACGTGGGTGACGAGGTGGCGGACCAGGCCGTGCTCGTACAGCTGGGCGGCGGGTTCGACGCGCAGGTGTTTGCCGAGCTTGCGTTGACTTCGAGGACGCGGGGCATGAGTTGGCCGTTGGCGGAGCCCTCACGGCGCAGCTGCTTCGATGCCGGGGAGAGGACCTGCTGGGCCATGTGGGGCGACACCGATCGGTTCACCGGCGCTTGACTTGATACCCGGATCCGAGCGTCCATGGTCGAGGCCGACCACCGAGCCGGATCACGGACCACCGCGATCCTCACGTCGTCGGCCCCGTTCGCCCGGAATACCGTGATGCGCACGCGCCGGGCGGCACCAGCGGCCCTCACGGGACCGCACCCCGGCCGGGGGCCTCACTCCTCACTCCCTTCACGAAGCGAGGTCCCGCCTTGTCCGACACCACGATCGCCGACCGGCTGACAGGTCTGTCCCCCGCCGTCATCAGCATCTACACCCAACTGGTCGCCTTCACTGAACCAGTCACCGTCGACGACATCGCCCAAGCCGCCGCAACTGCCCGCTCCAGCACCTTCAAGGCCCTCGTCGCCCTCGAGAAGCAAGGACTCGCCCACCGCGACCGAGGGATCCAGAACGGCCCCAACCGCCGCCCCGACCTCTGGCGCGCCACCGACACCGACACCAATCTCACGCCCGACGGCGCACCCACCGGCGAGGAGCTGGCCAAGCCCATCTCCGGCACTACACCCACCAGCGAGCCGGGCGGGGGCACCACCTCCCCGATGATGGAGCCGGGCGAGCCCACAGCACACGATCCCGAGGAGAACTCCGACGCCTCGGAGTCGGAACCGGCTGGCTCTACCGCGCCCCTGCCCGCCCAACACACCGGAACCGCCGAGCAGCCCAGCCCCACCTCCCCGACCGCCGTGTCCCGCGTAAACAAACGCCTTGCCCCCGGAGGCCTCCGCCAGCTAGTCATCGACCACCTCAACGCCCACCCCAGGGAAGCCTTTACCGCCACCAGGATCAGTCGCATGATCGACCGCTCGTCCGGTGCCATCGCCAACGCCCTCGCCACCCTCGCCAAGCAGGGCCTCGCCGAACAGGTCAACGACCGCCCGCGCGCCTACCGCGCGGCAGCCCCGGAATCGGCTGCATAGTCATCCATCAGTGAGGCGAGCCGTGCCGGTTCCGGCCAGGCCAACGAATCGGCACGGCGGCTCACTTCGTCAGTGTTCGCGCACTGCGCGCAGGGGCTGCTGCAAGCCTGAAACGAAGCCTCTGACAGCAACGAGGTGCGGCCGCCTCAAGCCGGAGGACGAGGCCGTATCAGAACGTCAAAAGTCAGCCACGGACACGGCGTCGGTAACGGCCTGCCCGTCAGAAGAGTCCGTGGCCGCCACGACCGTCTTCCCTCCTGCTGGTACGAGAACGGCAAACGCCTGCGGTGGCGTGAGTCCGGGTCGCTCGGTGTCCGCACCGTGGCCTGCTCAACGCCTGTGCACCGTCACAGGAACTGATCGGGGTGACGGGTCTGGTGAAGATGAGCACGTCTTCGTGCTGGACCACCGACAGAGGAATGCCCTGGCGTCGAGCGTCGCGGACGTTCTTCATCTGGAAGAACGAGGGGCGAGCGATGAGTTGGCTGTCGCGGATGCCGGCGAGGAGGGCCACGCAGCGTTCAGTGGGGATCAGGCCGGCGGCCTTGCCAGCAGCCAGTACGGCGGAGGGCAGATCGATGAGTTCGCCGCGTTCGCGCCACGGGCGGGTGGTGACAACGGCGGTGCCTCCAGGCCTCAGCATCAACCGACACTGCGCGAGGATCTGAGTGAAGGCATCCAGGAGCCGGTCGGTGGAGACGTGGGCGAGGTTGGAGGGGTCATGGCTGTAGCGGTAGTCCTTCTTGACGACGCCACGCTCGCCGGTCTCCCGGGTGGAGCGGACCTGTCCGTGCACGGAGTTCCCGTACGGCGGTGAGGTGACCACAAGATCCACCTCGCCGTGGAGCTCGGCGGGGATGAGCTGCGTGAGGCGCCGGGCGTCGCCGCAGTGCACGGTACCGGTGCCGGTGCCGCCCTCGTGTGTGGCGGAGGCGCCGTTGAGGCGGGCGAGGTTGGCCCACTTCGGTTCGTACTCGACTCCGAGGGCGCTGCGACCGAGGTGGATGGCCTCGACGAGCGTGGTGCCGATGCCGCACATCGGGTCGAGGACCAGGTCGCCGGGGCTGGTGTAGGTGAAGATGGCGTGGGCGGCGATCCGCGGGAGCATCTTGGCGGGGTGGGCGGCCGATCCGGGCGCGTAGCGTCCCCTGCGCTGGGCCGGGGCGGAGGTAGGTGCGGTGTTCCACACCGAGAGGGGGACGAGCATGGCGATGTCTTCTCCTGCCTGGGTCTATGCGTGGCGGATCGCGGACAGAGCGATCAGGTCGCAGTGCGCGACGCCGCGGGAGGCGTCTGCGGGAGGGGCGGGTACCAGGCGGTCGCCGGCCGGGTGGCCGTAGGCGACCACGATGTGCTGGAGGTAGCGGAAGCCGGCGGTGCGGGCGGAAGCGATCAGCATGCCGAGCGGGTCGGTGAGGCGTCCGTTGTCCCGGCGCTGACGGGTGGCCAGCAGCAGAAGACCGCCTGCGGGGAGGAGCCGGTGGGCGCGGTGGAAGAAGCCGGGCCAGCCGTCCTCGAGTGCCCCGGGCATCCCGCTTCCATCAGACGGCAGGTCGTCGCTGGGAGTGGGGAGGGTGTCGGGGTGGAGTTCGGCCAGGAGCATGGAGGGCTTTGTCGCGCCGTCCTCGTCATTGGCCGGATCGGTGAAGGGGGTGGTCGGGATGCGGGCGTCCATGCCCGGTGCGGTGTCCCGGATCGCGATCTTGAGTAGCGGGGCGGGCCGGTGGTAGGGGCTTCCGACGAAGTCGGTGCGGATCCTGTCGAGGGCCCAGGCGGGCAGTACCGCGCCTGGGATGGGAGCGGCGTTGGGCTCGTCCGGGCAAGGGAGCCAGATGGTCGTCGGCAGCGGGTGGGACGTACGAGGGCGGGGAGCGGTGGAGTTCGACATGGGCTGAGCGGCGCCCGGGAGCTAGGGTCCGGCCGTACTCGTGCTGACGTGAGTAATAGGGAACTCGCTGGCTGATCTTTGCCATCGCCTTGTGCGTGTTCGAGCTCCCAGACAGTGGCTCCGCCCGCCTGGTGGCCCCCTGCTCTTCCTCACGGTGCATCACGTGTGTGCAGGTCATCTTGTATGGGAGCCGGTCGCGAGCCACCTGCGAGCCACCACCGAACCATCGAGACCAGCCGCACGACGGGGGCTCAGATCGAGGTCGAGAAATTCTGTGTTCGATTCGCTTTGCTCCGCCCGAGACGTCACTTGAGTCCATCCAGGGCGGACCAGAGCCGGTCCATCGCACATGCCGAACCATTCGACCGGCGGTGACGCGGCACCGGCATGCAGGTGGGCCGACGGTGACACGGACCCCTGGGAGGGGTGGCGGCAGAAGTTGTCCACGCCGTCACGGGAGATGCGCCATGCACCACCGTCACCAAGCCCACCGCCCCGGCACCCATCCGCAGAGCACCGTTCGTTCTCCGCTAGGGGAGCTGGAGCAGGCGTTCCTCGCCCTCGCCCACCGCGCGGAGCCGCTCACCTTCCCCGCGCACCTGGTGTGCGACGAACCCGACCGCGCGGCCTGGCCGATCGACCGGATTCGCACCCACCTCGCCCACCCCTCCACCCGTGCCGAACTGCGCGAGCAGACCTGGCGTGAGGTGGTCCGACGCGCCCGCGAGCTGGGCGAACCGTGGGACGTGGTCGCCGTGGCCATGACCGTTCCGGTCCTGCGCCGGATGCTCGCGCGGCTGGCCCGCCCCGCCCACCTGGAGCGTGCCGAGGTCGAGCAGGAGGCCTTGGCCGCCGTCGCCACGGCACTGCGCACGGTGGACCCGGGCGCGGGGCGGCTGGACAGGGATCTGTTCAGTGCGGCCGACCGGGCCGTGCACCGGCTGGTGTACGCCGCACGCCGCCGCGCCACCCGGGAAACCGGCCAGGTGGCAGCGCACCTCGACCGCCTGTGCTCCACGCAGGCGCCCCATGGTGAGCCGGTGGACGAGCTGACGGTGCTGGCCCGCGCCGTGCAGGCCGGTGTGGTCGACGTGGCCGAGGCACGGCTGATCGCCCGTACCCGCCTCGACGGCGAACGCATGAGTCGCCTGGCGGTCGAGCACGGGGTGAGTTTGCGTCAGCTCTACCGGCACCGCAGCGCCGCTGAACAGCACCTGGCCGCACATCTGCGACGTCAACTCCAGGTGCTGTAGGGCACCGACCGGGGGATCTTCGGTGGCGGGATGTCAATTCCCGCCACCGGACTCTCTATTCACGTACGACGACGGCTTCGCCCAGCTTCGAACCGGGCCGTCCGTTCTGGTCCGGGGCCGCAGCCGATGCCCCGAGCCGGGTCGCCACACGGTGCGGGGTGAGCACGACCGTCTCGTGCTGACACCCGAGAAACCCCTCCCGCCGCAACCCCCGCAAGGAGGTCGGCCCCGGGTCCAGGGTTCTGCTCACCCCGCGCCTGCTTCTCGTACACACCCTGGGGCGACCCCGTCTCCTGCCCCTCTTTCTGTTCTGCCGTTCGTATGTCTGATGGAGGTGTGCTGCCATGCTCGCGAAGCCACATCGGCCGTACCGGGCGGAGGTCCGGCCGCTCGGCCGCTGGTTCTTCCGGCTGGGGCTCATCGCGGGCTTTGCCGCATTGGTCGTGCTGACGGACGCGCCTTACGTATGGGCGGTCGCGGACATCCCAACGGTCATTACGAACCTGCGGAATTGGATCGTCGGACTCCTCGCCGGGCTCGCCACCCTCTTCCTTACCTTCGGCGGGCTGCGCTACCTGATGGCCGGCGGAGATCCCGGTGAAGTAGAGGCCGCCAAGCGGGCGTTGAAGGCTGCGGCCATCGGCTACGGGTTGGCGATCCTGGCCCCGGTGATCGTGACGGTGCTGCAGGGCATCGTCGGGGCGGGCAACGGCGGGGGCGGGCGGTGACGCGCGCCCGGCGTCTGAGCTGCGCCCTGCCGCTGCTCTTCCTGGCTGCCGTCGTGCTGGTTCTGCTCACCCAGCCGGACGCCGCGCACGCCGTGGGCAGGACTGTCTTCGCTCCGGCGGCCCCTGATCCGCCTCAGCTCGAGCCGCGGCTCGAGCCCGGCCCGGCAGTTCCCTCCCCGGAGCCAGAGCCCGGACCGAGGCCGGATCCCACGCCAGGGCCGACACCCACTCCGGGCCGCCCCGCACCCGAACCGGAACGGCCGTCCTCCCCCGATCCGACGCCGGGGGTCAGCCCGTCGGCGTGCGAGGCCACAGGTGTCGGATGCGACAAAGGCACCGGCTGGGGCTTCCTCGACATCCCCGGCCTGATCGTGAACGCGATCACCTCGTTTCTCGGCACGCTGATCGAGCAGGTCATGAAGCCGGTTCGCGAGTTCCTCGCCGACACCCTGCTGGCCACGCCCGACGTCACCAAGCACGCGGACATCAAGCGGTTGTGGACCTGGATGCTGAGCATCACGGCCGGGATCTATGTGCTGTTCGTGACCGCAGGCGGCATCACGGTGATGGGCCACGAGACCGTCCAGACCCGCTATGCCTTGCAACAGATCGCCCCGCGCCTGCTGCTGGGGATGGCCGCGGCTACCGCGTCGCTGACCGTGATGGGCAAGGCGATCAGGCTGTCCAACGCCCTCGCCCACGCGATCATGGCCACCGACATGGCAGACGCCGGGCAGGGCATGGTCGAACGCGTCCTGCCCTTCGCCCTGTTCGGCGCCCCTGGCCTGAAGCTGTACCTGCTCATCCTGGCGATCGTGACGACGGCGCTGGTGCTCGCGGTGCTGATCGGCTTCCTGGTGCGCGTCGCGGTGATGGCGCTGCTGGCCGCGTGCGCGCCCCTGATGCTGGCGTGTCACGCCCATCCGCTGACCGATCCGGTCGCCCGCCTGTGGTGGCGCGGTCTGGCCGGATGCCTGGCCATCCAGATCGCCCAGTCGATGACGTTCATCCTCGCTTTGAAGCTGTTCTTCGCCCCCGGCGCCACCACCTTGGGCATCCCCCACTCCGACCAGCTGGGCACGATGCTCGCCGGACTAGCCCTGTTCTGGGTGCTGTTCAAGATTCCCGGCTGGACCCTGCAAGTCGTCCTTCGCGGCACCCCCGTGCACAATCCGCACGCGCCCACCGGGGTGCGAATGCTCAAGCACTTGGCGATGTACCGGCTCATGGACCACTACCTGCCGGGCATGAGCCTGCTGCGTCGCCGCCCCGGCGGTGGAGGGGGTGCCGGATCGGGCCTGGGCCGCGGCGGCCCCGGCGGTGGCGGTGGAGGCCGGCCGGGGCGCGGCGGGGGCGGGTCCGGTGGGGGGCGAGCGCCCGCTGCCGGGCCAGGGCGTGGAGGCCTGCGAGGCCGGGGCCGGACCCTGCTCACCCGCGGCCGAGCAGCCCTGGGCCGTCCCGGTGACCGCCCGGGAACAGCAGGTCATCCCGCCCCCGGTGCACCTGCCGGGCCAGGCAGGGGCCACACCGGCGGTGCCCGCGCGCATCCGGTCCTCGCCGCAGCCGGTGCCGCTGGGGCCGCTGGGGCCGCTGGGGCCGCTGCCCGACCGGGCCAGGCTCCCCAGCGCCGCGGGCCCAGGGCGGCTCCTGCCGTCCGTACGCCGAGAGGCCCCCGCGCTGTGGTCCATCCCGCCCAGGCCCACCGGATCCGGCAACTGGCCCTGCCCGTCACCGCCCCGCGCACCCCCACCCGGCCCGGAAGGCCCACCCAGATGTGGCTGCCGATCCACGCCAAGCGCACACCCTCCCAGCCCGCGGCAGCTCGCGCCGTGCCTACTGCGCCACCGCCGGCGGCCCGGCCGGCGCCTGCAGCCCGAACGCGCCAACTGGCCTTGCCCGTTCCGGCCCGCCGCGTCCGCGTTCGGCCGCCGCGCCCCATGCAGCTGCGCCTGCCCCTCGAACCGCCCCGGAGGCGACCCGTATGAATCAATCCGATGAGGCAGCAGACGCCCCGTACTCCACGCGCATTCCGGCCGACATCTCCCGCCCCGACCGGCTCTTGGGGCCTTTCACGGCCCGGCAGACGGCCATCCTCGCTGTCGCGGCGCTCGTGCTGTACGGCGGTTGGTGGGCCACGCGCCCCTTCATGGCACCGCTTGCGTACGTGGTCCTCGTCATCCCGATCGTCGGGGCGGTGGCGGCCCTCGCGCTCGGCCGCCGCGAGGGCATCGGCCTGGACCGCTTCCTGCTCTCCGCGCTCGCCCATGCCCGTACGCCGAAACGTCGGGTGCACGCCCCCGAAGGAGTGCCGCCGCTGCCGGCCGTCACCCCCGGCCGCTGGGCCAGGGCCACGGGTCCGCCTCCGGCCGCGATGCGCATGCCGTACGACGGCATCACCGGTGAGGGGGTGCTCGACCTTGGCCGCGAGGGAAAAGCCGCCCTGGCGACGTGCTCCACCGTCAACTTCGAGCTCCGCTCGACGGCCGAGCAACAGGGCCTGACCGCGGCTTTCGCCCGCTGGCTCAACTCCCTGACCGGACCTACTCAGTTGCTGGTGCGCTGCCACCGCATCGACCTCGCCCCGCTCGCCGACACCCTGCAGCAGGAGGCCGCCGCGCTGCCGCACCCCGCGTTGGAGCAGGCCGCCCGCGCGCACGCCGACTTCCTTGCCGACCTCGCCACGGGCGGCAACCTCCTCGGCCGACAGATCGTGCTGGTCGCCCGTGAAGAAGCCGCGGCACCCGGCATGCGGCGCCACGCAGGCGAAGGGCGGGTACGTCAGCGCCTGGCCGAGGCCGCCCGCGCGCTCACCGGCGCCGAGATCACCGTCACCCCGCTGGACGCCGAGCAGAGCGCCGAGTTGGTCAGCGCGGCCTGCAACCCCGACACCCAACTCCCGCCCGAGGAAGAACCGAAAGGCGGTCTCGCATGACCCGGCTCCGCTTCAGCCCCCGTCACACCGCAGGCGACCCACTGGTCATCGACGGCACCCACCTGCTGGACGTGGCCGGCCCCGAGGCCATCGAGGTGCATGCCCGCGCCCTGGCCATCGGCGCGCACCTGGCCACCACGCTGGTGGTCACCGGTTATCCGGCCGAGGTCACCCCGGGCTGGCTCGCACCGCTGCTGAATTTCCCCGGCCACCTCGACATCGCCCTGCATATCGAGCCCGTGCCCAACCCCGTCGCGGCTGCCGGGCTGAAGAAGCAGCGCGCCCGGCTGGAGTCCGGCCGCCGCACCGGCTTCGACAAGGGGCACCTGGACGACCCGGAGGTGGAGGCCGCCGCCGCGGACGCGGCCGACCTCGCCTATCGCATCGCCCGCGGCGAGGGAAAGCTCTTCCACGTCGCCCTCTACCTGACCGTGCACGCCCCGGACGAGGACACCCTGGGCGAGCAGGCCGCCGCCGTCCGGGCGGTCGCCGAGTCGCTGCTCATGACCGTCGCCCCCACCACGTACCGGGCCTTCCCGGGCTGGCTGGCCACCCTCCCCCTGGGCATCGACACTCTCAAGATCCGTCGTACCTTCGACACCGCCGCGCTCGCCGCCTGTTTTCCCTTCACCAGCCCCGACCTGCCGGTCACCACCGACGAGGACGGGACCGCGTCCGGGGTCCTGTACGGGCTGAACGCGGTCTCCGGCGCCCCGGTGGTGTGGGACCGCTTCGCGCAGGACAACTACAACTCCATCGCCCTGGCCCGTTCCGGCGCCGGGAAGTCGTATCTGACCAAACTGGAGCTGCTCCGGCTGCTGTTCACCGGGGTGACGGCCTCGGTGATCGACCCGGAGGACGAGTACGTCCGTCTCGCCGAAACCGTCGGCGGGCACGTCATCGCGCTCGGCGCCGACGGCGTACGCCTCAACCCCTTCGATCTCCCGGCAGCGACGGACGGCGGTGAGGACGTCCTGACGCGGCGTGTGCTGTTCCTGCACACCTTCCTCGCCGTCCTGCTGAGCAGCGACCTGACCGCGGCCGAGAAAGCAGCACTGGACCGGGCCATCCTCGCCACATACACACACGCCGGGATCACCACAGACCCCCGCACCTGGCAACGCACCCCGCCCACCCTCGCCGACCTCTCCACCGCCCTGGCCGAGGACCAGAACGAGGCGGCAGCCGAACTCCCCAGTCGGCTCGCCCCCTTCACCACCGGCTCGCACTCGAGGCTGTTTAACGGTCACAGCACCGCCTCCACCACCGGGCATCTCGTCGTGTTCGCCCTGCGTCAGCTCCCCGAAGAGGTCAAGGCGCCGGCCATGCTGCTCGCGCTGGACGCGATCTGGCGCCAGGTCACCCACCGCACGCAGCCCGGCCGACACCTGGTCGTGGTGGACGAGGCGTGGCTGCTGATGCGCGACGGCGCCGGTGCCGGCTTCCTCTTCCGCATGGCCAAGGCCGCCCGCAAGCACTGGACCGGCCTGGCCGTGGTCACCCAGGACGCCGATGACGTCCTCGCCTCCCCACTCGGGCGGGCCATCGTCTCCAACGCAGCCACCCAGATCCTCCTCCGTCAGGCCCCGCAGGCCATCGACACCATCAGCGAGAACTTCCACCTCTGCCACGGCGAACGGGAGTTCCTGCTCTCCGCGACCCGCGGCGAGGCCCTGCTGCTGACCGGCGACCGCCGCCACAAAGTCGCCCTCATCAGCGTCGCCGCGCCCGCCGAGCACGAAGTGATCACCACCGACCCCGGCGAACTCGCCGCTCAGTACGTAGCAGACGAGGATCCCGACACCGATGGCCTCTACGCCGGTGATTCCTTCGGTCACGACGCGGGATGGGAGTCATGACGGCGCACATCCCGTACGCCGCATCGCGGCCGAGCGGACCGCTGGTGGACTTCCTCACCGACCCAGCCGGCTTCTGGAGCACGGTCAGTGGCCATGGCGTCGGCTGGCTGGGGTCCCATGTCCTCGTCCTCACCGCGTGCGCCGCCGTTGCCGTACCCGGCGGCTACGCGCTCAGATACCGCCTGCGCCTGTGGCACGAGCAACGCCTCGCCCGTGGCGCACGCTGCGTGGAGATCCTCGCGCCGCCCGCAGTCGCGCCCCGGGGCGGTGAAGTCCTGTGGGCCCAGCTCGCCGGTCTCCTGCGTCCCTGGTGGCGCCGGGTCACGACCGGCCAACCGCACCTCGCCTTCGAATACACCTGGTCCCACACCGGCCTGGGCATCCGCCTATGGCTGCCCGGCACCGTCCCACTTGGCCTCGTACGCCGCGCCGTAGAAGCCGCCTGGCCCGGTGCCCACACCCGCGTCACCGAGCCCGCCGCCCTCCTCCCGCCCGGCCACACCGTGACCGCCGGACGACTCCGCTCCGCTCGCCCCGACGTCCTCCCACTGCGCACCGACCACACCACCGACCCGCTCCGGGCGCTGCTCCAAGCCGCCACCGGCATGGGCGAAGACGAGTCCGCCTGCGTACAGATCCTGGCCCGCCCCGCCACCGGCACCGCACTGCGCCGGGCCCGCCGCCAGGCCCGCAGACTGAAAGCCGGCCTCTCCCCCGCCCGGCCGGTCGCCCTGGCCGCCCTCCTCCTTCACCGCTCCCAGCCCGCCGCCACCGGCAAGCAGGATCCCGAACACGGCGCCGCCGTACGGCAGTCGGCCGCCAAGCTCTCCGGCCCGCAGTGGCAGTGCGTGCTCACCTACGCCGCCACCTGCTCGGCCAAAGCGGAGCGTGCCGAGGACGTGGCGCGCGGCCGGGCCCACGCCCTCGCGTCCGCCTTCGGCCTGTACGCCGACCGCAACTACCTCGCCCGCACCCGCCTGCGCCACCCCGAACCCCACCTGAGCGCCCGGCACTTTCCACTCTCCCGCCCGGCGCTGCTCTCGGTCCCCGAACTCGCCGCCCTCGCCCACCTGCCCCTCGACCCGGACGCACCCGGCGTCCAGCGAGCAGGAGCCCGCTCCGTCCTACCGCCCCCGTCCGTCCCCGAACCGGCACCCGGCAACGGCGTCAAAGCACTGGGCCGCTCCGACACCGGCGCCCGCCGCAGCGTCGGCCTCGCGGTCCCCGACGCCCGCCACCACCTCCATGTCATGGGCGCGACCGGCTCCGGCAAGTCCACCCTCATCGCCAACCTCGCCCTGGACGACGTACGCCACCACCGCGGCGTCATCGTCATCGACCCCAAAGGCGACCTCGTCACCGACCTCCTGGACCGCCTCCCCGACACCTGCGCCGACCGACTGGTGCGCATCGACCCCGACGACCCGCACACACCGCCCTGCCTGAACGTGCTCGACGGCACCGACATCGACGTCGTCGTCGACAACATCACCGGCATCTTCCGCCGCATCTTCACCGCCTTCTGGGGCCCGCGCACCGACGACGTCATGCGCGCCGCCTGCCTCACCCTCCTCAAACACCGCGAGCGCACCCGCCAACTGGTCACCCTCGCCGACGTCCCCCGCCTCCTCGGCGAGTCCGCCTACCGGCTGCGGATCATCCCCGCCCTCAACGACCCGGTACTACGCGGCTTCTGGGCCTGGTACGAGTCCATGTCCGAGCCCTCCCGAGCGGCCGTCGTCGGCCCGGTGATGAACAAGCTGCGAGCCTTCCTGCTGCGCGACTTCGCCCGCCGCACCATCGCCGCCGGCCCCTCCACCTTCGACCTCACCAGCGTGCTCGACGGCGGCATCCTGCTCGCCCGCCTCCCCAAAGGAGCGCTCGGCGAGGAGACCGCCCGACTCCTCGGCTCGTTCATCGTCGCCGGAACCTGGCAAGCCGCCGCAGCCCGCGCCCGTACGCCCGAGCCCGCCCGGATCGACGCCACGCTGAGCATCGACGAGGCGCACAACTTCCTGACCCTGCCGTACCCGTTGGAGGACATGCTCGCCGAGGCGCGCGGCTACCGCCTGTCGATGCTGCTGGCCCACCAGCACCTGGCCCAGCTCCCCCGCGACCTGCGCGAAGGCATCTCCGCCAACGCCCGCAACAAGGTCTTCTTCAACGCCTCCCCCGAGGACGCGCACGCGCTGGAACGGCACACCCTCCCCACCCTGGCCGCCCACGACCTCACCCACCTCGGCCCGTATCAGGCCGCCGCCCACCTGCTGACCGGCGGCGCGGAATCCGCCGCCTTCACCCTCACGACTCGCCCCCTGCCGCCCCCGGTGCCCGGCCGGGCCAAGGACCTGCGTGCGGCAGCCGGCGGCCGCACCGGCCCGCGCCCGGCCACCCGCCCCTGAAACACACCCTCCCCTGTTCCCCTCGCACTCCTGGTGGTGAACCGTCATGCCCGCACTCCCCCGCCCCGCCGTCGGCCCCGGCTCCCGTTACACCGCCCGCGCCGCCACCACCCGCCCACGCCCCACCCGGCACACCGACGTCGCCGCGCTCTCCCGCATCCTCACCGCCCGGGACCTGTGGCTGGCGCGGATGCTCCACGAACACCGCGTCCTGACCACCCACCAGATCGCCGGCCTCGCCTACACCTCCCTCCGCTCCGCCCAGCGCCGCCTGCGCACCCTGCACCAGCACGCCGTCATCGACTCCTTCCGGCCCCTGACCCAGACCGGATCCGCCCCCGAGCACTACACCCTCGGTCCCGCCGGCGCCGCCGTCCTCGCCGCCCACGCCGGATGCGACCTCGCCACCCTCGGCTGGCGCCCCAGCCACACCGGCCGCATCGCCTACTCCCCCTCCCTGGGCCACGACCTCGGCGTCAACGAACTCCTCACCCACCTCGCCGCCCACGGCCGCACCACCCCGGAAACCGGCCTGCCGCTATGGCTGTCCGAGCGTTCCTGCGCCCGCCGCTGGGGCGACATCGTCCGCCCCGACGCCTACGCCCACTACCGCGACGGCGACCAACTCCTGCCGTTCTTCCTCGAATACGACACCGGCAGCCAACCCCTCGCACGCGTCGAGGCGAAACTCACCGGCTACGCCGCCTTCGCCACCGCCGCGAGCGCCCGGCCGGCCCTGCTCATCCACACCCGCACCGCCTCCCGCGACCAGGCCATCCGCCGCCGCCTCGCCGCTCCCGCACGCGAGCTGGGCCTCAACATCGCAACCTCGTCCGTGGACTTCACCACCTCCAGCCCATGGGGTCCCTGGTGGAGTCCCCTGGGCCCCGGGGACACCCGTCGCGCCACCCTCACCGGCCTCGCCGCCCGGTGGTCCCGACTCGGCCCGGCGTCCGAACTTGAACCCACCGACGCCGACACCGCCCTCACCCTCCCCGTACCCCCACTCCCACCCGCGCCACAGGCGGGGTGGTGAGCTCCCTGTTCGCCAAGGCCGTCGGAGGCATCGGCTGCGCGGTCATCGCCCTGCCGATGCTGGCCGCCGCGACCATCGCCGCGCTGCTGAGCGGGCTGTCCTCCGGCGGCATCGTGGCCGCCGCGCCCAGCAAGCACGCGCTGGCGGACATCCCCGCCTACATGCTCGCCCTCTACCAGCGCGCCGCCCCTGAATGCCCGGGCCTGTCCTGGACGGTCCTCGCCGCGATCGGCAAGGTCGAGACCGACCACGCACGCCACCCCACCATGATCTCCTCAGCGGGCGCGGTGGGTCCGATGCAGTTCCTGCCGTCCACCTTCAAGTCGTACGACCATCCCGTACCGCCCGGAGGGAAGCAGCCGCCCACACCGTGGGACCCGGTCGACGCCGTCTACGCCGCGACCCGGCTGCTGTGCGCCAACGGCGCCCGCAACGGCCGCGACCTCCGCCGCGCCATCTGGCACTACAACCATTCCGACGCCTACGTGGACCAGGTCCTCAAGATCGCCGACGAATACGCAGCCGCAGCCCCTGCCCCAACCGGAGCTGCGTCCAAGGCCGTTGCCTTCGCCCGGGCCCAGCTCGGCACCCCGTACGTATGGGGCGGCGACGGCCCGGCCGACGGCGGCTTCGACTGCTCCGGCCTCACTCAAGCCGCCTACCACTCCGCCGGCATCAACATCCCCCGCATCGCCCAAGCCCAGTACGACGCCAACCCCCGCCTCCCCAAGGGGACACCCCTGGCACCGGGCGACCTACTGTTCTTCGGCACCAGCCCCCGCAACATCACCCACGTCGTCCTCTACACCGGCAACGGCCAGGCCATCGACGCCCCGCACCCCGGCGCCGTCGTACGCCAAGGCCCCGCCCGCACCAACTCCCCCTCCTTCCAAGGCGCGACACGCCCCTCGGTAGGGGAAGGCGGCACCCGGTGAAGCAGATCCCGGCCCGTGAGGCCATCGGCCTGCTGCGGACCATGACCTGGGTACTGTGCGCGGTCGGACTCCTCGCCTTGGTCTTCACCACGGTCAACGTCACCCGCTTCGCCACCAGCCGCAACGTCCCTTCGCCGATCGCGGTCCTCCTCGACCCCATGATCGGCACCGCACTCGCCGGCGTCCTCTACACGGACGCCCACCTGGCCTCCTGGGGCATCAACCCGCCCGCCTGGTCCACCACGCTGCGTTGGAGCGCAGGCTGCACTGCCGCCCTCATGAACTCATGGGAGAGCCTGTGGCCCGACGGACAGATCGGCTGGCCCCACCAGGCCGATCCGGCAGCCGTCCTACTGCACCTGACCCCGGCCATGCTCCTGATCGCCCTCACGGAAACGATCGCCGCCTACCGACGAACCATCACCGAGCTGCTCGACCAGATCGGCGCCGCCGAACACCGGTCGGTCCAAGACCACATCGGCCCGGACACGCCCGATTCCGAATCTGCCTCAGCCCACGCCTCCGCCACGGCCCACGTCGGCCACGGCAGGCCCCACACGGGCGACCACACGCCCGACGACCAGCCCCTGGCCCCCAATCCCCGACCGATCGGCGGCGGGGCGACCGACGCCGACATATGGCCGCACGCCCTCGCGCTGGATGCCGCAGCCCGCGCTGCCACCGGGAAACCGGTGAGCATCTGGCGGCTGCGCACCGAGCTGCACATCGGCCCCGACCGCGCCCGCCGGATCCGTCAGCAGCTCTTGGCCCGCCGCCGCTCCGACCCGCCGCCCCCGGTCCGATGAACCGCGCCAGCCCGCTATCCGCCCCGTCGCCTTCAGGCCCACTCCCCGATCGACACAACGGCTCTCGTCCCGCACGCACCCGGCGACTGAGACCGCTTGTGAGCTGGTCCGATCCGTCAGCGACCGTCCCGCTTGACTTCTTTGCGGAGCGGAGCGTCCATGGTCGTGGCCGACGTACATCGGGCGGACAAACGGAGACCCGCGAACCCGCCCGCGCCACAGCCATGTTCGCCCGGGAAACACGCGATGCGCACGCGCCTGGCGGACACTGCGGGCAGCCCACACGCACCCGCGCCCCGGCCGGGGACCTCACCCACCCGAAAGCTGATGGAATTGAGGTTCCCTCATGTCCGACACCACGACCGACGGCCCGCGTACCCTGCACTCCGTCCCCGCCCCTGAACCCCTGGCCGAACTGACAGGCGCCCCTGCCGCCATCTACACGGAGCTGGTCAACCACACCGGCGACGAGGGAGCCACGGCCGCCGAACTCGCGCTCGCCGCCGGCCTGGGCCGCTCCACCACTGGCAAGGCCCTGGTCACCCTGGAGGAACACGGCATGGCCGTACGCACCCCCGGCGGCCACGACGGCCCCCGCCGCACCCCCGACCGCTGGCGCGCCGCGCCCACCTTCGAAACCAACAGTGACGACGGCCCCGGCGCGCCCGAGCCCACGCCCACCGAGCCGGAACCCTCCACCGCCGACACGCCGCAGCCGGACACCAGCCACACGGACAGCGGGAACATCCTGGTCGACGCAACCACACCCGACAACGAAGAGACGAGCAGCGGCGGCGGGGCCAGTGCCACCACCGCATCCACAGACGGCGCACCGCACAACACCCCGCACCAGGACGGCAAGCAGCCCGACGAAGACACCCGGAACGAAGCGGACGCACACCACGATGGCGGCAACGAGGGTCCGGACCCCGAGGACACCCCTGCCCCGCAGACAGACCCCGAGCAGCCGCCTACGGCATCGGCGGAGGCGGCCGTCCAGCCGGGTGAGAAGAGGCGGCTCGCGCCCGGAGCGCTCCGCCAGATGGTCATCAACCACCTGCAGGCGCATCCCGACGAGGCGTTCACCGCCACGAAGATCAGCCGTGTGATCGAGAAGTCCTCGGGCGCCATCGCCAACTCCCTGGACAAGCTGGTCAAGCAGGGAATCGCCCAGCAAGTGAGCGAACGGCCGCGCACCTACCGCATGGCAATGCCGGAAACCAACGGATAACCGGCTGGCACAGCGAACCGGGTTGGTTCCCACGGGGGTTGGGAGCCAGCCCGGCCGCTGCGCGAGTCTCCCACACCACACGAGCGGAACCAGGGAGGACAGGATTGATGGCGGACTGGCTGAGCACGGTCGTGGCTGCGGTTTCGGCCGCGGTCGCTGTGTATGCGGCGTACTGGGCCAGGCGTTCCGCGCACGGCACCTTCGCGCACACGGCCTGCGAGTTGGCACGCACCCTGCAAACGGACCTCACCAGCGGGGACACCGCCCGGGCTCGGGATGTGCTGGAGCACTTCCGCAGGGGCACGCGCTACCACGAGCCCGCTCCAGACGGGACCCCGTCCTCGACACTTCTCCGGGGCGCCGCAAGCGTGCGGTTCAAGTTCACGCAGCTCAGAAGCAGTCAGGGTGACCATAGCGAGTGCAGCACATGTGGTGCACGGAACCTGGCGCAAGATTCACTCAGCTAGAGGCCATCCGCGAGCGTCTGTCACCCTTCATAGGCCACCTCACAGCCCACGGCCACGGGGATCTACCGCTTCACCCGCCCACGTATTGCGAGCGCAGCCAGCCCGAGCAGGATTGGTTCCGTGAACCGGGAGGCCATCTCCAGGTATCCGCCAGCGGTGGTGAGATCTTGGCCAGAGGAACGGAAGACCACCGAGTTGATCGTGACGTTGAGGGCTTTATTGAACCGTTCGCCGGTGAATCTGTCGCCGTGTGGGTCGACTGGTCCAAGGGTGTCAATCACCGTCACGGTCCGGCCGTGAACACGCTCCTGTCTCAACTCTTGGTGCGCGCCAACCTGAGGGATACCCCAAACCATCAATAGCAAGACGGTCACAGTCATCGCCGCCAGTAGCCAGCCAAGTGCCCGCGCTGCGCGCAGACCGTAGCCGGACAGGAGCCAGTACATGGCCAGCAACCATTGTTCCGAATGGGGCGTGCTGGAGTCGTGGCGGCGCATCTCCATCTCGCCGTAGTAGAAGTCCGCTGCACCAGGTTCGTCCTTGCCGTCTTCCAGCGCCTTGCGTAGTTCGCGATACAGCGCAGTAAGCGCTGCCGGTGCTTGCACCGGCTGGCCGTCTGGTGCATCTGTCCAGGCTAGAGTGCCGCGGTGATGACGCCAGTGGTGTTCCTCGATCAGCGTTCGTCGCCGAGCCCATCGCCAGCCGCTCGGGGAGTCGGCAAGGTTGCAATAGCCCTTGATGCGCAGTTGGTCGAGGTGCACGGTGCCGACGAACCGGCACTGGCTCAGGTCGATGTCCGTCAGCGACAGATAGGCGGCATCCACTCCGTCGGTGGCTAGCAGCCGCGCCCGCGGAGAGAGATCTGTGAAGGGCGTCTCCTGCAACGGACCGGAGATGGTCGAGAAGGCATCGGTGGCTGTCTAGAGCGTCAGCGGGGATTCCACCACTGCGCCGCTCAGATCAACGTCCGCGTAACGCAGCCGCATGGTGGATGTCGACATCCACCGCGTGTCTGCACATACCACCTTACGAGCAGTGGCTTCCACCCTTACCGGGGCAGAGAACACCGCCCGAGAGAGATCCATATTTCGGCAGCGCAGCGGACCCAAGTTCACTGCCCCATTGAACTTCGCCCCTCTAAAGGGGGCATCTTCGACGAACGTCGCTCCACGGAAATCGGTCTCACCACCGAACGTCACCGCAGCGAAACTCGTGGCGACACCGCCGAACACCGTCCCGATGAATCCAGCGTTTCCGTCGAATCTCGCCATGTGGAACTCGGCAGTGTGGCCGAACGTGGCGCCAGAGAACCAGGCACCTTCGCCGAACACCACCTCGCTGAACACGGCAATGCGGCCGAACTTCGCCCCCTGAAATAAGATGTCGTCACCAAACGCTGCCTCGTTGAACCAAACGTGCTCGCCGAAGGTCACGGCTTGGAACGATGTCCAGTTGCCGAATCTGACCCCACGGAAGTCAGCGCGATTCCCGAACGTTGCTCCGGAGAATTCAGTGACGTCTCCGAATCGGACCCCACGGAAATCTGCTCCCTCTCCGAATTGCGTCTGCCACAATCGAGCCCCGTCCCCGAAAGCAACGCCATTGGGCCCGCGCAGGGCCTCGCACAGCTCAGCGAACAGGTCGGCCGTGAAGCTGGTGCCGCGGTGATCGACGGTAGCTCCAGGCTGCAGGCTAGCCAGGTAGGCGTGGCGGTCGTCGTCGTCAAGGTGCGCCAGGCATTGCGCGTACGGCTCTACCGTCCGGCCCGGGCAGCCCATCGGACTGTCAGCGTCGGTACCGACCCCGCAATGCGGCCACTCCTCGGAGAGTTGAGCTGTGTCAGCCATGCCTGAGGGGACGTGCGCCGGGGAGCTGAAGTTCCCTGGCTTCCGGTCTCACCTGATGCGGTTCGTCCGATCCGGTCCAGGGCTATCACTGCGCATCGAATCCCCGGTTGAGCTGGGCGTTGGCGGCAGGGGCAGCGGCGAGGTCGTCTTCGCGGCCCTGGAGGTGAGCTCCAGGACAACGACCTACTGTTCAAGGGTGGTGATCCGGACCTGGAGTTGTTCGGTGTCGTCGGGCCCGCCGATGCCGGATACGGCCAGACCTGCTCGCCTAGGACGTCGCGGAGGCGCTGCTCGAGGCGGCGGCTGCGAGGTTGGCTTGAAGCGACGCCCGGCTGACGGCCGGGCCTCGGCCGCCGGGGATGATGGGCGGCTCGGCGGCCTGGGCGTGGATCTGGCCGAGCAGGTCGCGGGCGGTCGAGGAAGGTGCGGTAGACGACGCCTGCGCGGCCCGGTCCCGGCGCTTGCGCGGCACCTGCACCCGGTGGCGGGCCTTGAGCCGGTAGCTCATCCCCCTCGCCGCGGGCTTCCTCGGGCAGATCCCAGTCGTCGGCCACGTCGTAGAGCTGGACCAGCACCTCTGACGGGACACAAGTATCTGAGCGGCACACTTCCTGCGCTATTTTGATGGGGCAATTTTTCGACTACTTTTCACGAGCATTTGCGACTCGCTCATTAATTAACCGTCGAGATTTCTTAGATTTTTAGCACGACGGGACGGCAGTCAACAATTTTAGGGCGGAGAGTTGTCCACAAATCAGGCAGGCAAAAAATATCGCACCCACCCCTGGGCACCTTCACGCCCAGTCTGACCTGCCGCTATAGAGGCGATCGAGTGTTCGGTCAGGGCGATCAACAAGGCGGATGGCGACTTCGACTGTCGAATTCCTCGAATCGGCTTGACCGTCCTGACTAGGGGATGGAAGATTTCCGTATGCCCACAGCCGAGAGGCGGGCATCTTGATTACGAGATTCCACCATCTATCGATCTTGGGTGAAGTATGTCTAATTACAGTGACGACCCCGTTCGCGCCATCGCAGGGCGACTTGTCAAGGGCATGAGGGCGTTCCAGACGGTCAGCATGACGGACTTCGTCAGGATCTGGCGGGCCCATCCGGCCACAACAGGTGGGCCTTCTGAAGCGGACTGCGACGCCATAGAGGAGTGCCTCAAGAGCTTCGACGGCGGAAGGAACGGCGGCGGCTATGCCGTCTTCCCCTCCCTCGCAGAGTGCCCCGCCGACGAGAGCTTCCGGATCTACCGCGAGAACACCGCCTACGACAACGTGCGCCGTATGTTCACGCACCCGAACCGGCTTGACGACGTCCACATCGTCGAGATCGTTGAACGATGGAAGGGAAAGTGGGAGTGGCGCCCGGCCTCCGAGCCGGGGCAGGTTATGTGAGCCTGTCCGACTGAGCAGCCCTCGGTCCATCGCCCCACCACTGTGGACGGGCCACCATGAGACCACCAGGATGAGCGACAGCAGCGACGCCAACTCACCGTCACGGACATGTGATCTATGAATCGCCGCAGGTCAGAGCCAGATTGCGAGCTCCTGCAGTTCGCGGCCGCCCGTACCTGGTGTCCAGTTCGATGGAGGTCTGGCACAAGGGGCGAACGAGGCGGTGAAGGCGGTCGCCGGGCGGGTACCGGGCAGCAAGGGTGGTCAGCGGGTCGCCGAGGCCGAGCCGCTCGACCAGCAGGCGGGTGCCGGTCGCGGCGGGTTCGGCGCGGCAGTCATGGCGGTGAGATCTCCCGGAGCGTGCCCGGCGCGCGGGCCAGGCTGCGGCCCTTGTCGGGGCCGTCGGCGAAACCTCGGCAGATTGCCGGTGTCGCGGTTCTCAGGGTCGCGTGGCACACGACGTGTCCCTCGGCACGACGCGCCCGGGTGACCATGTCCGCGACGCGGCCGGGCTGCAGGTCCATGAGGTTACCCGGGCGGAAGATGCATGCGGCTCAGGGGCGGGCGCACAGCCGGACGGTGCCGGTGAGCGGGTCGGCGACCTCGTCGTACGGCTCACTGCCCTCGGGCTCGACGCCCTCGACGTCGTGGGGACGTCACATCGACACTTCGTGGTCGCCTCCGGCGGCGTGCCGGTTCATCGCTGTCCTCCGCAGCCCGCGTGCCCGCAACCGCCGCAGAAGCCACCGCTGTTGCACAGACACGGGCACCGCCCCGTAGGACGGCCGTGGGCGGCCAGTTGCTTGCCTGGCGCAAGGACCTGTGCGACGGGCGGCTCGGCGAAGTGGGCATCGGGCGCTGTGTCCCGGATGGCTACAGTGAGTAGGCCGATGCGGGCCGTACGGGGAAGCCGGTCGAGCGCCTACAGGCAGGGCCTCACATTCGAGTCAGCCGGCCCAATGAAAATCTTGCAACGTGCGAGCAGCTGGATGGCCGCTTCCGCTGCGGCCCAGGCGAGTGCGGTCGGGTCCGTGTGGTCATGGTTCTCGTTGCGCACGCAGTCTTCCGCACGGGCCAACAGCTCGGCGAGCGGCAGAGCTTCCTCGGCCTCGCAGGCTACGAGGAGGGCGTGCGTGTGCTGGAGGATCCGATGCGCCAGCGTGGGGTGTTGCGTCATTTCGGTGCTAGGCATGAAGGCACTCCTTTTCGAGGAGCCGGGCCGATGTCATCCCTGGCCCGGGGTACAGGTTTCGCGTGGCTGGAGTGGGGCCCGTGGTGCGAGCCCCACATGGTCAACGGCTCCCGGTCACGCCCCCGGGTGCCTGCCGTACAGCGGCCTGGTAGCTCTCCAGGACCAGGGCCAGCTGGTTCATTTGCTGGGCGAAGCGTGCGGCGTGCACGTCTGAGGCGTGTCCCGTGTTCTGCAGGAAGCCGATGACCGGCACGGAGGTGTCATCCATACGGGGTTAAGGAGGACGTCGAGGATTTCGCGCACGTGGACGGCGTGGAGGCGCAGCTTGTCGTGGGGCCGGTCGGCTTCGGCGGTGTGTCGAGGACCAGGTCGGCCAGTTCACCCAGTGCAGTGCCGCACTGGTGCCGCTCGCGGACGAGGCGCCGGTGACCGTCCTCGCCCAGGGCCGCACGCAGGGCTTCGTCTCCGGGCGCGCGCGGGGGGCGTGGGGCCTAAACCGGGTGGGGAGGAGGGGGTATTGGCCCGGGCAACCGTTCCACGGTTGCGGTTGACCCGTTCGGTCATGGCGTGGGTGTCCTTCCCTTTGATGCGGGTGCGGCGGGTCAGAGGGGCTCGCCGTAGCAGCAGGTGCTGGCGTGGCCTGCGTCGCCAGTGAAGGTGTCGGGCAGCGCGTTCGTGTGCGGAATGTCTTCCGGGGTGAGCGGCGGGCGGGCCAGGTGGGTGCCGAGGTCGGCGAGGTGGCGGACCTCGGTGAGCGGGACCTGTCCGGAGCATTCGGGGCACGGGCCGAGGAGTTCGAAGGCTTCGTCGTCGTAGATCGGAAATCGGGCGAGGAAGACGTACTTCTCGCCGCTGTCCGGGCATGTGGCGGTGGCCAGGACGGGCTCGCTCGGGGAGGTACGGCGCCGATGCCAGTCGGGGGCGGTGGTGATCTGGTCCAGGCCGAGTCCGAGGGCTGCGGCCAGGCGTACGGCGGTGCGGGCGTGCTCCTCGCCCCGGTAGGGGCCGTGCGGGCTGACGGTGGTGTTGTGGCGGATGAACACGGCGGCGGCGTGGGCGCGTTCGACAAGCGATGTCATGAGGGTCGTCTCCTTCGCGATGGTGTGGGGTGGGGTGCCGACCCGGATCAAGTACCGGGAGGCACCGGGCGTCAGGGGTTGGTGGTGGCGAGGGCAGCGGCGGCTGCCCTGCCGATCGCGGCTGCGGCCTGCGCCGGATCGGCGAGTTCGAGGAGGGTGGTGCCGGGCAGCGGGCGGGGATCGGGGTCGAAGGCGAGCCAGAGCACCGCGCACCCCGCCTTCCGTAGGGCGGCGATGCGTCCGGCCGCGCGGTCGGCTTCCTCGGGGTGGTAGTAGCCGTCGGAGGCGATCACGAGGAGGCGGCCCGCCCCGGGCTGGGTAAGGTCGACTCCTGCCTCCAGGGCGTCGATGGCCTCGGCGAGGCTGTGGCCCATACCGCTGGCGTCGAACTCGGTGGCCCGGGCGGGGGCGCGGCCGGGTGCGGTGATCGCGGTGATCGACCGGTCGTAGGCGACGGTGGCGCTGCGCGAGTCGGGGTCGGTGAGTGCGGCGGCCTTGGCCACGATCCAGGCGGCGGAGGCGATCGGCCCTGCGGCGACGCTCATGGAGCCGGAGACGTCCACCGCGATGCCCACCCGCAGCGGCGGGGTCGGGCCCGCCTGGTGCACGGTGCGGGTCCAGGGGGTTGCGGTCGGGGTGGCGCCCGCAGCGCGTTGGGCGTCCCGGGCCAGAGCCTGGCGCATGTTCAGCCGTCCGGGCGGGGCCGCCGAGGAGGTGACGGTGGTGGTGCGTTCCCGGTAGGCGGCGGCCCGCAGTGCCCTGGCCAGCTGTCCGGCCGCCGCCTTCTCAGCACCGGAGGGAAGGCGGGTTCCCGTCACCGGGCTGCGCCCTCGGCCCTTGGTGGGCCTGCCCGGGGTATAGGGGCGCCCGCCAGGCGCGAAGACTTTCTCGGCCGTCTGTGCGGCCTGCCGCGCGTGGGCGGCCTGGGCTGTCTTCGCCTGCTTCCGGGCGGTGCGGGCTGCTTCGGCGCGCGCCTGGGCTTGGGCCCGTGCGGCCTCGTGCGCGGCCACCGCCGCCACGACCTTGCCGACCGCTTCGGCGAGTTCGCCCTTGCGGCCTCCGGGTTCGGGGGCCGGTTCGGGGCCCTGGGAGTCGGCGCCGAGCGCCTGGCACCAGGCCTCGGCGTACTCGAGCATTCCCTGCCCGTCCTCGTCGGCGGTGGCGTGCGCTGCCGTCCAGATCGCCGCAAGCGTGTCGAGCAGATCCTGGCCGAGGACACCGGTGACGGCCGACTCCAGGGGTTCGGTCTCGTCCGGGTCGAGGATTCCGGCGTCCCGGCGGGCGAGGATCAGGGCGGCGGCCAGCGCGGCCTGCCATGGGTCGGTGGGCGATTCGCTGCTGAAGTCCTCCATGACCAGGGTGCGTACGGCGGCCCGCAGGAAGATCCGGTCGGCGGGGCGGCGGGAGATGTGGGCGCGTTCGGCGCGGGATTCCTCCAGCATCTGGGCCGCCGCGTCCAGGGCGGTGCCGCGCAGCGGGGGCGGGGTGGTCCATCGGCTGTGGGCGGCGTGTGCGGCTTCGTGGGTGAACGCGCCCCAGGCGACCGGGTAGTTGGCCTCGTCGCCCACCCGGGCGGGGTCGATGCTGGTCGGGTGCAGTGGGGCGAAGAGCGCCCGGTCGATCTCCAGGGTGGCCTGGGTCGGGAAGAAGGCGGCCGGGGCGCCGGAGCGGGTCTGTGCCTCGCAGGTGACGAGGACGTCCTCGCGTCCGGCGAGTTCCGGGAGGCGCTCGGTCAGGGCGGCGGCGATCCGCAGCCACTGCCCGGCCTGCGGACCGGGCCGGGACTCATATGCGGGGCCGCCGTCGTCCTCCCAGCGGGCGGTGGCCAGTTCGGTCTCGGTCAGGGCGGGCGGTGCGGGCAGTACGTGAGAGTGCGCGGACACGGCAGGTCGGTTCCTTCCAGGCAGGCGGCGGTTGGGGGCTCGGGTGACGGCCGGAGGAGGGCGGGCGGCGCCCGCAGGGGGGGTCAGAGCTGGCGGCCCAGGGTCAGGGCGGTGACCGGGCGGCCGATGGCCTTGGTGACGATCTCGGCGACCGTGTCCCGGTCTTCCAAGGGGGCGACGCCGACCAGGTTGGCGAAGGCGGTCTCGGCGCCTAGGACATCGGCGATCTTCTGAAAGGCGATCAACTCCCGCAGTTGAGGAGCCCAGCCGACATCGCCCGCCTGCTGCAGGGTGGCGAGGTTCCTGGCGACCCGCACCGCCGCCCGGTTGATCTTCAAGGAGGCGGCGAGGTCGTAGTCGGAGCCGACCTGGATCTGCACGCTGAACCGGGAGGCGAGGGCCTCGGTGAGGACCGCCCCGTGGACGCCTGGGTTGTGTCCGGCGATCACGTAGAAGCCGTCGGCGGCCGTGATCGCCTCGCCCTTGTGCGCCTTGACCTGGATCTGCCTGCGCCCGTCCATGGCCGGATACAGGGCGGCCAGCACCTTCGGGGAGATCAGCGTGGCGTCGTCGAGGAGGAGGGCGCGGCCTTCCTGCATGGCCGTGACGAGGGGCCCGTAGACGAACTCGTAGCCCCGCTGGCGTTTTGGGTGTACTCGCCGATCAGGTCACCGACCGTGGTGTCGCCGTCCCCCGCCACCGTGACCAGATCCGGGAAGGCCGCCTCGATCAGCGACGTCTTCCCCGTGCCCGGCGGTCCGTACAACAGCACGGCCACCTGTGCCTCCCGCAGCCGCCGCAGCGCCTCCACATCCGGCAGCTGCGCCAGCGCCCGGGGGTGGTACTTCTGCCCGTTCGGGCGGGTGATCGGCAGCGGCCGCCCGCCCGGCGGTCCAGCCGCAGGCGCCTGCGGGGCTGCCGGTCGCGGCACCGGAGGCGAGGTGTTCGGTGCGGGCGAGGGCGGTACGGCGCGCTGCGCTGCAGCAGCGGTCGCCGAAGTCGCCCTGTACATCCGGGGTTTGGAGCCCGACCGCTGCGCCTCGCCCCGGCCCACCAGTGTCTCGCAGGCGTTGCCGACCGCCCCGCCCGAATGCCCCAGCATCCTCGCCAGCTCGGTCACGCTGAACTGCGTACCCGTGTTGGCCACGAGGACCTGGGCGATCCTCGTGCGCAGCTCCCCCGGGCGCGCCTTGCCTCCCGCACCGGGCGATGAACCCGCAGGCAGGACCGGGGAGTTCGGCGAGATGGGCCCGGACGGTGAGGGTGAGGGGGCGGAGCCGGGAGGCGGGGACGCGGGTGTGGCGGTGCCGGTCATCACTCAAACCCTTTCGCTAATTACCAACCGAAGCGGCCGTATTCGAATTCACGAGACCGCCTTCTTTTGGACACACTCCACCCGTCATCCGTTTTCGGGCGGACCCCATCGGAGTGATTTCCAATCCCGGCCTTTCCGGGAACAATTCAAATATAGCTCGACTCGCACCCGCCTTGAAGCCGCATTTCGGCTTGATAATGCTGGAATTCTCGTTAATTTACGACGGGAATTCAGGGGAATTCCCGGGGGTGCGACGCAAGACGTCGTGGACGGCAGCGCGCACGACCGATTCACAGGCGCCCGCACGCGCCGGCACCCTGGAAAATCGAGCGCACGCACGAATCGCGGCCCCCGGCACGGCGGCGCCTTCGGCGACGCCTGGGAGCCGCCGCGCCTCGGATGTGTAGCGGGCTGAGCCGTCCTGGGTCAGGGCTGTACAGGCCTGTGTGGAAGGTGGGTTGACGAAATGGAAGAGTCGAAGAACCAGAGAGCAGAGGTGAACTGTGGCCGGTTGCGGACATCCGTACGTCATGCGTGGGGCGGGGGCCGTTGGCTGTCAGTAGATCGGGATGCGTTGCTGCACCGATATACAGTCGCCCTCACCAGCCGGTGGCTCGCAGGGCCCCTGGCCTGCACCTCCGGCCGGGGCAGGGGCGTCGTATCCAAGCGCGCACGCAGAAGCGACGGCGGATGCGACACCGGATGCGACGGGGTGAACGCCATCGGGTCGCCGAGCCGAGCGGCGAGGCGCGCAGGCGCGGTGGACTGCGGCTTTAACGCGTCTGTGGCTGGCGGGAGTTGGTCCGTGGCGTGAGGGCCTGGGTGGCCGGCTCGGGTTCGAGGCCGAGATCGGTGAGGTGCCTTTTCAGGCGGGTGTAGGTGTGCCGGGCCGCGTCGTGGCGTCCGGCGGCTTGGTAGAGGCGGATGGTGTGCTGGGCGAGGCGTTCGTGGTCGGGGTGAATTGGGCCCAGGTGTTCCAGAAGCATCAGGACGGCGTCCCGCTCGTGTGGTGTGGCGTCGGCACGCTCGGCCCGGCGAGCCAGGCGGATGACAGCGTCAGTGGCCTTCATGGCGATGTGTTCGCGGATCGTGTCGGCCCAAAGGTAGTCGCCGCCCTGGGCGAAGGGGCCGCGGTAGTGGGCCAGGGCGGCGCTTACGGCGGACACGGCATCGTTCATGCCTTCTTCCCCATCGGAAGCGGGGAATGCCTCTTTCAGGGCCCGACTGAAATCCGCGAGGTCCGTTTCTACGAGTTCCGGGTGGAGTTTGTGGAGTTCTCCTTGAAGCAGGATGAATTCCTGCGCGGTGATTCCGGTCGCGGCGCGTAGTGTCCGTCTCACGGCGCGGCGGAGGTTTTTCAGTGCGTTCTGGTCGCTGCCGGGGGCGAGGTGGAGTTTGTCGGCGATGTCGGAGGCGAGGAGTCCGGTGGGGTGGGCGGCGAGGAGGGCGAGGAATTCATGGACTTCGCTGCGCAGGTTGGTGCCGATGGGGTCTTGGTGGCCGCGGGCGTAGAGGGTGACGGGGCCGAGGATGTGGAGGCGTACGGGCTTGGTCTGCGTCGGCCGCGATGTCTCGACCGCGTACGGGCGCACGGGCGCATCCTCCGGCAGTGACGCGGCCGGGATATCGGAATGCTCGCTGTCTGCTTGGGGGCGTGGCGTGGGGAGAATGCGCAGGCGAGGGCGCTGGCCGTGGGCGGTGAGGAGGACCTCGGTCACGTCGCGTCCGGCGTCGGGCGTGAGGTGGAACAGCCGGAGCGGCCCGGGGTGTTGACCGGGCATGCCGGCCGCTGTGGCGGCGCCGTCGGCGGCGATGTGCCACGAGGTGGCGCCGGGCAGCGCGGCGCCCAGGGTGAGGACGATCAGCGTTCCGGGTCTGCTGCGCGCGGCCAGGGCCTGCAGCTGTCCGGTATGGACAGCGTCCGGCACGCCGAGCAGGAGGAGGGTGCCCGGCTCGGTCTCTTGAGCTGAGTCGGCACTCGCCGGCCCGATTGCCGCGGGTGCGTGTCTTGTTCGTCGTGGGTACGGGCGTGGGCGATCAGGTGCTGTTCGGCTGCTCGGACAGCCTCCGCGAGGTCGGCGCTCTGGGTCAGGGCGGTGAACTGGTCGGGCAGACCCGGAAGCAGGCTCTCCGCCATGTCGTGGGGGACGACCGCCGTGACGCGCGAAGGCCCGGGGCGCTGGCGTTCGGCAGCGGTGAGGACGCCGACCAATAGGGCGCGGGCGGCGCCCTCGGCACCCGGGCCGGTCCAGGCGCAGCCTCCGCGCATGGCCAGTTCGTCGAGGAGGACCTCGGCGTCTTGCCGGACACCGATGGTGACCGTGCCAGTCGTGCGGGGCTGCTGAGGCGGAGTACGGCGGGGGGCCAGGAGGTGGGGATCCTCTGGCTGGTGGGGCCGGGTGGCCGCGTGGGCGGCCTGTGCGGCCTTGTCCACCAGCGGGCTCAGGGCGGGTACTTCCGTCTCCCGGCCGGGCTCACGTCGGCGGTTTTGGTGCCAGTACCAGTAGCGGCGTGCGGCCAGCAGGCCGGCCGCCGCGGTGATGCCGATCAGGCTCGCCTCCCCGAGGCTGATCGCGGCGGGGCCTGTCTGTGTGCCCGCCTTCTGGGTCGTGGCTTCGTCGTTCCGGCCAGCGCTCGAAGGAGCGTGTTCGCCGCGGTCCTGGTGGCCAACATTCTTGTACTGGCTGGGAGTTGTCTGTGCTGGCGCGCTCGCGGCGGGCTTCGTGCGTGTGGTCTCTGGTGCGGGATCCATCGAGGCGGGGGGTGGTGTCGGCGTTGGGGTTGCGGCCCGGCTGACGGGGATGGTCAGTTGCCATCCGGGCCGGATTAGGTCCGGGTCGGTGAGCCAGGCTCCGTCGTTTTGGACACGGTCCTTGTTCAGCGCATAGATGCGCGGCCATTTGAGCGCGTCGCCCAAGTGCGTGTGCGCGATGTCCCACAAGGTGTCGCCTTCGATGACCGTGTACTCGATGTGCCGGACCGTCGCAGTCTCCCCGGGCAGCCCGGAACGTGCCGGGGTGAGCCCGGCCGTCGTGGCATGTGCCGAGGTCCCCGCGGCTACGGACGAAGACGTGGACTGTCGGGCCGATACGGGGAAAAGAGGGGCTGTCGCGGCGATGCGCGGTCGCATCCCTCCTATGGAGACGGGCTCCTGGGCGCTGACCGTCTGGGGGCGCCACAGACCGATCAGGGCGACGACGAAGGTGCCAATGCACAGGGCAGCCAGCGAGCCCTTCACGGAGAGGGCGGCCACGTGCTCATGGTGCGCGTGACGGTCGCGCAGCAGCTGCGGGAGATGGGTGGCGTACCAGACGGTCTCGCGGGCCACGGTATAGGCGAAGGCGGCCCAGCACACCCAGCCCACCAGGGCCAGCAGGTCGATCATCAAGGGATCGCTGACCGGCTGCATGAGCCGCTGGCCGAACTCGCTGAGGGAGGAGACGTGTTCGGGCCAGGGCAGGCCAGCGGCTCGCCACAGAATGTAGGGCATCCCGGCCAGCAGGGCGAGCGTGACGGCCAAGGTACCGCCGGCCGTGGCGGCTGCGGTCAGGCGCTGGCGCAGCTGCGGAGGATGGTTCATCGCCGGTTCGCTCTCTTCGGCCGGAAGGGGTGAACAGTCCTTACGGGGTGGCGCGTTCGGCCTGCGCGGTGGCTGTCGCGTGCACGGTGAGGGTGCGCAGGCCGATCAACTGCAGGATCTGGGTGCGCTGGTGGTGGGTGACGTGGACGGTGACGGCTTCGCCCTTGACGGAGGCGGTGGCGCTGTCTCCGGTGGAGGCGACGTAGACGCGGGCCGCCGCCGCGGCCTTGTCGCGTACGAGCCGGACCTCGTCGCTGCGCCGCAGCCGACCGACGTCCAGTTGCTGCGCGCCGGTGCGGGCAGCTTCCTGCGCCGCATCCAGCGCTTGGGCCTTGCCGGCCAGGGCGAGCCCGCCGTCGACGACGATCCCGGCGAACAGCCACAGCGCGGCGAAGACGCCGACGACGAACGCCGTTGCCTGCCCCCGGTCGTCACCGGCCGCAAGCCGGATACGGACCCACGTCAGATGCGCTCGCGCTCGTCGCTTCACGGGGTGCTCCTGAAGGTGTCGACGACGGAGAAGGCGGTGTCGGCCAGCGGCACATGGCCGGGCAGCCCGCTGTGGCTGAGGGAGCCCAGGTCTGCCGTGCAGGAGACCCGTGCCGTCACGGTGGCGCCCGGCGCGAGACCGCCGGTGGCGAGCCGGACACTCGGGCGCGTGCAGGACGCTCCCGCCTCGCGCAGTGCCGCGCCGGCCGCCCGCTCGGCCTGGGCGCGGGCATCCTTCTCCGTGCGGGCGAGGGAGCCCGCGCGGGCGGCCTGATGGGCGGCGTCCGACACGACCAGGCGGGCATCGGCGAGCAGCCCGAAGGTCACGACGACCAGGAACACGAGGACGAGCAGCGGCGTGACGAGGACCAGCTCCACCGCTGCCGAACCCTGCTCTCCATCGCGAAGCTCACGGCGCACCTGCAGGATCATGGCTGGCCTCCGGTGGGGGTGGTGATCCTCTCTGTGAGGCCGGAGGCCGTGCCGGAGGCGTGCAGCATCAGCCCGGGAACGGGGAGCACGCGCATCACCGTCCCTTCAACGCGCACGGTGGTCTGGGCGGTGGTGCGCTCGGCGGTCACAGAAGGAGCGGCCAGGACCCGGCTGCCTAGCGCGGCGAGGCTGCGCCGCGCCTGGGTACGGCCGTCCGCCGCGGTGCCGTCCTGGGTGCGGGCGGTGGCCAAGGCGCGCTGGGCGGCGTACTGAGCGATGTGCCGTGCATGCCAGACCAGCGCGAACTGCACCGCCAGCAGCGCGATCAGCAGCAACGCCGGGAAGACGAGTACCAGTTGGGTGCTTGCCGCCCCGCGGTCGCGGTGCCCGCGGTCACGGCGCAGCCTGCGAAGGAACGTGTTCACGAACTAACCGCCCAGGTCGATGCCGTTTGCCTTGGCGGTGACCTTGGAGACGATGACGCCCACGACGGTCAGGGCCAGGATCGCCAGCAGGGCGGTGACCACGATGGTCTCGGTGGTGTAGCCCGCGTCCGAGCGGGCGTGCCGGCGGACTTCGGCCAGGTGCGCACGTACCAGGTGGGCCAGGGTGTCGAGTTGGAACATGACAGGTGCTCTTTCTACGGGTCTCGTACGGCTGGAAGCTCAGGTGATCGACATGACGTGGGCGAGGGCCGGGTAGCCGATCAGCAGCAGGAACGCGGCGAACAGCCCGACCACGGGCAGCGACATCCGCTCGGTGGCCGCGTGGGCGGCCCCGTCGGCCTCCGAGATCTTCCGCCGCCGTATGGCCCGCGCCTTCGCCGCGAGCGAGCCTCGGATCTTGGCGCCCTCGCTGCCCGCGAGGCTCAGCGTCGAGGCCAGCTCGGCCAGATCCGTCACGGCCAGGTGCCGTCCCAGGTCACCCAGGTGGGACCAGGGGCTGGTGCGGGTGAGCTGTGCGACGTGCAGGGCGTGCCGCAGTCTCGCCGCAGCCCACCCCTGGGGCGCGGCCACGGCCTGGGCGAGAGCCTGCTGGACTCCGGCGCCGCCGGCGAGCGCGATCACCGTCAGGTCCAGGACGAGGCTGAGGGTATGGCGCATCTCGCGGCGGCGGCGCGCGGCCTGCCCGTGTACCGACAGGTCGGGGGCGAAGAACAGCATGACGGCCAGGGCGAGTGAGCCGGCCGACGGCACCCACCAGCCCGCCTCGATTTCGGCCCCCAGGCGCAGCAAGAGCCCGGCGGCCCATGGGGCGACGAGTCCGGCCGTCGCGCAGACCGCCTTGCCGGCCAGATGTTGTTCCTCGTTCGTGCCGCACACGGCCAGGTCCGCGCGCAGCGAGGGGGTGGGGAAGCCGAGCACACGCACCAGGGGTACGGCGTGCTTGCCCAGCCGGGTGGCCCACTCCGCCTCGTCCGTGCCTGAATCGGTCGGCGGTACGGGCGTGTTGAGCGCGGTGAGGACGTCGGTTAGGGCGGGCCGGGGCGGACGCAGCCCGTAGACGAGAGCGGTCGCCCCGGCGCCGAACAGCGCCCCGAACAGCATGACGATCACCGCGTACCTCCCGATTCGGTGCCCACCGTGGCGCGGGGAGCGCTCGGGCCGATGAGACGGACCGGTTCCTCGATGCGACCGATCGCGGTCAGGTAGGTGAAGCTCCCGGCGAACAGGGCACCCACCACCGCGAGCACCACCTGCCCCCGCAGTGTGTCGAAGGGGTCCAGATAGGGCCGGTTGAAGACCACGAGCCCCACCACCATGCCCAGGGTGACGATCACTGTGACCCGCACTCCGGTGCGCACGCTCGCCCGTCCGGCATCGATGCGCTGCCGCATGGCCACCTGCTCGCGCACCGACTCCGCCAGCTCACCCAGGAGCGGCGCGAGTTGGCTGGCCTGCTGCTCGGCCGCCATCACCAGCGCGGCCACCACCACGTCGGCCAGCGGGTCATCGACGTCCTCAGCGAACGTCCGCAGTGCGGCCGGCAAAGGGTGCCCGGCGCGGACGGCCGCGGCCAGCTCCCGCAACTCAGACTCCAGCGCAGCCGGTGCGATGTCCGCAGTCGCCAGCACCGCCTGCTCCAGACCGGCCGCGGCGGAGAGAGTGTCACGCAGCATCTCCGTCCACGTGGCCAGCGCCTCCATCCGCTCCGTACGCCGTGCGGCATGCCGGTCCGGGCCCAGCAGTCCGGGGAGGGTGAGAACGCCGACCGTGGTCAGCACCGCCGCCACCGGCCACGTCGTCAAGGCCCCCGCGACCACGCCTGTCATCACCGCGATCACCACGCGCCGCGTCGTCCAGTCCCCCGGAAGCCGCGCCACCACAGCACGCCACAGGCTGGTCCGCTCCTCGCGCGCCGTACGCCGCACCACCCCGTAACCGATGGCCACCAGGCCGAGACCGCAGATCGCCCCGCACGCCACCGCAATCCCCGTCCAAACGCCGGGGCCGACCAGACTGCTCATCAGGCCGCCCCCCACCACTGGAAGGCCGCTTCCCGGGCGTCCAGCCCGGCCGCGACAAGGGTATGGAGGGTCTCCGTACGCAGGGGGGTGGCGGGAACGGCCCGCCCGTCGGGGCCCGGGCGGTAGACCTCGTTGGAGACGATCTGCGTCCCGTCCGCGTCGATGACCTCGCGCACCGAGTCGATGACCCGGCGGCCTGTGGCATCCCAGCCCAGGTGGACGACGAAGTGGACCGCGGAGGCCACCATCAGGTTCGTCGCCTCCAGCGTGAGCCGTTCCGGGGCCTGCGCGGCGTAGGAGGCAAGTTTGGTGAAGACCCCGCGCGAGGTGGAGGCGTGGATGGTGGACAGCGAACCGTCGTTGCCCTGGCTCATGGCGTTGCACATCGGGATGACCTCGGCCCCGCGGATCTCCCCGACGATGACCCGGTCCGGGGACATACGCAGTCCCCACCGCACCAGTTCCGCCTGATCGATGCCGCCCTGGCCTTCGATGTTCGGCTCGCGGGCCTGCATGGCCACCACGTTCGGGTGCGCGACCGGATCGGCGTCGAGGCCGAGTTCGAAGGTGTCCTCGATCGTCACGAGCCGCTCTTCGGGCGGGATCTCGTGGGCGAAGGCCCGCAGCACGGTGGTCTTGCCGACATTGGTGCCGCCGCCGATCACGATGTTCTTGCGCGCCCGCACCAGTGCTCTCAGGAACCGGGCGAGCTCCTCGCCGCACACGCCCAGCCGTACCAGCTCCGCCATCGAGGCAGCGGGGAAACGGTGCCGGCGGATCGTCAGCGATACCCGGCCCGTCACCGCCATCACAGCGAACAACCTTGACCCGTCGGGCAGTTGCAGGTTCAGGCGAGGCATGCCCCGGTCGAAGCGGCGCTCCTCCGCACCCGTGCGGGCAGCGAGGGTGCGGACCAGTTCCACCAGTTCCTCGTCCGAGGCGGCCACCGGTGCTTCACGGCGCCATGCGCCTGCCGCGTCCTTGACCCACACCACCTCGCAGCCGTTGACGCAGATGTTCTCGACCGCCTCATCGGCCAGCAGCCGCTCCAGGCTGCCGGTGCCGAACAGCGCGTCCTTGACCGCCTGCGCGACCCGCTCCTCAGCCACGGCATCAATCACCGGCCCGCCTTGGGCCAAGGCCAAACGCCTCTGTTCCCCCAGCTCCTCGGCCAGCAGCAGCCCCACGGTGGCTCGCCGCGACGTCTCATCCTCGGCCGGCAAACCCGCCGATTCGCGCTCACCCGCATACGCGGCCAGCCGGGTCGCCACGCGCTGCCGCACCAGCTGCGCCAGCGCCCGCTCACCACCGCCGGGATCCACCCCCGGCGGCACCAACTGCTCGCTCACGATCCGCTCTCCTTGAGTCCCGGCACCTGAACCAGCCCGCTTCGGCTGCGTCCCAGCACCCGCCCACGGCCGTCCTCGGCCACGCGCGCACCGTCCGTGTCCCCCGCCCTGATCTCACTCGGCGGCGGCGATGCCAGCCGACGAGCTAGTGCCCGCGCGCCGGTGATCAGCGGTGGCGGCCGAAACCCGGCCGTGCGCAATACGCCGTGCTTCGAGCTGTTCATCGCGGCCACGCCCTTGGCATCCCAGGGCAGGAAGACCACCGACTCGATCCCGAGCGTGTTCGCGACCTCCGCACCCGGGTACGGGCACGGCCCGACCACAGCGAGCGTCAGCCGCCCGGCATACGCATCGACATCCAAGCCGTACGCGAACACATGGGTCAGCGGCTCTGAACCGCCCCGCGCCACCAGCACGACTCGGTCAGCAGCGTCGAGCAGCGGCTCGACGTCCTCGCCGAGGCGCCCCACGTCCAGCAGTACGGTGCCCCGGTCATGGTCGTCGCCCAGCAGCACGCGCCGTCCAGCCTCACCGGCCATCAGCCGCACCGCTTCCCGGCACGGTCCACGACCGGGCACCGCTACCACCGCGCGCACCCCGAAGGGCAGTTCGTTCGCCGCCCCCAGCAAGGAGCCCGGATACGGCTGCCCGGCCGCCGCCGCGACATCCAGCAGCGAGGGAGCCGACGGCAGTCCGAAGCGGATCATCAGGTCACCGCCGGAGGAATCCGCCTCCACCATCACCGGCCGGACCCCGCCATCCGCCTCCGGCGGCCACACGGCGGCAAGAGCCAGCGCCGTCGTCGTCACCCCCGGTGCGCCCGTGACCGATCCGACAACGACGAGCCGCCTCACGGAGCCTCACGCCCCTCGGCGGGGAGCACCACCACACGCGGATGCTCCAACTGCGCCGCCCGCCGTGCCGCCCCGGTCTCCACCAGCACCGTGACCACTCGCGGCCCACCCGCAGACTCCGGCTCCCGCACCCCGGTCACCGTCCCCGCCACCGTCGAGGCCGCCTTCTCCTCCTCGTCCACCGCTTCGGCACCAGCCGGGCCAGGAAGGACGGCGACGCGCTCACCACGAACAAGATCCGGTGGCGCACCACCCGGCTCGACTGCGAGCGCCACCTGCGAGAACCCCTTCGGAGGGAAGTCAGCGCCCGTGCCCACCTGGCCGGGAGCCAGCAGCGACCCTGCCACCAGCGGCACCCTCGCCTGCCGCCCAAGCACCGTGCTCCGATCCGCAAGGGGCACCACACCCGCATCCGCCGCCACTTCCACTACGCGCAGATCACCCGGCTTCAGCACCCGACCGACCGGAACATCGCGGGCCAGCACCAGAACCTGATCCCGCTCCCCCACCGTCCGCGCGACCAGCGTGAAACCCACCGCCGAGACCACCACCGCCCCCACCCCAGCCCACACCCACCCCAGTCTGCGCCGCCGGGCACCCGTCACCGCCGGCTGCTGCTCCGGCCCCGACCGACGCGCTCCCGGCACCCGCGGCCCGCCGCCCTTAACGCCTGAAGAAGACATGGAGGTACCCACAACTCACCTCGCGATCAAAAGAGTTCCAACGTCCAACACACCGGCCGCCCGTTCGGACCGCGCCGTCATTCCAAGCGGTCAGCGCGTGACGACGGTCTGCACCTCGTCCACCACCAGCTGCCGCTGTGCGGCCATCACCAGCCCGGGCACGACCCCGGTCTGCCCACCCCCATGCCACTCGACATCCCAGGTGACCTGCACCGACACCGTGTACGCATGGCCCGGCACGGACAGCGACGCCCGTGGATAGGTGTAACCGCAGTCTGGTGAAGACGCCTTGGGGCTGTAGGCCTCCGAGTACGGCGTCCCCGGCCCCTGGCACACCACCTGACCGCCGTCGCCCATGGACCAAATGGCTTTCTGCGGCCGGGCCGTCGCGGTCACCGTCACACCGCCTACTGCGGCCGATACGGACACCGGCCCCCAGGTGGAGTGCTCCAGCCATATCCATGTGGGCACGTGAACCACCTGCGCGAAGTCCTCGTCCGGACTCGTATGGATTACCGGTTTCGGCAACTTCAGTCGCTTCACCGCCTGTTGGACGACAACTTCTACAGGAACCTGTTGCCCGCCACCCGGCTTCCGGTTCTTCGCCTCCTCGGAGTCGAAGCGCGGCAAGACCCCCACGCCGCCGCCCAGGTCATACTCCCAACCGTTTGACGTGATCGTCGGCGGCCCTTTCGGCGCTCCACGACCGCTGCCGGGCGCTGCCGCCTGTGCGCGGGGCGCCGGTCTGCTCTGGTGTGAACTGCCAGGGTTCCTCGTAACGTTCCTCGCCTTCGCGTCGCACGCACCCGGGACACATGCGACGCCGGCGTATTGGGAGCCGGTGCCGTCCGCCTGGGCGGGGGCTAAAGACGCGACAGCGAGGAGCGTCAAGGCGCCCGCAGCCGCGCTCCCAGCTGTCATGCGGCCGCCAGTCAACATGACCCGGCTTCGTGCATGTAGAGCTCCGAAACCTTCCAGCCGCCTTGGCCGTGCCGGATAGTCGCATCGGTCCTGAAGTGCCCGCCCGGAACATCGTTCTTCAACTCACCGTTCAGCTTGTATTGCAGCCACTTCCGGTCGTCCACGCAGTCGACGATCACAACCTTCTGACTGTCGGCTGACACCACTTCGGGATTCACCTGGGGCGCTCCCTTGCTGACCACCTGCTCCTTCTTGGACTTCGACAACCCGTACTTCATCAACTCCAAAGCACCGCCACTGGCGTGATCGTCAAGCAGCGGAGAGTTGGCGTCGGACGTTTCAGAGGCGCGTGTCAGGTCCCGCCACATAGCCCGATAGGCGTCGATAGCTTCCGCATGCTCTGCATCGGGCTTCCGAGACGCCGCCGTCTCAGACTTACCGTCGGGCAACGGTCGGGCGTCTGACGAACCGTCCGTACAGCCTGCCAGTAGCAGTCCGGCGATCGCCGCGCTCGCCCCTGCCGAAAAAACCTTGGCCCACCGTTGCAACTTCACCATCCCCACCTTTCGTCACCCGATACACCTGGATGGAAACTCTCAGTGACTAGATGCGACTGGAGTTACCCGGTGTTGCTCCGGCCAACCGCCACGGGAGGGTGAATTCCGTCCGGTCTCCGACCCGTTACTTGACGCCGGTCGCCTTGATAACCCGCTTCACCAACGAAAAGTGGTGCTCGTCGCTCGAATGAGCGACGAGCACCACCTTCAAAGGCTCATCCGCCAGCCCGATAAACCGCCCGCGCTTCAACTCCTAGCCACTGGTGCTGAGCACTACGAGACTCTGAGCCGGTCACGGGGACCGGCCGGGACCGCGAACCAGGCCGTCTTCGTCCTCTTACGTCCTCGGAACCCCCATACCCCGTTGGTCAGTTCGTGGACGATGTGCAGGCCGCGCCCCCGCTCCGACAGCAGCGCGCACAACGCCTCCAAGCCACCCCCGCGGTTCTCCTCGGCGGGGGCATACGGCGCCACAGCAGGGAATGCGGGAACCTCTGGGATGCACGGATCGTGGTCCTCAACTTCGCAGATGATCTCCGCAGCGGTGCGACGCAGGCGCATCTCGTACGGCCCCACCGCGTGCGTGGTGGCGTTGGTGACGAACTCGGAGACGGCCAGCACCGCATCGCTGATCACCTCGCCGTCGAAGCCGAGTTGGTCGAGGGCACAGCGCAGAGTGGCGCGCGCCTGGGCTGGCGCGTCGGGGGTGCAGTTCGTCCAGCGCAACAGAACACAGGGGGTAGCACCCAAGGCGTCGTATACGGTCATCGCCGCCCTCCCCGGGCCGCGTGACGCCCACGTACGACGCGACGATGGCGGCCTCGTCCCGGGCGCGTGTAGTCGCGGGCTTCGCATAGTGCGAACGGACTGCCCGCCGTCACGAACGGCAGCAACAGCACAGCGGTGAACAGAATCGGCGCCACGGCACGGACCTCCCAGCGATCACGATTGGGACGCGACCACCACACCGTGGACCCAGCGAAGAGCGGAACCCCTCGCTGACCAGGTCTTTCAAGGGCTTTAGGTCGTGCCGATGTGACTGCACGCTCCGGTTGGTTGTGACCGCGCTTCCGTGATGGCTGCGACCGCTGAGGGAGTTGTGTCGGCTCTTCGCCAGCGAGAGAAGCCGTCACGCAGACGGGGCCGGAGTCTCCGGCGGGGCGGGAAGGGTCCGTCCCAGGCGTGCGAGTGGGGACAGGGCCACGAGTGCCGGCGACAGCAGCGTGCCTGCGGCTGTTACCAGCAGGCTGGTGCGCGTCCCCCACAGTTCCGCGAGGAAGCCGCCGAGCAGCGAGCCGAGCGGGGTCAGCCCCATGCCGACAAAGTTGATCGTCGCGGCCGCGCGGCCTTGCATTCTGTCCGGAGTGACGGTCTGCCGGACGGCCATGACCGTGACATTCACCAGTTGGCTGAAGGCCCCGAAGACGAAGTTGACCGTAAGGAGCGCGGGAACCGTCACCGCAGAGGAGCCGTGCAGTGCGGGCACAGTCAGGAGCACGCCGTCGCCGAGTGTTGCCGCGGACACGAGTACAGCGCCATATCCAAAGCGGCTCGGTAGGCGGGCGGCCAGCAGCGAGCCCAGGAGCGCGCCCGGCCCGGTCGCCGCGAGTGCCAGGCCGACGGCGGTGCCCGACAGGTGCAGGTCCCGTGGCAGGAACAGCAGATAGACGGTCATCACAGCCGCGAAGAAGAACTGGAAGGCGGCTGATGCGAGGCACACGGTCCGCAGCGAGGTGTCCCCGGCGACAAAGCGGAGGCCCTCATGGATCCGCCGCCAGATCCGAGCAGGATGTTCCGAGCGCTCCGGGATGGATTCGCGGCGACCGATCCGTCGGATCGACACAATCGACAGCGCGAAAAACAGCGCGCTGGAGGCGGCAGCGATCGGGGCCGACAGCACAGACACCAACACACCGCCGAGGGCGGGACCGCCGGTCTGCGCAGCGGACCGACTGCCTTCAAGCGCACTGTTGGCCCGCACCAACTGATCGCGTTTCACCAGCCGTACCAAAGACGCCTGGTACGCCATGTCGAAGAACACGGACAGAGCCCCGACGGCGAAGGCAACCACGAGCAGCGCCGGCAGGCCGAGCCCATCGAGGAGGCCGGTCACGGCGGCGGCGCCCAGTGCCAGGGCTCGACCGGCGTCCGTCAGCGCCATCAGCGTGCGGGTGGGCCACCTGTCCACCCACGCGCCGGCGAAGAGCGACAGCAGCAGGATCGGCGCCTGTGCCACTGCGCGCAGGGCGCCCAACTGGCCGGCACCGGCGTTGAGCGTCAGGACGGCGTAGAGCGGCAGAACCACCAGACTTGCATGTTCGCCCAGTTGGGAGGCCGTCTGGCCAACCCAGAGCCTGCGGAAGTCGCCGTCCCGCCACAGGCTTGACGAAACAGGTCGACCGGAATCGGATACAGCGGCGGAAGAGGACAGCACAGGGGCCCCTCGGATGACCGAAGACGAGACCCGCCAACCGACGCACGACAGGTGCATGGGCCATTTCAGGCAGCGGGAAAGGAAGGCTCGCTATGCCGCGCATCAAAGGCAGCACACGATGACAGGCCGCTCACGGCCTCAACCGTCAACGCGTGCTCGGAAGACCGACCATGTCCTCGCTCCTCGTGAGTCACTCGCTACGCAAACACTAGCTCCCGCTCAGCAGGGCACGAAAGACAATTAAGGGCCAGGCAGACAGCGGAAGGGGGCCGGCTGTTCGCGCCGGGCCACGAAGGTGGGGCGGCTCAACTTGTCACTCGGGCCTACGTGGCGATCCGCAACGGCACCGGGGTCCCTGCCCGGACAGCGACTCACAGCTTCCGCACCATCACGTCACTGATCGCGGAAGTGCGGTCACAACCAGTTGAAGCGCTCAGTCACATCCAATCCGGCTGAGCGCTTCAACTGGCCGCTGAGCGAGAGTTTGCCAGTCGGGTTCCACACTCGACTTCTGGCGGGCAGGATTCCGACGGGTCCCCTCAGCAACTCAAGGGCCATATTTCGCGCGCCCTGCGTGCACCGCGCACCCTACGATCACCGGTACGAATGCTGGAAAAGGGGGGCGGGGATGCGTGAGGGCATCGAGGACGGGACAGTGGCAGCGATGCGGCTCGCGGGAGATGCACCGCTTCGGAGCACGCTCGATGTCGCCGACCCCGGCGACTGGCTCGCACTGGACGCAGGAGTGCGTGAAGTGGCCTGGTACCGCTCGCCGTTCCTGCCGGAGTGGGAGCACTCCGCCCCGCTTCCCGTCGACCTGACTCAGCTCGGCGAGTCTCGGCTCGCACTTGCCCTCTGCCACCGCGACGGGCGGATCCGTCAGGAGGCGGTACGTCGGTCGGCCCCATACCCCGGTCTGCTGCCGTTGGTCGTGATCCGCTGCGCCGATTGGGCCAGGCCCGTACGCGAGCGCGCCCGCCAGCTGCTGCGCGAGGTCCTGGATGTGAACTCTGCCCTCGAACTCACGCCACTGATCCTGCGCGTCGGCCGCCGCGACAGAGGCGCCTTCGGCGTCGACCTACTCGGGAAGGTCCTGCGCCGGGCATCCCACGGGCGGCTCGCTGCTCTCTTCGCTGACCCCGACCGCATCGTACGGCGGTTCGCCTACCGACTGGCCGTCGAAGGCAAGCTGCTCCGCCCCGCCGAGCTGGCCCGCGCGGCCGCCCAAGACCAGGACACGTTGGTCCAAGACCTGTGTGCCACAGCAGCGCTCACGGCTCTGCGCGACGAGGAGGCGTTCGAGGACGTGCTGCCGCCACTGCTGACCGCGCGCAACCCGCGCACCCGGTCGGCCGGCGTCACCGCGCTGCGGCGGGCGGGGCGGTCAGAGCAGGCGAGGCAGTTCCTCAGTGACCGGTCAGCGCTGGTACGTGCTTGTGCCCGGTATGTCGTACGGCAACATGGAGGCGATCCGGCGGCCTGGTACCGGGAGCGGTGCACGGCATCGGACGACCCGGAGTTGTCGCCCGGTGCGGTCATCGGACTGGCCGAGTGCGGGGTCCGCGCGGACGCCGGGCTGTTGCGGCCGCTGCTCGCGCACCCGGCGGCCAGGGTACGGGCTCGGGCGGTGGCCGGGCTGCGGGCATTGGACTGCGCGGACACGGAGCAGCTACGGCCACTCCTCGATGACCCTGCCCCCGGTGTCGTGCGCGAGACGGCCGTCGCCCTTCTGCCATCGGCAAAGGAACTGCCCGTCGACTGGCTGCTGGAACGCACCGGCTCCGAGCGGCCGCAGCACGTCCGACTCGCCGCATTCCGACTGCTCGACGCACGCGGCGGGGTCGTGGCACTGCGGGCGGCCGTCGGACTGCTGGAGGACCCCGATGTGAAGCTGCGCACCTGGGCAGGGCAGTCCGTGCAGCGCTGGCATCCATCGGCGGACGAGCGGCGCGGCGACCCGGAGGTGGGCGAACTGCTCGACCGGAGCCGACACCTCTTCAGCGCCCGCGTCCTGCGGCGCCTCAAGTGGGAGGCCGGGGTAGACGGCTGAGCTCGCATAGAGACGTATAGGAGGTCAGCAGGTCCCGCTGGTAGCCGGCGAAGCTGGATACCGACAGGACCACGCTCGACTGGCCAACTGGAGTGCTCGCCACACATGAGGGTCTTCCCGAAAAGGAATCAGAGAAGGTTCCAGCGGCGATAAAGGTCGCCACTCTCCAGTGCCGCCACCCTACGCAGCACTTCGGGAAGAGTGCGGGGAGCGTACGCGGCTTTGCGTGCGTTGGTGGCGATCATTCGCAGCTCGCGGATATCACGGAGTACGCGGTAGCCGTCCCAGCGAGTCACGTCCCAGCCATAAGCGTCAGCGAAGCGCCGGTAGTGGCTCTCGCCGTACCCGAAGCGCCTGCAATGGACTTCGACAGTGACCAGGTCCCACTCCGCCGGGCCGGTGACGACGCTGTCCCAGTCGCACAGCACGACGCCGCTCTCGGTGTGGAGTGCGTTGCGGTGCTGCGGGTCGCCGTGCAATACCCCCTCGGGCAGTTCGTAGATCACATCTGCGAGCGCGGCTTCGAGGCGGTCCGCCTCCGCGCTCAAAATGTCCATGGCTGCCGCGGGCAGCGCCGTCGCATGGGCGAGAGACGAACGGATCGCGGAGATAGCGTCCAGGCGATGCAGCGAGACCGGCGGTGCCGGAGCGTTGTGCAGCGCGTTGAGCGGCTTGGCGAGAGCCTCCGCGGAGACGGCCTGGTCAGGCTGAGGGAGGTAGGTCCAGAAGGTGACGGCCTGTCCGTCGACGACAAGGGGCTGCTCGGGTATGCGATGCAACGGGCCCGTAGGGAATCCCATGTCCATCAGCCACTCGACGAATTCGACGGTGCGCCTGACTTCGGCGACAGGCGTGCCCTTCCGGGCGATCTTCACCAGCACGGGCTGGGCCGTGAGACGGATAACCGCGTTGGTCTGTCCGCGCAGCAGTTGCGCGCCGCGCGGATCGAGGCCGGCGGTCTCGCAGACACGTACGAGGAGGACCTGCAACTCGGAGGGGAGAAAGCCGCCGGGACGCGTAGCCGTCATGGTGTCAGGCTGTCCGACGTGCAAGGCACTGTCACCTTCGGCTAGGGAGGGAAGCAAGGATCTCGCCAAGTTCGCGCGCATGACGGCTGAGTCGCATTCGTGGTGGAAGGGCGTCGAGGACGTGGCGGGTGCGGGCGGTGACGACCTGAGTGCGCTGCTCGGGCGGCAGTGCCAGGTAGGTGGCTGCGGCCAGCTGGCAGGCGTCCGCGAGGCAGCGCTCGCGGACGAGGCAGATCGCCTCTTCGAGGCGCAGCAATGCGGGATCGATGCCACCGCCACGGGGCGGGTACATGGCGAGGGACTGCTGCTGCGCGTGACGGGCCTGGCGGGTACGGCCCACGTACGTGAAGGTGCCGCTCGTGTAAAGGAGCAGCCTACGGGCCGGAAACGTGAGCGCATCGGCGATCGGACCGTGCTCGGCCTGTTCGAAGAGGTCGTGCGCCGTATGGAGGGCAGCCTCGGCGCCATGGGCGTCGCCACAGCGGGCCAGGGCACGGGCGTGGGCGATGGCCGCGAAGGCGCTCGACTCGCTGGGCCGGTCCGGCATGAGGTCCCGAGCCTCGTGCATCAGCTGCCTCGCCGCGTCGAGTGGTCCGTAGTAGTACGGCAGTATCGCCGCCTGCACCCGAACGCGTGCCTGGACCTCCCGCTCGGCGCAGTCGTCGGCCGCCGTGCGCGCGGTGGCGTACCAGGCAGACGCCGAACGTAGGTGGCCGAGCCTCATCAGTGCGTCTCCGATGAGCGTGGCCAGCAGAGCGGTCATGTGGGACAACCGGCGTTGCGTGGAGGCGGGTTGGCGCTGCTCGGCGAGCAGCCGTACTTCGTGGACGTCATCGACGAGATCCGGGAGCATCCCCTCCGGCGGCCGGACCACGTACCGGCGCCGGTGCTGGAGCAGCCTGTCTTCCAGCAGGTCGAGCTGGTCGGCGGTGACCGTAGCCGAAGCCAGGGTGCGGTCGACCTCCCGTCGTACGTCGTCGAGCCCGCCGTCGCCGCCGGTCGGACGCCGTGTGGCACGTTCCATAGGGGTGTAGTCGGCAGCCACGTCCAGGCCCAGGGCGCGGGCGCTGGTCTGGTAGAGGCGGCACAGCAGATCGACCGTCGCCGCAACGGGACGGCGCCTGCCGGTCTCCCAGACACGCAGCTGGTCGACATCCAGTCTCGGGCCAACCAGGTGATCGCGAGCGCACATCTGACGGAAGGCCTCGACCGCCTCGGCGAGGGTCCAACCGAGCGCGAGTCGATGCGCGCGCAGCCTGCTGACGGAACAGCACTCGGCGATCTCGTCGACGAGCCGTTCCGGCGGCCATTTCGCCGCGGCGGCCCGGCTGCGCAGCGCCGCCGCACACGACGGCCCATGTCGCTGCTTGACCACGCTCTCCCTCCTACCTCTGGGCACGGGTTGACGGCGGACCACCGTAGGAATGCCGGGGCGAAGAGCGGACCGGATCGGACGGCTGAAGGGCGAAGTTCGACGCGAATCGGTGACCTGCTCACGGGTCACGGCTCACCGGTGACGCTCTCTCATTGGGGACAGGAGGCGAAGCGCGAATCCTGCGGGGTGCGTTGCATTCCCGTATCCGAGCCGGCGCGACCGCGCCCGTCAGCGAGGTGGGCCAGGATGACCCCGCAGACCGAAAGCCCGACCGCCCGGGCCCCGCACCTGTGCTTCCGCAGCAGCCCGCGACCTCCCGCCTGTGCGCGCGAAGGCGGCCTGGGCCGCGTCGCCGTCTTCGGATTCCTGCCGAGACGGGAGCGCGTTCCACAGGTACGGCATGCCGTGACCGGGCTGCTCGGCTACTGGGGAGTCGGTTCGGACCTCCGCGACACCGCTGCATTGGCGGTGAGCGAGCTCACCGCCAATGCAGTGCTTCACGCCCCGGCGTCGACCTCCATCACCGTCCTGATCGAAGTCGCCTCGCATCTCCACATCGAGGTCCGCGACGGCAGCAGGCAGCTCCCCGCCCTCCAAACCCCTGACGGCGACGATGGGGAGAGCGAGCACGGTCGTGGGCTGGCGCTCGTGGCCGCCCTGTGCTCGGAGTGGGGCACCACGGTCTACGGCGACGGCGGCAAGTCGGTCTGGGCGCACTTCCCCCTGCCTCGGGCAACCGAGTGCTGATTCGCGCCCAATAGGGTGCACAGTGTGCAGCGCCTCGTTCTCTTCGACCTCGACAACACCCTCGTGGACCGGCACGGCACCCTCGCCGACTGGACCACGGACTTCACCACCCGCCACGGTCTGGGCGACGAGGCGCGACAGGAACTGCTCGACCTGCTCGGCGAACGCGCCTATCCGTCGTCCTTCGAGGAGATCCGCACCCGGTACCGGCTGGCCGACACGGTGGAGAGCCTGTGGTCGTCGTACTGTGCCGACATCGCCGCCATGGTGTCCTGCCCGTCCCACGTACTCAGTGGCCTGGAGGAACTGCACACACAGGGTTGGCGCATCGGCATTGCTACCAACGGCGCCACGGACATCCAGATGGCCAAGCTTCGGGCCACAGGCATCCTCGCCCGCGTGCACGGTGTCTGCGTCTCCGAAGGAGCCGCAGCCCGCAAGCCGGACACACGTCACTTCGCTGCGGCCGCCGAGCGCTGCGGAACCACGCTCGCCACGGGCGGCTGGATGATCGGCGACAACCCGGTCAACGACATCGGCGGCGGGCGAGCTGCCGGACTGAGCACCATGTGGATCGCCGACAGCTCCGGTTGGCCGGCGGAACTGCCAGAGCCCGACCGGAGGGTCCCGCACGCCCGTGCGGCCATCGACCTGCTGTTGGCCGACCGCACCTGGAGGAATACGACGTGACAGCCACGGTGGGACTGTTGCATCCCGGCAGCATGGGGGCCGCGTTCGGCGCCCAGCTGCGCGCCCGAGGAGTCACCGTCCTGTGGTCTCCTGAGGGCCGGAGCCACGCTTCCGTTCGCCGGGCCGGGAAGGCAGGCCTTGAACCCGACACCGTCGCCTCGCTCCTCGCCCGCGCGGACGTCGTACTTTCCCTGTGTCCTCCGGCTGCGGCGGAGGACGTCGCCAGGCTGGTAGGGGAACACTCCTTCGTCGGCAAGACGTACGTCGATGCGAACGCCATCGCTCCGCCACGTATGCACCGCATCGCCGAACTCCTCCCGCAGGCCGCGGTACTCGATGCCGCCGTGGTCGGCTCACCGCCGACCGGCGGGAAGTTCCCGACCCTGTACCTGTCCGGCCCGGCCCGGCAGGCCACCGAGGTCGAGAGCCTCTTCGCGGACACCGACGTACGAACGCACTTCCTCGGCGAGGAACGCGGCAAGGCCTCCGCGCTGAAACTCGCGTACTCCAGTTACCAGAAGGTCTCGCGCGTCCTGGCAGCCGTCGCCTACGGGGCGGCGGACGAGTATGGCGTAGCCGACGAACTGCTGACGATCGCGGCCAAGCGCACTCGCAGCTACCTCGCAGAGACCGACTACATCCCCAAGACCGCTGCCCGGGCTTGGCGTTGGGGACCTGAGTTGGAGGACGCGGCGGCCCTGCTCGCCGATGCCGGGCTGCCGGACGACCTCATGCACGCGGCCGTCGAAACGTTGGCTCGCTGGAACGGCAACAAGGACGAGCCGATGGACCTCGCGGAAGCTCTGGCCGCCCTGCGAGGTGATCGGATCCCAACTGACCCCACTTGAGCGGGCCGCAGCCACCCGCTTCCTCGCGCATCTCAGTCTTCAAGAGGAGGGTGCCGCAGCGCGAACAAGGGCAGCGATCTTCTTCGCGGCCTCGCCCGGCGAGGTCTCATCCGTGTTCACGCGCAGCTCCCACTGTGTCTGGGGATGAGCTGTGAGGTCGGCCTGTGTGGCATCCCAGGCGGCCAGCCGGGCCTCTGTGTCGGTGTCGCCTCGCAGGGGCGATCGCAGTGCCGTGGTCTCCCGGGAGCACCACAGCAGGATGCGCGTCCAGTGCGCCGGGAAGCGGGCGGTCATCTGCTCCAATCCCGCCACCTGGCCGAGGTGGACGACCGGGATCCGGCCTCCGTCCATGGCCTGTTCGAGACCGGGCCGGTCGACGACGTAGATGTTGCCGTATCGGTCGTTGCGGTAGATGACGTCGCCGCGCGCCTCCAGCTCGTTCAGCTGCTCCAGAGTGCCCATCCGGTAGCCCGTCGTCCGGCCGCTGCCGATCTTGAGGCGGGTGAAGGGGGCGTATCGGAAGTCGAGTTCCGCGAGCGCGGCGGTGATCGTGTCCTTGCCCGATGCCGGGGGGCCGTACAACAGGATTCCGCGATTCCGGAAAGTGGGCGTAGGAGTCGTCACTGGAACACCGTCCCGAAGACTTGGCGTACTTGGTCCGTGAGCGATATGGCGGCGCCGAGGCGGTTGTCGACGACCAGGTGCGGCACGACGGGGCGCAGATCCGGGTCGATGGTCGCGGCGTACTCGTCCCAGTTCTGCAGCTTCCAACTGTCGCGGGCGGCGGACCGAAAACCGATGTACTCATGCATGGTGTCGAGGTCGCACAGCATCCAGACCACGGCGACGGTGACCCCACGCGCTTCGCACCGGTTGATCAGGCGCCGCATCCAACCCAGGTCGGTGGCCTCGGCCACGAAGGGCGCCGTAAGCACGGTGCTGATCGCACAGTCGATGTTCGCGTACGCGGTCTCCAGCAGGCACTGGTACTCCAGTGGGCGCACCTTCTCCCGGTACAGGTCGGTGTGCCGGTCGTTGGGATCACTTCCCATCTCGACGAGGAGGCGCTCGACGAGCGGCCGTGTGATCGGATCCTTGTCGAGCACGGGCCACCCGGTGAGCTGCGAGACGAAGCGTGCGAACTCCGATTTGCCACTGCCCGCATAACCTCCGACCATCATCAGCGTCGGCCGGTTCGGATCGCCGCCGGTGTGCCGGCGCTTCCAGGCATCGAGGATCCGTTGCTGTATGCCCAGGCCGTCGACCTCCTCCGTCGCGGGCGTGAGTTGGTGCAGCGCGCGCTCGACGGCCAGAACGTGTGCCCCGTTGTGCGGCTCGCTCGACTCGGTGAACGCGAGCCGCGTCGCCTCGCCGGGGAGCGGAGTACGGAACCCCAACTCGGGCTCGGTGGCGCGGTACAGCAGGCAGTAGGCGCGGCGGTAGTGCGGTCCGGGATAGACCTCGCCCTGCTCGTGCTGCCACAGCGTCTGGAAGTTGGCCGCCGGCACGGCCAGTCCGGCAGCCCTGGCGACCTCGCGCAGCCGCTCGCCCGCGCCTTCGAGCGTCAGGCCATGTGCCTCCCGTTGCCCCCTCAGCTTCTCCGGCCGCCACCCCGGACGGTTCCTGCCCACGTCTCCTACCGCCTGCCCGTTGCTGGTCATGATCCGGAGGCTAAGTCTGCCCCTCATGAACCCGTGTGTAAGCGGATGTTGAAAAGTCGGGTCACCCGCCGATGAGCAGCGACGACAACTGCTTGTGATACTCCCCGCCCCACGATGCCGGTGTCATGGACGCACCGAAGCGGTGATCGTCAGTCCGCCTCGGCGCCCATGATCCGTTCGACATTCAGAGGGGATTTCGCGGTGGCTGTCGATGTTGCCGTCTTGCTGCTCCTCGGCATCGTGATCGTGTTCCTGTGCCGCGGAGGCGGGCTCAAGCCGGGTCACGCCGTCGTCTGCTCGATCTTCGGCCTCTACCTCGCCGGAACCTGGAACGTCAGTCCCTTCGTGAAGGACGTCACGGCGTCGGTCGCGAACCTGCTGTCGGGACTGAAGCTGTGAGCACACCGACGCTGCCGCCGGTTCCGGCATCCGAGCACAGCCTCTTCAAACCGGTGGCGGTCAAGCTCTTCTCGCTCGTCTACCGCTCAGCCGACGGCACCGCGTACGTCAAGGTCTATCGCGGCATCGAACCCGACGCGCGACGCGACCGAGAGACCGATGGACTGCAACTCGCCGCCCGGCTCGGTATCTTCGCGCCTGACGTGCGACGCACCGGTCAGGCGGAGGCCGGCCCGTGGATCGAGGTCAGTGCAGTGCCAGGGCGACCGTGCGCCATCGGCGACTCCCGCGCTTTGACGCACTACCTCGATCGGGTCTTCACCACGACCGGCCTGCTGCACCGTTCCACCGTGCCGGCGCACGAGGGATCGCATCGGTCCCACCTGCTCAGCCAACTCTCATCTCGCTGCAGGGCGTTGTCGTGGTGGCCCGTGCTTCATGCGGCTCTAGCCGATGTGGATGACGCACAGCCCGTGCATCTGCACGGCGACCTCAAGCCCGAGCACTTCATCGTCGAGGGCAGGCACCTCTCCGTCATCGACTGGGAGAGCAGCACGGTCGGTCCCGCCATACGCGACCACGCGGACGCCGCCTTCCACCTCGTCCGCGACCTCCTGTACGCGGGAACGTCCCCGCAGCACATCCCCGTCCAGCACATCGGTCAGCTCCCCGTCATCGGCTCCGCCCTGGCCTGGCGTATCGCTCTGTGGCTCGACCGACGTCGGCCCACGGACATCGCCCTGCTGGCCGTCGGCGACATCGAGGCCCTGGCGACCACAGCAACGGCCGACGCCGCCGTCCGCACCTGCGCCACCGTCACCGCCGGGCTCCTGTCCGCCGGCGTGCCCCGCTGATCCAGCGTCCAGCGATCCATCCCACCGCTCCACACGTACCGGAGAAAACGGAGAAGACATGCAGCGCACCAGCACGACGTTCGGTCCCAGCCACCTGGTCATCGAGACGGGAGCCCCGCAGCCCGACGACACAACCATCGTGGAGCGCAAGGGACTCGGCCACCCGGACACGCTCGCCGACCACCTCGCGGAACGGCTCTCGCGGACGTACAGCCAGTACACCGTGGAGCGCTTCGGCGCCGTCCTGCACCACAACTTCGACAAGCTCGCGCTCCTCGGCGGCGCCAGCGAGGTCCGCTACGGCTCGGGGAAGATGACCTCCCCTGTCCGCGTCCTGATCAACGGACGCGCCGCGGCCGTCTGCGGGGGTGAGGAGATACCGGTCGAGGAACTCGCCGAGGCCACCGTGCGCGAGTTCTTCGCCGAGCGGCTGCCAGAGACCGCAGACCACCTCGACCTGCGGTTCCACATCACGAGCAACTCCAGCCCGGGCGCGGTTCTGACCGAAGGCGGCGAGGCGGAGCGCACACGCTGGTTCGCTCCGCGCTCGGTGGACGACCTGCGCGAGCGCCGCGTCCTGCTCGCGAACGACACCTCGCTCGGCACCGGGTGGGCACCGGAGAATCGATTCGAGTCCTTCGTACGGGAACTCGTGGACCACTTCAGCGGCGACGGCCCGTTCACCGCACAGCACCCGTGGTGCGGCAGCGACGTGAAGCTGATGGGGTATTGGGACGGCCAGGCCGCCGACATCGTGCTGTGCGTCCCGCAGAAGTGCACCTTCGTCGGCAGCCGCGCCGCCTACCTCGACAACAAGCACACCGTCCTCACCGAGTGCGATCGGCTCGCCGCGTTGCACCTGCCCGGGGCGCCGGTGCGCTTTCGCCTCAACGTCAGGGACGTACCGGAGAAGGACGAGTTCTACCTGACGTACACCGGCAGCTCCATCGAGTCCGGTGACGAGGGCGTCGTCGGCCGCGGCAACCGCGTGAACGGCCTGATCACCCCTCTGAGGCCGATGAACATGGAGGGCGCCAACGGCAAGAACCCCGTCTACCACGTCGGCAAGCTCTACAACCTCGCCGCCACCCGGCTCGCTCAGCGACTCCACGCCGAGTTCGGCGGCCACGTGGAAGCGCACCTGGTCAGCGCCACAGGCGAGCGGCTCGACCGGCCCTGGCGCATCCTGGTGCGTCTCTCCTCCGACGACGTACCGCCGGCGAAGGTGCGGAAGCTGGTCACCGACGCGCTCGCCGCCTTCCCGGACCTCACCGAGGAGATCATCCATCGCGGCGTGGTGATGAGCTGATGGTGACGGCGCCCGCGTTGCCCACCGTGCCCGCGGACTGCCGCCGACGGCTCACCGCCCACTACGGCCCTGCGGTGGGTGAGTGGCTCGACACCGTCCCCACTCTGCTCTCCGCGTCGGCCGAGGACTGGGACCTGGCCATCGGCACGTACCACGACACGGGGCACGCCGCCGTACTGACCACGGCCACCGATCAGCAGGGCGCACCGCTGATCATCAAGGCGTGGCCGGACCGGAACCGCTACCGGTACGAGGTCGCCGCGCTCCGGCTCTGGTACGACCGTTCCGAGCCCGCCTCAGGCGTCCTACGCGCAGCCGACGACGACCGGGCCACAGCGGCGCTGACCATGGTCGGCGGCCGTCCCGGTGGCGCGGGCCGGCCGTCGGCCTCTGAGGAGTACCGCCTCGTCGCGGAGGCACTCGACCGCCTCCATGCCACCGGGCGAGCGGCACCGCAGGCCGCAGCGGCCTTCCCGCCGCTGCAAGACCACATCGCGGAGGAGGTGGTGCCCCGCATCCACCGCCGACTGGCGAAGGCCGGCCGACGGCATCTGACCGACTCGGCCCTCCCCGTCCTCGTCGGACTCCGCGAAGCACCGCGCCGCAACACCGTGCTCCACGGCGATCTGTACCGCGAGAACATCCCCTTCGACCTCGACGGGCGGCCCGTCCCGCTCGACCCGCTGCCCTTGAACGGCGACGCCGTCTTCGACTGGGCCTTCTGGGTCGTCTACTACGAACTGGGTACGCACACCGACCACCGCATTCGCCGAGCGATCACGACGTCGGGGATTCCCCTCGCCGACCTGCTGCCGTGGTGCGTGCTCCTCAGCTTGGACGGCCTCCTCTATTACGCGGAGACAGACGACCCACGTCTGACCACCATGACCGCTGTCCTGAGCGCCCTGCTCGTACGCTGCCGGAGGTCCGCGCGATGACCACCTACCTGCTCCGACATGCCCGCACCAGCTACAGCTCCCGCTACCTGGTCAACGGTGATCCACGGCTCCCGCTCCCCCTCGACGACGAAGGGGTTCGCACCTGCCACGCCTCGCGCCACTCCCTCCAGGCGGAGACCCGCTCCTGCATCTGGGCCGTCAGCACCTTCCCCCGCACCCATCAGACCGCGGCCCTGCTGAGTGACGACCCGGATCTCCGACCGACCGTCCTCCCTCACCTCGATGAACTGGACTACGGCACCTTCGAAGCCGGACCCTTCCTGGAATACGCAACGTGGCTCCAGCAGCACGGCCCCTGGACCCGGCCACCAGGCGCCTCAGAGTCCCAGCGCGAGGGCATCCGCCGCATGCTGCACGGGGTCCGAGCAGCCCTGGATCTCCCCGGCCCACGCATGATCGTCGCCCATGGCCTGCTGCTGTCCGTGCTCGGCTGGGACCTGTCCCGCGGGCCGGATACGGCGATGCCGCTCTTCTTCCAGGAAGCACCATGCCTGGCGCCACTGCGCTACTCCGACGAGCACCTGAGCGAGCGGATCACGTCGCTTCTCTCCGAACTGGCCGAGCCCGCCTCTGAAGGCAACAGAACCACGCCGGCGCCAAGTCCGGTGGCCTCATGGGTGGCGGTGCCCGGCTCGGGTAGCGCGCAGAAATCGGGCACGGAGACCACCTGCGACCTTGCTACCGTCGGATCACTATCCATTCCGTCCGAGGAGCAGAGCCCTCATGCATGATGCCCGCGTTCTGATCGACATGGGTGACGAAGCCGTCCGCCGCCTGGCCCGCCGCGGCTACACCCTGGACCTCTCCTCTCTGGAGAGCCTGCAGTCCCGTCGGAACAAGAGCATCCAGTCCGGCGACGAGCTGCGCTCCGAAGCGAAGCGCGTCGCGCAGGAGGTGCAGCGCACGGCGAAGCAGGGTGGCGACATCTCGGAGCTCAAGGAGACGGCGCGCAAGCTCAAGGAACAGATCCGCGAGGCAGAAGCCGAGCTGGAGGAGATCCAGCAGGAGCTGACCGACCTGCTACTGAGCATCCCGAACCTGCCGGCGGACGAGGCGCCCGAGGGCGACTCGGAGGAGTTCGCGGTCGAACAGCGCCGCGTCGGCAACCCTCAGGCCTTCTCCTTCGAGCCCAAGGACCACGTCGACCTCGGCGAGTCCATGGGGATCCTGGACTTCGGCCGTGCGACCAAGCTGTCCGGCCCGCGCTTCAGCGTCCTGCGGGGCGTCGGCGCGGCCCTGGAGCGGGCCCTGGCGGCTCTGTTCCTGGACCTGCACACCCGCCGCCACGGCTACGTCGAGCACTCGGTGCCGTTCCTGGTCACCCGCAAGACGATGACCGGCACGGGCCAGTTGCCGAAGTTCGAAGAGGACCTCTTCAAGACGGGCGTCGCCGACCGGGACCTCTTCCTTATCCCGACCGCCGAGGTACCGCTCACCAACCTCTACGCGGACGAGATCATCCCGCCCGCCGAGCTGCCGATCGCCCTGACCGCACACACGCCGTGCTTCCGCTCGGAGGCCGGCTCGTACGGCCGGGACACCCGCGGCCTGATCCGCCAGCACCAGTTCTCCAAGGTGGAAATGGTCCGCATCTGCGCCCCGGACCAGGCGCGGGCCCAGATGGAGGAGATGGTCGGCCACGCAGAGGCCTGCCTGAAGGAACTGGACCTGGCCTACCGCGTGGTCACGCTCGCCGCCGGTGACACCGGCTTCTCCGCCCAGCTCACCTACGACCTGGAGGTCTGGCTGCCCAGCCAGGGCACCTACCGCGAGATCTCCTCGGTCTCCGACTTCGGCACCTTCCAGGGCCGCCGCGCCGGCATCCGCACCCGGGACGAGAACGGCAAGCCCACCCCGGCCGCCACCGTCAACGGCTCCGGCCTGCCCATCGGCCGCACCCTGGCCGCCGTACTCGAGCAGCACCAGCAGGCCGACGGATCGGTCCTGCTGCCCGAATCCCTCGTCAAGTACCTCGGCTTCCGCCGGATCAAGGCGGACGGAACGCCCTCGGAGGCATAGGTGATAGTCGGCGTCTGCGACTTCCCCGGCAGTTACGCATTCCCCCCGGCCGGATACGGCGGGATCGAACGATGGCTCTGGGCGGTCGCCGAAGGCGCCCGGGCCGCAGGCGCCGACGTCCACCTCCTCGGTCCACTCTGGCGCGAGGACCTCGCCCCGGAGTGGACCCGCAGACCGCACCGCCTGGAAGACATGCAGCCCGGCTCCCTCGCGGCCCGCGAACTGCGGGCCACCGGCTACGACCTGCTCGTCGTCGGCCACGAATACCCGACACTGCCGGCTTGGCGCCGGATCCGTGACCTGCTGGACTGCGACGTCGCCACCTTCCAGCACAACCCCGACTTCCAGCACGCCACCGACGCCTTCGACGGCGACCGCACCCGCCTGTACTGCTACTCACCCGAGATGATCGAGCGGTACGCGGCCCACCAGCCGATCCGTGAACTCGCCGTCCACCTCGGCCTGAACGAGGCGGAGCCCCCGTCGGTCCCCGGCCGCGACCTGGTCTGGGTCGGGCGCATCGACGACCAGAAGGCACCGCACCTGGCCGTGCGCGCCGCCGAGATCCTCGGCCGCCGTATACGCCTGGTCGGCCCGGTCTTCTCCGAGAGCTACGTGCGCAGCCAGGCCCGGCTCTTCGCCGCCGACCACGTCGAGTGGGTCGGCGAAGTCGGTGGCCCGGAGAAGACAGCCGCTTTCCGCGACGCGAGCGTCTTCGTCTACACCTACGCCCGTGACTACGTGGAGGCCGGCGCCGCCGTCTTCGGTGAGTCTCTCCGCGCAGGCACCCCGATCGCCGCCCTGACGTGGCGTAAGGGCACCTGCGCAGACGCCGCCCTGTGCGACCGCGCCGGGGCCGTCACGGTCGCCGATCCGGCCGAGGACGACGAGGCCGCGGCCCAGGCCCTGGCGGAAGCGATCAGGCGCGCCGAGGCCCTCGACCACGCTGAAGTCCAGGCCATCGGCCAGCACCGCTTCAACCCGCAACGCCACTTCTCGGCCCTGGCGACCCGCCCATGCTGAGCACCCAACTGCCGAGCGTGTTACGGAAGGCACTCGGCCCCCATTGGGAATTCACACTCGACAGCGACCGCCTCACCATCGACCATCCCAATCGCGGCACCCCCTATCGTCCGCCCCGCCGCCACCTGCCCTGGCCGGACCTCCTGACCAGTTTGGAGGCTGCCTTCGCCGACATCGGCGTACCCCGCGCCGCACCTCTCCCTCTGCGCTGGGGCCGCGAAACGGAACTAACGATCTCAGCGGTGCAGGCCCTCGACCCGTACCTCAAACACCGGCTGCCCGTCCCATACCGTCAGGGCTTCCTCCCACAGCCCGTAGTCCGCCTGACTGGCCAACGCGACGAGCACGGCAACCTCCGCGACGGCTTCCTGACGTCCTTCGTCAACACGTCCCGCATCCAGACCGTCACCGACATCAGCGCGTACGGCACCATCCTCGACGAGTGGCTGACCGTGCTGTCTCGCCTCAGCCTCCACGCCCGCCACATCAAGATCTACGGCAGCCTCAGGATCTGGCGTCGTCGCCAGGTCGAAGGCATCACGCTGCGCTACGACCACGCCGGGCTCCCGCTCGGCGACATCGTCCTGCTCTGGAACGCCGACGATCCCGCCTACATGGCAGTCGACCTCGGCACCGCCCTCGAGCGGCTCGCCTGGGTCCGCTCCCGTCGCTCCTGGCATGAACTGATCCACGGCCCTCTGACCAGCACGGTCCCGCCTACCGTTCTTGACGCGATACGCACAGCCACGCTACTCATCGGACATGGCATCACCCCAGCGGCCCGTGGCGCGGGGAACATCACGCGCAAGGTCGTCGCTTCCATTCCCCCATCCATGGCGGCGCTCAGGCTGAGTGCCGCCACCCGCGAGAATCACGACTACTGGACTCTCACTGGACGGCTCTCCGCTCCTTGGACCGACATCAGCCGTCGTCTGGAGAACCTGTGAACTCCGCCCATCCGGACACCGCATCGAAGCTGGTGTGCGCCGACGCAGCCCGCCTCCCGTGACTAGTAGCCTGAGGCGCCCCTTGCTGGCACGGGGAGCGAGACTTCGTCACAGCGGTTCGGCACAGTGGCATACTGCGGTTCGAGGATCTTCATGAACGGAAATTCCGCCCGTAAAGCGGCAGCATCGTCGTGGGCGTCTTCGCCCGCCACGCGACGCACCATGCAGTCGAACAAGGGTCGCGACACCAAGCCAGAATTGGCCTTGCGCCGGGCAGTGCACGCCTTGGGGCTTAGGTACAGAGTCTCCTGCCGGCCACTTCCCACCGTCAGGCGGACAGGCGATCTTGTGTTCACCCGGGCACATGTAGTCGTTTTCCTCGATGGCTGCTTCTGGCACGGCTGCCCCCAGCACCACACGGCCGCCAAGACCAACGCCAGCTATTGGGCGTCCAAGGTCGAGCGGAACCGCGAGCGTGATCGGGAGACGGACCTATTGCTCAAGGAGGCGGGATGGGCTGTTCTGCGTATCTGGGAACACGAGGACCCAACCGCAGCGGCAGCTCGCGTGCGGGACCTCTATAGGAGCCGTCTTCATGAGGCGGAGTTCGAATGACAGACTTGGTCTCATGATTCACGAACCCGCCGAGGTCACGATCGACGAGTCTGGTCGTGTCGAACTCCCCCTAGGGCTGCTCGCCGAAGCAGGACTGTCACCACGGAGTGACCTCCTCGCCTTCAGCGATGGCGACGGCAGGATCGTTCTCCGACGTGCCGAGGATGCCATAAGAGATCTCGTGGAGCGGGGTCACCCATAGCGCGGTTCGACCTAGGGCGGTCTCACTCATCGGCGATCTCCTCAAGCAACTCAGTGAGCCCCTCGGTCCACGATGGCTGCGGCAACGCCTCGAAGGCAGCGCGCGCGTCGAAGACCGCTTTACCAAGGCGGTGCGTCTCCCTGACGGACCGTCCATAGATGTACCACCGCCTGTATTCCTGACCGACTCCGCAGCCGCTTTGCTCAATCAGTCCGCTTGAGATCTGGCAGAGCGCCGACCATTGGGTACTCGGCGTGATGACGATGGTCGAGCCTGCTGGAACAGGAGTAGAAAGTGGCGACCGAGCGGCGCTGAGCGCCAGACTGAGCCCCGCTACCCCGATGTCGTTCCGGTAGAACGTGTAGGCCATCAGTTCGACTTAGCCGATGTCGTCAGCTTCGATCAACTCGTGAAGGACTGCCTCCACGCCGACGGGCACGTCAGAACTCCCTGCCGTTCAAGGAAGGCGGCCTTCTCCCTCAGGCACTCTTCAACCGCCTTCCAGACAGGGAGCTCCAGGCAGCTGTACTCATGATGCTCCGTGAAGCCCCTGGCTACGTCCTCTGCGTTCAGGCCCCCTACGAAGCGCCTTCAGGTCGTAGCCCATGGAGATCTCCACATCGAACTCAGGAATCATGTCTCGATGGTGGCGAACCGCACTGACAATCCGCCCGGCTGTCCTAACTCTCCACCACACGGTTCCAGCCATTTCTGTCAGTCATGCAGAGCCGCACGCCACGTCGATCACCGGAGCCGAGAGCGTGGTGCAGTGCACCCCGCGAACTTTACCGACCCGCCGCTTCACTCCCGTGATGCTGTTCATGCGGCACTCCTGACAGATCACCATGAGACTCTGACGAGTTGAGGCGAACATCAACATACAAAGACGGCCTCACGTGATCCAGGGGCACCCTTTTTCGGTCAACCTTGAGCAGTCGTCCGCATCCTGTTGCAAATCGGCGATCACAGGCGGTTCACTCTGCTCTTGCCCTGAGGAACTGCAGATGTCCGACCTTGGCGCGGACCTTGCGTCGCAGCTGGGCGACGGAAGGTCCCGGAGGAAGCAGTCACAAGGGGGAGCTTCAGGTTCGACCTGATCCGGGGGTTTGCTGCCGTGTCGGAGTGACGCCCGCATAGATGAACAAGCGGGCGTCCACCTCTCTGACCGAAACCACCGTCCCACTGCCGGCCAACGCTCGACTCGGCCACTGAAACTCCGTCGAACCCACGGCATGACCGTCAATTAGTAACCGCGACACAAGGAGCAGCCGAGGGAGGCTCACCAAGTGCACAACGGGAGAGGCCACGCCAACCTGGTGAGGGAACTACTAGGCCACCAGCGGGCAATTCGCCTACCTCAAATGCCTTCGGATGGAATCAGTCCGTTGCAGGCTCAGCAGGCGAGGTCGACAGCAGAGGCTACGAAGTCGTCCTCAAGCTGCTGGGATGCGTCGTCCTTCACCAGCAGTACCTCAGCGTCAAAGAGCTTGGAGGTCAGCGCCTCTGTCAGGGGTGGGGGTACGGCGTTGCCGATGATGACCTGAACCTCGGTGCGAGTCAGCTCGTAGCGAGGCTTAACCCTTTCATCGACGAACTTGAAATAGTCCGGGAAACCCTGGATACGCGCGGCCTCGTGGGCGGTCAGACACCGCGGAACTTCAGGGTGGACAAAGCGTCCGCGACCCATCGTAGCGAAACCGCTGGTAATAGTCTGAGCCGGACGGTCCCACCACAAGCGGCCATACATCGAGGTGTAATTATGCTCGCCCTGATGACACTCAGGGCGCTCTTCGTTCGGCAGGTTGTGCTCGTCGTTCTCGAAGAGATACTTCATACGCCGCTGGTTATCCGCGTTGGGTACGGCAGCCTCATCGAAGAATGACTTCGGTCGGACGTCGAGCAGGTCGCCGATCGCCCACCGCAGGTCATGGGGTGTGGCTTTATGGTCTTCGACCTGCAGCAGGTCGGCAGCCGAAAAGCCAAAAGGCAGCGCGTCTTCGCGGATGGCCAGCAGTATGTGGCGTTTGCGCGTCTGGGCCACCCCGAGCTTGAGCAGGTCGATACGACTGGTGGCAACGTCATATCCAAGCTTCTTAAGGTGAACGATGGCGCGGGAGACCACCTGTTGCTTGTCATTGACAACGGCCAGCACGTTCTCAATTACGACTGCGCGAGGGCGCAAAACCTCTGCGGCACGAGCCATACGCAGGTACAGTCGGTTCTTGGGGTCATCGCGGCGAGTGTGGTTATTGAGGTTACTGTGCCCCTGGCACGGCGGCCCGCCGATCAAGAGTCCAACCTCACCCACCGTGGAGAGCGTCGCAGTCTCCTGAGCGGTCAACGAGGCGCCTAGGTCACCGTCGAAGTAGGACTCAACGCTTCCCTCTTGGACGTTGGCCTTGGGAAAGTTGGCCTTGAAGACCTTGGTGGGAGCTGCCTCGAAGTCAACTGCGAGACGAACGTCAAGCGAGACGTCACGCTTGTGGGCTGCCTGGGCAATACCCAAGGTGAGGCCACCGCAGCCAGCGAAGAGGTCCACGACTCGCAGGGAGCCGACGCCCTCCTCAAACTTCGGCCGCCGCTTAGCCTGCAGGGGGTACTGCTTACCCACGTGTGCCCCCATCTGCCCTTGCTTGTAGAACCGGCGGAACGAGCGATCATCGTACTCGATCAAGGATGAACGCGCGCGGGAGACCGGTAGGTAAGTGTCGCCTGACGTTCCGATCACGACGCTTCTACGCCCCGCCTTCCGGCATCACGAGCACCCTGAACCATCTCGTCATCGGCCATCACCTGCGGCGCTGTTGCTACTGCGGCGTCGGCAGGGCCCACGTCCGGCCGGTCCCAAACGAATCCGCAGTCAGCGGCGAGTGCCTCGGCGCCAACCACAGTGATCAGGGGCTCTTGAGGACCCCGACGCAGTCTCCCGCTGGCGAACCAGGCGTACTTCAGCGCTCTGGCGACACATTTGATCTACCGTCAGCAACGCTGCCGGCTAGAATTCTACCGCGCTCCCTGCCCGGTCGACGAAGGACAGCCGCATGCCGCTCGAGGTCAACAAACACGTCCAACGGATACGTAGTTACCAGCCGTTCGACGTCGACACCTCGGAGATGATCTACGAGCGGGCAGACCGAACGCAGTCACTGTTCCGCGTCGCGACGCTGGACTACCTGCTGAGCGCCATAGAGGCACCGAACACAAAGACCATCGTCCTCACCGGGGACGCTGGGCATGGCAAGACAAGCCTGTGTGCCAGCCTCCTGTTTGAGCTGTGGGTCGGTGGCGAGACGATCCCATCAGATGTCCGCAAAAGAGCGGTTTTCAACGAACTGACTGAGGCCGGCGACGCCAGCCGCTCCCTCGGCCGGACCCGTAGCGGGCGCCCGCTGTACATCCTGAGGGATCTCAGCGAGCTTGATGCGCAGGCGGGTGCCCAAAAGCTCGTCGAGCTACTCGACCCTCCGGACGAGGGCGTCGCGATTATCTGCGCAAACGAGGGCCAGCTACGTGCATGCGTCGCCGAAGACGACAACCTCGACAACGACAGCACAGGATGCGCCAAGATTCTGGTGAGGACCCTCACGGACGGCATTGCTCGTGGGCAGGTCAGCAGCCCCGATGGCACAGTCATTGTCATCAACCTCAACTACCAGTCCGTAGCGGCCGAAGGCGGCAACGGTGGCTTCGTCCCTTGGGTGCTAAGGCAGTGGACGACCCCGCGATGGTCGCGGTGGAAGCCGTGTGAGACCTGTGACGCACAGGATGTCTGCCCAATTCTGGCCAACCGGAACGAGCTGAACGATGCCGCCCACGGGCCCCAGCGCCGGGCTGCGATCCGGGACCTGTTCACTGCGGCCGAGCGCACCGGAGCCGTGGTCACAACCCGACAAGCGCTAGCAGTAACCAGCTACATGCTTACCGGTGGCCTGTCTTGTGAGAACGTCCACACCAAGTACCAGTGGTCGCACTCGAACAAACTGTGGCAGGCGCCCCACCTGTACCACCAAGCGCTCTTCGGCGACGGGTTGACCCAGCAACAGCGTCATCGGGTGCCTGCCTTTTTCGCGCTGCGCAAGCTAGACCCGGGCAAGGTCTCTCGCCGCCAGGTCGACGACCGCCTTGACCCAGACACAGTCGGCCGCTTCCCTCCCGAGGACCCCAAGAGTTACCTGCAAAAGGCCCGTACGATCCGGGATGCGCAGAAGCAGGCCGAACAGTTGCGGGGCTTGTACACGTTCCTGCGGCGAGCTGACTTCTTCAACAGCATCGACAACAAGGACCGGTTCGCCCGCATGGGCCTGCAGGCCGGCGACGACTTCGTCAGTGTCCAGAACAAGAATGGGGACCCTGCAGACACCACAGTGCGAGACCGCTTCCTCAAGGGCTTGGAAGCCGTCCAGGGTATCCACCGGGCTAGGAGCAACCCGGACTTCCTCGTGCTTGACCCGGCCTTCTTCGCCCATCGCGCCCGCGCAGCCGTGATCTCCCGACGAGTGTCCAGCAAGGGCGTTGAAGTGGTCGACCAGGTCACCCAGTGGCAGAAGGAAGGACGCACGGGCGACACCCCAGGGATGCGGAACGCTGTCGAGTGGCTCAACCGCTCCATCTACATCCGTATCCCAGCCGTCGACTCTGACCAGGCCGCAGTCTCGGTCGAAGTGGACCTTCTGCGCTTCGAGTTGCTAACGCGGTGGGCCGCAGGCCTGCGTAGCGAGGTCCAGCACGAGGCCGAGATCCGTGGACTGAGCGGATCCCTGGCAGAGCTGGCTGACTCGTCGAACAAGGACGACGAGATCCAGGTACTAGTGGGCAACGTCATGAGAAAGCTCATGATCGACGTCGGCGACAAGATCAGGTCGGTGCGGGCGTAATGGCTGATCGCTCCAAGGCAGAGGTCGTCCGTCGTCTCTTCGGTGTGAATCTTGAACAGCAGGGCCGCGGCTTTTACGTCGCGCTTGAGATGCTCGCGATCGCCCGCGGCGTCTACTTGGCACATCAGAAAGACCCACAGAAGCACGCAGGACTCCTGGACGACGGAGATAGGGTCGCCTACACGAGGACCTCACACGACTTGGCTCGGCGGATCGCGACCAAAGCCTCCATCGCTGAAGGCGACGAAGAACTCGGTAAAGCGGTCGAGCTGGACTCCCCCGAGACGTTGGAGACGCTCCATGCCCTGTTCTCATCCCTGCTGGTCGAGATCCCGGGGCGCCGCAGTCAGCCCAGCTGGTTCGGGGCGCACATCTATCCGTTCGTCGGCGAACTAATCCACTACGACGCAGTCGATCGACAGGTCAATCAACGCGGTGCCTCCCCCAAGAAGCGTGAACAAGCCAGCAAGCTGACTGCCAAGGTCAAGGCTCCGAGCATCGAGCGCTATCTTTTCCGTGATGGTGGGGGGTGGGCCTACAAGGTCCTGCGCTGTGACCCTGATATTGGCCGCAAGGCGGCTACCCGACGAGGCCTGGACGACCTCGTTCGAGACAGCGGCACCCCGCTGGGCAACCTCGCCAAGGCCCTCAGCGCCCACGACTTCGACTACGACGAAGAGCCCTACGAAGACGATTCAGAAAGAGACATTGACCTGTACGAAAACCTCAGCCCGTGGCCTGGCCTGCTGAGGAATGGGGCTCGTAACATCGTCGCCCGGACTACGACGCCCAGAGCCAAACGCACCGAGAGCCTCATGCATTGGGTCCCCTATTGCTTGGCCCGCCACCAGCTTCACCTCGCACGCAGAAAGCTGGGTTTTACCGATGGCGAGTCGATCCTGTTGGACTTCGGTAACGAGGCGACCCCGCTGCGCAGCGAGTCGCAGAAGAATCTCACCAGCTTCCGCAACGACATCGGCAACGCGATCAACATCCAGGCCCGAGAAATGATCAACGAAGCCGAAGGCGACGAGGCTAAGAAGGACCGCTACGAGCGATTCACCAAGGAGGCGGACAGCGCAGTCGCATCGCCCCGAGCATTCTTCAGCGAGACCCTCGCCGCTGTGGGAGCCCTGAACGCAACGGTCGGGCGTCGACACTTCACCATGAAGCCCCCCATGCTTGAGGCACTGGCATCTGCCACTGTCCCGCAGGGCACGGAGATGGAGTTCGACCAGTTCTGTGCCCTGCTGTACAAGAACTACGGCCTAGTGGCGGAGAACAAGGTCGCGTCTGCGAGCCCGCTGGCCCATGAGATCGACTCGTCAGTCCTTGCTCGCAACGGCAAGGCGTTCCGAGAGAAGCTGGCCGCCATCGGTCTGCTCACTCAGTATTCAGACGCAACCAGCATGGTTCGAGGGGAGCCCCGGTGACCGACAGCAGCATTCGAGCGCTCGGCCGGTTCGTCGCCGATGAAGCACTGCGCAAGGTCGCTGAATCCAGGGGGACCCGTGTCAGCCTGCGTGTCAGCGGGTTCGATCAGCCGACCGTAGCCGAGGCCCTCCGTCACACGGCCCAGAGGCTATCGGAGTCCCCGGAACTTCAGGTTGTCGTCAAAGTCGGCACCTCGGAGCAGATAGACGGCGTACCTGATGAGTTCCTGCTGAATCGGGGGGACCAGCTGACCAAATGGCGAAATTCTGTGCAGGGCACGGCGGTGTTGCTGTTCGAGTGGGGGCAGTCTCCGGACGAACAGGGCCTAGCGGCCATGAACGCCCTTGACGATGCCGCGATCCTCGGCGACCACCATGACACCTCCGGCGAGCACGGATTCGGCAGGTTCATGGCCGACGCATGGCGCGAGGCGGGTGGCAGCGGCACCGTTCCGGCCCCTATGGCCGAATCTCTGCCCGACATCTGGCGTGCCGTCACCGATGAAGATTCCCGTTCCTTGCACCGCTGGGCAGCTTTCCTGGTCGAGACGGCGCAGAAGGTCGTAGCCACTCGGGTCCACACGCCTGACGTCGTCTGTGCCGAGATTTCTGCAGCCTTGCCCGCTCTTGGTCTCTTCCCGGACCGAAACCTCTTCGTCAAGCCTGCCGCGCTGCCTGCCCGGATCAAGAAAAACGTCTGCGTCAGTGCCTTCAAGCAGCCCAACGGCAAGGAAATCACCGCGGAAGACCTGATAGACCGCATCGCAACGGCTGAGTTCACTGAGGAATCCCTGGCTCACATCGGAGCAGATTCAGAGACTGTTAAAGTCCGCATGCGCAACCTCGTGCTCAACCTCAACCGCAGTGGGCCTGACCTGCAGGATCGTCGTCAGCTGCGTTGTGGGCACGACCTGACCCTCTGGCTCGAGGTCTTCGAGCAGAAGTCCAAGAAGATCGGCCTTGGGCAGCAGGTCCGGCAAGAGATCGAGAAGAAGGCCGTAGACCGGGTCGACGACTTCGACGCCATGATGATCGAAGAGGGGCTTGACCGCGGAGACCAGGAATCCGCACAGCGCTTCCTTGACGAGGCTCCCATCGGTGGCACTGATGCGCTGGCCGACCTGCTGTCCAAGCGTTCGCGCCGCAAAGTTGAGAAGCTTGCCTTCCCGGACTCTCAGTTCGTCCAAGACCCACTGCGTGCTCTGCTGCGCGAGCTGACCTACTTCTCCGACGAAGAGGAAGGCACCGTCGTCGTCGGGCTTGAAGGCAACCAGGAAGCCGGGCGGTGGAGCCGCTGGTTGTTCGCTTTCCTGTACGCACGCACCCTGCGTGACATCCAGGACTCCACCGGGCTTCGCCTGACTCTGGAGGTGAAAGGCTGCCTGCTGGACGTGACGAAGCCGGCCGTGCCGGAGGCTCACGAAACCCAAGAGCCATTCGACGTGAACACCGAGTGGGCCCCTTTGCGCTTCCTGGTCGAGATGGACGGCGCCGCCCAGCGACGTTTTCGCTGGGACCCTTTGGGTATCCCCGGGCAGATAGCCCTGGCAGCCCTCATCGACAGCTGGCGAAACCCCCCAGGCCATACCAGCGATCTGACCTTCGACACCTTCCTCGAGAAGTTCAACGACCCCCGGCAATGGCAGGTCGACGAGCCTGCACCTGTCCCTGGGCCTCATTTCGCTGGCCAACTGGAGCGCCTCAAGCGGAAACACTTCGAGCGGCTCTCCGAAGGGCTCGACGCCGGGAACATCAACGATTACGTACGCGAGTGGGAAGGCATCCTCCGCGAAGCTCGCACCGCCCTGGTTCCCAACAACGCTCCGGACGAAGACCTAAAGGCCGTCGTCCTGACCGACGTCATCGGGCTGGCCGATCACCGCATGATGATGCTGGCCACCCACCCGCTGAAGCTGCGATGGTTGGCGCGGAACTACACAGAGACCGCCCGCAGCATTGAGACCGCCCTGGACAAAGATGGAGGTTTGAGCCTCAACCAGGAGAACGAGGATCTCTTCTTCGACGCCATCGACCGCATCTCCCCACACGGAACACCGGCGGTCCTCGTCGGGCCGAGCGGCACGGTCGCCATTCCGATGCGGGAATCGGCCGGACACGAAGAGTACGCACCGGTCCGCCATGGCGGCAACGAATCTAAGGAATGGCTCTCCAGCGTCGATGAGACCGCGATCGATGAGATGGTCCGCGTCATCACCGACTACCTGACGACCTACCCCCACAAGCTTGACGGCCTCCGCGTACTGCTTCTGGACCGCAACGGCGATCCCGTCCTGCCAATGCGCGTGGCCAAGCAAGTACGGGCCAAGAACCCTCGTCTGAAGGTTGATCTGGTCGTGCTGGCCCCTCAGGCCACCCATCACGAGATCATCCAGGGATTTGACCTGCAGTTCTCCGGCGCGGAGATGTCCGAGGACAGCTTCCTGCCCGACGTTCAACTCATCCTGCAGGCGTGGGAACCCGACCAGAAAGCAGACCTGTCTGGGCTGGAAGACACCATAGACCTCGTCCTGGCTCCGGCACTGTTCGGCACCCAGACCAGCATCAAGGAGAGCACCAAGAAGGAATCCTTGTCGGGCTTTTTCAACCCCTGGAAGCACCCGGCCTCACATAACCTGGCTCAGACCAGCGAGAATGTCGTAAGAGCATTGTTGCCCGAAACCGCCGACGAGGCTCTTGAGTCTTGGTCCACCTTGTGCGTGCGCTATGACCGCCGTTCCCCGGTCTCCCGGGAGAGTGTCGACGGCATCGACTACTTCGAGATGCAGGTGCAGTTCGACCAGCATCAAGACTTGTTCGCCGATCTGCACCGCGTAGCCCACTGGGTCGTCACCCTTGACAGCTTCATCGGTCGTGAGCAGATCGATGCACTGCGCAACCGCCCTGACGTCATTCTCGTCAAGCCGCATGTAGGCAAGAACGAGTCGTACACCCTCATTGTCAGCTCGCAGACCGGCCGGCAGTTCGTCGTCCAGCGACTGCGACGCCGCCTGGAGCAGATCGGTGTCGTCACCCCGCAGGACTCTGAAGGCACCGCCAAGCGGATCTACGAGGTCGGCCGCAACGTGGCTCCTGGCGCCGTGCTGCGCTCCCTCGGTATCGGTACCACGGTCAACGAAGTCGTAGGCCTGGTCGCCACACGGTTTGTCATCGACCAGCAGTTTCCCGTCTCTCGGCAGGGCACGAGCCTGGTCACCTGGATTAGCTTCGACGAGCACCATCGCTGGTTCGGTCGCGGACACAAAACCCGGGCCGATCTGGGCCGGTTCGTACTGACCGTTCAGGACGACGGCACGGTTCGCCTGGATGTCCTGGTCGCCGAGTCCAAGTTCCGCCAGACCTTCGACGTCGGTTCGGCTGAGGAACAGCTCAACCGCACCACCGACCTGTGCAAGGACGCTTTCCGCTCGGACGGCGAGGCTCGCCACGACCGTCCCTTCTGGCTGGACGAGCTTGCCGCTGCAATCGCTCAGACCAGTGGAAACACCCTGGACGCGGCAGACCTTCCAGCTCGCACCTTGATCGGCAATGACGATCACCGTCAGGTTGAAGCGAAGGTCCTTGATGCCCTGCGCTCCGAGGAGGTCCAGCTCGGTCAAGTCACCGGCATTGCCGTTGCCGTCTCAGCCGAGGACGACCAGTCAGCACCCGCGGTCGGAAGCCTCGGCAAGCACATCCTGGTAAGGCTGAACAAGCGCGAACTGCTGAACCTCATTGGCGCTCTGCGCGCCAACCAGGACCCCACCAACGCCGACCCCCTTGTTGTATCTGAGGACCACAGTGGGACCGTGAAGGTCCCCGATACTGGCGTCGAAACCTCCTCAGCAGGAATTGCCGCCGAACTGCCTACTCCGGAAGAACCAGCGGCGCCCGTCGAGGTTGTCGAAGCAACTGCTCTAGCCACCACGCCGAGCACGGTAGTTGTGCATCCCCCTGCCACAGAGGTAGATCCTGTCCCTCTGAAGGCTCATCGCGGTGGGCTCTCTGAAGAGGAGCTGAGGCTTCGATACAACAAGGTTGTCAACGTCTTCGCCCGCCACAAGGTCGTGGTGACCGCCCCTGAGGTGGGCAAGTGGCAGGAAGGACCCGGCTTCTACATCTTCCGGTTCATCCCCAATCCTGGGGTCACCGTGGACAAGCTGACCAACCGACGCGACGAGATCTTCCTAGCCCTGGCACTACCCTCCGGGTTCAGCATTCGTACCCGCAGCGACCGCGGCTCCGTGCTCTTCGAGATCCCCAAGATCGGCGACGAGAAATACGGGGTCGACGCCAAGGCGCTATGGCAGCAGTGCCCGGCCGATCCCGAGAGCCTCATCGCCCCCCTTGGCGCCGACATCGAAGGCAACCCGGTCACCATCGACCTGTCCTCCGCGGACTCACCGCACTTGCTGGTGGCCGGCACTACCGGATCAGGAAAGTCCGTCGCCCTGGACACAATCCTCAAGGGCTTGGTCCGGTACGACAAGAGCACCCTGCGACTCCGCCTCGTCGATCCCAAGGGCACCGAGCTTGTCGACTTCGAGGACGACCCCCACCTTGATGGCACGATCGGTATGGATGCCGCCGACGCCATCGAGATTCTTGAGGAAACTGTCGAAGAGATGGCCGTGCGCTACAAGGATATGAAGGCGATCCGCACCCGCAAGCTCGTCGAGTACAACGCCAAGGTCGAGAAAGCAGACCGAAAGCCTTGGATCGTCATCGTCCTGGACGAGTACGCCGACCTCACCAGCGATCCCGAAGAGAAGAAGAGAATCGAAGCGCTACTCAAGCGCCTGACGCAGAAGGCACGCGCTGCCGGCATCCACGTCATCGCTGCCACGCAGCGCCCGAGCGCGGACGTTATCTCGACAACCATCCGCTCCAACTTCCCCGCCCAACTCGCCCTGAGGGTCAAGACCGCGACTGACAGCCGCATCATCCTGGACGAGACCGGCGCCGAGGCTCTGGCCGGGCAGGGTGACGCCTTCCTGCACACGGCCAAGGGCACCATACGGGTGCAGGTTGCCTATGACGGGAGCTGATGACCAGGCCCCGCCATGTTTCACGCAGCGAAGACGCGCTCGCCGTGCCAGTCCACGAACGGCAAAGCGCTTGATGTCGCAGTCCTAAACGACTGCCTCGCCCGGCTGGCCGAGATGACAGAGGTGGCTCAGCGGACGATTCTCGGTGAGAGCCTGCCGGTACGTGAACGGCACCGCGGACGTGTGCTGCTCGGCCTCAGCCCAGCTGTACAGCTGCGACAGAACGCTCACGTACTGGTTCCAGGTCGAGGCGGCGAACCGCGCCTTTACCTGTCCGTGCGAGCGATGGACGGCGTACGCGCTGAGCCCCCCCGGCGCAACTCCGCCCAGGAGTCGAAGAGTTGGATTCCGTGGTCAGCGAGGAAATCCGTCCAGTCCCGAGCGATCCGCGCGTAAGCCTCCCAGGAATCCGGCGACTTGCAGCCGTCCCCGGAAGCTCCTGCAGCCAGCAGTTGAGCACCGTCGTGATCCGCGGGCCGGCCCTGTCTTCGGAGAGGAGATCGTCATCGGCGAGCACCCGCATCCGGTCCAGAATGACCGGCGCACTCGCCAGACCCCACGATTCCCAGCCGGCGGATGAGAACGTCATCAGCACGCCCGGGACAGTATCTATGCGACGCGTCTCACTGCAAAGCACAAACGCACAGCTCGCAGCCGCACAGGCGCCGAAGGAGACGCGGCAAATCTGCTCACAGAACGGTGGCAGTAAAGGTCCAGGAAGCGGGGGCGTCCTCGCCGGATCGGGATGGGGTGGGGCATGCTGGAGACCTCCATCAGGTCAGTCCCGTGACCGGTGGGGAAAAGGACGGTCGCCGTCTTGTCAGGAGGGGCGGCCGCCCGCGAGCCTGTCGTGTGCGACGCGCACCGACGGGAGATCCGAGGCCCGCGTCGCCCGGGTGGGGCAGGGGATATTCGTGGGGCGTTGTCAGTGCCGCCCGCTACGTTGATCACAGGCGCTCGCGCGAGTTCGCCCCGTGCTCTGGCGTCTGCTTCGGCGCGTTTTTTGGGAGGGCTTGATGACAGCGTGGTTGGTGCTGGCGAAGGACGGCAGTAAGCGGCTCAGCGAGGGCTACGACGACAACCCAGCTACCCACTACAGCTGGGACGACACGGTCGTCAATCACGCCAGGCTGGCGGTCGGTGACGTGATCGCATTGTGGGACAGTGTCGAACTCCTCGGGGTTTCGGTGATCGAGGACATCGCGGTCGGCGAGGCGACGAAGACGACCCCGTACTGCCTGGAGTGCGGCAAGGCGGATGTGGCCGAGCGGAAGAAGAAGCTGCCCCGGTTCGTGTGCTGGAACCAGGAGTGCAAGCACGAGGACGACAAGGCCGGCTGGAAGACCAAGGACGTCGTCACCTATCGCGGCCGGCACGAGGCCGGTTGGATTCCCGCCCGCGGCACCCTGATGGCGTCGCAGTTGCGGGCGCTGTGCGTGAAGCAGGCCTCGCAGAACTCTTTGCGCGAACTGCGTGAGGACGACTTCCAGCACGCCCTCAGCCACGGCGGCACCCCGTTGCCGTTGCGCATCCTCGACACCACCCGGGACGTCCTCGCCGGTGGCCACACCATGGCCACCATTCGGGTCCGCAAGGGGCAGCCTGCCTTCCGCAAGCACCTGCTGGAGGTGTTCGGTGAGGTGTGCGCGTTCACCGGCCCGGCACCGATCCAGGTGCTGGAGGCGGCCCACCTGTACAGCTACGCGGCCAACGGCAAGCACCACAAGGGCGGTGGTCTGCTGCTGCGCCGCGACCTGCACCGGCTCTTCGACCTCGGGTTGATCGCCGTCAACCCGAAGACAAAGGCCCTGCACCTGGCCGACTCGCTGATGAAGTACCCGGACTACGCCAAGCTGCACGGCGTCCCACTGACCGTGAGCGTCGCTGCTGATCACATCAAGTGGTTGGCCAAGCACTGGGAGATGCACCGTGGTGACGGACCCACGGCCACCATCCCCGAGCAGACCAGCCACGCGGAAAGCGCCGTCTAACCCGACAGGTTCAGCAGCGCGTGACCCAGTGGGCGTACTGCTGGCGGACGTAGGCGCGCGGGTCGCAGATCACGCCCGCGTCGTCCAGCTCCATCAGAAGGCCGGCGGCCTCTGCCGCTGCGCGGGTGATGTCGTCGGGGCCGTCCGCTTCGGCGAGGGCCACGCGGTCCAGCAGAGCGGCCTTGCGGAGGAAGTACTCCCGGTCCAGGCCCTGACCGATGGGGGCGTGCGCGCTCGTGCTGGCAGTCCATCCGAGCTCGTCGCTGATGCTGGAGGCATGGCCTAACCCTGCCCGTAGCCGGGCCTGTCGACAACGGACTTCAGCAGAGACGAGGGCCCCAGTCACGAGCACCGGCTCGGCCACTCAACTTCTTCGAAGGGAGGCAGTCTCTGCCCCACTACTCCCAGCGCCTCTCCGCCGCACGTGAAACCTTGCCCGGCCAGCGAGCGAGACACGGGCTCTTGCGACACAGCCGGCACCCCTGGACCACCGTAGGGCGGCTCTCACGCAGGTCAGGAGAGGTGTGACGCTCTATCGGCACAATCACTCCGGAGCCGTGTACGGCAGGTTCCAATCCTGCCGGGTATTCGAACCTGCTGCCAACGACGTACGGCGATTTCCCCGACCGCGAGCCATCTGGTGCAACGGGCCCAGCGCGCGCCCATCCAGCCCACCGCCACCGCCACCGCCACCGCCAGCCGTCCGCTACATCCCACCTGGCAACGGAATCCACAGCCGAACGCCCCCATCCAGCAGGCCCTTGGGCAACGCAGGACGACAAATCCGCCATGCAACATCTCTATAAGGGATGTGTCAGCACGGACGCTCATCTGGCCCCGGTGCCCAACAGCGCATGCCCCAACCCCTGTACGAGCACTACTCACATCCAGACAACCCCCAGAAGATCCATGTGGCTCTCCCCGACGAGCCACCCGATGTGACGGAATCCGTCGCTCCCGCCCTCCTGCATCTCCTGCACGTCATGACTGCCGACCATAACCAGCCGCGCCCGAAGCCCCGGGAGACCTAGAAGGGACGGCCCCCCGCTGGCTCTTCTCGCCCATTCGAGGTACGACAGATCGCCACACAACACCCGCAACATGCTCCTCGCCCTACACGCTGGGGGTCTCACCGCACGTGATCCGTTTCGCCTTCGCCGGACGCTGCTCCACCGAGGACCTTCAAGATCCCGAGGCCTCCAGAAACTGGCAGCTCACCCGCGCCCGAGCCCTGATCGAACCCGCCGGGGGCCAAATCGTCACCGAGTACTTCGACGTCGGCCACAGCCGCTCCCTGCCCTGGCAGCGCCGTCCCCGCGCCAACGAACTCCTCCAGGCGCTCCGCGACCCGAACCGCGGATTCGACGCAGTCGTGATCGGGGAGCCGCAACGCACCTTCTACGGCAACCAGTTCGGCAACACCTTCCCCGTCTTCGTCCACTTCCGCATCCCGCTGTGGGTGCCGGAGGTCGGGGGCCCCATCGACCCGGACAATGAGGCCCACGACCTCGTCATGTCCGTCTTCGGCGGCATGAGCAAGGGCGAACGCAACCGCATCAAGATCCGCGTACGGACCGCCATGAGTTCCCAGGCCCAGCTCCAGGGCCGCTACCTCGGCGGCCGACCGCCCTATGGCTATCGGATCGCCGACGCCGGATCCCACCCCAACCCTTCGAAGGCGGCCGTCGGCCAGCGCATCCACAAGCTCGAGCCCGATCCCACCGCCGCGCCGATCGTGCGGCGGATCTTCACCATGTACCTCGACGGCATGAGCGACAAGGCCATCGCCGCCCAGCTCACCCGGGAAGGCATCCCCTGCCCCTCCGCCCACGACGCCACTCGCAACCCGCACCGCAAGAAGACCGCATGGCAGCAGGGCGCCGTGCGCGCCATCCTCATCAACCCCCGCTACACCGGCTACGAGGTCTGGAACAAGCAGCGCAAGGAAGAACGCCTCCTTGACGTCGACGACGTCACCCTCGGGCACACGACCCGCATGACCCACAATCCCGCCGAGGAGTGGATCCGCTCCAACGAACCCGCCCACGAGGCGATCATCAGTCAGAGTCGGTTCGCCACCGTCCAAACCCTCCGCAGACAGCGCGCCCGCAACCTCGGCCGGCAGGAACGAGCCGGGAAACAAGGCGCACGGCCCTACGCCCTGCGCGGACGGGTCCGGTGCAGCCTATGCGGGCGCAAGATGCAGCCCGCCACCATCCGCAACCACGTCTACTACCGCTGCGAATTCAAAGACCAGGAAGCCGCCCTCTACCCCGACCTCACACACCCGCGCACCGTCTACCTGCGGGAAGATGTGGTGTGCCGGACCCTGGATCAGTGGATCGCCCGGGCCTTCGCCCCCGGCCGGCTCGCCGCCACCATCAAGGCCCTCACCCTCGCCAGCGCCGCAGCAAGCGCTGCGGAGACTCACACACCCGAGCAAGCCCAAGCGCGCCAGACGATCAAGGAGTGCGAGCGACGACTCGCCCGCTACCAAGCAGCCCTCGAAGCCGGAGCCGACCCAGCCGTCGTCACCCAGTGGATCAACGAGGCGCAGAAAGACAAGGAGGCGGCGCGGAAGAAACTCGACGCGCTCCCCACCGTCGCTCGCAAGAAGGAATCCCCACTCGACGCGCAACAGATCCGAGAGATCACTGAGAGTCTTGGAGACATTGCACAGCGCATCCAAACAACCGACGCTGACAAGAAGGGCCCACTCTACGAAGCCCTAGGCATCACCATCTGCTATGAAAACGCAACGAAGACCGCGACCGTTAGGTTGAGGCCCTCGTCACCGTATCGTCAGTGGTTGTGTCCGAGGGGGGACTTGAACCCCCACGCCCGATAAAGGGCACTAGCACCTCAAGCTAGCGCGTCTGCCATTCCGCCACCCGGACCAGGTGTCTGCCGCCTTGCCGGGGGTGTTCCCCGCGGCGACATGGACAACAATACCAAGCTTTCGGAGTGCGTTTCACCTGCGTATCCGCGCCTACAGGCGGGTCGCACGACCGAAGCCATCGGCACATTCGCAGGGGCAGCGCACGTAACCGGATCGCCGCTCCCGCATCCCCGCCGGGCACCTCACCCGGACATCTCACGTCAGGGATGCGGCCCGCCCATCCGGTCGCCCATCCCCGTCGGAGAAGTCCTGCACGCCCCCTGGACACCGACCGCGGTATGCGGGATAACAAGCTTCATACAGTATTCGTCGACTGTATGCAATGTGCCGCGAGAGAGCGCTCCAACCCCTACGAAGGGACAGGACTTCGCCATGCCCGACGACACCCAGGACGTGATTTCCGGTGGTCATCTCGTTGCCAAGGCACTGAAGGCCGAGGGGGTCGACCGCATCTACACGCTGTGCGGCGGCCACATCATCGACATCTACGACGGCTGCGTGGACGAGGGCATCGAGGTCGTCGACGTGCGCCACGAGCAGGTCGCCGCCCACGCCGCCGACGGGTACGCGCGCGTCACCGGCAAACCCGGCTGTGCCGTCGTCACTGCTGGTCCGGGGACGACCGATGCCGTCACCGGTGTCGCCAACGCCTTCCGCGCGGAGTCCCCGATGCTGCTGATCGGCGGCCAAGGAGCGCTCACCCAGCACAAGATGGGGTCGCTGCAGGACCTGCCACACGTCGACATGATGACGCCGATCACCAAGTTCGCGGCGAGCGTTCCCGACACGGCGCGAGCCGCAGACATGGTGTCGATGGCGTTCCGTGAGTGCTATCACGGCGCGCCCGGTCCGTCCTTCCTGGAGATACCGCGCGACGTTCTCGACGCCAAGGTGCCCGCCGCGAAGGCGCGCGTGCCGAAGTCCGGCGCCTACCGCGCCTCGACCCGCACCGCCGGCGACCCCGAGGCCATCGAGAAGCTCGCCGACCTGCTGGTGCACGCCGACAAGCCCGCGATCCTGCTGGGCAGTCAGGTGTGGACGACGCGGGGCACCGCTGCCGCCGTCGAGCTCGTCCGCACCCTCAACATCCCGGCCTACATGAACGGCGCCGGACGCGGCACGCTGCCGCCCGGCGACCCGCACCACTTCCAGCTGTCGCGCCGGTACGCCTTCTCCCAGGCCGACGTGATCGTCATCGTCGGCACGCCCTTCGACTTCCGCATGGGCTACGGCAAGCGGCTGTCGCCCGACGCCACCGTGGTCCAGATCGACCTCGACTACCGGACCGTCGGCAAGAACCGGGACATCGACCTCGGCATCGTCGGTGACGCCGGGCTGGTGCTGAAGTCGGTGACCGAGGCCGCCTCCGGGCGCGTGAACGGCGGGGCGTCCAAGCGCAAGGAGTGGCTCGACGAACTGCGCGCGACCGAGCAGGCGGCCATCGAGAAGCGGCTGCCGAGCCTGAGGTCGGACGCGTCACCGATCCATCCGTACCGGCTCGTCAGCGAGATCAACGACTTCCTGACCGAGGACTCGATCTACATCGGCGACGGCGGCGACATCGTCACCTTCTCCGGGCAGGTCGTGCAGCCCAAGGCGCCCGGGCACTGGATGGACCCGGGGCCGCTCGGCACCCTCGGAGTCGGCATCCCCTTCGTGCTCGCCGCCAAGCAGGCACGGCCCGACAAGGAGGTCGTCGCCCTTTTCGGGGACGGCGCCTTCTCACTGACCGGCTGGGACTTCGAGACCCTCGTCCGTTACGACCTCCCGTTCGTCGGCATCGTCGGCAACAACTCCTCCATGAACCAGATCCGCTACGGCCAGGCCCAGAAGTACGGCCAGGAGCGCGCGCGGGTCGGCAACACCCTCGGTGACGTCCCGTACGACAAGTTCGCGCAGATGCTGGGCGGTTACGGCGAGGAGGTGCGCGACCCCGCCGACATCGGCCCGGCGCTGCGGCGCGCCCGCGAGTCCGGGAAGCCCTCGCTCGTCAACGTCTGGGTCGACCCGGACGCGTACGCCCCCGGAACCATGAACCAGACCATGTACAAGTGAGGTGGCCCGCATGACCGGCATGACTGGAACGCCCGCCAAGGCCCTCGCCGGCATCCGCGTCCTGGACATGACTCACGTCCAGTCCGGGCCCTCCGCGACCCAACTGCTCGCGTGGCTCGGCGCGGACGTCATCAAGCTGGAGGCGCCGTCCGGTGACATCACGCGGGGGCAGCTGCGCGACCTCCCGGACGTCGACTCCCTCTACTTCACGATGCTCAACTGCAACAAGCGGAGCATCACCCTCAACACCAAGACCGAGCGCGGCAAACAGCTGCTCACCGAGCTGATCCGGCGCTCCGACGTCATGGTCGAGAACTTCGGTCCCGGTGCGGTCGACCGCATGGGCTTCACCTGGGACCGCATCCAGGAGATCAATCCGCGAATCGTCTATGCCTCCATCAAGGGGTTCGGGGACGGTCCGTACACCAACTTCAAGGCGTACGAGGTCGTCGCGCAGGCCATGGGCGGGTCGATGTCGACCACCGGTTTCGAGGACGGGCCGCCGCTGGCGACTGGGGCCCAGATCGGGGACTCGGGGACAGGTGTGCACGCCGTGGCGGGGATTCTCGCCGCTCTGTTCCAGCGCGAGAGGACCGGGCGTGGGCAGCGAGTCAACGTGGCCATGCAGCACGCTGTCCTCAACCTGTGCCGGGTGAAGCTGCGGGACCAACAGCGCCTGGCACACGGGCCGCTCTCTGAATATCCCAACGACGACTTCGGCGCGGAAGTTCCCCGCTCGGGCAACGCGTCCGGCGGAGGTCAGCCTGGCTGGGCGGTCAAGTGCGCGCCGGGCGGCCCGAACGACTACGTGTACGTCATCGTGCAGCCCGTCGGCTGGCGTCCCCTCTGCGAGCTCATGGGCCGCCCCGAACTGGCCGACGACCCCGAGTGGGCCACGCCCGCGGCCCGTCTCCCCAAGCTCAACAAGATGTTCCAGATGGTCGAGGAGTGGTCCTCCACGCTGCCCAAGTGGGAGGTGCTGGAGAAGCTCAACGCCCACAACATCCCGTGCGGGCCGATCCTGTCCACGAAGGAGATCATCGAGGACGCCTCGCTGGTCGCCAACGAGATGGTGGTCACCGTGCCGCATCCGGAACGGGGCGAGTTCGTCACGGTGGGCAGCCCGCTGAAGCTGTCCGACTCCCCCGTCGATGTGACCAGTTCGCCGCTGCTCGGCGAGCACAACGAAGACGTCTTCGTCGGCGAACTGGGCCTCGGCGACGAGGAGTTGCGCCTGCTCAAGTCGAACGGGGTGATCTGACGTGACGGCCGAGGACCGGGTACTGAGGGTGCGGACGCTCCTCGACGCCGTGCGCGCCGAGGGGCGGACGGCTCTGACCGCTCCCGAGGGCAAGGTGATCGCCGACACGTACGGCATCGCCGTACCGGGCGAGGAGTTGGCGCGGGACGTCGATGAGGCGGTGGCGTCCGCGGCGCGGTTCGGCGGGCCCGTGGTGATGAAGATCGTCTCCCCGGACATCCTGCACAAGACCGACGCAGGCGGTGTGGTCGTCGGGGTCGAGGGCGCGGTGGACGTACGGGCCGCGTTCCACCGGATCGTCGACAACGCGCGCGCGTACGATTCCGCGGCCCGCATCGAAGGTGTCCAGGTCCAGCAACTGCTGCCGCAGGGGCCGGAGACCCAGGAGGTCATCGTCGGTGCGGTGACCGACCCGACGTTCGGGAAGGTCGTGGCCTTCGGGCTCGGTGGGGTGCTGGTCGAGGTGCTGCGGGACGTGACGTTCCGTCTCGCGCCCGTGGATGCCGACGAGGCGCTGTCCATGCTGGACTCGATCCGGGCGGCCGAGGTGCTGCGCGGGGTACGCGGAACGGCGGGCGTCGACCGGTGGGCGGTCGCCGACCAGATCCAGCGGGTGTCCCGGCTGGTCGCGGACTTCCCCGAGATCGCCGAGGTGGACCTCAATCCGGTGATCGCGACGCCAGAGGGTGCGGTCGCCGCGGACATCCGGGTGATCCTGGCCGAGCGGCAGCCGCCCGCGCGGAGGACATACACGCGCGCGGAGATCCTCGCGTCCATGCGCCGGCTGATGCAGCCGCGTTCGATCGCCGTCATCGGCGCCTCCAACGAACAGGGCAAGATAGGCAATTCGGTCATGCGGAATCTCGTCGACGGCGGCTTCTCCGGAGAGATCCACCCGGTGAACCCCAAAGCCGACGACATTCTGGGCCGCAAGGCGTACAAGAGCGTCACGGACGTTCCCGGTGAGGTGGATGTGGCGGTCTTCGCCATTCCCGCCAAGTTCGTGGCAGCGGCGCTGGAGGAGGTGGGACGCAAGAAGATCCCCAACGCCGTCCTCATCCCGTCCGGGTTCGCGGAGACCGGCGAGCACGAGCTCCAGGCCGAGGTCGTGGCCATCGCCGAGCGGTACGGTGTCCGGTTGCTCGGACCCAACATCTACGGCTACTACTCCACTTGGCATGACCTGTGCGCCACGTTCTGCACGCCGTATGACGTCAAGGGCGGGGTCGCGCTGACTTCGCAGTCCGGCGGTATCGGCATGGCCATCCTGGGCTTCGCCCGCACCACGAAGACGGGTGTGTCGGCGATCGTGGGTCTCGGCAACAAGTCGGACCTGGACGAGGACGACCTGCTGACCTGGTTCGGCGAGGACCCGCACACCGAGTGCATCGCGATGCACCTGGAGGACCTCAAGGACGGACGCGCCTTCGTGAAGGCAGCGCAGGAAACCGTGCGCAGGAAGCCGGTCGTGGTCCTGAAGGCGGGGCGTACGGCGGCCGGCGCGAAGGCCGCCGGGTCGCACACCGGCGCCCTGGCGGGCGACGACGCCGTGTACGACGACATCCTGCGGCAGGCCGGTGTCATCCGGGCCCCGGGGCTGAACGACATGCTGGAGTACGCGCGCGCGTTGCCGGTGCTGCCTACTCCCAAGGGCGACAACGTCGTGATCATCACCGGGGCGGGTGGCAGCGGCGTGCTGCTCTCGGACGCGGTGACCGACAACGGGCTGTCCCTGATGGAGATCCCGCCGGACCTGGACGAGGCATTCCGCAGGTTCATCCCGCCCTTCGGAGCGGCGGGCAACCCGGTGGACATCACCGGGGGCGAGCCACCGTCGACGTACGAGGCGACGATCCGGCTCGGTCTCGAGGACCCGCGCATCCACGCGCTCGTCCTCGGCTACTGGCACACGATCGTCACCCCTCCCATGGTCTTCGCCGAGCTCACCGCGCGCGTGGTGGCCGAATTCCGGGAGCGCGGCATCGAGAAGCCCGTCGTCGCGTCGCTCGCGGGTGACGTCGAGGTCGAGGAGGCGTGCCAGTACCTCTACGAGCGCGGGGTCGTCGCGTACCCGTACACGACCGAGAAGCCGGTGGCCGTGCTCGGCGCGAAGTACCGCTGGGCACGGGCGGCGGGGCTGTTGGGGGGCGGTTCATGAGGTGAGTGAGCGGGGGCCGGCCGACGGTGCGCGTCGGCCGGCCCCGGGACCCGCGCGCGCACGAAAGGCATTGGACAGGGGCTCTGGCCAGAACTTTCGACGCAAGGGGTGCTGAGCAGAGATGACAACCACCGACTATGCGATACCTGTCCCCTTCAGGGAGGTGACGGACCGCAACGGTCGCGTGTACCGGATCGGCGAGTCCGACGTCGACATCATGGGCCGCACGCGCGCGTGGATGGTCGTGTTGCCCTGGGTGGGGATGATGGGCATCAGCTCCGCCTCGTACGCGTTCACGTCGGCGGAGGACACGCTCCACGAGGCGCATCTGTGGAGCAGCGGGCACATTTTTTGGCTGCTCGGCGTCTGGGTGTTCTTTCAGGCGGCCGTGGCCTTCCCGGCCGGCAAGCTTCGGGAGAGCGGACGTCTTCCCGCGCGTACCGCCATGCTGATCGGCGCGCTCGGCACACTGCTGGGCTATCTGGCGCTGGCGTTCGCACCGCACGTCCTCGTCGCATACCTCGGCTTCGGTGTGTGCGGCGGCATCGGCGCCGGTCTCGTCTACGCGACCTGCGTGACCATGGTCGGCAAGTGGTATCCGGAGCGCAAGGGCGGCAAGACGGGCTTCGTCGACGGCGGTTTCGCCTACGGATCCGTACCCTTCGTGTTCCTCTTCACCTCCGTGCTCGACCTGAGCGACTACAAGATCGTGCTCTCCTCGGCCGGTGTCGGGCTGTGCCTGGTGGTGGCCGTGGCGGGCTGGTTCTTCCAGGACCCGCCGAAGAACTGGTGGCCGGCGCACATCGATCCCCTCGGACGGGCCCGGGCCGCCGACCCGAGGATCCGCCGGGCAATGGCGAAGAATCCCCCTGCGGTCAGGCAGTACACCCCCAAGGACGCCGCGCGAACTCCCGTCCTGTGGCTGATGTGGTTCTGTCTGCTGTGCACGGCCGGCATCAATGTCTTCGGCATCGCCTTCCAGGTGCCGTTCGGCGAGCACATGGGCTTCGCGGGCGGGATCGTGGCAACGGCGATGTCCCTGAACGCCGTCGTCAACGGCACCGGGCGCGGCGTCATCGGCTGGATGTCGGACCGCTGCGGGCGCCGCACCACACTGATCGTCGTGTGCGTGGTGCTCGGCGCCGCACAGTTCGGGGTGCTGGTGTCCGGACAGACGGGCAGCATGCCGTTCTTCCTGCTCTGCTCCATGGTGTCCGGCTTCGGCGGCGGGGCGGTCTTCCCGCTGTTCGCGGCCATGACGGCGGACTACTTCGGCGAGAACAACAACGCCGCCAACTACGGAATGGTCTACAGCTCGAAGCTGGTCTCGGGTCTGGTCGGATCCGGTCTGGGCGCGGTCGTCGTCGGCGCGTGGGACTACGACGGCGCGTTCGCCCTCGCGGGCTCCATCGGTCTGGCCTCCGCGGTACTGGCCCTCTTCCTTAAGGCACCGGGCAGGCCCAACGCCCGGCGCATCGTTCCCAACCCGCATCCGCTCGGCGAGGAGATGGCGTGAGATGACGGCAGACCCGACAGCCACGCACGGCACCGGCTCAGAGCATCGTTCGTACCGCGAAGTGACCGACGCGCACGGGCGCGTGTACCGCATCGGTGAAACCGACCGCGACATCCTCGGCCACTCGCGCAAGCTCATGGTGTACCTGCCATGGATCGCCATGATGGCCATCAGTGTCTTCGAGTACGCGTACGGCTCCGCGGAGGACACCCTGTCCCACGCACACGGCTGGACGCAGAGCAACACCTTCTGGATCCTCAGCATCTGGGTCTTCTTCCAGGCGGGCATCGCCTTCCCGGCAGGCTGGCTGCGCGAGAGGGGCATCCTCCCCGCGCGCGCGGCGATGTGCACCGGTTCCGTGATGTGCCTCGTCGGCTTCCTCGCCCTGTCGCACCTCGACAACGTCTGGCTCGCCATCCTCGGCTTCGGCCTCGTCGGCGGCCTCGGCGCCGGGCTGGTCTACGCGACCTGTATCAACATGGTCGGCAAGTGGTTCCCCGAGCGGCGCGGCGCGCGCACCGGGTTCGTCAACGGCGGATTCGCTTACGGCTCCCTGCCGTTCATCTTCATCTTCAACTACGCCTTCGACACCGCGAACTACAACGAGGTCCTGGATCTCATCGGCTGCTACATCCTGATCGTGGTCTTCGCGTGCGCCCTCTTCTTCAAGGACCCGCCGAAGAACTGGTGGCCCGAGCACATCGACCCGCTGACGCACTCCGGCACCCAGAAGAGCGCGGCGAGCCTGGCCAAGAACCCTCCGGCGGTACGGCAGTACACGCCGAAGGAGGCCATCAGGACCGGCATGCTGCCCCTGATGTGGATATCCATCGTGATGACCGCGGGTGTGTCGATCTTCGGGATCTCCTTCCAGGTCGACTTCGCCAAGCAGGTGGGCTTCGGACCGTTGGTGGCAGCGTCGTCGATGGGTGTCATGGCGGTGATCAACGGTGTCGGCAGGGCGGCCGTGGGCTGGATGTCGGACCGTTGGGGCCGCAAGTCGACCCTGGTGTTCGTCATCGTGGTCCTGGGGCTCGCCCAGTTCGGCGTGATCTGGGCCGGTGACGCCAAGAGCGAGTGGCTGTTCCTGTTCTTCGCCTTCCTCTCCGGTTTCGGCGGCGGCGCGTTCTACCCCCTGTTCGCGGCGCTGACCCCGGACTACTTCGGTGAGAACTTCAACGCCACCAACTACGGGCTGGTCTACAGCGGCAAGCTGGTCAGCGGCCTGTTCGGCGGCGGTCTCGGCTCGATGGTGGTCGGTGCCTGGGGCTACAACGGGGCGTACGCGCTGGCCGGCGCCGTCTCGATGGTCGCGGCGGCGATCGCGCTGCTGCTGCGGCAGCCGGGGCGCGGTGAGGAGGTCGCGGCGGCTTCGCCCGCGCGGTCGGCGTCCTGACACATCCGATCTGCCTGAGGAGGCCCTCCCCCGCTTCGGGGAGGGCCTCCTCGGGTGTGGGCGGGTGCGTCAGCACGTCTCCCGTAGCGCGTGCAGGTACGCGCTGGAGCGGCGCGCGAACGTGAACGACTCGGTCGGGTTGTCGTGCTCGGCCTGCCAGTGGTGGGCCAGGCGCTCACCGCGCAGCCTGGTCACGGCCGAGATGAAGCGCTGGTAGTCGATGTCGCCGTCGCCGACGTCCACCATGCGGTAGCCGAACTGGTTCGACGGGTCGCTCACTCCGTCCTTGACGTGGAAGAGCGGGTAGCGGTGGGGCTGCTGGAGTACGTAGTCGAGCGGCTCGAAGGGGGCGGGCGTGCCGTCGGGCCGCTTCGAGAAACGGAACTGGCCCGCGTACGCCCAGAAGATGTCCATCTCCAGGAACACGAGGTCGGGGTCGGTCTCGGCGAGCAGGACGTCGTAGAGGCGGACCTTGGGGTCGTCGCCGGCGAAGGCGAACTCGTCGGAGTGGTTGTGCTGGTAGAACTTCATGCCGCGGGCCTTCGCCGCCGCACCGTAGGTGTTGAACTCCTCGGCGGCGCGCTTCCAGGCGTCGACGGTGTTTCCGTAGCGGCCCGGGCCGGAGGCGGTGCCGATGTGCTCCAGGCCGAGGGCCTCCGCGTCGTCGAGGACCTGCGTGAGGTTCTGCGCGAAGGTGTACGCGTTCGGGTCGTCGGAGGAGTAGCCGACGTGGCTGCCGATCGGCTTCAGGCCGTGGTCGCTCGCCAGCCGCCTGAGCTGGGCGAGGGTGATCGGGCCGGCCGATCCCTGGGTGTACCCGGCGAACTCGACCTCGTCGTAGCCGTACTTCTCCAGCTCGGCGAAGACGGGCGCGAAGCCCAGCGTGGCGACCTTGTCGCGCAGGCTGTAGAGCTGGATGCCGAGCCGGCCGGGCGGCAGGACGGGACGGCCGCTGCGCGCGGCGTCGGCGTCGGCCGCGGGTGCGGCCACGGCGGGGGCGGTGGCCGCACCCAGCAGGGCGGCCGCGGTGGCACCCGCGGCCACGCCAAGCATCCCTCGTCTGCTGAGGCGGTGGGTGAGTTCGGGATCGGTCGGGACATTGCGGTTCATGTCTGGAACTCCTCGGTGTCGCGGGGCGTTGTCAGTGGTGAGTGCTTCACTGATGACCAGTCGGGACAACCGGTCAGGACAGACCGGCGAGGTGGAGCAGGAGTGACTTCACGTCGGTGGCCGCGATGCGGTCGCCGACAGCGCGGGGGGTGGAGCAGATGAGGAGCGGACCGTCGTCGTCGCTCGTGGGAAGGCGGCCGTGGCTGCCGCGAATAGGTGAGGCGTCGAGGGGCACGACCGCCATGCGGTAGCGCATGCCGAGTTTCTTCCGGGCGAGCGCGGTGGCGGCCTTGATCTTGACGTAGGGGTCGAGCGGATCCATGAACAGCTCGACCGGGTCGTATCCGGGTTTGCGGTGGATCTCGACCAGCCGCGCGAAGTCGGGTGCGCGGGAGTCGTCGAGCCAGTAGTAGTACGTGAACCAGGCGTCCGGCTCCGCGACGGCGACCAGCTCGCCGGAGCGCGGATGGTCGAGGTGATGGGTCTTCTTACCCTCGTCGTCGAGGAGTTGCTCGATGCCGGGCAGGTCTGCGAGTGCTGCCCGCGTGGCGTCGAGGTCCTCGGGGCGGCGTACGTAGACGTGGGCGAGCTGGTGGTCGGCGACCGCGAAGGCGCGGGAGGCCATCGGGTCGAGGTACTCCATGCCGTCCTGCGTGTGGACTTCGAGCAGGCCGGCGCGGCGCAGCGCGCGGTTGATGTCGACCGGCCTCTCCGCGCGGGTGATGCCGTACTCGGACAGCGCGACGACGCTGCGGCCCTCGGCGCGGGCGTCGTCCAGGAGCGGGGCCATGGCGGTGTCCAGGTCGGCGGCCGCCTGAAGGGAGCGCGGGTCGTCGGGGCCGTAGCGCTGCAGGTCGTAGTCGAGGTGAGGGAGGTAGCACAGGGCCAGGTCGGGGTGGCGGGTGCCGATGATGTGCCGGGTGGCGTCGATGATCCACCGGCTGGAGACCAGGTCGGCGCCGGGGCCCCAGAAGTGGAAGAGGGGGAACGTGCCGAATTTCTCGGTGAGTTCGTCGTGCAGGGCCGGGGGCCTGGTGTAGCAGTCGGGTTCCTTGCGGCCGTCGGAGTAGTAGACGGGACGAGGGGTGACAGTGATGTCGGTGTCGGCACCCATGGCGTACCACCAGCAGATATTGGCGACCGTGTAGCCGGGGTGGGCCCGGCGGGCGGCGTCCCACAGTTTGTCTCCCGCGACGAGACCGTTGTGCTGTCGCCACAGGAGTACGTCGCCGAGTTCGCGGAAGTACCAGCCGTTGCCGACGATGCCGTGCTCGGACGGCAGGGTGCCGGTGAGGAAGGTGGACTGGGCGGCGCAGGTGACGGCGGGCAGGACGGTGCCGAGTGCGGCGCGTGAGCCGGATTGGCCGAGGGCCTTGAGATGGGGCATGTGATCGAGGAGGCGGGGGGTGAGGCCGACGACGTCGAGGACGAGCAGCGGGGTGGGCCCCGTATCGGTGTCGCGCCGCGCCGCGGCGGCGGTGTCGGCGGCAGCTCGGTCGGTGCTCACGGCAGCTCCTTCAGTCCGAGATCGGTCAACAGGTCGCGGGCCAGCATGAGTTCGGCGGCGATGCCGTCGGCCAGCTGGGCGCGGGCGCGGGGCCGCAGCTCGGGCGGGAGGGCCTGCCACGTGTAGGTCTCGACCTCGAGGTGGCGGGTGAGCGGGTGCGGTCCGCCGACGAGCCGGTTCAGGGCGGCCCGGAGAACCGGGAGCGTGGAGGTGAGGGGCGCGGCGGGTGCCGCGTGCAGCGGGACATGGAAGTGGGCGCGCCAGGGCGCGGTGTCGGGCAGGGCATCGCCCCGGAGCGCCTCGCCCAGGTCGTCGGTGCCGAGGGTGTCGCCGCCGTCGGTGACGGTGCGGGTCTGGTGCAGGAAGCGGGGCTCGGCGAAGGCGGCCAGGGCTTCGCGAACCTCCGGGAGGTGGGGGTGTTCGGCGTGCAGGGCCGCCGACAGCTGGGACTTGACGATGGGGACGGGGGCGCGGGTGAGCGCGTCCAGGGCGGTGTGCGGATCTTCGAAGGAGGTGGCGAGATGGCAGGTGTCGACACAGATGCCGATGCGCTCATGGGCGATCGCGGTCAGTGGGGCGAGCGCGTCATGGGTGGTTTCGACGACGCAGCCGGGCTCCGGTTCCAGGCCGATGCGAAGGGAGCGGCCGGTCAGCTCTTCCAGGGTGTCGAGGCGTTCGGCGAGGGTGCGCAGGGCGGTGCGGGCGAGCTCGGCCCGGTGCGTGGTCGATGGCGGAGGCTGCTGCGTCTCGTACGGCTGCGCGGTGCCGGTGGGTGGCAGCGGCGTGCGCCAGGCGATCGGGAGGGTGGAGATGCTGCCCTCGGAAGTGTCGTCCGGGAGCAGGCCGGCCAGGATGCGGGCGAGGGCCGTGGTGTGGGCGAGGCGTTCGGGGTCGGCCCAGTCCGGTGTGTAGACGCGGTACTTGACCTCCTCGGCACCGAAGCCCTGATAGGGGAAGCCGTTGAGGGTGACGACCTCGAGGCCGCGTCGGTCGAGTTCGGCGCGCAGGGCCCGCAGCGCGGACGGGTCCGTGTCGAGGGAGCGCGCGGCGTCCCGGGCGATCCACAGCCCGATGCCGAGCCGGTCGCGGCCGAGGCGGCGACGGACGGGTTCGCAGTGGTCGCGGAGCTGGGCGACGACGCCGTCGAGGGTTTCGGCGGGGTGGACGTTGGTGCAGTAGGCGAGGTGGACGGTCGAGCCGTCGGGGTGGCGGAAGCGCACGGTTCACGCCTCCGGCTCGTAGGCATCGGGGTCTCGGGGGGCACCGCGCAGGATGCTGTTGCCTTCGTGCGTGGCGTCGGTCGCGGCGACGTCGAGGTTCAGGCGGCCGCTGAGCCCGTAGAAGGCGACAGGATTGCGCCACAGCACCTGGTCGACGTCGTCCTGGGTGAAGCCCTTGGCGAGCATGAGGTCGCCGACCTTGCGGGTCTTGAGCGGGTCGCTTCTGCCCCAGTCGGCGGCGGAGTTGACCAGGACCTGTTCGGGGCCGTACTCGCGGAGGATCGCGACCATCCGCTCCTCGTCCATCTTCGTGTCGGGATAGACGGAGAAGCCCAGCCAGCATCCAATGTCCTTGGCCTCTTTGACGGTGATCTCGTTGAGGTGGTCGACGAGGACACGTTCCGGGGGCAGTGCGGACTCCGCGACGACATCGAGGGTGCGGCGCAGGCCGGCGAGCTTGTCCCGGTGCGGGGTGTGCACCAGGGCGGGAAGCTCGTGGTCGGCGGCGAGCTGGAGCTGGGCGGCGAGGGCGGTGTCCTCGGCCGGGGTCATGGAGTCATAGCCGATCTCGCCGACGGCCACGACCTGGTCCTTGACGAGATACCGGGGCAGTTCGTCGAGGACGGGGACGCAGCGGGGGTCGCCTGCCTCCTTGGGGTTGAGAGCGAGCGTGCAGTGGTGGGCGATGCCGTACTGGGCGGCGCGGAAAGGTTCCCAGCCGAGGAGGGAGTCGAAGTAGTCGAGGAAGGAGGCGGGCGAGGTGCGGGGCTGGCCGAGCCAGAACGAGGGCTCGACGACGGCGCGGACGCCGGCGGCGTACATGGCCTCGTAGTCGTCGGTGGTCCGGGACGTCATGTGGATGTGGGGGTCGAAGATGCGCATCAGGACTCCTTGCCGTGGGCGGTGTCCGTGGTGTGCTGTGCGGTCGCGGACTCGGTCAGGGCCAGGACGCGGTACAGGTCGGGGGGTACGAGACGGCCCGCGGCGGTCCGTTCGGCGGCGTAGGCGCCCAGCATGCGGGCGAGTTCGGCGTCGGCGCGGGCACGCCGGGCCAGGTCCGCCACCTCGTCGACGGGTACGCCGGTGAACAGGCACTTGAGGACGGCGTGCCGCCAGTTGTGGCCGTCCAGGTGCCGGGCGGCGTACGGCCCGACGGCGGCGGCCAGGAGGCGGGGGTCGTTGGTGCGCACCGCGTCCTCGACGAGCGGCAGGGCGTCCGGTCCCGGCACGAGATGGGGCAGGGCGTGCAGGACGGCGCGGCGCTCGTCGGCGGTGCCCTGGCGGTAGACGCGGGTGAGCACGGCGGCGTCGGCGCGGGCCGCGTGGAGGATGAGGATCCGGGCGGCGTCGGCGTGCGCACGGCCACAGCGGCGACCGGCCTCCGCGAGACGCAACTCCCAGACGGGGACGGGTCCGCGGGTGCCGGTCTGGGCACCGGCCTCGTCGAGGGCCCGGTCCAACCAGGCGCGCGCGTCCTCGGCGAGGGAGGCGCGCAGGCGAGCCCGGAGAACGTCCGGTTGGGTGCCGCTGCCGGCCTTGCCGACCACCGGGGTGTCCGCGGGGGTGTGCCGGTCGGTCATGCGGTTCTCCCTTCAGGGGTGGCGGATGGCTCGACGGCGGCCCGGGATGGTGGTGGTTGGGGCGTGCTGGAGGTGTCGGAAGGCGCCGAATGACGGAGGAACGGGAGGGAGAGCGCGGCGTGGTGGGGGCCGGCGTGGGAATGGCGGGGGAGTTCGACGACGGTCAGGCCCTGGTAGGCGGTGGCGGACAGGGCCGCGAGGACGGGCGGGAAGTCGATCTCGCCGTCTCCGAAGGGGAGGTGTTCGTGGACGCCACGCCGCATGTCCTCGATCTGGACGTGGCGCAGCCAAGGCGCGGCGGCCGTGACGCAGGCAGCAGGAGGGAGTGGTTCGAGGCACTGGCAGTGGCCTATGTCGAGGGTGAGGCCGAGAGGTTCGGGGCCACCGAGCGCGTGGCGCAGGCGGTGGAAGTCGGCGAGGGTGGCGAGGAGATGGCCGGGTTCGGGTTCGACGGCGAGGGGGACGCAGGCGGTGGCGGCGACGTCGAGTACGGGCGCGAGCGTCGCGGCCAGCCGCTGCCAGGCCGTGTCCTCGTCGGTGCCTTCCGGGGTGATCCCGCTGAAGCAGTGGACGGCGTGGGCCCCGAGGTCGGCGGCGACGCGTACGGCCCGGGTCAGCAGGTCCACACGCCGGGCGCGCGCCTCCGGGTCCGGGTCGAGCAGGGAGGGGCCGTGTTTCCGTCGGGGGTCGAGCACATAGCGGGCGCCGGTCTCCACCGTGACCTCGAGGCCGAGCTCGGCCAGCCGGTGGGCCACGCGGCGGGTGCGGGCGGCGAGGTCCGGGGCGAGCGGGTCGAGGTGCATGTGGTCGAGGGTCAGCCCGACGCCGTCGTAGCCGAGGTCGGCGAGGAGGGCGAGGGCGTCGTCGAGGCGGAGGTCGGTGAGGCCGTTCGTGCCGTAGCCGAAGCGGAGCGGCCGGCCGCCGGGGGCTCGTTCGGGTGTCGGGGTGCTCGGGGCAACGGATGGCTGTGGGCTCACGTAATGCTCACCTTCCTCGCGAACCGTCGGGCGAGAGGGGCCAGGGTGGCGGTGAGAAGCGCGGAGACCGGGGCGCCGGCACGGGCCGAGAGCGCGGCCTGGAGTGGAACGGTGGCTCGGATGCCGCCGCCGACGGCTCGCTGGGTGAGCGGGGGTGAGGGGTTGAGGGCGGCGTGCAGGTAAGGGCGCGCGGCGGTCGCGGTGTACGTGGCAGCGAGCGCCGCCCGCAGGATCCCTCGCCCAGGGCGGGATGGGCGGGACGTGACAGGGAGGGGAGCAGACCGGGAGGGGGTGGAAGCGCGGCGTGCCGCGAGTGAAGCGTTGCGTGCCACGAGGAAGGTGAGCGCGCCGGTCGTGGCCAGGGCGGCCAGCGGAGCCCGGGACGACCCGCCGGTCGTCTCGCGGCGGGACACCGTCGTGACCGCCAGGGTGTGGGTGCTCAGGAGGGCGGCGGAGGGCAGCGCCCGGCGGACGGGTGCGGTGGGCCGGGTGGCCGCGGCGCCGAGCAGCAGGTCGAGGCCGCGGGCTGCCGCCATGGCGGCCGGGCCGGCCGCGGTGCGTTTCAAGAGCAGGTCGTATGCCCACACGGTCGCGGCCAGCGGCGTCGCCACGGACAGGGCGGGTCGGCCCGCGCGGGAGGCCAACGCGAGGCCGGTCGCGGTGAGGACGCAGGCCGCGGTGAAAGCAGAGGCGGGGTGGATACGGCCCGAGGGAAGGGGGCGGTGCGGGCGTTCGGCGGCGTCCTCGTGGCGGTCGGCCCAGTCGTTGAGGGCCATGCCCGCCTCGTACAGGCAGAGGGAGGAAGCGATGGCCAGGAGCGTGCGGGAGTCGGGGCGCGCCGATGCCGCGGCCGCGCCCGCGAGGGCGTCGCCCGGGACGGTGAACAGGGCGGGCAGGCGCAGCAGTTCGGCCCAGGCCCGCGACGGCCCATCGCCTCCGCTCGCACCCCCCTCCCCGCGCCCGGCGCGGCCCTCCCCCACGCCGCTCCCCGCAGCCCGCCGCGCCGATGCACCCCGCCTCACCGGTGCACCCCACCTCACCGATGCATCCCGCCTCACCGGTGCGCTCCCGTCCCCGCGTCCGCATCCGGGCCGGGACCCGCGCCCCGCAGCCGTCCCGCGAAGCCCACCAATGCGGCGTACTGCTCCCCCAGCCCCGACGGCCCGTCGTCCCCCATCGGGTCCTTGAAGTAGAAGCCGAGGTCGGTCAAGGGGCCGGTGAGGCCTGCCTCGTGGGCGCGGAGGGTCAGGCGGGCGAGGTCCAGGACCAGGGGGGCGGCGAGGGTGGAGTCGCAGCCCTGCCAGATGGTCTGGAGGACCATGCGCGTGCCGAGGAAGCCGTCGAACGCGACGTGGTCCCAGGCGGTCTTCCAGTCGCCGAGGGCGGGGACGTCGTCGATGTGCACGTCGCCCTGCGGTGCCGTGCCGAGGGTGTCGGCGAGGACCCGTTCCTTGCCCGCGTTCTTGGCCGCGGCCGCGCCCGGGTCGGCCAGGCTGGCGCCGTCGCCGCCGCCCAGGAGGTTGGTGCCGGACCAGGCCCGCACGGTGAGCGCCCGCTGCGCGAACATCGGGCCGAGGACGGAGCGGAGCAGGGTCTGGCCGGTCTTGCCGTCCCGGCCCGCGTAGGGCAGTCCGGCGGATGCCGCCTCGGCGGCGAGTGCCGGGTGGTGCAGGCCCGTCGAGGGGGTGAAGTTCACATAGGAACAGCCCGCGCGCAGGGCCGCCGCCGCGTACAGCGAGCTGGGCGGGAGCGAGCCGGCGACGGCGGCGGGCTCGGTGGAGGCCACGTTCACGACCACGGCGCGGGCCAGCCGGTTGCGCCGTACGAAGTCCTGGATGTCCGCCGTGAACACGGCGATGAGTCGGCCGGCGTCGCGGGTGTCTCCCGGTGTCGGGCCGCCCGGTCTGATCTCGGCGTCCGCTGCCGCGAGTTCGGCCGCCGCGGCGGACGGGAGGTCGTGGGGCAGCACGCCGCCCGCTGCGAGCGCCTCGGCGCGTTTGGGCAGGGGGCAGTCCACCGTGTCGTGGCCGCCGAAGACCAGGGACGCAAGCGGCGGCAGGCCGCAGTCGGCGAACGGGGGCGTCTCGGTGACCACTCCGGTGGGTGGCCGCAGACCGGCCGTCACGGCGGCACAGCCCGCCACGACGGTGGTGGCGACGGAGCCTCGGGCACCGATCAGCCACACCCCCACACGGGCTGGGGAGAGGGACGCGGACATGGGGAGCCTCCTTGGCGTGCGCGAACCCCGAAGCGAAAGCGAGGGGGACGGGGCGACGAAGACGGCGGGCGGGGGTCCGGCGTCCCCCGCCCGCCGCCGCTCAGCTGCCCTGCGCGGGCAGTTCCTTGATCCGGATGTCGCGGAACGACACCTGGTCGTCGGCTCCGTGGTTCTGGATGCCGAGGTGTCCGTCGCGCAGGCTCCGGGCCGGGTCGGTGTTGGTGAAATCGTTGATCTTCACGCCGTTGAGCCAGACGCGGAGGTGTTCGCCCTCCACCCGGATCTCGTACGTGTTCCACTCCCCCGGCGGGTTCAGCGCGCGGTCGCGCTTGGCCAGGTCGGCGGACTGGAAGCTGTAGACGGCACCCGTGGTCTTCTCGGGGACGTCCGTGGCGTCGATCTGGACCTCGTAGCCGTTGTTCACGGCCGACCACGGGTCGTCCGAGGGCGGGAAGCCCACGAACACACCCGAGTTGTCGTCGCCGTCGGCGCCGGCCATCTTCCAGTCGAGCTTCAGGGAGTACGAGCCGTAGCTCCGGTCGGCGTACCAGAGCAGCCCCAACCCGCCCGTCGACGTGAGCGTGCCGTCGGCGTCCAGGGTGAAGGAGCCCGGTCCCGTCTGTTTCCAGCCCGCCAGGGAGGCCTGGGTGCCGTCGAAGAGGGGCGTGTAGCCGTTCTCCGGGCGGCAGTCGGCCTGGGCGGCGCCGATGGCCCAGCGGATTCCGCCCAGCAGGTGCCGGCGGAAGGCGGGGTCGGCGTACGACTCCTTGGTGTGGCCGCCGCCCGTGTAGAAGGCGCGGCCACCCTGGTAGTCCTGGCACCAGGCGATCGGATGGTCGCCGTTCATGGTGCCGCCGAGGTACGACGACTCGTCGAGCGAGGCGAGCACGTGGGCCCGACTGCGCGGATTCGAGCGGTAGTTGTACCACTCGTCGGTCCGGTCCCAGGTGCGGGCCAGGTCCGAGGTCGCCGGGTGGGCGCGGTCCTCGACGTTCACGGTCGCGGGCTGGATCGCCGGGTGCGACTGGAAGTAGGCGCCGGCGAGGCCGCCGTAGAACGCCCAGTCGTACTCGGTGTCGGCGGCCGCGTGGACGCCCACATAGCCGCCGCCCTGGTGGATGTAGCCCTCGAAGGCGCGCTGCTGGGTGTCGTCGAGCACGTCGCCGGTGGTCGACAGGAAGACGACGGCGTCGTAACGCCGGAGGTTCGCCGGGGTGAAGGCGCCGGCGTCCTCCGTCGCGTCGACAAAGAAGCCGCCTGTCTCGCCGAGTTGCCGTAGCGCGGCGATGCCGTCGGGGATCGAGTCGTGCCGGAACCCCGCCGTCTTGGAGAACACCAGCACCTGCCGGGCGTGGTCGGGGTGCGGGGCCGCGTGCGCGGGGCCCGCTGCGACGCAGCCGAGGAGCAGGGCGGCTGCCGCAACGGCCGTCGCCGCAAAACCGGTTGAACGCATGGCCGTCTCCTCTCAGCCCGTCGTGAAGGTGAAGTCGTCGACGTCGAACAGGGCGCCGCTGCTCCCCTTGAAGACGAGGTAGAGGGTGGTGGTGCCGTGCGGGGTGCGGGACAGGTCGGCGCTCACGTCCTGGAAGTTCTCCCAGCCGCCGGTCACCGGCACGGTCGCCGCGCCGAGCAGGGTGCCCGTCGCCGATCCCGCACGGACCTCCAGCGTGCCGCCCGCGCCGCCGGACGAGATGCGTGCGGTGATCTTCTGGGCGTTGTCGAGCGCGTACGGAGTGAAGGAGATCCAGTCGCCGTTGTCGATGTCGCCGACCGTCTTGCCGCCGTGTGCGGTCGCCTTGGTGATGACGGAGACGCCCGACGCGTCGCCGAAGTGCTCGGCCTGGCGGTGGCGGGGCTGGGTGACGTGCTGGTCGTGCGAGGTGAGCGGGGCCTGGCCGCCGCCCCCGCCGTCGGTGTACTCGACGTCGACGACCCCGAAGATGTTGGCGTCCTGGTCGTGGCCGCCGTCGGCGCCGGTCTGAATGGTGCCGGAGCAGCCGTTGGCCGAGGTCATCGGGTGGCCGTGGGTGTCGTGGCCGAGGACGAAGGTGACCTTGACCTTCGCGCAGTCGACGGCCGCGCCGTCCTCCGGGTCGGTGACCTTCACTTTGAACGGGACGGCGTCACCGAAGCTGAACAGCTGGCCGTCCTGCGGGAGTTGGAGCACCACCTTGGGCGCGGTGTTGCCGACCACGATCTGCACGCTCGCGCTGCCCGTGCGGCCGGTGGTGTCCTTCGCGGTCAGGGTCGCGGTGTAGGTGCCGTTCGCCTTGTACGTGTGCGCCGGGTCCACCTGCGTGGACCGGGTACCGTCGCCGAAGTCCCAGCTGTACGTGAGCGCGTCGCCGTCCTGGTCGCTCGTGCCCGCGGAGGAGAAGCGGACCCTGAGTCCCGCCTGCCCGGACGTGCGGTCGGCGGCGGCCTGGGCCACCGGTGAGTGGCCGTCGGTGGCGTTCTCGATGCGGTACAGGGCCGAGTTGTCGTCGCCGCCGAACCAGGCGGTGCCGTAGTCGAGGACGTACAGCGCGCCGTCCGGGCCGAAGGCCATGTCCATCACCTGGGTGCCGGTCCACGGGAAGGGGTTGATGGACTGCACGGTGCCGTTGCCGTCGCTCACGATCCGCCTGATCCAGCGCCGGCCGAACTCCCCGGCGAAGAAGTTCCCGTCGTACGCCTGCGGGAACTTGACCGGCGAGTCGAGGGCCGCGTCGTAGTGGTAGACGGGGCCGCCCATCGGGGACTCGGAGCCGTCGCCGAACTCGGGCACGGACGGGCCGTCGTACGGGATCCAGGCGGGCTTGGCCGGAGGCAGGTCGGTGAGGCCGGTGTTGTGGGGCGACGTGTTCTTCGGTGCGTCGCAGTCGAAGGAGGCGCCGGAGGCCTTGGTGCCGAAGTCGTAGTCGACATAGGCGTCGTTGGCGCCCGTGCAGTAGGGCCAGCCGAAGTTGCCGGGGCCGGTGACCCGGGCGAACTCGACCTGGCCGCCGGGGCCGCGCTTCGGGTCGGCGGCGCCCGCGTCGGGGCCGTAGTCACCGACGTAGACGATGCCGGTCTTGCGGTCGACGCTGAAGCGGAAGGGGTTGCGGAAGCCCATCGCGTAGATCTCGGGCCGCGTCTTGTCGGTGCCGGGCGGGAAGAGGTTGCCGTCGGGGACGGAGTACGAGCCGTCGGCGTTCACCTTGATGCGCAGGAGCTTGCCGCGCAGGTCGTTGGTGTTGCCGGCCGAACGCTGGGCGTCGAAGGCGGGGTTGCGGTCGGCGCGCTCGTCGATGGGGGTGTAGCCGTCCGACTGGAAGGGGTTGGTGTCGTCGCCGGTCGACAGGTACAGGTTCCCGGCCGCGTCGAAGTCGATGTCGCCGCCGACGTGGCAGCAGATGCCTCGGGAGGTGGGCACCTCCAGGATCTTCTTCTCGCTCGCCGTGTCGAGGGTGCCGTCCGTCTTCAGAACGAAGCGGGAGAGGCGGTTCACGCCGTCGAAGGGGGCGAAGTCGGCGGCGGTGCCGGTCTCGGGGGCGTCGCCGGGCGGGGTGTTCAACGGGGGCGCGTAGTAGAGGTAGATGAAGCGGTTGTCGGCGAAGTGCGGGTCGACGCCTATGCCTTGGAGGCCTTCCTCGTCGTGCGAGTAGACGTCGAGCTTGCCGGCGAGCCGGGTGTTGCCCGCGGCGTCGGTGAGGCGGAGTTCGCCGTCGCGTGAGGTGTGCAGGACCGAGCGGTCCGGGAGAACGGCGAGCGACATGGGCTCGCCGACCTCCGACTCGCCCTTGGCGAGGGTCACTTGCTGGAAGTCCTCGGCGGCGGATGCGGCCGGGGCGGTGTCCTTCCGGTTCCCCGGGTCGGCGACGGCTGCGCCGGCCTGCGGGCCGGTGAGGGTGAGGGTGGCGCCCGCCAGCAGGGCGCTGCCGAGCAGGGCGATCGCCCTGCGCAGGGACGGGCGTCGTCTGTGCGTCTCGGTTCTGCCGGGGCGGATGGTGCGGTCGTTCCCGTGCACGGATGCCTCCAGAATGGGGCCGGTCGTACGGGGCGGGTGCGTGCGCCGGGATGCGCCGTCATCCCGGAGAGCTGTCGGTGGTACGCGGGCTCAGTTGCCGAACGCCGCGTCGAACGAGGCCGACGGCGGCTCGAAGTCGTAAGCCTTCAGGTGTGCGAGGGCCTCGGGCGCGCCCTGCAGCCGGTCCATTCCGGCGTCCTCCCACTCGACGGAGATCGGACCCTGGTAGCCGATGGAGCGCAGCATGCGGAAGACGTCCTCCCAGGGGACGTCGCCGTGCCCGGCGGACACGAAGTCCCAGCCGCGGCGCGGGTCGCCCCAGGGCAGATGGGAGCCGAGGCGGCCGTTGCGCCCGTCGAGGCGCTTGCGGGCCTCCTTGCAGTCGACGTGGTAGATCCGGTCGCGGAAGTCCCACAGGAAGCCGACGGGGTCGAGGTCCTGCCAGACGAAGTGGGAGGGGTCGAAGTTGAGGCCGAAGGCGGGACGGTGGTCGACGGCGTCCAGTGCGCGCCGGGTTGTCCAGTAGTCGTAGGCGATCTCGCTCGGGTGCACCTCGTGGGCGAACCGCACGCCCTCGGCGTCGAACACGTCGAGGATCGGGTTCCAGCGCTCGGCGAAGTCGTCGTAACCGCGCTCGATCATCGCCTCGGGGGCGGGCGGGAACATCGCGACCAGGTGCCAGATGGCGGAGCCGGTGAAGCCGACGACCGTGTCGACGCCGAAGGCGGCCGCGGCGCGCGCGGTGTCGGCGATCTCGGCCGCGGCACGCCGCCGTACGCCCTCGGCGTCGCCGTCGCCCCAGATGCGGGCGGGCAGGATGGCCCGATGCCGTTCGTCGATGAGGGCGTCGCAGACGGCCTGGCCGACCAGATGGTTGGAGATCGCCCAGCACTTCAGGCCGTACTTGTCGAGGAGTTGATGGCGGGACGTCACGTACGACGAATCGGCGAGGGCCTTGTCGACCTCGAAATGGTCGCCCCAGCAGGCGAGTTCGAGCCCGTCGTAGCCGAAGTCGCGGGCCAGTCGGCAGACCTCCTCCAGGGGCAGGTCGGCCCACTGTCCGGTGAAGAGGGTGAAGGTGCGCGGCATCTGTGGTGGCCTCCTCGGACCGCTTCGGTGGTGTGTCAGACCGCGATGGGCGTGTAGACGGAGTTCTTCTCGGCGCTCTCCTCCACCGCGGCGAGGACGCGCTGGACCTGGAGTCCGTCGGCGAAGGAGGGATCGGGACGGCGTCCCTCGGCGATGGCGTGCACGAGGTCGCGGGCCTGGTGGACGAAGGTGTGCTCGTAGCCGAGGCCGTGGCCCGGGGGCCACCAGGCCTTCAGATAGGGGTGGTCGGGCTCGGTGACGAGGATGCGGCGGAAGCCGGCGTGGGTCGCGGTCTCGGTGCCGTCGTGGTACGACAGCTCGTTGAGCCGCTCCAGGTCGAAGGCCAACGAGCCGCGCTCGCCGTTGAGTTCGATGCGCAAGGCGTTCTTGCGACCGGTGGCGTAGCGGGTGGCCTCGAAGGAGGCGAGGGCGCCGGAGGCGAAGCGGCCGGTGAACAGGGCGGCGTCGTCGACGGTGACGTGACCGCTGCCGCCGGCCGAGACCGCCGACAGTCCGCCGGTCGGGCCGCCGGGCAGGGGCCGCTGCCGTACGAAGGTCTCGGTGAGGCCCGAGACCCCGGTCAGCCGCTCGCCCGCCAGGTACTGCGCGAGGTCGACGATGTGCGCGCCCAGGTCGCCGAGGGCGCCCGAGCCCGCCGCCTCCCTGCGCAGCCGCCAGGTCAGCGGGAACTGCGGGTCCACCAGCCAGTCCTGGAGGTACGACACCCGCACGTGCCGCAGCGTGCCGAGCCGCCCCTCCGCCACCATGTGCCGGGCGAGCGCGGCGGCGGGCACGCGCCGGTAGTTGAAGCCGACCATCGTCACCTGGCCTCGCTCGTACGCCTCTTCGGCCGCCTCCGTCATGGCGACGGCCTCCTCGACGGTGTTCGCGAGGGGCTTCTCGCACAGCACGTGCTTGCCCGCGGCCAGGGCGGCGAGCGCGATCTCGGCGTGGCTGTCGCCGGGGGTGCAGATGTCGACGAGATCGATGTCGTCGCGGGCGACCAGGGCGCGCCAGTCGGTCTCCGCGGCAGCCCAGCCGTGCCGGTCGGCGGCGGCCCGTACGGCTGCCGCGTCGCGGCCGCAGATCGCGGCCAGGACCGGCCGCAGCGGCAGGTCGAAGACGCGGCCCGCGGTGCGCCAGCCCTGGGAGTGGGCGGCGCCCATGAAGGCGTATCCGACCATGCCGACGCGCAGCGCCGGCGCTCCCGCGGGCGACGGTTGCGGGCCCCCTTCCTGCACCGGCCTCACCGGGTCCTCGGGCCCGTCCTGATCGTCCGGCTGCTGGGGCTGTCCCATGCGGATGTCCTCCTCGTCCTCGTCGTGAGGGCGCCGTGGGGTGCGGGCGCCGTGGCGTGGGGGGTGCGGGGCGAAGCGGTCAGCGGAAGCCGGTGGGCATGTACTGGTCGACGTTGTCCTTGTCGACCACGGCCGAGTAGAGGGTGATCGACGCCGGGATCTCGAACTCGGCGAGGCCGCCGACGCCGTTGCCCTGGCCGAGGGCGCGGGCGAGGTCGATCGCGGAGGCGGCCATCGTCGGCGGGTAGAGCACCGTCGCCTTCAACACGCCGTTGTCCCGCTTGATCGCCTGGAACGCGGAGAGCGCCCCGGCCCCGCCGACCATGAGGAAGTCGTCCCGCCCGGCCTGTTCGATGGCGCGCAGCGCTCCCACGCCCTGGTCGTCGTCGTGATTCCACAGAGCGTCGAACTTGGGTTGCGCCTGCAGGAGTTGGGCCATCTTGGCCTGTCCGGACTCGACCGTGAACTCGGCCGCCTGGCGGGCGACCTTCCTGATGTTGGGGTAGTTCTTGAGCGCGTCGTCGAAGCCCTGGGAGCGCTGCTTGGTGAGCTCCAGGTTGTCGAGGCCGGCCAGTTCGACGACGCGGGCGTGCGGCCTGCCCTTGAGCTTCTCGCCGATGTAGTGGCCGGCGTTGAGGCCCATGCCGTAGTTGTCGCCGCCGATCCAGCAGCGATAGGCCTGCGGGGTGTTGAAGATCCGGTCCAGGTTGACCACCGGGATCCCCGCGCGCATCGCCTTCAGCCCGACCTGGGTGAGCGCCTTGCCGTCGGCGGGCAGCACCACCAGCACATCGACCTTCTTGTTGATCAGCGTCTCGATCTGACCGATCTGCGCGGCGGTGTCGTTGGAGCCCTCGGTGATCTCCAGGCGCACGTCCGCGTACTTCTTGGCGCGGCTCTTGGCGTTGTCGTTGATGGCGTTGAGCCAGCCGTGGTCGGCCTGGGGACCGGCGAAGCCGATCGTGACGTGCTTGCCGGGCTTGGCGTCGGCGGCCGGCCGGTCGTTCGCGGCGGCCTTCTCGTCCTTGGGCTCGTTGCTGGTGCAACCCGCGAGGACGGCACCGGCGGACACGGCGGCACTCCCGAGGAGCAGTCCTCTGCGGCTGGTGAGGTGCGACATGACGGTGAACCCTTTCCTCAGGTCGTGCTCGCGGTACGGCGCTGGACCAGCACGGCGGCGACGATGATCGCGCCCTTGGCGATCTGCTGGACGTCGCTCTGCAGGTTGTTCAGGGCGAAGATGTTGGTGATCGTGGTGAAGATCAGGACGCCGAGCACGGAGCCGGTGATGGTGCCGCGTCCCCCGCTGAGCAGCGTGCCGCCGATGATCGCGGCCGCGATGGCGTCGAGCTCGTAGAGGTTGCCGTTGGTGTTCTGGCCGGAGCCGGACAGGATGACCAGCAGGAAGGCGGCGATCCCGCAGCACAGCCCGGACAGCAGGTAGAGGTAGAGCCGCTGGCGGCGCACGTCGATGCCGGCGAGCCGGGCCGCCTCCGCGTTGCCGCCGACGGCGACCGTACGGCGCCCGAAGGTGGTGCGGTTGAGCACCAGCCAGCCGATGGCCGTCACGACCGCGAAGACCAGCACCAGCGGCGGGATGCCGAGGACGTAGGAGTCGCGCTCGCCGAGGTTCAGGACCCCGTCGACAGTCACGATCTGCGTCCTGCCCTCGGTGATCTGCAGGGCGAGGCCGCGCGCCGAGGCCAGCATGGCGAGCGTGGCGATGAACGGGACCATGCCGCCGTAGGCGACGAGCAGCCCGTTGACCAGGCCGCAGCCCACACCGACGACCACCGCGGTGAAGAGGATGCCCGCGAAGCCGTACTCCTGGGTGGCCACCGTGGTCGCCCACACCGAGGCGAGGGCGACGATCGCGCCCACCGAGAGGTCGATGCCGCCGGAGGTGATGACGAAGGTCATGCCGACCGTGACGACGCCGATCACCGAGGCCTGGGTGAGGACGAGTTGGAGGTTGCGGGTGTCGAGGAACTCGTCCGGCTTGGTGGCGCCGCCGATGACGACGAGCACGGCGAGCACCCCGACGAGCGAGAGGGTGCGGACGTCGGCGCGGGCCACCAGGTGGCGCCAGCCGGGGAGCCGACCGGCCGACGGCACCTGGGCCGTGCTGTCCCGCGGCGGGGAGACGGGCTGCGTCATGACGCCGGGCTTCCTTCCAGAACGAGGTCGAGTACGCGGTGTTCGTCCAGTTCGCAGGCCGGCGCCTCGTGTACGACGCTGCCCTCGCGCAGTACCAGGACACGGTCGGCGAGGCCGAGCACCTCGGGCAGCTCGCTGGAGACGAGCAGGACGGCCAGGCCTTCGTCGGCGAGGCGGCGGACGACGGCGTACAGCTCGGCGCGGGCGCCGACATCGACACCCCGGGTCGGTTCGTCGAGCAGCAGCACGCGGCAGCCGCGCAGCAGCCAGCGCGCCAGGACCGCCTTCTGCTGGTTTCCGCCGGAGAGCGTGCGGACCGGCACGGAGGGGTTGTCGGGGCGCAGGGACAGCTCGCGGACGGCCGCGCGCGTCGCGCTCCGTTCGGATCGGCGGTCGATCCAGCCGCCGCGCGAGAAGCGGGACAGAGAGGAGACGGACACATTGCGGGTGACCGACTCCAGCATCAGCAGGGCCTGCGCCTTGCGTTCCTCCGGGGCCAGGCCGACGCCGGCGCGGACCGCGGACCGTACGCTGCCCGGCCGCAACGGGCTGCCGTCGACGAGGACTTGGCCGCCGGTGGGCCTGCGGGCGCCGTAGATCGTTTCCAGGATCTCGGAGCGTCCGGAGCCGACGAGCCCGGCGAGGCCGACGATCTCGCCGGGGTGGACGGCGAGGTCCAGGGGCTCGAACTCGCCCTCGCGGGACAGGCCCCGGACCTCCAGCACCGGCGCGACGTCGGGCACGGGAGCGGGAGTCGGCCGCTCGGGGAAGACGTACTCGACGCTGCGCCCCGTCATCAGCGCCACGACCTCGCGGGTCGGTGTCGTCCTGGCGGGCAGTCCTCCCGCGACCGCCCGGCCGTCCTTCAGCACCGTCACGCGGTCGCCGATGCGCCGGATCTCCTCCAGGCGGTGCGAGATGTAGACGACGGCCACGCCGTCCGCCGTGAGGTCGCCGACGATGCGGAACAGGTTGTCGACCTCGTCCGGGTCGAGCGCGGCTGAGGGCTCGTCCATGACGATGAGCCGTACGTCGTGGGAGAGCGCCCGTGCCATCGACACGATCTGCTGCTGCGCCGCCGACAACTCCCCGACGAGGCGAGTCGGTTGGATCTCCGGGTGCCCGAGTCGCCGTAGCACGGAGGCGGTCGAGGTGCGGGCCGCCTTGCCGCGTACGACGAAGCCGGCGGCGGTGGGCTCGTGGCCGAGGTGGACGTTCTCGGCGACCGGCAGGTGCTCCACCAGGTCGAGTTCCTGGTAGATGGTGGCGATGCCGAGGCGCATCGCGGCGAGGGGCGAGCGGAGCGCGATGGGCTCGCCGCGCCAGCGAATGGTGCCGGTGTCGGGCTGGTGGGCGCCGGCGAGGACCTTGATGAGGGTGGACTTCCCGGCCCCGTTCTGCCCGAGCAGGCAGTGCACTTCCCCGGCCTGGACGTCGAGGTCGACGCCGTCGAGGGCGCGGACGCCGGGGAACGACTTGGTGATGCCGGACATGCTGAGCAGCGGTGGTTCTGGTGCCATCTGTGGTCCCCTCGGCGGGCGTACGGGCCGGTGTCAGGGCGAAACCGCTTGCGGGACAGGCGGTTTCGGGCAGGGCAGAGCAGAGGCGCTGTGCTGTGGACGACGGTCGGACGGTGCGCTGACGCGCGTGCGGACGATGGTGCGCTTACGCGGGTGAGAACAGGTGGTCGCTGATGAGCCGGGCCGCGCCGATGACACCGGCGTTCTGGCCCAACTCCCCCAGGACGATGGGCAGGTTGCCGGTGGCCAGCGGCAGCGACTGGCGGTAGACCTGGGTGCGGATCGCGGCGAGCAGGGTGTGGCCGAGGCCGGTCACCCCGCCGCCGATCACCACCAGGCCGGGGTTGAAGAAGGAGACGAGTCCGGCGATCACCTGACCGGTGCGGGTGCCGCCGTCCCGGATCAGGTCCAGCGAGGTGGCGTCCCCGGCCGCGGCCGCGGCGGCGACGTCCACGGCCGTGAGGCCGCCGTTCGCCTCCAGCCGGGCGGCGAGCTCGGGCGACAGACCCTCCCGGGCGGCCTCCAGCGCGTCGCGGGCGAGTGCCGCGCCGCTGAAGTGGGCTTCAAGGCAGCCGCGGTTGCCGCAGGCGCACGGCCGCCCGTCGGGCACGGCCTGGATGTGCCCGATGTCGCCCGCGCTGCCGGTGACCCCGCGATGGACCTCACCGCCCGCGACGATGCCGCAGCCGATGCCGGTGCCGATCTTGATGCAGAGGAAGTCGCCCACGGAGCGGGCGACGCCCGCGTGCTGCTCCCCCATCGCCATCAGGTTGACGTCGTTGTCGACCATGACCGGGCAGCCGAGTTCCTGGCTGAGCGCCTCCCGCACCGGGAAGCCGTCCCAGCCCGGCATGATCGGGGGCGCCACCGGGACGCCCTCGGGGAAGCGGACAGGGCCGGGGACGCCGATGCCGGCGCCGTCGAACCCCTCCGCGAGCCCGGAAGCCCTCAACTTCCCTGCCATGGAGAGGACTTGCTCGAAGACCGCGACCGGTCCCTCGCGCACGTCCATGGGCTGGTTGAGGTGCCCCAGTATCTCCAGCTCGGCGTTGGTGACCGCGACGTCGACGGAGGTCGCGCCGATGTCGACGCCGAGGAACCGCAGGTTCGGGGCGAGCCGGATGTTGTGCGAGCGGCGGCCACCGCGCGAGGCGGCGAGTCCGTCGGCGACGACCAGGCCCGTGTCGAGCAGGCGGTCGACCTCCACGGCCAGCTTGGACCGCGAGAGGTCGATCTGGTCGCCCAGCTGGGCGCGGGAGTTGGGTCCCCCGTCACGCAACAGCCTGAGCAGCCGGGCCTGATGGGCGTTAGCGGGTCGTGCGGTCATGCGTCTCACGTGCCCCTCCCCGCCTCAACTCGGCTGTCTGGCTCCGGCTTTCGAGGGGAACGTAGCAGCGGCCGCCGAATCTGGGAAGAAGTTGCGCACGTATTGCCGCCGACTTTCGCCACTCCCAGGACAAAGCCCGGTCGCCGGACCACGGGGTCCCGGACCGCGGGACGCCGGAACGCCGGGGCACACGGCCCCGCCCCCCCTACGATCACCTCACCGATCGGTTCAGGGGGCCCCATGAATGCCGCTGCGCAGGAGTCGGAGCGACGCGTCACCACGCTTGAGCTCTTCTTCGACCTCGTCTTCGTCTTCACCCTCACCCAGCTCACGGTGCTGCTCGCCGCCGACCTGTCGTTCGCGACGGCCGGCCGGGTGGCGTTGATCTTCGTCGTGCTGTTCTGGATGTACGCCGCGTACGCGTACCTCACCAACCAGGTGCCGCCCGACCGCCCGTCCCGGCGCCTGCTGCTGATGCTGGGCATGGGCGGCTTCCTGGTGTGCGCACTGGCGATTCCCCGAGTATTCGACGACACCGGCGTGGTCTTCGGGCTCGGCTTCCTGCTCGTCGTGGTCGTGCACACGGCGCTGTACACACGCAGCCACGGCCGGGACTCGGTCTGGTACGGGGTGCCGAACGCGCTGGCCGCCCTCGCGGTGACCGCCGCGGGTCTGGTCGACGGTCTCGCGGCGGACGGGCTGTGGGGGCTGGCGCTCGTCCTGCAGTTCGTGACGCCCTTCGTGGCCGAGCACGGCCCCGGCCGGCGCTGGAGCCGCCTGCGCACCGGCGCCACCGCGCACAGGGAAGCACGTACGGCCGCGACCATGCGGGTCCAGCTGGGCAGTCTCGACCCGGCTCACTTCGTGGAGCGGCACGGGCTGCTGCTGATCATCGCGCTCGGCGAGTCGGTCGTCTCCATCGGCATCGGAATCGGCGATCTGCCGCTCACGCCGGGACTGTTCGGCGGCGCGTTCCTGGCGCTCGCACTCACCGTCGTCCTGTGGTGGACGTACTTCGTGCGCGACGAGGAGGGGGCGGAGGCGGTGTTCCGGGCGACACCGGCGCCGCGGCGCTGGCGCCTGGCGATGAACGCGTACTACTACGCCTTCCTGCCGATGCTGCTGGGCATCGCCTGCCTCGCCGCCGGCCTGAAGAAGACCCTCGGGCACCTCACCGAACACCCGCACCAGGGTCCGGCGCTGGCGCTCGCGGGCGGTGTCGCGCTGTTCCTCCTCGGCGACGTGGCGTTCCGGCTGGTGATGGGGCTTCGTCCCGTACGCCACCGGGTGGCGGCCGTGCCGGTCGTCCTCGCCGTCGCACCGCTCGGCGTGCGGCTGCCGGCCTACGCCGAACTCATCGTTGCGGTAGCCGTGTTGACGGCCATGCTGGCCGCGGAGAACCGCGCGTGCGCCACCTCCTCGCAGCGGCCGGAGGCTGTGCGCGTGTGATCCGCGCCCTGCGGGAACGGTGCCGTCACGCGGTACCGGTCAGGACTCCGCGCGCTCGTGATACGACCGTCGCGTGTGCTCGGTGTGCTCGCGCATCAGCCGCGTGGCCAGCTGTTCGTCGCGGTCGCCGATGGCGGCGATCAGGCCCCGGTGCTCGATCCAGGACTGCTGACCTCGCTGCCGGGCCACGGGCGTGTAGTACCAGCGCACGCGGCGGTCGACCTGCGCGGCGAGCTCGGCGAGGACGGCGTTGCCCGCCAACTCCATGATCTTGGCGTGGAAGCGGGCGTTCAGGGCGACGGCGCCGTCCACGTCGTCCGTGGCGACCGCCTTCTCGCCCTCCGCGCACAGCTCCTCGAGCACGGCGATGCCGGGGCTGCCCGCGTTCGCGGCGGCGAGCCGGGCCGCCTCGGCCTCCAGGAGCGTACGGACGGTGAGGAGCTGGTCGGCCTCGTCCTCGGTCGGCTCGTGCACGAACGCGCCCTGGGCGGGCCGCAGATCGACCCAGCCCTCGGTGTTGAGCCGCTGAAGGGCCTCGCGCACCGGTTGCCGGGAGACGCCCAGATGACCGGCGAGTTCGCTCTCGACGAGGTGCTGGCCGGGGCGCAGCGCACGGGTGGTGATGAGTTCGAGCAGCGCCTCGTAGACGCGGTCGCGCAGCGGGCCGGGCCGTTCGAGCTTGGGCACCGCCCCCTGCGGAAGTCCCTTCGACAACATCGCGCTCCCCCTCCTGGGCGGGGCCGCGCACGGCGGCCGGAAGGCTCGTGCTCACGGGAAGCCCAGTATCGATTGTCTTTCGTCTACAGTCTACGGCGCACAGGTGCCAGGAGGGGCGGGAGTCGGGCGCGGAGTAGGGCACGTCACAGCGCGGCTCGCGCCCCGGCAGCCTTGCGACTCAGGGACTCAGAGGCTCAGGGGCAGCGCACGACCTGACCGGCGTACGACAGGTTGCCGCCGAAGCCGAACAGCAGCACCGGGTCGCCACCGCTGACCGCTCCCCGCTCGACGAGCTTGGAGAGGGCGAGGGGGATGCTGGCCGCGGAGGTGTTGCCCGAGTCGGTGACGTCGCGCGCGACGACCGCGTTGACGGCGCCGAGCTTCTGGGCCAGGGGCTCGATGATGCGCAGGTTGGCCTGGTGCAGGACGACCGCGGCCAGGTCCTCGGGCGCGACCTGGGCCTTCTCGCAGGCGCGGCGGGCGATGGGCGGCAGCTGGGTGGTGGCCCAGCGGTAGACGCTCTGCCCCTCCTGGGTGAACCGCGGCGGCGTGCCCTCGATCCGCACCGCGTTCCCCATCTCCGGCACCGAGCCCCACAGCACCGGCCCGATCCCGGGCTCGTCGGAGGCCTCGACCACGGCGGCCCCCGCACCGTCGCCGACCAGCACACAGGTCGACCGGTCGCTCCAGTCGGTGACGTCGGACATCTTGTCGGCGCCGATCACGAGCGCCCGGGTCGCCGCGCCCGCGCGGACCGTGTGGTCGGCCGTGGCCAGCGCGTGGGTGAACCCGGCGCAGACGACGTTGACGTCCATGGCGGCCGGCTGCGGGATCCCGAGCCGGGCGGCGACCCGGGCCGCGGTGTTGGGGGAACGGTCGACGGCCGTGGACGTGGCGACGAGGACCAGATCGATGTCGGCGGGAGTGAGGCCGGCCGCCGCGAGGGCCTTGGCGGCGGCGTGCGCGGCCAGCTCGTCGACCGGCTCGTCGGGCCCGGCGATGTGCCGGGTGCGGATGCCCACGCGGCTGCGGATCCACTCGTCGCTGGTGTCGACCATGCCCGCCAGGTCCTCGTTGGTGAGCACCTTGGCGGGCTGGTAGTGGCCGAGCGCGGCGATGCGCGAGCCGTTCATCTGGTGTCCCCCTCATTGCGTGGGTAGCGGGATCCACCAGTCTCGTCCGTGACTCGCGGGTACGACGGCAGGTGAAGTCACAGGAATCGGGCGCCCGTATTGTCGGCTTCCGTCAGACCCTCAGACGCCCGCCCGAACATTCAACCCGTGAACAGTTGCGTGGCCTTCTGTACGAGCTCGTACAGGCCATAGGCGAGAGGCACCCCCACCCACAGCCAGGCGAAGGCGATCAGGCCCCGCCGGCTAGGCGGACTGGTGTCGCTGGGCATCGGAGGCCTCCCTCTGGGCGGGGATGTGGTGGCGTGCGTGCACGGGACGGACGAGCTCGTTGGCGACGAAGCCGACGACGAGCAGGCCGATCATGATGGCGAACGACAGGCCGTACAGGGACGAGCCGTGCTTGCCCGCCGCCTCCTGCCGATCGGCGATCCAGTTCACGATCAGCGGCCCGAGCACGCCGGCGGTGGACCACGCGGTCAGCAGCCGGCCGTGGATCGCGCCCACCTCGTACGTCCCGAACAGGTCCTTGAGATAGGCCGGGACCGTCGCGAAGCCGCCGCCGTAGAAGGAGAGGATGACCAGCGCGCACAGGACGAACAGCGGCTTGGAGGAGTCCCCGAACAGGGCGATGAGCAGGTACATCAGCGCCCCGACGCCGAGGTAGACGCGGTAGATGTTCTTGCGCCCGATCAGGTCGGAGGTGGACGACCAGCCGATACGGCCCGCCATGTTGGCCGCCGACAGCAGCGCCACGAATCCGGCGGCCGCGGAGACCGAGACCGGGGTGGCGGTGTCCGCGAAGAAGTCGCCGATCATCGGGGCGGCCTTCTCCAGGATGCCGATACCGGCCGTGACGTTCATGCAGAGCACGATCCACAGGCACCAGAACTGCGGGGTGCGCACCGCCGTGGAGGCCGACACCTGCACACCGTCGAGGCCGCCCGGCCCACTGGCCGCGCCCGCCGTGCCCGTCGTGCTCGCGGCGCTCTCGGCGCGCGGCACCCGCACCAGGAGCACGCCCAGCGCCATGAAGACGGCGTACGACAGCCCGTGCACGAGGAACGCGAGCGCGATCCCGGAGTGGTCCGAGCCGAAGGACTTGAGCATCTGGGCCGACCAGGGCGAGGCGATGAGTGCGCCGCCCCCGAAGCCCATGATGGCGATGCCGGTGGCCATGCCGGGACGGTCCGGGAACCACTTGATCAGGGTGGAGACGGGCGAGATGTAGCCGATGCCGAGGCCGATCCCGCCGACGAAGCCGTAGCCGAGGACGATCAGCCAGTACTGCTGCGTCTCGGCACCCAGCGCCGAGATCAGGAAGCCGGAGGAGAAGCAGACGAGGGCCACGGACATCGCCCAGCGCGGCCCGTTGCGCTCGACGAGCGTGCCGCCGAACGCGGCCGACAGTCCGAGCATCACGATGGCCAGCTGGAACGGCAGCGCGCTCTCGGTGCCGCTGAGGTGGAGCGAGGACTCCAGCGGCGGCTTGAACACGCTCCAGGCGTAGGCCTGACCGATGGAGAGGTGGACGGAGAGTGCGGCCGGCGGGACGAGCCAGCGGCTCCATCCCGGCAGCGCGACAGGTGGGCTGCTCATGAGTCCCGAACGGTAGGGCTCCGCAGGGCAGTTGAGAAGGAGTCCGTCGACCGTATGCGATGAACGGTATCCAGTCTGCGGCGAACGGTCACCGGGCCGTGATGTTCCCGCGAACGGCCGCACACCCCCCGGCCGGATGACTCGTTGTTTCAGGCGAGTTCAACGGGTCATGCCCTGTGCGGCCCGTCGTCCCGTAGGAGGCAGTCACGTGGATGCCGGCACCACCCTGGTCGGCTCGTTGCTGGCCTGTGCGGGCGTGCTGGGCGCGGCCGTCGTGGCGTACCTGGGCAAGCGCGGGGAGAACGCCCTGAACGGCTACTCCAGTCTGACCGAGAAGCTCCAGGCCGAGCGTGACCGGCTGGAGCGCCAGGTGGCGGAGCGCGATACGCGCATCAGCGAACTGGCCTCGCTGCACTTCGCCGACCAGTCGGAGATCGCGCGGCTCAGGCTCGACGTCCACCGACTGGGAGGTACGCCGTGACGGCCCGTTTCGAGCGGCTGCTCGCCCGGCGCTGGCGCAGCGTGGCCCTCGTCTGCGTGCTCATCGCGCTCTGCGGCGTCGCGGTGATCCTGTGGGCGCGCATCGACGCCGGCGACCGGCGGGCCGACCAGATGCGCGCCGAGGCCGACCGGCGCGGCAAGGCGCTGTCCACCCTCGCCGCGGACGTCCGCACCCTGCGCGCCCAGGTCAGGGCCGGGGGCGGCATCCCGGCGGCGCCCGACCCGTCCGAGGCCGTGCGGGACCTCCATGACCGCGTCCGGGTGCCCGCCGGGCAGACCGGTGTCCCGGGTGCGAAGGGCGACAAGGGAGACAGTGGGGCCAGGGGGGCCGCGGGCGCGGCCGGGGCCCAGGGCACGGGCGGCACGGCCGGGCCGTCGGGTCCGCCCGGGGCGGCAGGCTCCCCGGGGCCGTCCGGGCCGCCCGGCGAGGCCGGGCCGCAGGGGCCCGCGGGCGCCGACGGGGCTGCCGGGCCGGCGGGCGGCAACGGGGCCGACGGCAGCCAGGGCGGGGCCGGCCCCAAGGGTGACAAGGGGGACAAGGGCGATCCGGGGCCGAAGGGCGATCCCGGGCCCGCCTGCCCCGACGGCTACGCGCTCCAGGCCCCGGCCGACGATCCCGACGCCCTGGTCTGCCGGAGGGCGGGGGCGGCATCGGCGTCGCCCGGTCCGGGGTCGGCGACGGCGCTTCCGGTCCTTCCGTTCGCCCGCCCCCCGCACCACCGGAAGCCGCACCGTCGCAAGCCGGGCCGGTCGCATGCCCCCTGAAGTGGCCGCACGCTCCTTGTGGGGCACTCGGGGGCCAACTAACGTCGATGAAGCGCACGTTGGACGTGGGATGTTCGGATCTCCGGATGTACGGATGTGCGGATGTCGTGCCGTCCCGATGCCTCTTTCTCGACGCATGAAGGGCAGGTCGCACATGCCGTCAGGAATCCGCGCCCGTCTGAGAACGACCCTGGCCGTCGCCCTCACGGCCGCCGCACTGCTGGTCCTGCCGAACCCGGCGCGGGCCCAACAAGCCGCCGACACCCCGGGGTTCGAGCAGCAGGTCCTCTTCAAGGCGTCCCGGGATCCGGGCTACGCCTGCTTCCGCATCCCCGCCGTCGTCAGGACGAACGACGGCACGCTGCTGGCGTTCGCCGAGGGCCGGGTCCTCAACTGCGGGGACTCCGCCGACATCGACATCGTGCTCAAGCGCTCCACGGACGGCGGGCGCACCTGGAGCCCGCTCCAGGTGGTCGACGAGGGTGCGGGCGACACCCACGGCAACCCGGCGCCGATCGTGGACCGCGAGACCGGCCGCGTCCTGCTGGCCGAGACGTACAACACCGGCCGTACGGACAGCGCCAGTTGCCAGGTCCCGTGCGACCGCACCCCGCACCTGCGGTACAGCGACGACGACGGCCGCACCTGGTCCGCGCCGCGCGATCTGAGCCCCGAGATCCTGCCCGCCGACTGGAACTCCTGGTACGCGACCGGCCCGGTGCACGGCATCCAGCTCACCCGGGGCACATACGCCGGACGGCTGGTGTTCGGTGTCAACACCGAGACCTGGCACGGCAGTCGGGTCACCGCCAACCACGCGGCCCTCATCGTGAGCGACGACGGCGGCGACCACTGGCGGACCGGGGCCACGGACACCTGGCCGATCGCCGACGACAACACCTTCCGGCAGAAGCCGTCCGAGCTGACGATGACCGAGCGCGGCGACGGCTCGATCCTGGTCAGCGGCCGCGAACAGGACGGCACCGACCTCGGCCACCGCACCCAGACGGTCAGCCGCGACGGCGGCACCGGCTTCACCGCACCCTTCCGTGACGTCCCGGACCTCTACGCGCCGCAGGTGCAGGGCTCGACGCTGCGCCTCGGCGACCGCATCCTGCTGGCCTGCCCGGGCGACCCCGACCGCCGACGCACGATGATGATCCGCTCCTCGTACGACGGCGGGCGCACCTGGGACAGCGTGGACCGGGGCACGGTCGTCACGACCGACTGGTCGGGCTACTCCGACCTGGTGCGCATCGGCCACGACACCGTGGGGCTGATGTACGAGGGCGGGGCGGTCGACGCGCGCGACGAGATCCGCTTCGCCCGCTTCACCGAGGACTGGCTCCGGCCGCGCCGCGGGCCCGACCCCACCACCCGCGACCGTGCCCCGTACGCGCGGCGCGCGGCCGTGCTCGGTGGCGCGCGGGAGACGGACGGCGTGTCAGGGGGCGCCCTGGAGTTCGACGGCGCCGACGACGCCGTACGACTGCCGTACAGCGATCGACTCCCGCTCGGCACCAAGGACTTCACCGCGTCGCTGTGGTTCCGGTACACGGCCGCCTCCGGCGAGCAGCCGCTGCTGTGGATGGGCGGCATCGGCACGACCCAGCCCCAGGTGTGGCTGCGCGGGGAGCCCGCGAGCAACCGGATCCGCGGGCTCATCACCGTACGGGAGGGCGCCACGGCCGTGCGCACGGCGGCGGTGGGTACGACGAGCGCGTACAACGACGGGCAGTGGCATCACGTCGTGCTGCGCAGGGGCGGAGGGGAGTTGTCGCTCTTCGTCGACGGCGTACGGTCCACCGTCGCCGACGTGTCCGGCTCGGTCAGCCGTAACTCGCCCTTCGGCGTACACATCGGCCAACGCATGGACAGCCGGGCCTTCTTCACCGGTTCCATCGACGAAGTGCACGTCTGGGACCGCGCGTTGAGCGACGCGGAGCTGTCCGACCCGCAGGCGCTGCGGTCGGCGCGCGACACGGTGCTGTGGCTGCCCATGGACGAGGTGAGCGGCGGCTGACGCCACGGCAGGGGTTACGCGGGGGCGTGGGGGCGTGGGGGCCGGCCACGACGGCCCGGCCCCGCTCCCCCGTCGGGCTCGGCCGACGGTCAGGCCTCCTCCGACAGCAGCCCCGCGCTGCCGAACCAGACGCGGTCGAGCGCGACGCCCTGCCGGACGTACTCCGTGACCGCGTCCCACGGCGCGTCCGCGGGCAGCGGGTCGAGGCCGACAGCGACCGCCAGGGCGGCCCTCCGGCGCGCCAGCAGGACCACCTCGGGGGACGCCGGCAGCACGAGCGTGTAGGCCGCCGCGGCGAATCACAGGGCCAGTTGGGACGCGGAGGACACGTGCATCAGCTGTCCGATGTCCGGTATCGGCTCCGAGGCGGGCGTCATCCCGGCCGACTCGGCCAGGGCCCGCACCGCTCGCGCCACGGTCCGTCCGGCCTGTGGGGGAGGCGCGAGAAGCGCGATCGCCACCGGGCGCTCCGGAGCCCCCGCGCCCCAGGTCCACCGGCCCATCGCGCCCAGGAGGCGGGAGTCGAGGAGCGCGCCCGCGGCGGGCGTGAGGTGTGTCTCGTCGGCGCGTGCCCACCGTAACTCCTCTGATTCCAGCAGGAGTTGACGTGATGCGGCACCGCCCGCGAGATCTGCCATGACGTCAACTGTGGGGCGATAGAGACGTCCACGCAACCAGCTCGACGATAATTTCGTGACGTCAGTTTTGCCCTGGGCAAGACGAGACACGCGTGGCAGACTGCCCGTCACCATTGATCCGGGAGGTAGGGCGTGGCCGACGCGCGTCCATGGACGGGGGCGGGCATCGCACCCACGGTGCGACGGGTCGTCCTCAGTCACCAGCTCGCACAGTTACGGAAAGAAGCCGGGGTCTCACTGGACGAGGCCGCCGGCCTGATCCACACCACCGCGCTGACGGTCCGCCGCATCGAGCGCGCCGAGTTCGCGGTGCGCCTGGTGTACGTGCAGCAGTTGCTGCCGTACTACCTGCGCGACCGCCCCGCCGAGGAACGCGAGCGGATCACCGCGGACCTGCTGGAGCTGGCCGGCGACGCCAACCAGCCGGGCTGGTGGGCGGACTACCGCGACGCGATGCCCACCTGGCTCAGCCCACTGCTCAGCCTGGAGGACGAGGCCTCCCTCATCCGCTCGTACAACCCGCACTTCGTGCCCGGCATCCTGCAGACGGCCGAGTACGCGCGGGCGCAGCTCCTCATGGGCGCGCCGGACGCACCGGCCGAGCAGATCGAACGCGCCGTCCAGGTACGGCTGCTGCGGCAGGAGCGGCTCGAGCGGCACACGACGCCGGTACGGCTGTGGCTGCTGCTGGAGCAGAACGTGTTCGCACGCCCGGTGGGCGACGCCGCCGTCATGCGCGGCCAGATGGACCGGCTCCTCGACCTGTGGGACCAGGAGCACATCACCCTGCAAGTGCTGCCGTTCACCTCGGGTGCCCACCCCGGCGCGTACGGCGCCTATTCCCTCTACCGGCTGCGCACCCAGGTCCTGCCCGACGTGGTCTACGTCGAGAACCTGACGCGGGGCTCCTACATCGACGACCCCGACGAAGTCGGCACCTACCTGGAAACACTGGACCGCATGGCCGGCAGCTACGCGGTCTCCCGCAGCGCCACCAGGAACTATCTCGAGCACGTCCGCAAGGAGTACGTATGACCGCCGTCCACCCCGCCGACGACGCGGTGGCCGCGACCGCCCCTGACGACGACGGCCTCGTGAGCGGGATGCCGGCGTACCGGCTCGGGAGGCACGGCTGGGAGTGCCCGTGGTCCAGCCCGAACGGCGGCGACTGCGTCGAGGTCAAGCGGCTGCCCGGCGGCCGCGTCGCCTTCCGGCAGTCGAAGGACCCGGACGGCCCCGCCCTGATCTACGACGCGGACGAGATCTCCGCCTTCCTCCGCGGAGTGAAGCGCGGCCTGGCCGACCATCTGTACGCGGCGCAGAGCAGCACCGTCTTCGCCGTATGAGAGCACCGATCGAGGGAGCACGCATGCCCGCGCAGGACCCGTCCCTGGCCCTACGGACGACCGCCCCGCACTCCGCCCGGATGTACGACTACTACCTGGGCGGCAAGGACAACTACCCGGTGGACAGGGAAGCCGCCGAGGCGGTCCTCAGCGTCCTGCCCAACGCCAGGATCATCGCGCGGAGCACACGGGAGTTCATGCACCGTGCCACCCGGTGGTTCGCCGCCCAGGGCATACGCCAGTTCCTGGACATCGGCACCGGCATCCCCACCGAACCCAACCTGCACCAGGTGGCCCAGCGCGAGGCGCCCGAGTCGCGCGTGGTGTACGTGGACCACGACCCGATCGTGCTGGCCCACGCGGACGCGCTGCTGCGCTCGGCGCCCGAGGGGCGCACGGCGTATCTGCACGGGGACGTGTACGCCCCGGAGCACATCCTGGGCTCGCCGGAACTGGAGCGGACACTGGACCTGTCCCAGCCGGTCGCCCTGTCGATGAACGCGCTCTTCCACTTCATCCCCGACGAGGACGACCCGGTCGGCATCATCCGCCGGATGATCAAGCCGCTCGCCCCGGGCAGCTATCTGTCCCTCACCCACGGGACCGCCGACTTCCTCGATCCCGAGGCCGCCGCGAGGGCGAGGGCGGTGTACCAGAAGGGCGGTATCCCCGCGGTGACGCGCAACAAGACGGAGTTCGAGGCCCTTTTCGCCGGGCTCGAGCCGGTGGAGCCGGGCATCGTCCCCGCATACCGCTGGCACCCCGACGGCCCGCCCAGAAAGGACGAGACCGACGAGACCACGTCCATCTACGGGGGCGTCGCGATCAAGCGGTGAGCGGGGTCGGCCACGGGCCTCGACCCACCGCGGTCACGGACGCTTCGGGGCGTCAGCGGGAACGCAGCCCCGAACCGACCGCGGTCCGTGACTCCGCGACCGGCGCGGGCGCGGGCGCGGCCTTCTCCGGGTCGCGCGCCCGGCGCTTGGCGAGGACCGCGCACACCATGAGCTGCATCTGGTGGAAGAGCATCAGCGGCAGCACGGCGAGGGAGGCGTGCGCGCCGAACAGGACGCTCGCCATGGGCAGTCCGGCCGCGAGGGACTTCTTCGACCCGGCGAACTGGATGGCGATCCGGTCCTCGCGGTCGAACCGCAGCGCCTTGCCGCCGTACCAGGTCAGCACGAGCATCACGGCGAGGAGCACGGCCTCGACGCCGAGCAGCACGGCCAGCCGGACGGGGCTCACCTGGTGCCAGATGCCCTGCACCATGCCCTCGCTGAACGCGGTGTAGACGACGAGCAGGATCGAGCCGCGGTCGACCAGCCCGAGCCCCTTCTTGTGCCGGGTGACGAAGCCCCCGATCCAGGGCCGCAGCGCCTGCCCGGCGAGGAAGGGCACCAGCAGCTGAAGCACGATCTTGAGCAGCGAGTCGGCCGAGAAGCCGCCGCCGCTGTTGCCGAGCAGCACGGCCGCGAGCAGCGGGGTGAGCACGATGCCGACCAGCGAGGAGAAGGAGCCGGCGCAGATCGCGGCGGGCACGTTGCCGCGGGCGATCGAGGTGAACGCGATCGACGACTGGATCGTCGACGGCACCAGGGTGAGGAACAGCAGGCCCTGGTAGAGCGGGTGGGTCAGGAGCGTCGGCACGAGCCCGCGGGCGGCCAGGCCGAGCAGCGGGAAGACGACGAACGTACAGGCCAGCACCATGATGTGGAGCCGCCAGTGGCGGAGTCCGTCGAGCGCCTCCCGGGTGGACAGGCGGACGCCGTACAGGAAGAAGAGGAAGGCGATCGCGGCGGTGGACGCGCCCGACGCCACGTCGGCGGCCGTGCCCCGGGCCGGGAAGAGCGCGGCGAGGCCCACCGTCCCGAGCAGAAGCAGGATGTAGGGGTCGATCGGCATCCAACTCGGCCAGTGCAGGCGTTTCACGGTGCTCCACTTGCTGTGCGTCGTGCTGTGGGTCGGTCCGGGGCCGGACGGCCCCTCTCCATCGTCCTCCTCCCTTTCGTGATCGGGAATCCGGCACACCACACTGACTGTCATCACGTTCCGCGATAGCCTCGCGGTGTGTACGACCCCTCGCACCTGCGGACGTTCCTGGCGGTCGCCCAGACGCTCAGCTTCACGCAGGCCGCCCGGCGGCTCGGGCTGCGGCAGTCCACGGTCAGCCAGCACGTGCGACGCCTGGAGGACGCCACGGGGCGGCAGCTGTTCCTGCGTGACACGCACTCCGTGGAGCTGACCGAGGACGGCGAGGCCATGCTGGGCTTCGCGCGCCGGATCCTGGCGGTGCACGAGCAGGCGACGGCGTTCTTCACCGGCACCCGGGTGCGCGGCCGGCTGCGGTTCGGCGCCTCGGAGGACTTCGTGCTGACCTGGCTGCCACAGATCCTGGAGGCCTTCCGCTACGACCACCCCGAGGTCGACCTGGAGCTGACGGTGGAGCTGTCCGGCACGCTGTACGAGCGGCTGGCGGCCGGGAAGCTGGACCTGGTGCTGGCCAAGCGGCGCCCGGAGGATCCGCGCGGTGAGCCGGTCTGGCACGACGAGCTGGTGTGGATCGGCGCGGAGCGGCTGCGCCTGGACCCGGGCGGCCCCGTGCCGCTCATCGTGTTCCCGCCGCCTGGCATCACCCGGGCGCGGGCGCTGGAGGCGCTGGAGCGGCAGGGCCGGCCGTGGCGCATCGTGTGCACGAGTGGCAGCCTCAACGGCCTCATCGCGGCCGCGCGCGCCGGACTCGGGGTCATGGCGCACTCCCGGCGACTGGTGCCGCCCGGGCTGTTCCGGGTGCCCGAGCGGGCGGGGCTGCCGGAGCTGGGCGAGGTCGACTTCGTGCTGGTGCACGGCCGACGGCGGGCCTCGGCCGCACAGGCGGCGGACGCGCTGGCGGCGGCGATCCTGGCGGGCGGGGAGCGACTGCTCCGGCCCGGCGGATAGCCGGCCGGCCCTCGGGGCGACGGGTGTGTGCATGCCCGGCCCGGACCCCGGCATGTAGCGCGAAACGAACGGTCGGACACCCACTTCGCAGGCGCCAGGCATGGTGACCAGGGCGTACAGATTCAGTGGAGATTGCGGCACCGAAACCTACGGAACCGTAAGAATTATGTCCGGCCCTTCCCCTTGTGCGGGCATTTTCCGGGCGCTACCCCCCGCGCACAAGGGCGTTGACCGGTTTCAACCCCCCTCCCGCCTCGTGAACAGGTGGGGTAGCTTTCACGGCGCTGCGCTGAGCGCACACGAAGAGCGAGGATCGGGGAGCGGGGAGTGCACGAGTTCACCAACCCTCAATGGGCGTCGATGCCGCCGGTTGGCGGTCTGGCCGACACCGTCTTCGAACTGGCGGCCGACGATCCACTCCATGTCGCGTTCGGCCGCAAGGACGAGAACGGGGAATGGCGGAATGTGACCGCCGCGGAGTTCCGGGACGAGGTCCTCGCGCTCGCCAAGGGGCTTCTCGCGGGCGGCATACGCTTCGGTGACCGGGTCGCCATCATGTCCCGCACCCGCTACGAGTGGACGCTGTTCGACTTCGCGCTGTGGACCATCGGCGCCCAGGTGGTGCCGATCTACCCCACCTCCTCCGCCGAGCAGTGCTTCTGGATGCTGTACGACGCCGAGGTGTCGGCGGCGATCGTGGAGCACGAGGACCACGCGATGACGATCGCCACGGTCATCGACCGGCTCCCGCAGCTGCGCCAGCTGTGGCAGCTGGACTCGGGCTGCGTGCAGGAGCTGTACGACGCGGGCGCGCACATCGACGACGACGTGGTGCAACGGCACCGGCGGGCCATCACCCCCGAGTCGATCGCCACGATCATCTACACCTCGGGCACCACAGGGCGCCCCAAGGGCTGTGTCCTCTCGCACGGGAACTTCATGTTCGAGTCCGAGACCATGGCCACCAAGTGGGAGCCGGTCTTCCACTCGAAGAAGGGCGACGAGGCGTCGACGCTGCTCTTCCTGCCGCTGGCGCACGTCTTCGGGCGGATGGTCGAGATCACGGCGTTCCGCGGCAAGGTGCGCCTCGGCCACCAGCCGCAGCTCAACGCCTCCGCTCTGCTACCCGATCTCGCCGCGTTCAAGCCGACGTTCATCACCGCGGTGCCGTACATCTTCGAGAAGGTGTTCAACGCGTCCCGCCGCAAGGCGGAGCGGGACGGCAAGTCCGGGCCGTTCGAGAAGGCCGTCGACGTCGCGGTGCGGTACGCGGACGCGGTGGAGGCGAAGGCGTGGGGCACCGGGCCCGGCCCTTCCGCCGGGCTGCGCCTGCAGCACCAGTTCTTCGACAAGGTCGTCTACGCGAAGGTGCGCGCCGCGATGGGCGGCCGTATCCGCAACTCCATGTCCGGCGGCTCCGGCATGGACCGCAGGCTGGGCCTGTTCTTCGCGGGCGCGGGCGTGCAGATCTACGAGGGGTACGGCCTCACGGAGTCGACGGCGGCCGCGACCGCCAACCCGCCCTACCGCACCCGCTACGGCACCGTCGGCCAGGCGATCCCGGGCGTCACCGTGCACATCGCGGACGACGGGGAGATCTGGCTGCACGGCGGCAACATCTTCCAGGGCTACCTCAACAACCCGAAGGCGACCGACGAGGCGCTGCACGAGGGCTGGCTGGCCACCGGCGACCTGGGCGCCCTGGACGAGGACGGCTTCCTCACCATCACCGGCCGCAAGAAGGAGATCCTGGTGACCTCCGGCGGCAAGAGCGTCTCGCCCGGCGTGCTGGAGGAGCGCGTCCGCGACCATCCGCTGGTCAACCAGTGCATCGTCGTCGGCAACGACCGCCCCTACATCGCGGCCCTGGTGACCATCGACCAGGAGGCCGTCGAGCACTGGCTGACCATGCGGGGCAAGCCGCAGCTGTCCGCCGCCCAGCTGGTGCGCGACCCCGATCTGGAGACCGAGGTGCGGCGTGCGGTGGTGGCCGCCAACACGCTGGTCTCCCAGGCCGAGTCGATCCGCACGTTCCGCATCCTCGCCCAGCCGTTCACCGAGGAACAGGGCCTGCTGACACCGTCGTTGAAGCTGAAGCGCAAGGCGATCGAGAAGGCGTACGAGAACGAGGTGGAGGCGCTCTACCGCGCGTGACCGGCCACGCCGGCCCGGCGGATTCCGCGGTCAGGAATGCGCGACGGCCCGTGGTCGTTGACGATGGGAGTACCACCTGTCGACAAACAAAGGATCAAGAGCTCGTGAGCAGCAAGGTCCCCCCGATCATCCTCAACAACGGCGTCGAGATGCCCCAGCTGGGCTTCGGCGTCTGGCAGGTGCCGGACGACGAGGCCGAGCAGGCGGTCGCCACGGCTCTTGAGGCCGGGTACCGCAGCATCGACACAGCGGCGATCTACGGCAACGAAGAGGGCACCGGCAAGGCCATCGCTGCCTCCGGCGTCCCCCGCGAGGACATTTTCGTCACCACCAAGCTCTGGAACAGCGAGCAGGGGTACGACAGCACCCTGCGCGCCTTCGACACGTCGCTGGAGAAGCTGGGCCTCGACCACCTCGACCTGTACCTGATCCACTGGCCGCTGCCGGGCCAGGACAAGTACATCGACACGTACAAGGCGCTGGAGAAGTTGTACAGCGACGGCCGTGTCCGTGCCATCGGCGTCTCCAACTTCCTTCCGGAGCACCTGGAGCGGCTGATCTCCGAGACCTCGGTCATCCCGGCGGTCAATCAGATCGAGCTCCACCCGCAGCTACAGCAGCACGCGGCGCGCGAGTTCCACGCCGAGCAGGGCATCCGCACCGAGGCCTGGTCGCCGCTCGGTTCGGGCAAGGGCCTGCTGGACGTTCCGGCCATCATCGCGATCGCCCAGAAGCACAACCGCACCCCGGCCCAGATCGTGCTGCGCTGGCACATCCAGCAGGGCAACATCGTGATCCCGAAGTCCGTGACGCCGTCCCGGATCATGGAGAACATCGACGTCTTCGACTTCAACCTGGACCCCGAGGACCTCGGGGCGATCAGCGCGCTGAACGAGGACCGCCGCCTGGGTCCCGACCCGGCGACGTTCGACATGGTCTGAGCCCCGCTTCCCGTACGCACGGTGTCGTGCGTACGGCCGGACGCCCCGCCGCGCGCCTTCCCGCACGGCGGGGCGTCCGCGTTCACGGCCCGCGGGCCGAGGAGGCCGGTCAACTCCCTTGAGGGGCGGCTCGGTCGGGGTGCACGTCCTCGTGGATGACCTCGAACTCCTCCTGTCCGACCACGGCCGTGTGGGACTTGACCGCCCCTTCGCGCCGCAACGCCGCGTGGCCCGCGCGGGACGCGGCCAGGGAGTCACGGTCGAGGAAGAGGGCGTCCGAGAGGCCCTGCCCCCGTTCCGGGTCCACGAACAGGGAGGCCCGGGCCAGCCCGTGCAGGCTCTCCAGCCGGGGCAGCACGGCCGTACGGAACGTGTCGACGAGCAGGTCCGCGTCGGCCGGGTCGAACTCCAGCCTGCTGACGCGCAGTCCGCCGCCGGCCCGCGGATGCTGCGCGGCGTGGAAGACCGCCACCTCGTAGTTGCGGACCGCCACCGTCCCGCCGAACGGCCCCATCAGGGCTCCCCGTCGCTCCCGCATCACCTCGTCGCTGTTGTGTCTCGCCTCCGCGGAGCCCCACCAGCTCACGGCCAGCAGCGTGCCGCGCTCCCGGTCCACGAAGACGCCTGCTCCGCGGTATCCCGGACGTTCTTCGAGCAGATCGCGCCCCTCCGTGTTCAGGGCCCTGATGGCTGTGTCGATCTTCGCGGGGTCGCCGGTCGCGTAAACGGTGCGGACGAACATGACGCCTCTCCCTGAAGCCGCGTGGCTCGTGAACTCTCGAGGAATTTCCAGGTTCAATGTCCGGAATGTCCAATATTCCCAGTTTTCCCGCAGGCGGCCAGTCGCCGCAAACGGCACAGCGGGCCGGGGATGCCATCGGACGACTTGACGGGGCCACGCAAAAGGCCGGTTCACCTCGGACCACGTCGAGTGACGGAAACTTTCCCTACAGAAGGGTCCACGCACCGTGCGCATGCGAACACCGACCTTCGCCGCAGTCTCGACAGCGTTGCTGCTGGCCGCCGGAGCACTCTCCGCGGGTGCCGCCCGCTTCCCCGTCGCTGCCTATGTCAGAAAGGACGCGGCCTGGGAGGGCTCCGTCAGGGCGGCCGACCTGCTCGCCAAGGTGACGTCCTGCAAGCGGGTTTCGCACGGCTTGTACCGGACCGACGCCGGCACCGCGGCCACGATCCCGGTGTGCGGCAAGAACGGCGCGGTGTTCTGGAAGGCCGACATGGACATCGACTGCGACGGCCAGAGCACCACGCACTGCAACGCGGACAACAGCCCCTGGTTCCAGGGGGACACGGCGTTCCACCAGTCCAACGGCGAGCCCCTGAGGTCCGATGCGCTGCCCTACGTCGTCGTGCCCGGCCCGAGCTCCATCTGGAACTACGCCGACTACGGCATCAAGGGCGGCGGCGTGGCCGCCGTCATCCACGGCGGCAAGGTCGAGTACGCGGTCGTCGGCGACACCGGACCCGCGAACATCATCGGCGAGGCCTCGTACGCCACCGCAAGAGCCCTCGGCGTCAACTCGGACCCGGCGACCGGGGGCATCCCGTCCGGCGTGACGTACATCCTCTTCAAGAACTCCCGCGTCTCCCCCATCGAGAGCCACAGCGCGGCCGTCTCCCTCGGGAATCGGCTGGCCCAGCAGTTCCTGCGCGACAACTGACCCCGGATGGCGGCGCAGCCCGGTACCGCGCCCCGCGCGGGCGCCGTGCCGGGCTTGCGGGACAGGTCAGTTGGGCTGCCCGAGCGGCCGTACGACGACGGCGCCGACGGCACCCATGGCGCCGCCCGTCACACGGGCCGTACCGCCGTGTGCACCGTGTACGCCGTCAGCACGAACAGGTCCGGGCGCCGGTGCACGCTCGCCGGGTCGGCCGGGTCGAGGAGGCGGTCCAGCGTGGCGATGTCGTCGGCGTCGAGGTCGTCGGCGAAGTCGTCACGGAAGCGGGAGAGGGACGCGGCGGCGTAGGAGCGGGCCCGCTCGGACGCCGGTGCGGGCAGATCCAGCAGGAAGCTGCGCGTGCGGGTGTGCTTCAGCCCCGCCGCCGTCAGCAGCGCGGCCCAGTCCTCGGTCTCCGCGACACTGCCCGGGAGGTCGGCCCGCATCCGCGCGAACCAGTCCTCCTGCAGGACGTCGAGCCGTGCCTGCAGCCCCGGCCGGCCGATGCCGATGTCCCGGGGCAGGAACCGGACGGGCAGACCGCCCTCCAGAACGGCCACGATGCCGCCGGGCGCGAGCCGGGCGCCGCACGCGGCGAGCGCGGCCCGCTGGTCGCCGAGGTGATGCAGACTGCGGCTCGCCCACAGCAGATCGGCCGGCTGGTCCAACTCGGCCAGAACGGCGGGGAGTTCACCGGCAAGGGTGTCGAACCGGTCGGCGACGCCCTGGCCCACGGCCCGCTCGCGGGCCCGCTCCAGCAGCGGCTCGGCGCCGTCCACCGCGACGACCCGCGCGCCCGGGAACGCCTCGGCGAACAGGCACGACACCACCCCCGGACCGCTGCCCGCGTCGACGATCAACCCCGGCCCGGTCACCTCCTCCGCGAGCCAGGCCATGGCCCGCTCGTACAGCGGGGCGAACAGCTCCGCCTGCGCCTCCAGCAGCGGGGCCATCTCGGCCCAGTCGAGGTCGGTGTGGTCGTGACGGTGACCGTGGTGGTGCCGGTGGTCGCGGTCGTCGTGCGGGGGGTGTGCCATGGAGGTCAGCCTCTCGTCGGGGTGCGCCCCAGCGTGCGCCGACGCACCGTCCGCCTGCCAGCCTTGTTGCCGAAGCGGCAAAAACGGGGGCCACTCGGTCAAGGGCTGCGGACTTCACCCGGCGGCTTGCGGAACGCCCTTACGGCGAAGCGAGGGTCGGCGCGGGGGCGGTCCTGGTCGGGGAGGCGGGCCAGGCCCTCGGCGACCCGCTCGGCGAGGGGGCTGCCGGGCGGCATGGTGGTGAACCAGCCGCGCCGTAGGTCGGCGACCATGCGGCGGGGGCTGGGGCCCTGGCCGATGCCGGGGAAGGATGTCTGTCCGGCCGGGTGCAGGCCGTGCTCGGCGGCATGGGCGGCGACGGTGTCGGCAGCGTCCGCGGCGCAGCGGTGCGGGCGCGGGGCGAGGACGGCGTCGATGTCGCTGCCCACGTCGTGCGCGGCGGCCTTGTCGACCGTGGTGACGTACACGCCGCCGGGCCGCAGCACGCGGGCGCACTCGGCGACGACGGACCGTACGTCGGCGGGGTCGGCCAACAGGTGCAGCAGCCACACGCTGGTCACCGCGTCGAACGTGCCGTCGGTGAACGGCAGTCGGCGGCTGTCGGCCAGCAGGATCGAGCCGGGCAGCCGGGCCGCGGCCCTTCGCGCCATGTTGGGCGCGAGGTCCGCCCCCGTCACCCGCAGCCCCGGCCGGCCCGCCGCCAGCCTTCGCGTCACGATCCCGGTGCCGCAGGCGAGGTCGAGGAGGCGACGGGCCCCGTCGGGGATCAGGCCGAGGGCGGCACCGGCGGCGGCTTCGGCCCGTGCCTCGCCGCCGCGTGACGCGTCGTAGGTGTCGGCTTCCTTGTCGTAGTCCAGCACATCCGTCAGTGTGCTCCGTGGCCTGGGGCCAGGTCCTCCACCCTGCGGGCGAGCTCGAAGTCCTTCTCGGTGACGGCGCCGCCGACGCTGTGCGTGTTCATCGTCAGGGACACGGTGTTGTAGCCGAGGGTCAGCTCGGAGTGGTGGTCGAGCTCCTCCTGGACCTGGGCGATGTGCACGACCATCGCCGTCGCCGCCGAGTGCGAGCCGAGCCGGTACGAGCGGGCGATGCGGTCCCCTTCCAGCGACCAGCCCGGCAGCTCGGCCAGCCGGTCCTCGATCTCCTGCTGGGACAGCGGTGCGACGGCCATGGTCTGGTTCCTTCCCGGGGCTGGTGCGCTTACCTGTTCAGCCTCCCACCTCACGCCGCCGCGCACGCGGGCCCACGCCCTTGCCGTCGGCGCAAGTACCCGGGATCGCTGAAGGGTTGACGCCCGGTAACTTCGGATGCCCGCGGCGGACCCGTGTGCGGCGGGGATCTCGCGTGCCACACTGCTCGCACATGCGACGCGGAGGGAGGGTGGGGCGTGAGCGAGCGGCGGGCCGCACCCACCGTGGGCCAGGTGGTGCTCGGCAGACGCCTGCGGGAACTGCGAGAGGCGGCGGGCCTGGGGCGTGAGGAGGCGGCCCGCGTGCTGCGGGTGGCCCCGGCGACCGTACGGCGGATGGAGACGGCCGAGGTCGCGCTGAAGATCCCCTACGTGCAGGTGCTGCTGGCCACCTACGAGGTGCCCGCCGAGGAACGCGCCGCGTTCGTGGCGCTGGCCGAGGAGGCCAACCAGCCGGGCTGGTGGCAGCGGTTCCACGACGTGCTGCCGGACTGGTTCAGCATGTACGTGAGCCTGGAGGGCGCCGCCCGCATCATCCGCTCCTACGAGCCGCACTTCGTGCCCGGCCTGCTGCAGACCGAGGCGTACGCGCGCGCCGTGCTGGAGGCCGGGACCATCGGTCAGGCCCGCCCGGAGACGATCGAGCGCCATGTCTCCCTGCGCATGGCCCGGCAGCGGCTCCTGGAGCGGGACGACCCGCCCCACCTGTGGGTGATCATGGACGAGACGGTGCTGCGGCGCCCGGTGAGCGTGCACGCGGGCGTGATGCGCGACCAGCTGGACAAGCTGCTGGAGTACGCCGAGCGGGGCCGGATCACCCTCCAGCTCGCCGAGTTCGCGGCCGGCCCGCACCCGGGGACGTACGCGCCCTTCACGCTGTTCCGGTTCGCCGAGCCGGAGCTGCCCGACATGGTCTTCACCGAGTACCTGACCGGCGCGCTCTACCTGGACTCGCGCCAGGAGGTGGCGACGCATCTGGAGGTCCTGGACCACATGACGGCGCGGGCCGCGTCGGCGCCGCGCACCAGGAAGCTCCTGCGCGAGCACCGCGAGACCCTCTGAAGACCCTGGAGCGGGGCGGCCTGCCGCAAGGCCGCCCCGGATGTCAGGCCGCGCCGCCCTTCGTGTCCCGCTCTTCGTCGACGATCTCCGCGTCCACGACGCCTTCCTCCTCCTGTTCCTCGGCGGGCCCGGCGCTCTGCGTGGGCGGCTGCTGCTGGGCCTGGGCGTACATGGCCTGCCCCATCTTCTGGCTGACGGAGGCGAGTTTCTCGACGCCGGCGCGCAGGGCCGCCGTCTCGGCGTTCTGCTCCAGCAGGGTCTTCAGCTCCGCTGCGGCCGCCTCGACCTCGGCCTTGGTGTCGGCGGGCACCCGGCCCTCGTTGTCCCGGACGAACTTCTCGGTCTGGTAGACGAGTTGCTCGGCCTGATTGCGGGTCTCGGCCGACTCCCGGCGCTTCCGGTCCTCCTCGGCGTACTGCTCGGCCTCCCGCATCATGCGGTCGATGTCGTCCTTCGGCAGGGCCGAGCCGCCGGTGACGGTCATCTTCTGCTCGCGTCCCGTGGCGAGGTCCTTCGCGGAGACGTGCATGATCCCGTTGGCGTCGATGTCGAAGGCCACCTCGATCTGCGGCACCCCGCGCGGGGCGGGCGGCAGCCCGGTCAGGTCGAAGACGCCGAGCTTCTTGTTGTAGGCGGCGATCTCCCGTTCGCCCTGGTAGACCTGGATGCCGACGGAGGGCTGGTTGTCGGCGGCCGTCGTGAAGATCTCCGAACGGCGCGTCGGGATCGTCGTGTTGCGCTCGATCAGCTTGGTCATGATGCCGCCCTTGGTCTCGATGCCCAGGGACAGCGGGGTGACGTCGAGAAGCAGCACGTCCTTGACATCGCCGCGGATGACGCCCGCCTGGAGCGTGGCGCCGACGGCCACCACCTCGTCCGGGTTGACGCCCTTGTGCGGGTCCTTGCCCGTGAGCTCCTTGACCAGGTCGGTGACCGCGGGCATCCGGGTGGAGCCGCCGACGAGGATGACGTGGTCCACGGCGGAGAGCTGCACGTTCGCGTCCTTGACCGCCTGGTGGAACGGGGCCTTGCAGCGGTCCAGCAGATCGGCGGTGAGCTCCTGGAACTGGGCGCGGGTCAGCTTCTCGTCGAGGTGCAGCGGGCCCTCGGCGGAGGCGGTGATGTAGGGGAGGTTGACGGACGTCTCGGACGAGGACGACAGCTCGATCTTGGCCTTCTCGGCGCCCTCGCGCAGCCGCTGCAGCGCCATCTTGTCGCCCGCGAGGTCGATGCCGTACTGCCCCTTGAACTTCTTGACCAGGTACTCGACGATGCGCTGGTCCCAGTCGTCGCCGCCCAGGTGCGTGTCGCCGTTGGTGGCCTTGACCTCGATGACGCCGTCGCCGATCTCCAGCAGGGACACGTCGAAGGTGCCGCCGCCGAGGTCGAAGACGAGGACGGTCTGCTCCTCGCCGCGGTCGAGGCCGTAGGCGAGGGCGGCGGCCGTCGGCTCGTTGATGATCCTCAGCACGTTCAGACCGGCGATCTCCCCGGCCTCCTTGGTCGCCTGCCGCTGGGCGTCGTCGAAGTACGCCGGTACGGTGATCACCGCGTCGGTGACGTCCTCGCCCAGGTAGGCCTCCGCGTCCCGCTTCAGCTTCTGCAGCACGCGCGCCGACAGCTCCTGCGCCCGGTAGCGGGTGCCGTCCACGGAGCCGCTCTCCGGGAAGCGCCAGGCGCCGTCGCCCATGTGCCGCTTGACCGAGCGCGCGGTGCGCTCCACGTTGGTCACGGCCTGCCGCTTGGCGACCTCGCCGACCAACACCTCGGCGTTCTTGGCGAAGGCCACGACCGAGGGCGTGGTCCGCGCGCCTTCGGCGTTGGCGACGACGGTGGGCTCACCGCCCTCCAGGACGGCCACCACCGAGTTCGTCGTCCCCAGATCGATCCCGACCGCACGAGCCATCTCCGTCCCCTTCCGCACAGGGCGCATCCGTCGAATCCAGCACAAAACCTGACCGCGCCGTTGTCAATGCCACCTGATCCGGGCGGGCGGATACGACGGTGCCGCGCCCCTGTGCGTGCGGGGCGCGGCACCGGAGACGTACGGCGGTCAGGCGAGCTTCGCCGTCAGGGTGATCGGCGTGCCGGTCAGGGCCTGGCTGACCGGGCAGTTCTTCTTGGCGTCCTCGGCGGCGGCCTGGAAGGTGTCCTGGTCCACGCCGGGGACCGTCCCCTCGACGGTCAGGTGGATGCCGGTGATGCCCTCACCCGGCTGCAAGGTGACGTCCGCCGAGGTGACGAGCCTGGTGGGCTGGTGGCCGGCGCTGCTCAGGCCGTGCGACAGGGCCATGGAGTAGCAGGCGGAGTGCGCGGCGGCGATCAGCTCCTCGGGGCTGGTCTTGCCGTTCGGCTCCTCGGCGCGCGAGGGCCACGACACCGGGTACGTGCCGATGCCGGAGGAGTCGAAGGTGACGTCGCCGCCGCCCTGGAGCAGGTTGCCTTCCCAGACGGTGTGTGCGGTGCGCGTGGTGGCCACGGTGGTTCCTTTCGTGTGTGATCCCTTGGTCCCCGTTGGTTCCCGGTTCCCCGCTCCGGGTCCCGGTCCCCATCCGACCACATGCGGGCTCACCGCACCCGGAGCGCCGGACCGCCCGGGTGGATGTACGGCGGGCGGCCGCCCCGCGGGATCGTCCTTGGTGAGCACCCAAGGGCTTCGGGAGGGCTACCGGCCGTCGTACCCCGCGGTCGGCATCGACAGCCGCCGGTGGACGCGGGCCTTCATCTGCGCGTCGTACGACGGCTCCGCGCAGCCGACCGTCTCGACGCGCACCTCGCGCCGGGCGCACTCCGCGAGGAACTGGTCGACGGACGACAGCGCGCTCTCCAGCACGCGCCGGCTGGGCGCGACGAACAGGTCCACGCCGGGCCGGACCCCGTCCCACAGCACGCAGTGGTCGGGCCGCAGCCCCCGTACCAGCAACTCCCGTGCGACGACGTACCCGTGCTCGGCGGCCCAGCGGGCGCACATCGCGTGCTGGCTGCGGGAATCCACGAGGAAGGGATCCGCCTCCAGTTCCTCGAGCGGCGTCAGACTCGCGATCGCCGTGACCCGAACCGGTCTCATGGCGTCCCCCTCACCTCCGGGTTTCGCCGCCGACCCTACTCCTGCCCGCAGGCTTCACGGGAGTCGCGCGAAAGAGGCAAACACGGTGCCGCCCGCGCCGGGTGCGCGCCTGCTGCCGCCTGCGGTCTACGCCAGCACCCGTGAGCCTCCCACCGGAACGTCCCACAGGTCCTCGCGGTCCAGGCCCTCCTTCTCCCACGCGTCCCGTACCCGGGTGAGCGGCTCCAGGACGGGCTCGGCGGACAGGACGAACGTGCCCCAGTGCATGGGGGCCATCCGGCGGGCGCCGAGGTCCTGGGCGGCGCGCACCGCCTCCTCCGGGTCGCAGTGGACGTCGCTGAGCCACCAGCGCGGGTGGTACGCGCCGATGGGGAGCAGCGCGAGGTCGATGCCGGGGTAGCGGCGGCCGATGCGGGAGAACCAGTGGCCGTAGCCCGTGTCGCCGGCGAAGTGGACGCGCTGTCCGTCCGGCGCGGTGAGCACCCAGCCGCCCCACAGGCTGCGGCACGTGTCGGTGAGGGTGCGCTTGGACCAGTGGTGGGCGGGCACGAAGTCGAAGCGGACGCCGGACAGTTCGGACGCCTCCCACCAGTCCAGTTCGGTGACGGTGGTGAACCGGCGCCGCCGGAACCAGCGGCCGAGGCCCGCGGGCACGAACACCGGGGTGTGGCGCGGGAGTCGGCGCAGGGTCGGGGCGTCCAGATGGTCGTAGTGGTTGTGGCTGATGACGACGGCGTCGATGCGTGGCAGCGCGCTCCAGGCGAGGCCCACGGGGGTGATGCGGGCCGGGGTGCCGAGGATCCGGCGTGACCAGACCGGGTCGGTGAGGACGACGAGGCCGCCGATCTGGACGACCCAACTGGCGTGCCCCGCCCAGCTGACGGCGATCGTGGGGGCGTCGAGGCGGGGCACCGGGCCCGGCTCGTAGGGGATGTGGCGGATGTCGGCGAGGCCCTCGGGTCCGGGCCGTACGGAGCCCTCCCGGGCGAAGCGGGCGAAGGCCTTGAGTCCGGGCAGGGGGGCGGTGAGCCGGTCGTGGAACAGCCGTGGCCAGAAGCGGTGTTCGCCCAGCGGGCGGGGTTCGGCGAGCGGCGGGAAGGGGGGCGCGAGGGGGGTCGGGGCGGTGGGTGCGGGGGCGCCGGGGGCTGCGGCTTCCCCGGCTGTCATGGTCGTGGTGGTCGACCCGGACGGCGGCGTCTGCTGCGTCATCGAGGAGGCTCCCATCGCTGAGCGTCGTCGCGAAGGTCGTCGAAGACCGACCTCAAGGAGATCAACGCGCGTTGCACGTGTGGCAGTTCCCACGGTGAGGGTGAGGTGAGGCATGCGGCGCGTTCCTCGTCGGTCCCGCGCAGCAGCGGGCCGGTCGCGAGCCGCACGCGCAGCGCCCCGAGGTCGTCGCCGAAACGGTGGCCGCCGGGCGCCGGCATCCCGAGCCGGGCGGTGAGGAAGTCCTCCAACTCCTGTGCGTCGCCGACGCCTTGCGCTTCGAGCGAGTCCCGCAGCGGATCGAGGTCGACGTAGAGGTGCCGCCCGGCCTGCGGCGGGCGGGACAGGGCCACGGCGGCCACGGCGGCGTGCACGGCGGCGGCCACGCGCGCGTGCAGGCGCACGGCGGCGTCGCGGCGTATGGTGACCGGCTCGGGTTCGTCGAGCGCGTACTCGGCGGCGGCTGCGACCGGCTCCGCGACCCGCGCCCCCAGAGCGGTGAGGACGTCGAGCACGCGCGCGTGGAGCTGCTCCCCCGCCTCTCCGGCCGGGAACCGGGCGACGGCCGCGGGCCAGCCGGGCGGCAGCAGGGCGCCGGCCAGGTCGGTGACGACGGTGACCCCGTCGGGCAGCATCTCGGCGGGGCCGAGCAGCACGGTGTCGTGCGGGGCGTGCACGGTGTCGCGCCAGGTCTCGTCGCTGACCAGGTGCAGCCCCTCGCCCTCGGCGACCTCGACGGTCTCGTGCACCAGCTCGGGCGGGGCGACGGTGGCGGTCGGGTCGTCGGCGACGGAGAGCACGAGCAGGCGCGGGTCGCCGCCCTCCGCGCGCACGCGGCGCACGGTCTCCATGAGGGCGTACGGGTCCGGCACGCCGCCGCACTCGGCGGGGGTCGCCACGGGGAACAGGGGTCTGCCCAGCAGGCGGGCGTACGGCCCCCACCAGGCGGCGCAAGGCCGCGGCACCAGCACGTCGCCGCCGAGCGCGGCGGTCAGCGCGAGCAGCAGGGACGGCGCGCCGGGGCCCGCGGCCACCTGGACCGGTTCGGTGGGCAGTCCGCGGCGCGTCCAGTAGCCGCACGCCGCGTCGAGGACCGCGGGGGCGCCGCCGACCGGCTGCGGCCCGGCCCGGTCGGCCGCCGCGGCGAGCACGTCGGAGAGTGCGGGGAGGACGGGCAGTCCGTCGTCGGGGAAGGGGGGACCGTAGCGGACGGGGCCGTGGCCCTCGTGGTCCGTCCGCCGCATGTCCGCCTCCGTGCGGTCCGTGGTGCCGTGGCCTGTCCCAGTCCCGTCCGTGCTTCGCCGCGGGCGTCCGCCGCTGTTGTGTCCCGCGTTCCGCGTCAGCCCCACGCGTCCGTCCTGCGCTGGAGCAGCCGGTGTACGGCGGCCCCGAGCGCACCCAGGATCAGCACGGCGCCGGCGACCAGCGCCGGTACGGACCCGTTGCCGACGCTCCCCTCTCCGGCCTGCACCCCGTGCTCGGTGGCGTCCGAGCCGCAGGTGTCGTCTCCCGTGGGCTCGTCGCACGTACGGCCCTCGTCACAGGATGCCCCCTGGGACTCCTCGCACGCTGAACTTCCGTCACAGGACTTGGAGTTGCCGCACTGCTGCGCGTCGGCGGAGGCGCCTCCGTCATCGGTGTCGCCGCTGTCATCACTGTCACCGGGATCTGCGGCGGCGTCGGGGTCTTTGGTGCCGGAGTTCCCGACGCCTTGGTCGCTGCCGCCACCGGGACCATCGGTGCTGCCGGTGCTGCCGGTGCCTCCGAACCCGCTGTCACCCGTGCCCGTGCCCGTACCGGCCCCCGCACCGGCGTCGTCCCCCGTGCTCTTGCCACCTGGAGGCACCGTCAACTCCGTGCTCCACGGTTGCCCTTTCGTACCGGCCGAGGCCGGGCAGTCGCCGTCGACCGTCCACGTGCCGTCCTGCCCGGGAGCCCCGGAAGCCCCGAACGCCTTCGGGCCGGGTGACTTCGAGTCGGAGGAGGCCTTCGAGTCGGAGGCCTTCGGGGCGGGTACGGCGTTCGCGCCCGGCGCGATGCGCGCGGTGCCCCGGTAGGCGGGGGCGGACGCCTGGCCGGCGGCGCCGGGGACCCGGCTCAGCCGCACCGTTCCCTTCTCGAAGGCGAGGGAGGAGGCGTTGATGGTGTCCGGGGCGGTCGCGCGGGTCGGGGCACAGGTCACGGACACGGTGACGCTGTCGCCTCGCTGGACGGTGGCCGGGCTGACCTTCGCGGCGGGGCCCGCGGAGGCGGCCTCCGCGAACGCGGCCGGGGCGGTGCCCACGGCCACGCCGGCCAGGGCGACGACGAGGGCACGGGCGGTGCGGCGCATGAACGAGCTCCTTGGACCGACGGCTGCGGGGGCACGACGGTCGTGCCCCCGCAGCCATCACAGCTCGCCTGCCCGCGGCCCGCGCGCGGCCGGGCCCCATTAGCGGGACGCGAACGGCCTATCGGGTGACCCGGACGGCTATGCGACGTCCCGCATCACCTGGTCCCGGAGCCGGTTGCAGCAGCGGTTGATCAGCCGGGAGACGTGCATCTGCGAGATGCCGAGCTGCTCGGCGATGCGGCTCTGCGTCATGTCCCCGAAGAAGCGCAGGTAGAGGATGGTCCGCTCCCGCTCGGGCAGCACGGCCAGCCGGGGCGCCACGGCCTCGCGGTCCACCACCGCGTCCAGCGCGGGATCGGACGAGCCGAGGGTGTCGCTCAGCGAGTACCCGTCGTCGCTGCCGGGCGCCTCCGCGTCCAGCGACAGCGCGGTGCAGCCGTCCAGCGCCTCGAGACCGTCGCGTACGTCGGCCTCGCTCAGGTCCGCGTGCTCGGCGATCTCCGCGACGCTGGGCCGTCCGCCCGGCGCGCTCTGCGTGAGGTCCTGGCCGGCGGCCCGCACCTGGTTGCGCAGGTCCTGGAGCCGACGGGGGACGTGCACCGTCCACATGTGGTCGCGGAAGTGCCGTTTGATCTCGCCGGTGATGGTGGGCACGGCGTAGCTCTCGAAGGCATGGCCGCGTCCGGGGTCGTACCGGTCGACCGCCTTGACGAGGCCGAGCGCCGCGACCTGGCGCAGGTCCTCGAAGTTCTCGCCGCGGCCGCGGAAGCGCCCCGCGAGCCGTTCGGCCATCGGCAGCCAGGCCTCGACGATCTCGTCACGAAGCGTGTCGCGCCGTCGGCCCGGCGGCAGTGCGGCGAGCCTGCGGAAGGCAGCCGCGGTGTCGGGGGCGTCGTCGTGCGGGTGGTGCAGCGTGCTCGCTCGTTTCGGCATGGTGCGTCGCAACTCCCTTGGAGCGCTGGGTCGGACGGTCCCCGTGGGAACGCCTGCCGCGATCGGACAGGCTCTCCCGCGGCGACGACGTGCCACTCCCACGGGCGTGCCTCCTGTCCGAAGCACTGACAGTTCGCCTGCCCCGGCCTCCGGGCCCAAAACCGGTCGTCCGTCGGCGGCGTGTGTCGGCCGCCGCTCATTCGGGTACGCGGTGCGCACGCCCTGAGATTCTGGAGGGAGCCATGCAGCGAGGCAGCGACCGGTTGAGCGTCTACCGGGACGACGTCATGAAGCACGAGTTCCAGGGCCTGCTCAGGTCCGGACACCCGACCCGCGCCGAGGCGTGGCGCGACCCCGAGCCCCCCGCCGACGACGACCCCGAGATCTGGCGGGGCCCGGTGGTGCCGGCGAGCGGCTCACGGACGTCGTTGGAGACGGCACGGCTGGAACTGGCCCAGTTCCTGGGACGCGAGGCCTTCCCCGCTAGCGCGGGCGAACTGGCCGGTGCCCTGCGCCGCGGGAACGCGCCCGACGAGCTGGTCCAGGCGGTACGGCGGCTGCGGGGGTCGGAGCGCTACGACAACATGGAGATGCTGGCCGAGGCACTCCTGTAACGCGGAGTGCCGTTCAGTCACCCGGAGTGATGGTGCCCGCACAGCCCCGTTCGCGGGCACCCTCACGGGTGCGGTTCGCCGCGACCACGCGGCGCGGGTTGCGGCGCAGATACTCGCCTTCGAGCTGGGCCATGCGCTCGTTGTGGGCCCGCAGCGCGTCGTTCGAGCCGTAGAGCAGCGTGTCGTGGCGCGTGCGGTGGATCGTCTCCAGCTCCTTCATGAGCTGCTGGTCGTCCAGCCGGTCAGGTTCGACTCCGGTCATGGTGGTGCCCCGCTCGTCGTGATCGGTCAACCGGTCCGGCACCCGCCGATGAGGCACCGCCCCAAGCGGCGTCCGGCAGGTTGCCGTCGAGCTCATGTTCCTGAATCCACTGTACGAAGCCCCTGCCCCGCCCGCTCCACGTGGTGCGTCCGGACGGCCCTCAGCGGGCCCTCTCCACGCGCCGTTCGTCCCAGACCGGCTCGGCCGTCTCCCGTACCCGGCCGTCGCTGCCGAAGACCAGGAAGCGGTCGAAGGAGCGGGCGAACCAGCGGTCGTGGGTGACCGCGAGGACCGTGCCCTCGAAGGCCTCCAGGCCCTCCTGCAGGGCCTCGGCGGACTCAAGGTCGAGGTTGTCGGTCGGCTCGTCCAGCAGCAGGGCCGTGGCGCCCGCCAGCTCCAGCAGGAGGATCTGGAAGCGGGCCTGCTGGCCGCCGGAGAGCCGGTCGAAGGACTGCTCGGCCTGGCCGGTCAGCTCGTAGCGGCGCAGCCGGGACATGGCCTGGCCCCGGTCCTGGGCGTGCTCCTTCCACAGGATGTCGAGGAGGGTGCGGCCCGCCAGTTCGGGATGGGCGTGGGTCTGCGCGAAGTGTCCGGGGACGACGCGCGCGCCGAGCTTCCACTCCCCCGCGTGCGCCACGTCGTCACCGGCGAGCAGGCGCAGGAAGTGCGACTTGCCGGAGCCGTTGGAGCCGAGGACGGCGACCCGTTCGCCGTAGAAGACCTCCAGGTCGAAGGGGTTCATCAGGCCGGTGAGCTCAAGTCCCTTGCAGGTGACGGCCCTTACGCCCGTACGGCCGCCCTTCAGCCGCATGGTGATGTCCTGCTCGCGCGGCGGCTCGGGCGGCGGCCCCGCCTCCTCAAACTTGCGCAGCCGGGTCTGGGCGGCCTGGTAGCGGGAGGCCAACTCATGGCTGACGGAGGCGGCTTGGCGCAGGTTCAGCACCAGCTTCTTCAGCTGCGCGTGCTTCTCGTCCCAGCGCCGGCGCAACTCCTCGAAGCGGGCGAAGCGTTCTTGCCGCGCCTCGTGGTAGGTCGCGAAGCCGCCGCCGTGCACCCAGGCGTCGGCACCGGCGGGCGAGGGTTCGACGGAGATGATCTTCTCGGCGGCGCGGGAGAGGAGTTCGCGGTCGTGGGAGACGAAGAGGACCGTCTTGCGGGTCTCCTTCAGCCGCTCCTCCAGCCAGCGCTTGCCGGGCACGTCGAGGTAGTTGTCGGGCTCGTCGAGGAGCAGCACCTCGTCGGTGCCGCGCAGCAGCGCCTCCAGCACCAGGCGCTTCTGCTCACCGCCGGAGAGCGTGCGCACCTGCCGCCACTGGGCCTTCTCATAGGGCACGCCGAGCGCGGCCGTGGTGCACATGTCCCACAGCGTCTCGGCCTCGTAGCCGCGCACCTCGGCCCAGTCGGCGAGGGCCTGGGCGTAGGCGAGCTGGGCGGCCTCGTCGTCGACGGTCATGACGGCGTGCTCGGCCCGCTCGACAGCCTGGGCGGCCTCGCGGATGCGGGGCGGCGCGACCGACACCAGCAGGTCGCGCACGGTCGTCTCGTCCCGTACGGAGCCCACGAACTGGCGCATCACACCGAGGCCGCCGCTCACGGTGACCGTGCCCCCGTGCGGCTTCAGCTCGCCGGAGATCAGCCGGAGCAGGGTCGTCTTGCCCGCTCCGTTGGGGCCGACCAGCGCGACGGAGGCGCCTTCGCCGACCCGGAAGGAGACATCGCCGAGCAATGCCCTCCCGTCGGGGAGGTGGTACTCGAGGTGCGCGGCTTCCAGGTGTCCCATGAGGAGGCATTCTGCGCGGCGCCCAGGATCCCGGGCAAACCGATATCCGGATGTCCCGGCCGAGCGGCCGTCCTCCAGGGCCTTTCTTCCGGATCAGGCCGACCCGAGCCGGGGGCGATGGGGGCGACCCCGGCAAGATCCGGAAGAGAGGTCCTAGGGTGCGGCGTCCCCGCGCACCGGCTCGCCGGTCGGGCCGCCCTCTCCCGTGGGTGCCACGACCGCGCCCGCCCAGGACAGCGCCTTCCAGCCGTCGGCCGGGGAGCCCTCCAGGACCACGACACCGGTGTTCGCCAGCGGGCGCGCGGCGGCGAACGGCACGTCGACGTTGTCGGCGCGCGCCGCCGTCCACAGGCGGATGGCCGCGCCGTGGCTGACCAGGGCGACGGTGCCGGCGCCGCTGTCCGCGGCCTCGGCGACCACGGCGTCGTAACGCGCCAGCGCCTCCGTGCCGCTCTCCCCGCCGGGAATCCGCAGCTCGGTGTCCCCGGCGGCCCAGGCGAACACGGTCTTCATGTACAGCTTGCCCGGCTCCGAGTCGCCGGGCAGCATCTCCAGGTCGCCCGCAGACACCTCGCGGATGCCGTCCCGGACGATCACGTCGAGGCCGCGGGCGGCGGCCAGCGGGGCGGCCGTCAGCCGCGTGCGGAGGAGGGTGGAGGCGTAGACCGCGTCGATGTCCTCGCCGGCGAGCGCCTCGGGCAGGGCGGCGGCCTGCTGCTCCCCGAGGGAGGTCAGGCCGGGTCCCGGTGAGACCGTGTCCAGCAGCCAGTCGACATTGGACGGCGTCTGACCGTGGCGGACGAGGAGCAGGCGCATGTCGGGTTTCCTCTCCGTTCCTGCACTCGATCACTCGATCGCACCGTCGGAAAGCAACAACGGGCCACTTCAGGGTACCCGCCGCTCATGAGCCCAGATGTCGATCTCACCGTCCTGAAGCCCGGCCGGCACGCGGTGCGCGCGTGGCTGCTCGGCCTCGACAACCGTCTCTTCGAGGTGGCCGCCGAGCGCCACTGGCCGGGTGCGCAGCGAGTGCTGCCGCGGCTCAGCCGGAGCGCGAACCACGGGGTGCTGTGGTGCGCGGCGGCGGCCGCGATGGCGGCGATCCGCACCCCGCGCGCCCGCAGGGCCGCCGCCCGCGGCCTCGTCTCCCTGAGCCTCGCCTCCCTGACCATCAACACCGTCGGCAAGCGCACGGTGCGCCGTCCCCGGCCGGTCCTGGACCCGGTCCCGATGATCAGGCAGCTGAAGCGGCAGCCGATCACCACGTCGTTCCCGTCCGGTCACGCCGCCTCCGCGGCCGCGTTCGCCACCGGCGTCGCACTGGAGTCCCCGGCCTGGGGCGCGGTGGTGGCACCGGTGGCGTTCTCGGTCGCGATGTCCCGTGTCTACACCGGCGTCCACTTCCCGAGCGACGTCCTCGCGGGCGCCGCCCTCGGTGCGGGGGCCGCGTTCGTCGTACGGTCGCTGGTACCGGCCCGTGTCCCCGTGACGCCGCCCGTCCGGCGGCCGTCTCCGCGGCCCGTGGCGCCGCCCCTGCCCGACGGCGAGGGTCTGGTGCTCGTCGCCAACGCGGCATCGGGCACCGCCGACCGGGTGCGCACGCTGCGGGACGCGCTGCCGAAGGCGGAGGTCGTGGAGTGCGAACCGGGCGTCATCGCGGACGAGTTGGAGAAGGCCGCCGCACGCGCGCGGGTGCTCGGTGTGTGCGGCGGCGACGGCACGGTGAACGCGGCCGCCGCGGCCGCCCTGCGCCACGGCCGGCCGCTCGCGGTGCTGCCCGGCGGAACGCTCAACCACTTCGCGTACGACCTCGGCGTGGAGGACGTGGGGGACCTCGCCGAGGCCATCCGGCGGGGCGAGTCCGTGCGCGTGGACGTCGGCCGCTTCACGTCGGCCGACCGGGAGGGCATCTTCCTCAACACCTTGAGCCTGGGCGTCTATCCGGAGCTGGTGCGGGTGCGGGACCACTGGTCGGGCCGGATCGGCGGCTGGCCGGCCGGGGTGCTCGCGGCGCTGCGCGTGCTGCGCACCGACAGCCATCCGCTTGAGGTCGAACTCGGCGGCTCGGTACGCCCGTTGTGGCTGCTGTTCGCCGGCAACTGCATGTACCACCGCATGGGACTCGCGCCCGGCCGCCGGCTCGACCTGGAGGACGGAAAGCTCGACGTACGGGTCGTGCACGGCGGCCGCCGGCCCACGCCGCGCCTGCTCGCCGCCGCCCTGGCGGGCCCGCTGACCCGCTCCCCGGCCCACGCCGCGATCCAGGTGAAGCGGCTGCGCCTGGACGGTGTCGCGCCCGCCACGCCACTGGCGTACGACGGCGAAGTCACCGACGTGACGGGCGAGGTGACGCTGGAGAAGCTCCCCCGGGCCCTCACGGTCTACCGGCCGCTGCCGGAGAGCCGATGAGGCGTCGGTCGCGCAGCGGGTCGAGTCCGTCCATCATGCGATACGCGGGTCCCGCCATTCGATACGCGCGCGTACGGTGCTGCGTACCGCGCAACGGTGCCGGACCACGAAGGGGCAGACCATGCCGAAGTCACAGGAGACCGCCGTCTACACCCATGGACACCACGAGTCGGTGCTGCGTTCGCACACCTGGCGCACCGCCGCCAACTCCGCGGCCTATCTGCTCGGTTCACTCAAACCGCACATGAAGATCCTGGACATCGGCTGCGGCCCGGGCACCATCACCGCGGACCTGGCGGCCCTGGTCCCGGACGGTCATGTCACCGGCGTCGACCACGCGCCGGGCATCCTCGACCAGGCCCGCGCCACAGCCGCCGAACGCGGCCTGGACAACGTCGACTTCACGATCGGGGACGTGCACGCCCTGGACTTCCCGGACGACACGTTCTGCGTCGTCCACGCCCACCAGGTGCTGCAGCACGTCGGCGATCCGGTGCAGGCGCTGCGCGAGATGCGCCGCGTGACCAGGCCGGGCGGGTTCATCGCCGCTCGCGACGGGGACTACGCGGCGATGACCTGGTACCCCGACGTGCCGGGGCTGACGGACTGGCTGGACCTGTACCGGCGGGTGGCCCGCGCCAACGGCGGCGAGCCGGACGCCGGGCGGCGGCTGCGTTCCTGGGCGCTGGCCGCCGGACTGACGGACATCACCGCCACGTCCGGCACATGGACCTTCGCCACGCCGGACGAGCGGGAGTGGTGGAGCGGGCTGTGGGCGGACCGCACCGTCGCCTCGTCGTACGCCGAACGGGCCACGCAGCTCGGGGAGGCGACCGACGACCGGCTGCGGGCGGTGGCGGAGGCCTGGCGGGAGTGGGGGAAGCAGGAGGACGGCTGGTTCGGGGTCCTGCACGGGGAGATCCTCTGCCGGAAGTAGACCTCCCGGATCCCCACCGTGCGGCGGCCCGCCCGTACCGTCCGCACGGCGTCGGTCACAGCACGACCGCCTCCTCCACCAGCAGCCGTGCGGCCGTGGCGATCGCCTCGGCGTCGATGCCCGCGGCCTGCAGCTGCTCGTCGGGGGCGGCGGAGCCCGGCATCGTCCGCACGGCGAGCCGCACCAGGCGGGGCACGGGCCTGCCGTCGACGAACGCCTCGGCGACGGCGTCCCCGAGGCCGCCCTCCTCGCGGTGGTCCTCGACGGTGACCAGACAGCCGGTCTCCTCGGCGGCCCGGCGCAGCGTCTCCCGGTCGACGGGCTTCACGGAGTACAGGTCGACGACCCGGACGCGGATGCCCTCCCCGGCGAGCGCGTCGGCGGCGGCGAGGGCCTCGTGCACGGTGACACCGGCCGCGACGACGGTCAGCCGGTCCTCGTCCGAGGAGCGCAGCACCTTGCTGCCGCCGATCGGGAACTCCTCGTCCGGCGAGTAGATGACCGGGCTCGCGCCGCGCGAGGTGCGCAGGTAGCGCACGCCGTCCCGGTCGGCCATCGCCGCGACGAGCCGGGCGGCCTGGTTGGCGTCGCACGGGTACAGCACGGTCGAGCCGTACACCGCCCTGAACATCGCCAGGTCCTCCAGACCCATCTGAGAGGGCCCGTCCTGGCCGATCGCGACACCGGCGTGCGAGCCGACGAGGTTGATGCCGGAACCGCTGATCGACGCCATGCGCACAAAATCGAACGCTCGTGTGAAGAACGCCGCGAAGGTCGACGCGTACGGCACCCAGCCGCGCGACGCGAGCCCGACGGCCGAGGCGACCATCTGCTGTTCGGCGATGTAGCACTCGAAGAACCGGTCGGGATGCTCCTTGGCGAAGAACTCGGTACGGGTGGAGTCGCCGACCTCGCCGTCCAGCGCGACGACGTCACCGCGCGCGGTGCCGAGCGCGGCCAGCGCCCGGCCGAAGGCGTCCCGGGTGGCCACCTCGTCCCCCAGGTCGTAGCGCGGGAGCTCCAGCGGGCTCATGGACACCGGGGGCCGCACCCGGTCGGCCGGCGGCCCCTGCACCGAGACGGTCAGGTCACGGACGCCGCCCAGCTCGGCGACGGCCTCCTCGGGGTCCGGCAGGGGCTTGCCGTGCAGGCCCTCGCGGTCCTGGACGGAGGCGACGCCCTTGCCCTTGAGGGTGCGGGCGAGGATCGCGGTGGGCTGCCCGGTGCTGGACTCGGCCTCGGCGTAGGCGCGGTCCACGGCGTCGACGTCGTGCCCGTCGACCTCCACCGTGTGCCAGCCGAAGGCCTGGAAGCGGCGGGCGTACGCGTCGAGGTCGTGGCCGTGCCGGGTGGGGCCGCGCTGGCCGAGCCGGTTGACGTCCACGATCAGCGTGAGATTGTCCAGGTGCTCGTACGCCGCCTGCTCCGCGGCCTCCCAGACTGAGCCCTCGGCCAGCTCGCTGTCCCCGCACAGCACCCACACCCGGTAGCCGGTGTGGTCCAGCCGCTTCCCGGCCAGCGCGATGCCGACGCCGATCGGCAGTCCCTGCCCGAGCGAGCCGGTGGCGGTCTCCACCCACGGCAGCCGGCGCGGGGTCGGGTGCCCTTCGAGCCGGCTGCCCAGCTTGCGGAAGGTGAGCAGTTCGGCGTCGTCGACGGCTCCGGCCGCCTTGTACGCCGAATAGAGCAGGGGCGAGGCGTGTCCCTTGGAGAGCACGAAGCGGTCGTTGGCCGGGTGGTCGGGGTGCTCGAAGTCGTAGCGCAGGTGCCGGGCGAGCAGCACCGCCATCAGGTCCGCGGCGGACATCGAGGACGTCGGATGCCCGGACTTCGCCGCGGCGGCGGCACGCACGCTGTCCACGCGCAACTGCTGGGCGAGTTCAACGAGTTCATCGGTGTTCATGAGGCTCCTTCCGCGGGGTGTCGGGGCGCCGTGGTGTGCGACCGGCGCGGCCCGGCCGTACGGCGCCGCCTGCGACGCTGCTCGCACAGCCCGTCGCCCACGGTCTCACGCGCCGCCCGCGTCGGCTCGTCGACCAGACGCTTGTCCGGGCGCCTGTCCCGGCGTCCGAGATGTCCGAGGTGATCCAGGCTGTCCATCCCCGCCGGGTACCCGAGGGCCCGTACGCGTAACGCGGCCCCCCGGCGGTCCCACGACTGCCCCACGGCGACCCCGCACACGGCCTCGCCCAGCCCCGCACGGACCCGCCCGGCACGGCTCGCGGGCGTCGATCACCCGAAGTGGATCTCTTCGGCCGACCACCCCAACTAGGCTCGTCCGCATGGAAATTCTGGGCGCCTCACTGCGCATCTGCGTCGACGACATCGAAGCCGCGATCCCCTTCTACGAACGCCTCGCGGGCGGCAGAGCGCACCGGTCCGAGCGGGCCGGCGTCCAGGTCGCCGCGGTCGGCTCGTTCCTGCTGATGAGCGGCCCCGAGGCAGAGCTGGAGCTGCTGCGCAAGGTGGCCGCGACCATCGCGGTGAAGGACGTGGACGAGGCCCACCAGATCCTCACGGACCTCGGCGCCCACGTCGTCGCGGGCCCGGTGTCGACGCCGGCGGGCCACACTCTGCTCGCCGTGCATCCGGACGGAACAGTGTTCGAGTACGTGGATCACCGGGTCTGAGCCCCTCTACGTGGCCGGCCGCATGCGGAAGTCGTAGCGCGGGGGCAGCGGTGCGTCGTCGCCCAGACGACGCCACAACCGGTCGATCGTCTCCGCGCCCTCCCGCAGGTCCGCCACCTCGAAGCCGTCGTCGAAGACCGCCCGGGCCTCGTCGCGCCGCCCCTCGGCCAGCAGCAACTCGGCCTCCAGGAGCCGGAAGCGGCCGCGCACCCGGGTCGCGGGGTCGAGCCGTTCCCACACGGCACGGGCCCGCTCCGGCCGCCGCACCCCCAGCAGGGCCTCGATAGCCTCGCGCCCGAGCGCGGCGGTGACGGCGGTCCACGTCGCGGTGGACGTCGCCGCGTCGCCGTCGCGCCCCTCGAGGCACAGCTCCTCGAACGCCTCGGCGTAGCGGTCGGCGGCCCGTGGATGGTGCCCCGACTCCCGGTCCGCGACGGCGAGACAGCGCAGCAACGGCCAGCGGGAGGGGACGAGTCGGAGGGCCCGCTCCCAGCTGCGCACCGCCTGCGCACGGTCGCCGGAGTGCCACTGGGCCACGCCGAGGTGGTACTCGGCGAGCGGCGTGGCGGGGGCCGTCTCCAGCAGGTCCCGCCAGTGCGGGGCGACCAGTGTCTCGCCGGGCAGCCGCAACCGCGACGGCTCGCGGAAGGAACCCGCACGCAGCAGCTCCAGCCACGGCGCCTGCGCGTCGTCCAGCGTGGTCTCGCCGAAAGGCGTGCCGGGCAACTTCCAGCCGCTGCACAACACTTCGAGCGCTCCCCAGCCGGAGCCGGTGGCGAGGATCTCGCCGGGTTCGGTGTCGGCGTACGGCTTCCAGGCGGCGTACGCGGCGTCGACGGCCGCGCGCGGCAGGACCGACTCCAGCCGCTCCTCGGCCGTGCGCAGCACCTCGGACCACTCGCCCTCCGGCGGCGCGGCCAGGGGGCCGTACGCCTCCAGCCAGGACACCTCGCTCTCCGCCTCCAGCCGGACGTGCTCCAGCTGGGTGCGGGCGAGCCCGGCCTGGATCTCGCAGTACCCGCCGGTGCCGGGCTCGGTGAGCCACTGTTGCCAGCGCCGCCCGCCGGGCCCCGAGCCCCATGCGAACAGCTTGCGGCCGCACAGGCCGTCGGTGGAGGTCTGCGCGAGCCCGTGCCCGTCGGCGTCGAGCGCGGCGATCCAGCGGCGCCACCCGTCCGGCACCTCGTAGAAGTAGTCGGCGGCGTAAGGGCTGTTGACGGGATACGTGCGGTCGATTCCGTCGTACGACGGGACGGGCACCCGGCGCAGCTTGCGCTCGTAGCCGAAGTGCCAGGCCTCGTCGGCCGGGACGAGCACCCGGCACTCCTCGGGGACGGCGATGTTGGACCACCAGTAGGCGGGCACGGGCCGCTCGTGCGGATTGCGGACGCGGACGCCGACGTACAGGAAGTCGGATCCGTCGGGCAGCCACAGGTCGACCTGGAACGGCAGGTCGCGCAGCCGCTCCCACTCCCACAGGCGCAGCATCTCCCCGCCGTCGGGGGCCGGGACACGGGCCGCGTGCAGGGGCGAGCAGGAGAGGGCGGTGTGGCCGGTCGCACCGATGTTCCACTCGATGCCGCCGGAGTACCAGGCGCCGTTCAGGGCGAAGTTGGCCGGCTGGAACACCGGGTTGCGGTAGAGGAGTTCGCGGCCGGTCGGCAGGTGGACCAGGGAGGCGATCCGGCCGCCGAGGCCGGGCAGGACGGTGGCGCGCAGCCGGTCGTTCTCGATGACGAGGGCGTCGATCGCGCGCGGCTCGCGCGTCCTGCCGTACCCGTCCCGGACGCGCACCGGCAGCAGGCTGTGCAGCGGCTCGTAGCCGACCTGCCGGGCCATGTCCCGGGGCAGCTCCGCACGGTCGCGGTCCTCGATGCGGTGGACCTCGTCGAGCGTCCCCAGCGGCGGCAGCGGGTTGTCCGGCCCCAACTCGGCGGCGGGCAGCGTCAGTACGTCACGTCGGATCGTCGTCACGATCACCATGGAACCCGGCGTCCCGCGAGCCGACCAGGGGACCTGCCGGTCAGGATTCCGCAAAGGCGGCGACCACGAGGTCGGCGAGCAGGGCGCCGGCCGTGCCGTCCGGGTCCAGGTCGGGGTCGTAGATGGTGACGTTGAGGCCGACGCAGTACGCGGAGGCGAGCAACGGGCGAAGCAGGGCGAGGAGTTCTTCCGGCAGCAGGCCGCCCGGGTCGGGGCTGTCGACGGCGGGCATCACCGACGGGTCGAGGACATCGGCGTCCAAGTGCACCCAGAAGCCGTCGAGTTGCGGGACCTCGAAGCTGTGCACGGTGGCCCGTCCGAGGGGATCGGCGCCCCACTGGCGCAGGTCGGAGACGGTGACGACCGGGATCTTCAGCGCCGCCAACTCGGCCCTTTCCTCGTGGAAGAAGTCGCGGATGCCGAAGAACCGCACGTCCTCGTCCCGGAGATAGGGACCGAGCCCCTCCAGGTCCGTCAGGTCCCGCTGCCCGCGCCCGGTGGCCAGCGCGACCTCCTCGCCGCCCGCCGCCCCGATCCGGTCGGAGTTGCCGGGGTGCCGGAAGTCCGGGGAGGCGTCGACGGCGGCCAGCCCGAACCGCCCGAGGCGGCGCAGCGCGAGCGACGCGCCGAGCTGGATGGAGCAGTCGCCGCCGAGGACGACGGGGAAGTCCCCTGCGCGGACGTGGCGTTCGATGCGGTCGGCCAGTTGGACGGTGTACGCCGCTATGGCGCCCGCGTGGAAGACGCCGTCGCCCTCCTGCCAGTTCCCGCGGTCGTAGCGCGGCGGCGGCACGACGCCGCCCTCCCGTGCCCCGAGCCGCGGCAGGATCCGCTCCCGGCGCAGGGCCCGGGCGAGTTGGTAGCAGCCGGGCTCGATTCCGGGGGCGGGCGGGCGCAGGCCCAGATTGGACGGGGCGTCGAGCACTACGAGATTTGACATGCGGCCGATCTTCACCGACCGGAGGTCGGCCGTCCAGTTGTTCGCGCCTCGACGGTGATCGCCCACCGCTCGTGGTCCCGCCAGGCCCCGTCGATGAAGAGCATCTTCGGCGAGAAGCCCTCCAGACGGAAGCCGGCGCCACGGGCGAGGGCGATGGAGGCGGCGTTGCCGGGCTGCACGCTGATCTCCAGCCGGTGCAGCCGCATCGGCCCGAAGGCGTGGTCCATCACCAGGCCCATGCCCTCCCGCATGAGCCCGCGCCCGGCCGCGTGCACGAAGGCGCCGTAACCGAGGGCACCGGACCGGAAGGAGCCCTCGACGATGTTGTTGATGTTGATGAACCCGGCGATGGCCCCGCCGTCCTTCTCGCACACCAGGAACCCGGCCTTCGCCGGGTCCTCGATCATCCGCGTCACATACGCGGCGTACGCCTCGTCGCTGGTCGGCGGGAACAGCCACGGATGGTGCAGGTCCTTGCTCTCCCGGGCGCGGGCGGTGAACTCCGGGCCGTCCTCGGGGGTGAAGGGGCGTATGCCCACCCGGGGTCCCTCGGCGAGATAGCGGGATGCGCTGTGCGGCATACGGCCACCCTACGCCGGTCGGCCCACGCCGCCGCCGGATTCATTCGCGCCGCTTCCTGCAGTACGCCCCGCACAGCGCGCCGATGGTCCCGGTGCCGAGCAGGGCCATCCACAGCGGCACGGTGACCTCGTGGACCAGCAGCCGGATCCGGGTGGGGCGGGTGTTCTGGAAGACCAGGACCAGCGCGAGGACGACGAGCGCCATGACGGTGATCCGGCCGGACGACATCGCCCCGTCGCGGGAACCGCTCTTCGCGCCGGCCGCGCCGCCGCTCTCGGAGGTCTTCGGGCTCATGCGAACCAGGGTGGGCCCGCGCCCTCCCTCCCGCACGACGAGGGACACCCACCGGGTGACGAGGCGACGCGGTGACGGGACGACGGGGCGAGCCCACTACCGACCGGTCGGTACCGGCGGCCGGCCGGCGGCGGGAGCGCAGATCAGCACAGCGCCGGCTCGTCGAGCGTCAATGTGCCCGTGTCCGCGTCCAGTTCGGCCGTCACCCCGAAGGGCACCGTCAGTGCCTCGTCGCAGTGCCCGAACCCCAACTCCTCGGCCACCGGCACCCCGAGGCCGCCGAGCCGGTCGACAAGGACGGGGCGCAGCTCCTCGTACGGCCCGCATCGCGCCCAGGACCCGAGCCCGATGCCCGTGACGCCGTCGAGCCAGCCGGAGCGCAGGAGTTGGGTCAGCAATCGGTCGATGCAGTACGGCTGTTCGCCGACCTCCTCTAGCAGCAGCAGTCCGCCGCGGGCGCCCGGGTGGGCGAGCGGCGTGCCGAGGTCGGTGGCGAGCAGGGCGAGGCAGCCGCCGAGCGTGACGCCCCTGGCCCGCCCCGGGACCAGGGCCGTACCACCGGTCGCGACGGTCCGCACCGTCTCCGGGGCGAAGAGGGTGGCCCTCAGGTGTTCCTGCGCGTGCGTGCTCTTGATGAAGTCCACGCCCGCGGCCGCGGGCCCATGCAGCGTGACCAGGCCCAGCCGGGTGGCGAAGGCCTGGTGCAGCACGGTGACGTCGCTGAAGCCGACGAGCACCTTCGGCCCGGCGGCCCGCATCGCGTCCCAGTCGAGCAGGTCGACCATGCGCTGCGCGCCGTAGCCGCCGCGGGCGCACAGCACGGCCGACACCGTCGGATCGCACCAGGCCCGCTGGAGGTCGGCGGCCCGGTCGGCGTCCGCGCCCGCCAGGTAGCCCAACTCGCCGTGCCGGTCCAGCACATGGGGCGCCACGACCGGGTCGAGGTCCCAGCCGCGCAGGATGTCGAGGCCGGCCTGGAGCCGCTCCTCCGGCACGGGCCCGCTCGGGGCGACCACCGCCACCCGGGCACCGGGGGCAAGGCGCGGCGGCCGCAGAAGTTCCTTCACGCGGGTTCCTTCACTCACGTTCCGTCATTCGGACAGCTCCAGCTTGCGGATGTCGGGCACGGTCAGCCCGAACACCTGGGCGTACAGGGAGAGTTCGGCCTCCAGGGCGCGCACCATCGTGTCGGCCCGCCGGAAGCCGTGGCCCTCGCCCTCGAAGGTGAGGTAGGCGTGCGGCACCCGGCGCCCCTCGATCCGCGTGAGGAAGCGCTCGCACTGTACGGGCGGGCAGATCACGTCGTCGAGGCCCTGGAGCAGCAGGAAGGGCGCGGTGATCTTGTCGGCGTGCTCGCTGGGCGAACGCTCGGCGTACCGTTCAGGCACCTCGGCGAGCGGTCCGACGAGGCTCTCCAGATACCGCGACTCGAAGTCGTGGGTCTCCCCCGTGCCCCAGCCGGTGAGGTCGAAGATCGGATAGCTGATCGTGCCGCAGGCGTAGACGTCGGTGGTGGTCAGGGACGCGGCGGTGGTCCAGCCGCCCGCGCTGCCGCCCCGGATGGCGAGCCGGGCGCGGTCGGCGGTGCCCTCGTCGGCGAGGGCGACGGCGACGGCCGCGCAGTCCTCGACGTCGACGACGCCCCACTGCTCGCGCAGCCGGTCGCGGTACTCCCTGCCGTACCCGGTCGAGCCGCCGTAGTTGACCTCGGCGACCCCGATGCCGCGCGAGGTGAAGTAGGCGATCTCCAGGTCCAGCACCAGCGGCGCCCGGCTGGTGGGGCCGCCGTGCGCCCAGACGACGTACGGCGGAAGCTCGCCCTCGGGGGCGGCGCAGTCGGGATGGCGGGGCGGGTAGATGTGCGCGTGCACCTCGCGTCCGCCGGGGCCGGTGAAGGTGCGGATCCGCGGCTCGGGGTAGTGGGCGGGGTCGACCGGGTCGCTGTGCGGGGCGCCGATCACCCGGGTGCGGCCGGTGCGGGTGTCCAGCTCGACGACCTCGTACCCGCGGTGGGGTCCCGCGCCCACGGCGACGACCCGGTCGCCGTGGGCCGCGAGCGTGGGCGCGAACTCGGTCCAGGGTCCGGGCACGTCGACGACCTCGCCGGTCTCCGGGTCCAGGATGCCGAGCACCTTGGCGCCGTGCCCGTGCACGACGGCGATCAGGCCGCTGTCGAGCGGGGCGAACCAGCGGTGCCCGAGCTTCCACAGCGGTCCGCCGAACTCCTCCTCGCGCGGGCACACCGGCGCGCCGTCGCGGTACAGGTTCCACCAGCCGGTGCGGTCGCTCGCGTGGAGCAGACGGCCGTCGTGCGACCACTCGGCCTGGGCGACGGACTCCTCGGGTCCGCCGGCGACGGTCCGCGCCCCGCGCAGGGTGCCGTCCTCGCCGACGTCGGCCACGACGAGTTCCGTGCCGTCCCACGGCATGCGCGGATGGTCCCAGGCGAGCCATGCGGCGCGCCGGCCGTCGGGCGACAGTCGCGGACCGGTCACGAACCGGTGCCGCTCGCCGGTCAGTTCACGGACGGCACCGCGGTCCTCGGCGGCCGAGCCGTCGAGCGGTACGGCGGCGGGCACGCGGCGCACATCGCCCGGTCCGTCACCGGTGAACTCCTCAAGCACGCACCACACTTCGCCGCGCACCAGATCCAACACCGGCTCCGCCCAGCGCAGTCCGCCGCCGACCGGCGACACGGGGGTCAGCGGGCGCGGCGGCGCGCCTGAGGGTTCGTACGCGTACAGCCGCTGGTCGGCGAAGTGGACGAACACCACGAGCGGTTGCCCGTCCCGCACCGTCCCCGCCCAGGGCTGCCCGCCGTATTCGATGACCCGGCTGCGCACGTTCCACGGCGCGGGGAGGACGGACTCCTCCGTGCCGTCGGCGCGGCGCCGTACGAGGGTCCGGCGGCCGCCCTCGGCGGACCGGGGCTCGGTCCACCAGGTCTCGTCGCCGACGAAGCCCACCCACTCGGGCTGCCCGTCGTGCGCGGCCGCCAGGGCGGCGCCGATCGGCGAGGGCCAGGAGCCGTACGCCATGGTCTGCATGTCGTCCCCCAATGGTCTAAGCGGTGCGCAGGAAACGGTCGAGGACACGGACGCCGAAGTGCAGGGCCTCGACCGGCACCCGCTCGTCGACGCCGTGGAAGAGCTTGCCGTAGTCGAAGCCCTCCGGGAGCTTCAGCGGGGCGAACCCGTACCCGGTGATGCCCAGCCGCGAGAACTGCTTGGCGTCCGTGCCGCCGGTCATGCAGAACGGCACCACGTGCCCCTCGGGCGCGAACTCCTCGACGGCGGCCCGCATCCGGGCGTACGTCGGCGAGTCCACCGGCGCTTCGAGGGCGACCTCCCGGTGCGCGAACTCCCAGTCGACGTCCGGTCCGGTCAGCAGGTCGAGGGTGGCGCGGAACTCCTCCTCGCCGCCCGGCACACAGCGTCCGTCGACGTAGGCGACGGCCTCGCCGGGGATCACGTTGACCTTGTAACCGGCGTCCAGCATGGTCGGGTTGGCGCTGTTGCGGAGGGTGGCCTCGACGAGCTGAGCGGCCGGGCCGAGCTTCTCCAGCAGCCCGTCCACGTCGCTCAAGTCCGCCTCGATGCCGTACAGCGCGGCGAGTTCGGTGAGGGAGGCGCGCACGGTCGGGGTCATCCGCAGCGGCCATGCGTGCTCGCCGATCCGGGTGATCGCGGCGGCGAGCCGGGTGACCGCGTTCTCCCGGTTGACCTTGGAGCCGTGTCCGGCCCGGCCGCGCGCGGTGAGCTTCAGCCAGGCGGTGCCGCGCTCTCCGGCGGCGATGGGATAGATCTGCCGTCCGGCGCCGTCGTGGAAGGTGAACGCGCCCGACTCGCTGATGCCCTCCGTGCACCCCTCGAACAGCGCGCCGTGCTCGTCGGCGAGGTACCCGGAGCCGTCCTCGGCGCTGGCCTCCTCGTCGGCGGTGAACGCGACGACGATGTCCCGGCGGGGCCGTACGCCCACGCGCGCCCAGTTCCGTACGACCGCGAGGATCATCGCGTCCATGTTCTTCATGTCGACCGCGCCCCGGCCCCACACGACGCCGTCGCGGATCTCCCCGGAGAACGGGTGCACGCTCCAGTCCGCCGCCTGGGCAGGCACGACGTCGAGGTGACCGTGCACGAGCAGCGCGTCGGCGGCCGGGTCGGTGCCCTCGATGCGCGCGACGACATTCGTCCGGCCGGAGGAGCGCTCCAGGAGCAGGGGTTCGAGGCCCGCGCCCGCCAGCTGCTCGGCGGCGTACTCGGCGGCGGGCCGCTCCCGGCAGTCGCCCCCGCCCCGGTTGGTGGTGTCGATCCGAATCAGGTCGGACGTGAACCGCACGACCTCGTCCAGTGCCAGCTCGTCAGCCATACTGCTCCTCCACGGCGGCCGAGACGATCGTGGTGACCGCCTTGAACGTGCGGATCGCCTCGTACATGGTGTCGCTGGTGTACGCCACCTTCCGCTCCCCGATCCGCTCGACCCCGGGCACGACGGTGGCGGACAGGGCCAGGTGCTCGGCGTCGAACTCAACGGCGACGGTGAACGGCCCGCCCTCGACGGGCCGGTGGCGCACCGCCAGCGCGGCCGCCTCCTTGGCGGCGGCCCGGACGTCGGCGGCGGTCCTGGCCGGGGTACGGCACACGGCCGTGTACCGCGACACATGGTCCTTGACCGCGACCTTGAGCGCCTCGGGCGCATAGCCGAGCGCGTCCTCGCAGGCCAGGTCGTCGCCGGTGACGAGAACGACGGGCACCCCGTACTCGGCGACGACGTGCGCGTTGAGCAGGCCCTCGCTCGCCCGTACGTCGTTCAGCCACACCCCGGTGATCGAGTTGGGCAGGTAGGTGTGCGCGAGCACGCCCTCCATGCCGGCGCCCGTGTGGTAGCCGATGAACGCGACGCCGTCCACGTCCCCGTGCTGCACGCCTTCGACCATGGACAGCGACTTGTGCCGCCCGGTGATCATCTGCACCCGGTCGTCGAGCTGCTCCAGGAGCAGATTGCGCATGCTCCAGTGGGCCTCGTTGACGAGCACCTCGTCGGCGCCGCCGTCGAAGAAGCCGAGCGCGGCGGCGGCCACGTCCGAGGTGAACATCGACCGGCACCGCTCCCACTGCGGCGTCCCGGGCAGCACGTCGGCCGGCCAGGTGACGCCGGTGGCACCCTCCATGTCCGCACTGATGAGGATCTTCATGGTGCTTCACGTTACGCGTCGACGAGGGAACTTCCTACGAGCCGGAGCGGAGCGGTCTCGGGTCAGGCCGGGCCGAGCGGCGCCACAGCAAGGCCCTGGCCATCAACGCCACTTCCACATCCATCCGGCCCTCGGTCAACGGCCGGCCGCGCAGTTGCTCGGCCTTGCGGATGCGGTAGTGCACGGTGTTCTTGTGCAGGTGAAGTCGCGCCGTGGCCTGGGTGTAGCTGCCCCCCCGATTCCAGGAACACCCGTACGGTGTGGCGCAGTTGAGGATGACCTGGGTCGTCGGCCGCGAGGCTGCCGAGTACCCGTACGATCCAGCGCTCGAGGTCCTCGGACTTCTGGGTGAGCGACGATGTCAGCACGAGGGACACCAGGTAAGGGCGCCGTCGGGGCCGGTGGCTGCCTGGCCGCGGGGCCCGGCCGCCGTCCGGCGCCGCGGCGCGGCCTGGGCGGCGCAGCCTCTCCTCAGGCGGCGGGCATCGGGAACAGCATGCAGCTGCTGGTGGCATGGGCCAGCAGGCGGTCGTTCGCGTCGACCAGCCGGGCCTCGGCGAGCGCGGTCTGGCGGCCCCGGTTGAGCACCGTGCCGATGGCCCGCACCCGGCCCGTGTCCACCGTGATCCGCTTCAGGAACTTCACCGTCAGGTCGAGCGAGGTGTAGCCCATGCCCGGCGGCAGCGTGGAGTGGACCGCGCAGCCCGCCGCCGAGTCGAGCAGCGTGGCGTAGACGCCGCCGTGCACGCTGCCGATCGGGTTGTAGTGCTCCTCGCCCGGCAGCAGGGAGAACACAGCGCGGCCCTCGTCCACCTCGTCAAGGGTGAAGTCCAGGGTGGCCGCGACCGGCGGCCCCGGCGTACGGCCCGCCTGAATCTCACGCAGCAGGTCCAGGCCGGAGGAGAGTCCGACGGCCGCCGCCGTGACCGCGGGGTCCTCCCACTCGTACGTCCGTGTGCGTCCCATGCCCTCGCTACCTCCCGGCTGACTTCGACGATCGAAGCTAGCCGGGCGGTCATCTGACTGTCAACGGCGAAGCCAGGCCCCTACCATGGCGGGATGGAGTGGCTTGAGGTGAGCACGGACACCTGCAGCGTCCAGCGCACGCTCGAGGTGGTCGGCGAGAAGTGGACCTTCCTGATCCTGCGCGACGCCGCCAACGGCGTGCGCAGGTTCGACGACTTCAGGCGCCACATCGGCCTGTCGGAGGCGGTCCTGAGCGATCGGCTCCGGAAGCTGACCGCCGCCGGCATCCTCACCACCGTCCCCTACCGGGAGCCGGGCAGCCGCTCCCGCAAGGAGTACCGGCTGACCCGCAAGGGATGGGACCTCTGGCCCGTGCTCATCGCCCTGCGCCAGTGGGGCGAGACGTACGCCCCCAGCCCCGAGGGCCCCGTCCTGGACATACGCCACGCCGAGTGCGGAGCGCCGGTGCGGGTCGTCGTCGAGTGCGCGGAGGAGCACCTAGCGCTGACCCCGAAGGACGTCTCAGCTCGGCCGGGGCCCGGCGCCCGCCGCCGGACCTGACGGGCCTACGGGCTCACAGGCTGATCTCACCCCAGGCTCACGGGCGGATCTCAGCCCACCCCCGCCACCAGCCACTTCGACGGCAGCTCGATGAGTGTGCCGTCCGGCGCGAACTCGGTGGTGACCAGGGGCAGTTCGCCGCTCGCCAGCACCGTGAGCCCGGCCGCCTCCAGGTACTTGGGCACGGCGGCGTCGGCGACCTCGCCGGGGGCGATGCCGTGCCGGAAGATCGGCGCGAGCTTGGGCGGGGGGCCGGCCGGGCTCTGGGCCAGGCCCAGCAGGACGGGGCGGGCGGCCTCCGACAGCTCGACCAGGAGGGCTCGGCCGCGTTCGCCGACCAGGGCCGCGAGGCCGTCCACCAGCGACTGGCGGTCGTCGGGCTCGGTCTGGTGCAGCACGCCCCGCATGTAGACGTTGGCGTCGCCGAGCTCCGCGTGCAGCAACTGGGCCTCGCTCGTCTCGGCGGCGTCCAGCAGCCGGTACGTCGCCAGGCGCGCGGGGTCGGCGTGCCGGGCGTGGTCGAGGGCCGCCTCGGCGATGTCGGCGCCGAGGACGCGCGTGAAGCGGCCGGCGAGGAACCGGGTCTGGGTGCCGTTGCCGCAGCCGAGGTCGACCAGGGGCAGGCCGGGGTCGGCTAGGCGCGGCTCGAGGAGACCCAGGTGGATGCCGGCCGTCAGCGCGGGCTCGGCATCCCAGAGGACGGCCCCCGGCTCGTCGGGCGCCTCGCGCCAGAATCCCTCCCAGGCCTGCCGGTACCGACTCGTCACGCTCATGCCCAACTCCTCGGGGTGCGACGCCGATCCGCCATCAGTGACGGGACAGTACGGTCTATCGCGCGCCGGTGTCGGCCACAAGCGCCCGGGGTGTTCCTTCGCCCCACCCTTTACCGCGCGTTCGATACGCGTACGCCGGCGCGCGAGGCGACACGGCACGCTCCGTCCACGGTCAGCGTCGCCGCGAACTCAGCTCGAACCAGACCGTCTTCCCGGCGCTCGTCCGGCTGGCGCCCCACTCCCGAGCCAGGGTGCTGACCACGCGCAGCCCTCGCCCGCACTCGGCGCTGAGCAGCGTCGGCAGGGTCTGGTCCTCGTCGTCCACCTCGCACAGCAGCGTGTCGCCCCGCACCAGCCGCAGCTGGACGTGACGGCCGTGTGCGTGCCGTACGGCATTGGTGACCAGCTCGCTGACCATCAGCTCCGCGGGGTCCGTAAGCCGGGCGAGATCCCAGTCGTGCAGCTGCTCGCGGACCACCGCGCGCGCCCGGCCGACCTCGATCGGGTCGCGGGCGAGCCGCCACTCGGCGACGTCCTCGGGCGCGATGCCTCCCAGGCGGGCCATCAGCAGGGCCACGTCGTCCTTGCGGCCGCCGCGCGTGTTGAGGGCGCGGATGATCGTGTCGCAGGCGTCGTCCATGGACGCGGCCGGATGGGCGGCGGACTCGCACAGGGTCGCGAGGCCGACGCCGATGTCCTCGCCGCGCACCTCCACCAGGCCGTCGGTGCACATGACCAGCCGGTCGCCGGGCTCGACCCGCACGCACACCGACTCGAAGGGCACCCCGCCGACGCCGATGGGGGCGCCGGTCGGCAGGTCGAGCAGGCCGCTGCGGCCGTCCGCGGCGCGCACCAGCACGGGCGGGATGTGACCCGCGTTGGCGAGGTGCAGCTCGCTCCCGATCGGGTCGTAGACGGCGTACAGGCAGGTGGCGAGGTAGGTGTCGCCGAGGCGCTGGGCCAGATCGTCGAGGCTGCGCAGGAGTTGGGCGGGCGGCAGGTCGAGGGCCGCCATGGTCTGTACGGCCGTACGCAACTGGCCCATCATGGCGGCCGAGTTGAGGCCGTGGCCCATGACGTCGCCGACGACGAGGGCGGTGCGGGCGCCGGGCAGCTTCACCGAGTCGAACCAGTCGCCGCCGACCCGGCCGAGCAGCGTGCCGGGGAGGTAGCGGGTGGCGATGTCGCAGCCAGCCATGCGCCGCGGGATGTGCGGCAGCATGCTGTCCTGGAGGGTCTCGGCGACGCTCTCCTGGTAGGTGTACATGCGCGCGTTGTCGAGCACGAGGCCCGCGCGGGCGGCGAGTTCGGCGCCGGTGACCCGGTCCATGTCGTTGAACACGGGGCGCTCGGGGTGGCGCAGCAGGATCATGAAGCCGAGGACGACGTCGCGCGCCTTGAGCGGGACGACCAGCATCGAGCGGCCCGTGATCAGCGGTCTGATGTCGCGCTTCTCGAACTGCGCGGCGATGGCGTGCCCCGCCTGCTCGCTGATGCGCGGTACGAGCACGGGCTCGCCGCTGGTCATGCACTGGAAGAACGGGGTGTGCGCCGGAAACGGCATGGCCTCGCCGACCGGGACGACGTCGTCCCAGCGGCCGGGTTCGTCGGTGTGCTCGACGGCGACCCGGTGCCACAGGGTGGTGGTGTCGGGCACGCCGTCGGGGAACCCCTCGCCGGCGACGACCTGTTCGCGCAGGTAGGTACCGGCGACATCGGTGAAGCGCGGTACGACGGCCCGGCTGACCTCGGTGATCGTCTGCGCCAGGTCGAGGGAGGTGCCGATCTTTCCGCTGACCTCGTTGAGGAACTCCAGGTGTTCGCGTACGGCGGCGTACTCGAGGTCCTCGCCCTCGTCATCGGCGGCGAGTTCCTCGGGCAGCGGCAGGCCCTGCGCCAGGGCCCGTGCGGCGCGCTCGCGGCGCGCCTTGCGCTCGGTGCGCCGGGCCACGCCCCAGTCGGGGGTGACGGGAACCCGGTCGCTCTGGCTGAACTCCAGGACGGGATAGCCCAGTTCGAGGACCTGCCCGACGATGCGGGCGCCGTCGTCGACGCTCATGCTGGGCAGGATCTCGGGGAGCTTGCGGGCGAGCTCCTCGGCGCCGGGGAAGTCGGTGTGCAGCGCGAAGCCGGGCGCGATGCGCTCGAACGCCTCCGCTGTCCGGTCGTCCGGAGCGTCCGGCATGTCCGGGCGCAGTCGCTCGGCGTCGGCGGCCAGCACCAGCAGGCGCTCCTGCCCCGGGCCCACCAGCGGGTACGCCCACCACAGCACGTCGACGCGGTCGCGGCCGGGCACGGTGAGCCGGGCGCGGCCCGCCGCCGGGTAGTTCAGCCGCCCGTCGAGGGAGGACTCCAGGCCGGGCCCGAGACCGTCGTAGGCCGCGTACGCCCCGTACGGGGTGATCTCGTCGTCCTCCGGGAGCGCGCCGGAGACGGGCAGCAGGTCGAGCGCGGGGCGGCCGATGGCCTCGCTTTTGGCGGCGCCGAACAGCCGCCGGGCGCCGCTGCTCCAGTGGGACACGAGGCCGCCGCGGTCGACGACGACCACGGCCAGCGGGATCCGGCCCGCCGCGTCGCCCCCGGCTCCGCCACCGGGAGGCGCGTCCGTCTCAGTGCCACGATCCATGGCCCCGGCCCTCCCTCCCCACGGCTCCGCGCTGACGCGATGATCTGTGCCGCCCTCACTACCGTACGGCTGCGGCCGGTTGCGATGTGTGGCAATTCTGGAATTGATTCCACTGGTTCGCACCGGTTCGCAGGTCAGCGCCTCAGGGGGACCGGGTGGGCTCCGGGCCGACCCGGCGGGCCCCTCAGTCCTCGTGTCCCAGCTGGAGGTCCCGCTCCGTCCGTCCCCCGCCCGCGACTTGAAGGACGGTGGCGACGGGCGGGTAACCGGCAGCGATGACGGTGTACTCGCCCGAGGACAGGTCGATGAACCGGAACGTTCCGTCGGCTCCGGTGGTGAGCGTGTCCACGACGTTCCCGGCCGCGTCGAGCAGCGTCACGCGCGCGTCCTCGACGGGCCGTCCGCCGCCGGCCCGCACGGTGCCGCGCAGCACGGCGCCGCCCGCGAGTTCGACGTCCTGGCGGGTCTCCCGGGCCGCCTGCACGCTGACGGGGAGCGCGGCGGGGCGGAAGGCGGGCGCGCTGGCGGCGAGGGTGTACTCGCCCGCGACCAGTTCGGAGATGACGTAGCCGCCCTCGCGCCCGCTGCGGGTGGTGGAGACGACCTCGCCGTGCACGTTGGTGAGGGTGACCGTGGCATCCCGCACGGGGCTGCCGTCCGCGGTCAGCACGGTGCCCGCGAGGCGTCCGGCGCCGCCGAGGACGACGTCGAGTTCGACGGGCCGCTCGCCGACGGTCACGGAGACGGCTTGCGGCTGGTGACCGCCCGCGGCGGCGATCAGCACGTACGACCCCGAACCGGGCGTGGACAGCGCGTATCGCCCGTCCTCGCCGCTCGCGCCCCGCCCGATCTGCTGCCCGGCGACGTCGATGAGGGTGAGCGCCGCGCGGGGCACCACGGTCCCGTCGGGGTGCTGCACCGTGCCGCAGACGGGCACTCCGGCGGCATACGGCGAACGGGCTTGCGGGATCGAGGCGTGCGCGCTCGCGGGCTCTGTTGCGGCGGCGTTGTGGGACACCAGCGGTCTCTCCTTGAGGAAGAAGGCGATGAGCAGGCCGAGGACGAGCACCGGAACGAGGTACAGGAAGATCCGGGGCATCGCGTCGGCGTAGGCGCGGATGTAGGCGTCACGCAGGGCGGGCGGCAGGGCGTGGACGAGCTGCGGGGTGAGCGACTCGGGGTCGGGGAGCACGGCGCCCTCGCGCGCGGGCAGCCGCTGCCGCAGGGCGTCGGCGAGCCGGTTCGCGAACAGGGTGCCGAAGACGGCGGCGCCGACGCTGCCGCCGATCTGCCGGAAGTAGTTGTTGGCGCTGGTGGCGGTGCCGAGGTCGGAGGGGCGCACGGAGTTCTGCACGGCGAGGATCAGGACGGGCATCACCAGGCCGATGCCGGCCCCGAGGACGGCCATCCAGATGCTGTAGTGCAGCCGGGGCGTATCGATCGAGAGCCGGGAGAGCAGCCACATCCCGGCCGCGGAGAGCGCGCCCCCGACGATCGGATACACCTTGTAGCGGCCCGTGCGGCTGATGAGCTGCCCCGAGATGATCGACGCGCCGACGATGCCGCCCATCATGGGCAGCATCAGCAGGCCCGACGCGGTGGCGGAGGCCCCGTCGACCATCTGCAGGAACGTCGGCAGATAGCTGGCCGCGCCGAACAGGGCGACGCCGACGACGAGTCCGACCAGGCCGGTGACGTTGAAGACGGGGTCCCTGAACAGCCGTAGCGGGATGAGGGGTTCGACCGCGAAGTGCTCGACGACGAGGAAGAGGACGGCCGCGGCCGCCGCGCCCGCGCCGAGGCCGAGGATCTCGCGCGAGCCCCACGCGTACTCGGTGCCGCCCCAACTGGTCAGCAGCACCAGGCAGACGGAGACCGCCGCGAGCAGCAGCGCGCCGAGGACGTCGAACCGGCGCCGGATCGCGGGCCTCGGGAGTTTGAGGACGGCGCTGACGACGGCCAGGGTGACCAGGCCGAAGGGGACGTTGATGTAGAAGCACCAGCGCCACGAGACGTGGTCGGTGAAGTAGCCGCCGAGGAGCGGTCCGGCGACGGAGGCGAGGCCGAAGGCGGCACCGATCAGGCCCATGTAGCGGCCGCGCTGCCGGGGCGGCACGATGTCCGCGATGATCGCCTGCACGCCGATCATGAGCCCGCCCGCGCCGACGCCCTGCACGGCGCGGAAGACGATCAACTCGTCCATGTGGTGCGCCCGTCCGGCGAGCGCGGAGCCGGCCACGAACACGAGGATCGCGAACTGGAAGACGCCCTTGCGGCCGAGGAGGTCGCCGAGCTTGCCGTAGAGGGGCAGACCCACCGTGGCCGTGAGCAGATAGGCCGTGATCGCCCACGACATCCGGTCCAGGCCGTGGAGTTCGCCGACGATCTTCGGCAGCGCCGTGGCCACGATCATCTGGTCCAGGGCGGCGAGGAGCAGGGCGAGCATCAGCCCGAAGAAGACCAACCGGACCCGGCGCGTGCCGAGTTCGGGGTCCGGGGCGGCCGGCGGGGCCGACGGCGGCTGCCCGGCGTCCGGGGGCGCCGTGTCCGGTTCGTCCTTCACCAGGGTGATCCCGCCCACGTACCGCTCCCCTCGTCGCGCTGCCGCACAGTTCCCGCGTAAGGCGAGAACTACCTGCGAGCGCGACGAGTTACGGCGATATGCCGGAGGGCGCGGAGATCCACTCGAACCGGTGAGGGATCAACGCGCCTTCGTCAGCTGCCCTTTGGGCTACTTCTCGACCTCGGCGGCGAGCTTGGCGAGCACCGCGTCGTAGATCCGGCCGAGGCCCTTGGGGGCGAAGGTCCGCTCGAAGAAGCCGCCGATGCCGCCGGCGCCCTTCCAGGTGGTGGTCACGACGACCCGGGACCTGCCCTCGTCGGCCGGGGTGACGCGCCAGGTGGTGACCATCGTGGAGTTGCGGTCCTTCTCGACCAGCTCGCCGTCGGTCGGCTCGGTGACGTCGAGCAGGCAGTCGCGGACCCGCTTGCTGGTGGCCTGGAGCTTCCAGTGGACGAGGGTGCCCTCGCCGTCGCCTCCCTCGCGCACCTCGTACTCGCTGAAGTGCTCGGGCAGCAGCTTCGCCCGCGTGCCGGTGTAGTCGGCGAGGGCGTCGAACACATCCTCCGCGTTCGCCGCGACGATCCGCTCCGTAGTGGCCTCGACCTGCGCCATTGCGTTCCTCCAGCACGTGGGTTCTCGGGGTCGGCACAAGCCAACCACCCCGGCCCCAGGCCTCCCAAATCGGGGTGCCGGAAGTGGTCGGAAACCGTCTTGCACGATCATGCGAACAGTTGTTCTATTGTGTGGGTCGACGCTACCGAGGAGGCGTGATGCGCTGGGAGAACCTCACCGCGGAGACCACGGAAACCGTGGATACTGCAGAGACCGCGGGGTCCGGGCACGGCCGGACGGCCGACGCCGCACTGTTCGGCGCGGACGCCGTGACCACTCGTACGTTCGACACACCCGAATTCCGTGGAATCACCTTCCACGAGGTCCGGGCCCGCTCGATCCTCAACCGGGTGCCGGGCGCCTCACGGATGCCGTTCGAGTGGACGGTCAACCCGTACCGCGGCTGCACGCACGCGTGCGTCTACTGCTTCGCGCGCAAGACGCACAGCTATCTGGACCTCGACACGGGCATCGGCTTCGACAGCCAGATCGTGGTCAAGGTGAACGCGCCCGAGGTGCTGCGCCGCCAGCTCGGCTCCCGCCGCTGGCAGGGCGAGCACGTCGCCATGGGGACGAACGTCGACTGCTACCAGCGCGCCGAGGGCCGCTACCGCCTGATGCCGGGCATCATCTCCGCCCTGACCGACCACGCGAACCCCTTCTCGATCCTGACGAAGGGCACGCTGATCCTGCGCGACCTCGACCTGCTGAAGCAGGCGGCCGAGGTCACGGACGTCGCCGTCTCGGTCTCCGTCGGCTTCACCGACCCGGACCTGTGGCGCACCGTCGAACCCGGCACGCCCGCGCCCGAGCGGCGCCTGGACGTCGTACGGACCCTCGGCGAGCACGGCATCGGCTGCGGTGTGCTGATGGCGCCGGTGATCCCCTTCCTGGGCGACGACCCGGCCCAACTGCGGGACACCGTACGGTCGATCGCGGCCTCCGGGGCCACCTCCGTCACACCGCTGGTGCTGCATCTGCGGCCCGGGGCCCGCGAGTGGTTCATGGCGTGGCTCGGACAGCATCACCCCCACCTCGTGCGCCGCTATGAGCGGCTGTACGCGGAGGGCGCGTACGCGCCCAAGTGGTACCAGCGCCGGATCACCCGCCAGGTGCACGACCTCGCCCGGGAGTACGGGATCGGGCCCACGCGCGCGAGCGAGCACCGCCGGATCCGCCCGCCCGCTCGGGCAGAGCGGCCCGCGCACGGCACGGACACGTCGGAACCGACTCAACTCACGCTGATCTGAGCGCGTTCGAGGGCATCCCGCGGCCCAATCGGGTCAAGTGTGGCCAGAACGCGTTCCTCCGGATGCTCTTGCCGGGACTATGCGGCCGAGACCGTGACCCTCGCGGTCCGAAGCCCCGCCGTCCTGGGAGGACCGATGAGAACACGCGCAGCCGTGCTGTGCGGTGCCGCCGTCGTCGTGGCCGGGTCGCTGGCGACCGCCCCCGCCGACGCGGGCACGCGGCCCAGCGCTCCGACCGCCGGGACCACCCGGGCCGCGGGCCTCGCCTGGAAGAAGTGCGGCACGACCGAGTACCCGACGCTGCAGTGCGCGTCCCTCAAGGTGCCGCTCGACCACGCGGCCCCGGACGGCCGGCAGATCACGCTCGCCCTGTCCCGCGTCCGGCACACGGCCAAGACGTCCCAGGGCCCCCTGCTGGTCAACCCCGGTGGACCGGGCGGCAGCGGTCTCAAGCTCGCCGGATTCGTCGCGTCCGCACTGCCCAAGACGGTCGCGGCCCAGTACGACGTCATCGGCTTCGACCCGCGCGGCGTCGGCAAGAGCACCCCCGCCCTGGACTGCTCCCCCGGCTACTTCGGCCCGGTGCGCCCGGACTCGGCCGCGGGCACGCCCGCGCTCGAACAGGCGGGCCTCACGCGCGCGAAGTCCTTCGCCGCCGCCTGCGGCAAGAAGTACGCGAGCGTGCTGCCATACCTCGACACCCGCAACACCGCGCAGGACATGGACGCGATCCGGAGGGCCCTCGGCGCGCGGAAGGTCAGCTACTTCGGCTACTCGTACGGCACCTATCTCGGCGCGGTCTACGCCCGGCTGTTCCCGGAGCGGGTGCACCGCCTGGTGCTGGACTCGATCGTCGACCCGACCGGCGTCTGGTACGACGACAACCTCGCGCAGGACTACGCCTTCGACGCCCGCCACCGCGCCCTGATGGCGTGGATCGCCAAGAACGACACGAAGTACAAGCTCGGCACCGATCCGGCGAAGGTCGAGGCCAAGTGGTACGCGATGCGGGCCGCGCTCGCCAAGAAGCCGGCGGGCGGCAAGGTCGGCGCCTCCGAACTGGAGGACACCTTCATGCCGGGCGCCTACTACAACGGCTACTGGCCCTACCTCGCCGACGCGTTCGCCTCGTACGTGCGGGGCAAGAAGTCCGACGCGCTGGTCGACGCGTACGAGAAGTTCGCCGCCGTCGACGCCTCGGGCGACAACAGCTACAGCGTCTACACAGCGGTGCAGTGCCGCGACGCCTCCTGGTCGCGCGACTGGAAACAGTGGCGCGCGGACACCCGTGCGGTGCACGCCAAGGCACCCTTCATGGCCTGGAACAACGCCTGGTACAACGCGCCGTGCGCGTTCTGGCCGGTGCCCTCGCTGGAGTCGGTGAACATCGCCAACGGCGAGCTGCCGCCGGCGCTCCTCTTCCAGGCCACGGACGACGCGGCCACCCCGTACGAGGGCGGCACCCGGGCCCACCGCCTGCTGCACGGCTCCAGCCTGGTCGTCGAACAGGGCGGCGGAAACCACGGCATCACACTGAGCGGCAACTCCTGCCTGGACAAGCACCTCGCCGCCTACCTGACCAACGGCAAGGTGCCCCACGGCACCGGCGAGATCGACGCGGTCTGCGCAAAGACCCCCGACCCGAAACCACAGACCCCGAAGGCGGCGCGCACGTCGTCCCGCGGCACGACCTTGCACACTCTGCTGGGCTTCCGCGACTGAGCGGGGGCCGACGGCACGGCGACCGGCCGTGGTGACCGGATAACGACCGGGCACCACGGCCGGTCGCTCTCCAAGGTGCCGTCATGGACGACACGCGCCTTCGGATCCGCCCTTCGCGGTGGACGGCGTGAGCGTGCCCGAGGTGCGGTACGTGAAGGAGGCGGCCCGTTGACGGGTCACCTCTGCTTCGGGATGCGGGCCAGTGCGTTCACCGCCGCCTCCGCCAGCGCCGGGTGGGCCAAGGCCTCGTTCAGGACGCGGCGGGCGCGGGTGTCGCCGAGTGTGCCGAGGCCCTCCACGCAGGCGAGGGCCACCCTGCGGTAGGGGTCCTGCGGGCGCAGTCGGCGCTCCAGGGTGGTGATCAGGGCGGGCACGGACTCGGGGGCGCGCAGTTCCACCAGGAGCCGCACCGGGTGCAGGGCGTAGGCGACGCGCAGTTCGTTGGTGGCGAGGGCGGCGGCCGCGCGGGCCGTGCGGGGGTCCTGGAGGCGGGCCAGGGCGTACGCGGCCGAGGCGCAGCGCGGCGGATCGCGGTGGTTGAGCAGCAGCACGAGGGCCTCGAAGGCGCGCCGGTCCCCCGCCACGCCCAGCCGGAACGCGGCCAACTCCCTGGCCCACAGCGGCTGTCCGACGGCGGTGAGCACGTCCGCCAGTTCGTCGTGGTCCCCGGTCGCGGCGAGGCGCTCGTACGCCGCCGTGCCCTGGGACTCCTGCCGTAGACGCTCCGTGAGCGATCGCAACTCTTCGTCCACGAAGCCCAGCCTAGAGGCGTCGTCCTACGACCGGGTCCCGGATCACAAACTCCGGGGGCTGGCGCGCTCGTTACTCACCGGTTAAGCTCATACGAGCGAGTGACCCACTCGCACATCTGCTCGCGACGGTTTGGTGACGCAGCCGTCGTGAGTGCTGGTCGGTTCGGTACACCAAGTACCGCAGTACGACCCGGCTTCGGGACAGAGCCGGTCGGTCTCACCGCACTCGGGCGTGTGCACGCCCGCGGCAATCACCACCGGGCGTGTGCGCTTGCAGCCCGGAGACACCCGCACTCCATTCCGCACCCCGTGCGCCCCTCGGCGCACCCCCGGGGCGCGTTTCCAGTCGTCACCCTCATTTCCTGGAGTCCCGCGATGGCCGCTCCCCAGTCCGACACCCCTCTGTCCCCCTTCACGACCGTCGCCGTCGTCGGCCTCGGCACGATGGGCACCGGCATCACCGAGGTCCTCGCCAAGGCCGGCCGCGAGGTCATCGGCATCGACGTCAGCGAGGCCGCCGCCGCGCAGGCGGTCGACATCCTGAAGTCCTCCACCGCCCGTGCGGTGGAGCGCGGGCGGCTGACCGAGCAGGAGCGCGCGGACATCCTCGCCCGCGTGCGCACCGGCACCGATCTGCGGGCCGCGGCCGACGCCGACCTCGTCATCGAGGTGGCCCCGGAGTCGTACGAGATCAAGCAGCAGATCTTCCGCGAACTCGACGGCATCGTGCGGCCGGAGACGATCCTCGCGACCGGCACCAACGCCCTCTCCGTGACCCGCCTCGCCGCCGACTCGGCCCGCCCCGAGCGCGTGCTCGGCCTGCACTTCTTCAACCCGGCCCCGGCCATGCGGCTCGTCGAGATCGTCTCCTCCGTGCTGACCGGACCCCAGGCCGTCGCCGCGGTCACCGACCTCGCGCTCGACCTCGGCAAGGAGCCCGTCGCGGTCGGCGACCGCCCCGGATTCGTCGCCGACGGGCTGCTGTTCGGCTACCTCAACCAGGCCGCCGCGATGTACGAGGCCAAGTACGCCTCCCGCGAGGACATCGACGCGGCGATGAAGCTGGGCTGCGGGCTGCCGATGGGGCCGCTCGCCCTGCTCGACCTGATCGGCGTCGACACCGCGCGGACCGTCCTGGAGGCCATGTACGCCGCCTCCCGCGACCGGCTGCACGCCCCGGCCCCGATCCTGAAGCAGCTCAGCGGGGCCGGCCTGACCGGCCGCAAGTCCGGCCGCGGCTTCTACACGTACGACGCCCCGGGCAGCGCCACCGTCGTGCGGGACGCGCTGACGCCGCTGGAGGGCGGCGCGCTGACGCCCGGCCGCAGCGTCCGCTCCGTCGGTGTGGCCGGTTCCGGCACGATGGCGTCCGGCATCGCCGAGGTCTTCGCCAAGGGGGGCTACGACGTCGTCCTGGCCGCCCGCAGCGAGGAGAAGGCGCAGGCTGCCAAGGCCCGTATCGGCAAGTCGCTTTCGCGCTCTGTCGACAAGGGGCGGATGACCGCCGAGGCCGCCGCCCAGACCCTGGACCGGATCACCCCGGCGGGCTCCTACGACGCCTTCGCCGACGTCGATCTGGCCGTCGAGGCCGTCGCCGAGGACCTGGAGATCAAGCGGCAGCTGTTCGCCACGCTGGACAAGGTCTGCAAGCCGGGCGCGGTGCTGGCCACCACGACCTCGTCGCTGCCCGTCGTCGCCTGCGCCCGCGCCACCTCGCGCCCGCAGGACGTGATCGGCATGCACTTCTTCAACCCGGCGCCGGCGATGAAGCTGGTCGAGGTCGTCCGTACGGTGTTGACGGCGGACGACGTCCACTCAACGGTCCGCGAGGTCTGCGTCAACATCAAGAAGCACGCCGTCGACTGTGGTGACCGTGCGGGCTTCATCGTCAACGCGCTGCTCTTCCCGTACCTCAACAACGCGATCAAGATGGTGCAGGAGCACTATGCGTCTCTTGACGACATTGACGCGGCGATGAAGCTGGGCGGCGGCTACCCGATGGGCCCGTTCGAGCTCCTGGACGTGGTCGGACTCGACGTCTCCCTGGCGATCGAGAAGGTTCTGCACCGCGAGTTCCGCGACCCGGGGCTGGCGCCCGCGCCGCTCCTGGAGCACCTGGTGGCCGCGGGCTGCCTCGGCCGCAAGACCGGCCGTGGCTTCCGCGAATATGCCCGCCGCTGAGCATCCCGGCGACTGGTTCGCCGGGAACGGCCGGGGCGGCCGGAACGGCGGAGACGGCGGAACCGACGTGACTGACGCGTCCGACGCGATCGACGGGACCGCCGGGGACAGCGAATGGGGCGGACTGCTCGACCCCGCGGGAGGCCCCCCGCTCTTCCGGAGCGGGGGAAACCCCAGGCCTGCGCATCGCACTGCGCGTATGCAGTACGTTCGGGTCATGTCCCAGCCCGCCAAGTCCTCACGTACACCCACCAGGCCCGACGCGCCGGAAAGTGCCGCAGGCAGTCGTGCCGCCGCCCAGCGGCTGAAAATGCGCAGAGAACTGGCGGCCGCCGCGATGGAGCTCTTCGCGACGAAGGGGTACGAGGCGACCACCGTCGACGAGATCGCGGCCGCGGCCGGGGTCGCGCGCCGCACCTTCTTCCGGCACTTCCGCTCCAAGGAAGAAGCGATCTTCCCGGACCACGACGACACGTTGATCCGGGCGGAGGCCGTGCTCAACGCGGCGCCCGCGCACGAGCACCCGCTCGACACCGTGTGCCGCGGCATCAAGGAAGTCATGAGGATGTACGCGGCCAGGCCGGAGATCTCGGTCGCCCGCTACAAGCTCACGCGGGAGGTGCCCACCCTGCGCGAGGCCGAGATCGCCTCGGTGGCCCGCTACGAGCGCCTGTTCACCCGCTATCTCCTCGGCCACTTCGACGAGCACGCGCACGACGACGACGCCAACGACGACCCGCTGCTCGCCGAGGTCGCCGCGTCCGCCGTCGTCACCGCCCACAACCATGTGCTGCGGCGCTGGCTGCGGGCGGGCGGCCAGGGCGATGTGGAGGCCCAGCTCGACCACGCCTTCGCCATCGTCCGCAAGACGTTCGGCAGCGGGATCGGAGCCGGCCGCAGCACCGCGGGCCAGCCGGCCGCGACCCCGGCGACGGTCTCCCACCAGGGCGAGGTCCTGGTGACGGTGGCCCGCACCGACGCCCCGCTCGACGAGGTCATGCGCACGATCGAGGAGGCCCTGAAGGAGCGGTCGTAGGGGGCTCGCCTCACGCGGCTCTCCCCAGCCCGATCCCGGCGCGGCCGGGCTCGAAGAGGGCCGCCAGGGCCCGGTCCGCCTCGCCCGTGAGCAGCCCGGCCACCAGCCGTCCCGCGGCCGGGGCCAGCATCAGGCCCAGCATGTTGTGGCCGGTGGCGAGGAGGACGCGGCGGTGACCGGGGAGCGAGCCGATCAGGGGCAGGCCGTCCGGGGTCATCGGGCGCGGGCCCATCCACTCCTGCTCGCGCCGCTCCCAGTCGGCGCCGGGCAGATACGGCCGCGCCGCCGCCACAATGGCGTCCACGCGGCCCTGCCGCAAGCGGTCGGGGTCGCGGTCGAACTCCATGGTCCCGGCGACCCGCACGCCCTTGCCGAGCGGCGTCAGCACCGCCTTCGCCGTCCCCAGGTGCACCAGTCGGCGCGGCAGCGGATCGGCGGCGACGCAGAAGCCGTAGCCCTTTCCGGCCGCGAGATCGAGCCGTGCGCCCAGCGAGCGGCAGACCTCGCGTGACCACACCCCGGCGGCGACCACGACCGCGTCCGCGCCGTACGTCCCGGCGCTCGTCCGCACCTCGACGCGCCCCGGCTCCTCGCGCACGCCGGTGACCCGGGCGCCCTCGACCAGCTCGGCCCCGTCCCGGCGCAGCCGCTCGGCCAGCGCGTCCACGAACCGGCCGGGGTCCAGGGACCACTGGCGTTCGACGAGGAATCCGGCGCGGGCGGCGGGCCCGAGGGCCGGTTCGAGCTCGGCCAGCGCGGGACCCCGCAGGACGCCCTCGGCCGCGACCGGGGCACCGAGCCGGCAAAAGCCCGCGAGCCCGTGCGCCGCGTCCTCGTACGACGGGTAGGCGAACAGGAAGCCGTTCTTCTCGGCCCCGCCGTCGAAGCCCACAAGACCGGCCATTTTCCCCCATCCGACGGGCACTTTGATCGATCATCGCTCATTTGTTACGTAAAGATTTCATCTGAGGCGAACTTCTGGCACTCAGTGCCTTGTCAGCTGACACGCGGTGTCATACGTTGAAGGTGTCCGGGCGGTCGGCGCGCAGAGAACATTCGCGCGTCGGCTGTCCCCGCAAGCCTCGGCCTGCGCGCCCGGACGCCTGCGTCACAGGCAACCTCCTGCGCCACAAAGCGCTGCCGAAGCACCATCCGCCGAACCGACGGCACCACCCTCACGCAAGACCTCAAGCGCTCTTCCAGCACCGACGAACCCCCAAGCGCCCCTCCCTCAGGGCGCTTCACCGCCGGAGGCAACACCGTGACCGTGAAGGAAATCCTGGACGCGATCCAGTCGCCGGACTCCACGTCCGCCGACTTCGCCGCTCTGCCGCTTCCCGACTCGTACCGCGCGATCACCGTGCACAAGGACGAGACGGAGATGTTCGCGGGCCTCGAGACTCGCGACAAGGACCCGCGCAAGTCGATCCACCTGGACGAGGTGCCCGTGCCCGAACTGGGTCCGGGCGAGGCCCTGGTGGCCGTGATGGCCTCCTCGGTCAACTACAACTCCGTGTGGACCTCGATCTTCGAGCCGCTGTCGACCTTCGGTTTCCTGGAGCGCTACGGCAAGCTCTCGGAGCTCACCAAGCGCCACGACCTGCCGTACCACATCATCGGCTCCGACCTCGCGGGCGTCGTCCTGCGCACCGGCCCCGGCGTCAACGCCTGGAACCCCGGTGACGAGGTCGTGGCCCACTGTCTGTCGGTCGAGCTGGAGTCCTCCGACGGCCACAACGACACGATGCTCGACCCCGAGCAGCGCATCTGGGGCTTCGAGACGAACTTCGGCGGTCTCGCCGAGATAGCCCTCGTCAAGTCCAACCAGCTGATGCCGAAGCCCAAGCACCTCAGCTGGGAGGAGGCGGCGGCCCCCGGCCTCGTCAACTCCACCGCGTACCGCCAGCTGGTCTCGCGCAACGGCGCCGGCATGAAGCAGGGCGACAACGTGCTCATCTGGGGCGCGAGCGGCGGGCTCGGCTCGTACGCCACGCAGTTCGCGCTCGCGGGCGGCGCCAACCCGATCTGCGTGGTGAGCAGCCCGCAGAAGGCGGAGATCTGCCGCGCCATGGGCGCCGAGGCGATCATCGACCGCAACGCCGAGGGCTACAAGTTCTGGAAGGACGAGCACACCCAGGACCCGAAGGAGTGGAAGCGCTTCGGCAAGCGCATCCGCGAACTCACCGGCGGCGAGGACGTCGACATCGTCTTCGAGCACCCGGGCCGCGAGACGTTCGGCGCCTCGGTCTACGTCACGCGCAAGGGCGGCACGATCGTCACCTGCGCCTCGACCTCGGGCTACAACCACGAGTACGACAACCGCTACCTGTGGATGTCCCTGAAGCGGATCATCGGCTCGCACTTCGCCAACTACCGCGAGGCCTGGGAGGCCAACCGGCTCATCGCGAAGGGCAAGATCCACCCGACGCTGTCGAAGGTCTACTCCCTGGAGGACACCGGCCAGGCGGCCTACGACGTGCACCGCAACCTCCACCAGGGCAAGGTCGGCGTGCTGTGCCTGGCCCCCGAGGAGGGCCTGGGCGTGCGCGACGAGGAGATGCGCGCCAAGCACGTCGACGCCATCAACCGCTTCCGGAACATCTGAGGACAGCGGAGGTCATAGATGACAGAGCGTCAGAATTCCGATGGTGTGCGCGAGAAGGACCGGCCGTGGCTCATGCGCACGTACGCCGGTCACTCCACGGCCGAGGCGTCCAACGAGCTGTACCGGCGCAACCTCGCCAAGGGCCAGACGGGCCTGTCGGTCGCGTTCGACCTGCCGACGCAGACCGGCTACGACCCCGACCACATCCTCGCCCGCGGCGAGGTCGGCCGGGTAGGCGTCCCCGTCTCGCATCTCGGTGACATGCGCCGCCTCTTCCAGGACATCCCCCTGGAGCAGATGAACACCTCGATGACGATCAACGCCACCGCCATGTGGCTGCTGGCGCTCTACCAGGTCGTCGCCGAGGAGCAGGGTGCGGACATCACCAAGCTCCAGGGGACGACCCAGAACGACATCGTCAAGGAGTACCTGTCCCGCGGGACGCACGTCTTCCCGCCGGGGCCGTCGCTCCGCCTGACGACGGACATGATCGCGTACACGGTCTCCCACATGCCGAAGTGGAACCCGATCAACATCTGCAGCTACCACCTGCAGGAGGCCGGGGCCACGCCGGTACAGGAGATCGCGTACGCGATATCCACCGCGATCGCCGTGCTCGACGCCGTACGCGACTCCGGCCAGGTGCCGCAGGAGCGCATGGGCGACGTGGTGGCCCGCATCTCCTTCTTCGTCAACGCGGGCGTCCGCTTCGTCGAAGAGATGTGCAAGATGCGGGCGTTCGGCCGCATCTGGGACAAGATCACGCGCGAGCGGTACGGCATCGAGAACCCCAAGCAGCGCCGCTTCCGCTACGGCGTCCAGGTCAACTCCCTGGGCCTGACGGAAGCCCAGCCGGAGAACAACGTCCAGCGGATCGTCCTCGAGATGCTGGCCGTGACCCTCTCGAAGGACGCACGCGCGCGTGCCGTACAACTCCCGGCCTGGAACGAGGCACTGGGCCTGCCCCGTCCCTGGGACCAGCAGTGGTCGCTGCGCATCCAGCAGGTGCTGGCGCACGAGAGCGACCTGCTGGAGTACGAGGACATCTTCGAGGGCTCGCACGTCATCGAGGCGAAGGTGAGCGCCCTCGTCGAGGAGTCCCTCGCCGAGATCGACCGGATCCAGGAGATGGGCGGCGCGATGGCCGCCGTCGAGTCCGGCTACCTCAAGTCGCAGCTCGTCTCCTCGCACGCCGAGCGCCGGGCCCGTATCGAGTCCGGTCGAGAGAAGATCGTCGGCGTCAACATCTTCGAGACGACCGAGCCGAACCCGCTGACCGCGGACCTGGACACGGCGATCCAGACGGTCGACCCGGCCGTCGAGGCCCGGGTCGTGTCCGCGCTCGGCACCTGGCGCGACACGCGCTACCAGCCGCCCTTCAACCATCCGCGCCCGTGCAAGGCGCTGGAGCGGCTGAAGGAGGCCGCCAAGGGCACGGGCAACCTCATGGATGCCACCCTGGAGTGCGCCCGCGCCGGCGTGACGACCGGCGAATGGGCCGGCGCGCTGCGGGAGGTGTTCGGCGAGTTCCGGGCGCCGACCGGTGTGTCGTCCGCGCCCGTCGCCGTACCGGCGGAGGAGGGCTCGGCGCTGGCCGACGTACGCCGCAAGGTGGAACTGACGGCCCGCGACCTGGGCTCCGGCAAGCTGCGCTTCCTGGTCGGCAAGCCCGGTCTGGACGGCCACTCCAACGGCGCCGAGCAGATCGCGGTACGCGCGCGTGACGCCGGTTTCGAGGTGGTCTACCAGGGCATCCGTCTGACGCCCGAGCAGATCGTGGACGCGGCCCTCGCCGAGGACGTGCACGCGGTCGGCCTGTCCATCCTCTCCGGCTCGCACGCCCAGCTGGTGCCGGACGTGCTGGAGCGACTCCGTGTGGCCGGTGCCACAGATATACCGGTGATCGCCGGTGGCATCATCCCGAATGGTGACGCCGAAGAACTGCGGGCCGCGGGAGTGGCCGCGGTCTTCACCCCGAAGGACTTCGACATCACCGGGATCATCGGCCGCATCGTCGACGAGATCCGGAAAGCGAACAAGCTCGACCCCCTGGAGGTCCCCGCATGACCACCCCTGTCAACCGCCTTCGCCCGCGGCGTTCCTGCCTGGCGGTACCTGGCTCGAACCCCCGCTTCCTGGAGAAGGCGCAGGGCCTCCCCGCCGACCAGGTCTTCCTCGACCTGGAGGACGCGTGCGCGCCGCTCGCCAAGCCCGAGGCGCGGCACACCATCGTCAAGTTCCTCAACGAGGGTGACTGGACGGGCAAGACGCGTGTCGTGCGCGTCAACGACTGGACGACCGAGTGGACGTACCGCGACGTCGTGACCGTGGTCGAGGGTGCGGGCCAGAACCTCGACTGCATCATGCTGCCGAAGGTGCAGAACGCCGAGCAGGTCGTGGCGCTGGACCTGCTGCTCACCCAGATCGAGAAGACGATGGGCTTCGAGGTCGGCCGCATCGGCATCGAGGCGCAGATCGAGAACGCCCAGGGCCTCAACAACGTCAATGAGATCGCTCAGGCCAGTCCCCGGGTCGAGACGATCATCTTCGGCCCGGCCGACTTCATGGCGTCGATCAACATGAAGTCGCTCGTCGTGGGCGAGCAGCCGCCCGGCTACCCGGCGGACGCCTACCACTACATCCTGATGAAGATCCTGATGGCCGCCCGCGCCAACAACCTCCAGGCGATCGACGGCCCTTACCTGCAGATCCGCAACGTCGAGGGCTACCGCGAGGTCGCCCAGCGTGCCGCGGCCCTCGGCTTCGACGGCAAGTGGGTGCTGCACCCGGGCCAGGTCGAGGCGTCCAACGAGATCTTCTCGCCGTCGCAGGAGGACTACGACCACGCCGAGCTGATCCTGGACGCGTACGACTACTACACGTCCGAGGCGGGCGGCAAGAAGGGCTCCGCGATGCTCGGCGACGAGATGATCGACGAGGCCAGCCGCAAGATGGCCCTGGTCGTCTCGGGCAAGGGCCGCGCCGCCGGCATGCAGCGCACCAGCAAGTTCGAGATTCCGGAGGCGTGAGCATGCAGTTCGGGCGCACCTACGAGGAGTTCGAGGTCGGGGCGACGTACAAGCACTGGCCGGGCAAGACGGTCACGGAGTACGACGACCACCTGTTCTGTCTCCTCACCATGAACCACCACCCGCTCCACATGGACACCAACTACGCCGAAAAGACAACGGACTTCGGCAAGAACGTGGTGGTCGGGAACTACATCTACTCCCTCCTGCTCGGCATGTCCGTCCCGGACGTCTCCGGCAAGGCGATCGCCAACCTGGAGATCGAGTCGCTCAAGCACGTGGCGCCGACCTTCCACGGCGACACGATCTACGGCGAGACGACCGTCCTCGACAAGTGGCCGTCGAAGTCGAAGAACGACCGCGGCATCGTCCACGTCGAGACCAAGGGCTACAAGCAGGACGGCACCCTGGTGTGCGTGTTCCGCCGCAAGGTGATGGTGCCGACCGAGACGTACATCAAGGAGCGCGGCGGCGAGCAGCCGGGCCGCCCGGAGCTGAAGGCGCAGGAGAAGTAATGGCCCGTCTCGCCCAGACCGCCGGTCTGAACGAAGTCCAGCAGGAGATCGTGTCGACCGTCCGCGACTTCGTGGACAAGGAGATCATCCCGGTCGCGACCGAGCTGGAACACCGCGACGAGTACCCGCAGCAGATCGTCGACGGCCTCAAGGAACTCGGCCTCTTCGGCCTGATGATCCCCGAGGAGTACGGCGGCCTGGGCGAGTCCCTGTTGACATACGCCCTGTGCGTCGAGGAGATCGCCCGCGGCTGGATGTCGGTCTCCGGCATCATCAACACGCACTTCATCGTGGCGTACATGCTCAAGCAGCACGGCACGCAGGAGCAGAAGGACCACTTCCTGCCGCGCATGGCGGCCGGCGACATCCGCGGCGCCTTCTCGATGTCGGAGCCGGGCCTGGGTTCCGACGTGTCGGCGATCACGTCGAAGGCGGTCAAGGACGGCGACGAGTACGTCCTCAGCGGCCAGAAGATGTGGCTGACGAACGGCGGCACGTCCTCGCTCGTGGCCGTTCTGGTCCGCAGTGACGAAGGCCACCCGGAGGGCACGGCCCCGCACAGGTCGATGACGACCTTCCTCGTCGAGAAGGAGCCGGGCTTCGGTGAGGTCCGCCCGGGCCTGACCATCCCCGGCAAGATCGAGAAGATGGGCTACAAGGGCGTCGACACCACCGAGCTGATCATGGACGGCCTGCGGATTCCGGCCGACCGTGTGCTCGGCGGCGTCACGGGCCGAGGTTTTTACCAAATGATGGACGGGGTCGAGGTCGGCCGCGTGAACGTGGCGGCGCGTGGCTGCGGCGTCGCTCAGCGTGCTTTCGAGCTCGGCGTCTCCTACGCCCAGCAGCGCCACACGTTCGGCAAGCCGATCGCCCAGCACCAGGCGATCCAGTTCAAGCTGGCGGAGATGGCCACCAAGGTCGAGGCCGCACATGCGATGATGGTGAACGCGGCACGTAAAAAGGACTCCGGGGAACGAAACGACCTTGAAGCAGGGATGGCGAAGTACCTCGCCTCCGAGTACTGCAAGGAGGTCGTCGAGGACGCCTTCCGGATCCACGGCGGCTACGGCTTCTCCAAGGAGTACGAGATCGAGCGCCTCTACCGTGAGGCCCCGATGCTGCTCATCGGCGAAGGTACCGCCGAGATCCAGAAAATGATCATCGGGCGACGGCTGCTCGAAGAGTATCGATTCCAGGGCTGATTGTCCGGATACGGGGTGTTTCCTTCGAGAAGAAGATCACACCCCGTAGGTACACTTCAGCCGCCGACTCGGCTTCCTGGCTTGCCCAGTTGTGGCCCGCGACCGGTACGATCCCCGGAAAAGCCGCCGTCCCCGAACAGTCAGCGCGGCATCATCCGCTACGAAGGTCATCCATGCCCCACAGCCAAACCTCTGCACCTCGCGACAGCCTGGTCGGCGGCGTACGCCTCGCGCGCGGAGCATCGCCGTGGCTTCTCCCGACTGTCGCCACCGCAGCACTCAGCCTGGCCCGCGCGCGCCGCTCCGGCGCCGCCAAGGCCATCGCCGTGCCCGCCACCGCGCTCGCGGCGGGCATGCTGTGGTTCTTCCGCGACCCCGAGCGTGAGATCGCCCCCGGACGAGTCATCTCGCCCGCTGACGGTGTGGTGCAGAGCATCATGCCGTGGAAGGACGGCCGCACCCGCGTCGCGATCTTCATGAGCCCGCTCAATGTCCACGTCAACCGCGCGCCCATGGCCGGCACGGTGACGTCGGTGGAGCACATCCCCGGTGGCTTCGTTCCCGCCTTCAACAAGGAGAGCGAGAACAACGAGCGCGTAGTCTGGCATTTCGACACCGAACTCGGCGACATCGAGATGATCCAGATCGCCGGCGCGGTGGCCCGCCGCATCGTCCCGTACATCCCGCGGGGGACGAAGGTCGAGCAGGGTGACCGGATCGGTCTGATCCGCTTCGGTTCGCGTGTCGACATCTACCTGCCCGAGGGCGTGGAGGTCGACGTCGAGGTCGGACAGAAGACCGTGGCTGGGGTGACTCGAATTGACCGTGATTGATCCTGAGACACAGGCGGGCTGGGTGCCCGAGGCGGAAGAGACGCACGAAGAAGAGGAGATGCCCCTCTCTCTGCGCCTGTCGATAGCCGACACCCTCACCCTCGGCAACGCCACGTGCGGCTTCATGGCGGTGTACTTCACCACCACCGGCATCCTGATCCCGCACCTCGTCGGCAGCCAGGAATCCGGCATGGCCCGCCACAGCGCGGCCACGGCGGTCATCCTCATGCTGTGCGCCGCGGTCTTCGACCTGTTCGACGGCCTGGTGGCGCGCAAGCTGCGCTCCTCCCCGATGGGCGCGGAGCTGGACAACCTCTCCGACCTGATCAGCTTCGGCCTGGCCCCGGCGTACTTCGTCCTCGTCTACGGCATGGTCGCGGACGACGCGCACCAGAGGATGGCGGCACTGGGCGCGATCGTGGTGCTGCTGGCCGTGGTGCTGAGACTGGCCCGCTTCTCGTGCGTGACGCTGAAGGACGGCATGTTCCAGGGCATGCCCTCGCCCTTCGGCGCGCTGACGGTCGTCTCGATCGTCCTGCTGGAGCTCCCCTTCGTGGCCACGCTCCTGGCGATCCTGGGCACGGCCTGGCTGATGGTGAGCCGGGTGGAATACCCGAAGCCGCAAGGCCGCCTGGCGGTGGCCATGCTGTCCTGGATCGTTCTCTCGATGGGCCTCCTGGCGGCCTGGGCCTTCGACGCCCCCAGCGGCAAGCTCCTCCTCCAGACGGGCTGCGCCCTGCAGCTGGTCATGGGCGCGGTGATCCCGCTGTTCGCCACGGCCCGCCGGGTGAACAACTTCCGCGACAACCGACGCGAGGCACGGGCCGCGCAGGTGCCGTAGAAGCGGCGGCTGGACAGAGCAAAAACGGAGGGCGCCGAACCTGATGGGTTCGGCGCCCTCCGTTTTGCGTGGTTCGGGTGGTGCGTTGCGTGAGGACGCGGCGCTGGAGGCCCGCCTCCCCGGGGTGCGGGTGCGGAGCCCCGCCGGGGTCTTGGGGCAGAGCCCCCGGGGGGCGCAGGGGGCGGGAGCCCCCAGGGGTGCAGGGGCGGGAGCCCCCAGGGGTGCAGGGGCGGGAGCCCCAGGGGTGCAGGGGCGGGAGCCCCCAGGGGTGCAGGGGGCGGAGCCCCCGCCGGGGTCTGGGGCGGAGCCCCAGGGGTGGGGTCAGCTCTCTGCCGACCGAGACGGGTGGGTGGGCGGGCAGACGAAGTCCCGCGCGATCCGCGAAGCGACCCGCTCCAGGATCGCCCCCGCCTCCGCCATGCAGGCCGCCACGTCCGGCTCGACCTCCGTCAGCGGGTACGCCCGCCGGATGCCGGCCCCCTCCAGCGCCTCCGGCGTGAGGGCCAGCCGCCCGCACACCGCGACGACCTCCTTCCCCGCCGTACGAGCCGCCGCGGCCACCCCCGCCGGCGCCTTGCCGTGCAGGGTCTGCTCGTCCAGCGAGCCCTCGCCGGTGATCACCAGCGACGCCCGTTCCAGCGCGGGCGCGAAGCCCAGCACGTCCAGCATCACCTCGATCCCGGGACGGAACCGCGCGCCGAGCAGCAGCGCGCCGAAACCGATCCCGCCCGCCGCACCGGCCCCCGGCGACTGCGCGTACCGCGCCGCCCCCGGACCGACGACCCCCGCCAGCACGTCCGCGAAATGCGCCAGCGCCGCGTCCAGCACCGCCACGTCCTCCGGCGAGGCACCCTTCTGCGGCCCGTACACCGCCGGCGCACCCTTCGGCCCGGTCAGCGGATTGTCCACGTCGCTCGCCAGCACCAGCTCGACGGACGCCAGTCGCGGATCCAGCCCGGACAGATCGGCCCGCGCGAGACCGGCCAGCCCACCTCCGCCCGGCGCCACCGGCTCCCCGTGCTCGTCCAGGAACCGCGCCCCCAGCGCGGCCAGCATCCCGGCCCCGCCGTCCGTCGTGGCGCTGCCGCCGACACCGAACACGATCGTCCGCGCACCCGCGTCCAGCGCGGCCCGCAGCAGCTGCCCGGAGCCGTACGTGGATGCCGTGAGCGGCGCGAAGACTCCGGCCGGCAGCCGCTGCAGCCCGCTCGCCTCCGCCATCTCCACCACCGCGGTGTCACCGCGCAGCGCGAACGCCGCGGTCACCTCCTCGCCCAGCGGCCCCGCGACCCGCACCTCGCGCCGCTCGAACCCGGCGGCGACGGCCGCGTCCACGGTGCCGTCGCCACCGTCGGCGACCGGCAGCGCCTCCACCTCGATCCCGGGCACGATCCGGCGCAGGCCGGCCGTCACCCGCTCCGCGACCTGCACGGCCGTCAGCGAACCCTTGAACTTGTCCGCGGCGATGAGCACCCGTCGGGTCTCGTCCACTCCAGCGTCCGTCACCTTGCGTCTCCTCGATCAGCAGGCCCTCGTACGTCCGGGCCAGTAGCGCCGCAGCGACCTTAACCGGAGCCCACCCCGGGCGTCATGCCCCGCCCAACCCCGCGGTTGGCCTGGTTGACCTGGCAGAACCAAACCCGGAACGACCGGCTCTCGGCCCGCGGAACCGGGGTAGGTGGAGGGCATGACCCCCTGGGACACCGACCCAGCACTCGCCGACCGCATTCTCGGGGGCTGGCTGGGCCGGATCGCCGGCAACATGCTCGGCAAGCCGGTCGAGCAGGGCGACCTGTGGACGCGCGACCGCATCGACCGCTACCTCCGGAAGGCCTCCGCCCTCCCGCTCACCGACTACCTCCCCGAGCCCGCCGACGAGAACGACGCCGTCGAGCTGCGCCCCGAGTGGCGCAGCTGCGTCCGCGGCCGCATCCAGGGCAGCTGCCGCGACGACGACGTCGACTACGCGATCCTCGGCCTGCACCTCCTGGAGACCCACGGCTTCGGCTTCAGCACCGAGCAGGTCGGCGACCTGTGGCTGCTCCGCCTGCCGTACCTGCAGACCTTCACGGCGGAAAGAGCCGCCTACCGCAATCTCGCGGGCGGCCTGAAGCCGCCCGTCACCGCGACGTACGACAACCCGTACCAGGAGTGGATCGGAGCCCTGATCCGCGCCGACATCTACGGCTGGACCTGCCCCGACGACCCACGCCGCGCCGCGGCCCTGGCCCGCCGGGACGCCGTACTGTCGCACACCGGCAACGGGGTGTACGGCGCGATGTGGGCGGCGGCGCTGATCTCGGCGGCGTTCACGGCCCCGACCGTACGGGCCGCCGTGGACACCGCGCTCACCGTGATCCCGGCGAGCAGCCGCCTGGCCCGCACCGTACGCCGGGTGGCCTCCCTCCACGAGACCCGCCTGAGCTGGGAGGACACACTCAGCACCATGGCCGAGGAGACCGCCCGGCTCGGCTGGATCCACACGATCCCGAACGCCGCCGTCCTGACCGCCGGCCTCCTGTACGGCGACGGCGACTTCACCCGGACGGTCGCCCTCACCGTCCGCGCCGGCCTGGACACCGACTCCAACGGCGCGACGGCGGGCTCGGTGGCCGGAGTCCTGACCGGTGCGGCGGCGATCCCGCCCCAGTGGAAGGACCCGCTGGAGGACACGGTCCGCAGCGCCGTGTTCGGCTTCGACGGCGTACGGATCACCGACCTCGCCGAACGCACCCTCCGCCTGGCGCAAGCGGAACACTGAACACTGATCGCCGGTGAGCCGCGGGCCCGGCCTGGCGCGGAGAGCGACCGCGCACACTGACTACCCTTCCTTGAATGACCACCACTCAGGACTTCGCCACGTACATCGCGGGCCTCCCCCGCGTCCTCGCCGGAGCCGCGGCCCTGTTCCGGGACGCCGAAGGGCAGGTGCTGCTCGTCGAGCCCAACTACCGTGAGGGATGGGCGCTTCCGGGCGGCACGATCGAGTCCGACGACGGGGAGACCCCGCGTCAGGGCGCGCGCCGCGAGACGGCCGAGGAGATCGGCCTCGACCGCGAACTCGGCCGCCTGCTCGCCGTGGACTGGGTGCACGGGACGGCACGGCCGCCCCTGGTGGCGTATCTGTACGACGGCGGCGTCCTCGGCGACGACGACTTCAAGGCGATCCGCCTCCAGGAGGAGGAACTGCTGTCCTGGCGCCTCGTACCGCGCGCAGACCTCCCCACCTACCTGCCCGACGCCCTGGGCCGCCGCGTCCAGGCCGCCCTGGACGTCCTGACCCAGGACACGGGAACGGCCGAGCTGGAGAACGGCCACCGGGTGGCCTGACGGGATGTCCCGGACGCCGACGGCACGCACCGGGCACGGTGATCCGCTCGGTCATGGGCCCCCGCATGGCAGCACAACCGCTGGTCGAGGGGTGCGCTCCGATATCCGTTCGCTCCGAGCAAGCAGGCGTCCTACGCTCGGCCCATGAACAGGCCTCTCGTCGCCATCCTCAGTGGCGCCGGCATCTCCACCGATTCCGGGATACCTGATTATCGCGGGCCGAACGGCCTGTGGCGCAAGGATCCCGAGGCCGAGAAGCTCGTGACGTACGAGTACTACATGGGTGATCCGGAGATCCGGCGGCGGTCGTGGCAGATGCGGCGCAAGAATCGGACGCTCAAGGCCCAGCCGAACGCCGCGCACCGGGCCGTGGCCGAGTTGGAGCAGTCCGGGGTGCCCGTGCGGGTGATCACGCAGAACGTGGACGGACTGCACCAGCTCGCCGGGATGCCCGCCCGCAAGGTGCTCGAACTGCACGGCAGCGCACGGCAGTTCGTGTGCACCCAATGCCATGCCCGCGGGCCGATGGAGGACGCGCTGGCGCGCGTCGAGGCCGGTGACGAGGATCCGCCGTGCCTGGAGTGCGGCGGCATCCTGAAGTCGGCGACCGTGATGTTCGGGCAGCGGCTCGACCCCGTCGTCCTCGGTGAGGCCGTCGCCATCACCAAGGCCTGCCAGGTCTTCATCGCCGTCGGCACCAGCCTTCAGGTCCAGCCCGCCGCCGGGCTCGCCGGTGTCGCCGCCGACAACGGCGCCCGCCTGATCATCGTCAACGCCGAGCCGACGCCGTACGACGAACTCGCCGACACAGTCGTACGGGAACCGATCGGCACCGCGCTGCCCGGAATCCTGCGCAGGATCAGCACTGAGGGCACCCTCTAGCCTCGACCCCGCTCGCGGAGCGTAAGCGGTCAGCGGTCAGCGGTCAGCTGCGGTAGCAGTAGGAATCCGAGGATGCGTCGCCGCCCTGGAGGCGCGTCTGGTGCACGCGCAAGTCGAGGAAGTCCGGGCCGTGCGGGAAGAATCGGCTGTCGACGGAGAGCCCTCCGTGCGTGGTGTCGGCGTCGAGTTTGACCATCCACGGGTCGATTCCCGCGGGAAAGAGCTGCGCGTCCCAGGCGGCGTACAGGGAGTTCGTCAGATACACACGCCGCCCGTCGCGGCTGACCTCGACCATCTGTGCTCCGCCGGTGAGCGGCATGTCCGGCTCGGCGGGGTGCGGCTGTGGGCCGACGACGCCGCCGACACGCACGGACGCGGTCTGCCTCGGATGGAACGGGTCGCTCACGTCGTACTGGAGCAGGTCGCCGGTTCCCCAAGCGGATACGTACAGCCACTGGTCGTCCACCGAGAGGTCGATGTCGGTGATGAAGGGGGGCACGGCGCCGAACGGCTGAAGCGCCGGGGGCAGGTCCTCCGTCCGCGCGGGCTCGGCAGGGATGGTGATCACCTTGCGGACCACGTAGTCCTCGCCCTCCCGGTTCCACAGCCACACAGACGCCGAGAGGTCCTCCACGTCGACCACGGTGCTAGCGAACCCCCACGTCGCCTCGGGGTCATGCGCGGGACGCAGTTCCAGCACCATCTGGTTCTCGTCCCCCAGATCGACGCGCTGCAGATGCCGGCCGGAGTCCAGCTCCCAGAAGTGCAGTGAGTGGCCGTATTGGCGACCCAACAGCAGTTCGGGTACGAGGCCGTCCTCGATCATCGAGGGGGTACCCCACTCGCTGGTCACAGCGATGTTCTGGCGCAGGTGCCACCAGACGTCGTAGGCGAGCCACTGTGGTCCGCGGTCGCTCTCCCAGGCGCGCAGCACTTCGAAACTCTCATGGTCCAGCAGCGCGATGCCGCCGGGCCCGTCCGCGCCGTCCGCGCCGCCCAGGCAGGACAGGAACATTCCGTCGGGGCCGCAGTGGAGTGTGTGGGGACGCGAATATCCGGCCTTGGCGGCCAACTCCTCGGCCTCGACCACCTTGACCAGGCGGGGGCGGGCGGGATCGGGGCTGGTGTCGAGGACGTGCAGCCGGGAGGAGCGCAGTCCCGGGACGATGAGGTAGCGCCGAGCGGCGTGATGATGACCGGCGTGCGCCAGCGCGCTGGAGCAGGCGTTCCAGCCGAAGTGGTGCAGTTCGTTGCCCAGGTCGGGCAGCTCGGTCCGGGAGATCACACGGCCGTATGCGGGGGATTCGGGGTCGGTGTCGACGGTGAACAGCGCGTCCGCGCGCTGTGCGGTCGGGGAGAAACCGACGACGTAGGCGAGCTTCTCCGGGGGTGCGGCGACGGCGTCCGCCGGAGTGCGGTACAAGGTGGGGTCACTGTGGTCGCCGCGGTCGTGAGGCTGATCGGTCGTCGTCATCGCTGTTCCTTCTCCCGAACGGGAGCCAGGAATCTGGGGATTCCCTGGAGGCAGCCGGGCTCACCCGTTCAAGATCGATGTACAGATGCCGGACGTATACGCCGTAAAACCAGCGTTTCACAGCGCCGAAACAATGCCAACGCGGCGGCGCGGCGGCGCGGACCGCCTCAGTGTGGGGCGCGTCCGCGGCACGCCCGAGAGCGGCGGCGCCGAGCGCAACCGGGCCTTCCGGCCGCCGTGCCGGGGCTCGCTGGCGTCGCCGCCGGCCACGACGCGGTTGATCATCGCCAACGCCGAGCCGACGCCGTACGACCAACTGGCCGACGAGGTGATCAGAGAGCCGATCGGCACCGCGCTGCCGCACTGCTGCACCGGCTGAGCGCCGGAGGCGGCCACTGCGAGATCCCCTGCTGACGGGCCCCGGGTCCTAGTCCGTGGCGGCGGGTTCCGACAGGGCGTCCCGGCGCGTGCCGGGGGCGGTCGGCTGTCGTTCCTCGTGTCTGCCCAGCGCCGCGAGGGTCAGGGTCACGGTGACCGATGCGGCCGCCATCAGCGTCATCGCCGTGGCGGGGGAGGTCAGTTGGGCCATCGTGCCCGCCAGGGCCGCGCCGACGGCCTGCAGGGTGGACATGCCGACGAAGTGCAGGCCGAGGGCTTGGCCGGCGAGGTCGTCGGGGGTGAGGGACATCAGGCGCTCCTGCAGGACCAGGCTCGCCGCGAAACCGACGGAGGCGACCGCGGTGGCCACGGCCGACAGCGCCACTCCCGGCCGTAGGACGAAGAACAGGTACGGCGCCGCCAGCAGCAGGCGCAGCGGGACCGCGAGACGGGGGCGCACCGCGGGCGGTACCAGGCGGCCCACCGTCACGTCGCCCACGAACATGCCCACCGCCCCGCACGCGAACAGCGCCCCGGCCGCCCGTGGGTTGTAGGAGACGAAGAGCGAATCGCAGCCGACCACCAGGCCGTTGGGGACCCACAGGCCCAGGTACGTCAGGCGGCGGGGGCGCGAGGACCACAGAAGGGCGTTGGTGCGCCAGGTCGCCGAGACGGACGGGCGGCCGGAGGAGCGCGGCGGGCGGGCCGTGAGGCCCAGGCGGGTGACGAGGGTCGACAGCACGTACAGCGCCGCCGCCAGGAGCAGACACGTCCTCGGGGTCAGGAGCGTCAGCAGTGCGCCGCCCGTCGCGAAGCCGGCCACCTGCATCAGGCCCCAGAGCATGTTGAACACGGAACGGCCCAGGACATAGCCGTCTTTCGAGAGGATCTCGTTCATCAGTCCCGCGCGCACTCCTCCGCCCAGGGACGCGATCAGGCCTTGCGTCAGGACGACCGCGAAGACCGCGGCGACCGGCAGGGCGGGCAGCGCCAGCAGCGCCGTACCGGCCGCGAAGGCGAGGTCGAGGCCGGAGAGGATCGCGCGCGGGGGCAGGCGGTCGGCGCCCGAGAGCAGGAACGTGGCCCCCAGCAACTGCGCCAGCTGCGGGCCGAACATGCTCAGCGCCGTCAGCAGCGGGGAGCCGGTGGCCCGGAAGACCAGCGTGCCGAGGGCCAGGCTGCCGATCGTCTGGGCCGCGGCGTGGGCGGCGAAGGCGAGGAGGAACGGGGTGAACTCCGGGGTGCGGAACAGGGTTCGGTAGCTGCGCATGCATCGGAGTCTCGGAGCGGCCCGGGGGCCGTGGTTATTGTTTCGCCGACACGCGAAAGGCCGAAGGCCGGAAGGTGGAAGGTCATACGCATGGGCTTATGGCAGATCGACACCGACACCCTCGCCCGTAGTCGGTTCGTGCTCTCGCCGTTCGCCGAGACCTTCGCGAGCCTGAAGCTGCTGTACGCCGGGACCGGTACCCATCCGGGCGAGGAGGCCTGGCTGCGCGCGCACCTGCCCGGCTACCGCGCGCGCCTCGCGGCCGACCCGGTGACCGCGCTGCTCGTGCGGGCGGCGATCAGCACGTCCTGGATCGCCGACTTCTTCTGCCCCACCTCGTGCGTCGGGGAGAACTTCGAGGAGACGGTGGCCCGGGTGCGGGCGGCCGGGGCCGGAGAGGCGCGCGCCAACCTGCGCGTATCTATCCAGGGCCCGCTCCCCACCGCCCTGGAGCGGGACGACCTGCCCGAGCGGGGAGCCTCGCTCCTGACATACGTCTGGGAGGAGACCGTACGGCCGTACTGGCAGCGTCGGCGGCGCGTCCTGGAGGCCGACGTGGTCGCGCGGACGGCGCGGGTGAGCCAGGGCGGCTGGGCGGCGGTGCTGGACTCTCTGCAGCCTGGCACGCGGTGGCTCGGGGCGAGCCGGTTCCAGGTCAATCCGCACGCGTATCCGCCGCGGGAGATCGCCGCCGGGGCCGAGTTGCTGTTCATGCCGGTGACACCGAGGACCGGATGGGTGTCGTGGGAGGGACGGGAGCGGTACGCCGTCGTCTACCCGTGTCTCGGGGTGCTCGCCGAGGACCACGACCGTCGCCCCGTCCCGGCCGGACTCGGGGTGCTCATCGGGACCGCGCGGGCCGGAGTGCTGGTGCTGCTCGGGACTCCCCTGAGCACGACCCAGCTGGTCGCCGTGACCGGGCAGGGGCTCGGGTCGGTGGGCCGGCATCTGCGGGTGCTGCTGGACGCGGGGCTGGTGGAGCGGCGGCGGGCCGGGCGGTCGGTGCTGTACGTGCGGACGGCGGCCGGGGAGGTGCTCGTGGAGGCGTCGGGGGCCGGTACCGGAGAGCGGTACCGGTGAGCGGGAGCCGGAAGCGGTGATCCCCTGCCCAGGGCGTCCTTGTCACCGTACGCAGCGGAAACGGAGGGGCGGATTTCGTCGATCGGCCCGTCACCGCGACAATCACCGGGGCGCCTCTCCTCTCTCCCGGGACGGAGGCCGTCGACATGTGTGCACGAGCCGATCTCCCTCGGAGAGGGATGCAGCAGGAAGGAGGGCCGGCCATGACTGCGCATGCACGTGGTGAGGTCGAGAAGTTCATTCTGGGAGACAGGTTCTCCTGTCTGGCGGGCCGCTCCGCTTGGCGTCAGGGCGGCATCACGCACCGTCACTACACCCACATGGGCAGCGACGACTCGGCCCGGCTCATGGCTCAGGATCTCGAGGCGTACGTGCAGTCGGCGGACTGGGGCGCTCGGTCGTTCACCAGCTTCATCGCGACGTTCGAGGAACCTCGCGGCGTCGACGAGCTGGAGTTCGAGCGGCTGCTCTGGCAGCAGCTGCAGTTGCTGCACGAGTACGACACGGAGTCGCACCGCTGGGCCGAGGGCTACTCCTCCGACGCCCAGTCCGGAGAATTCGCGTTCAGCGTCGCGGGGCATCCGTTCTTCGTGATCGGGCTGCACGAGACCCATGTCCGGCTCGGCCGACGGCCTCCCTTTCCGATGCTGGCGTTCAACTCCCACCGGCAGTTCTCCCGCATCAAGGGTGCCGGGATGTGGGAGCGGCTGGTGGACAAGATACGTAAGCAGGACATCAAGCTTCAGGGTGACATCAACCCCAACCTGCACGAGTACGAGCAACTCTCCGAGGCCCGCCGCTACTCCGGCCGCCCGAAGCCCGCGGACTGGCAGTGCCCGTTCGCGGCGCGCGAGGCGGAGCGGGAACTGAGCGCCGCCAGAGGCTGAGCACGCAGCACGGGAGGCCCTGGCGGCTGTGCGCACGTTCCCTCGGCGTCAGCCGATGATGCGGCGCTTCTGGACCTCGAACTCCTCATCCGTCAGGACTCCTTGGGCTTTCAGTTCGCCCAACTGCTTGAGCTGCTCGATCTTTTGGCCCATGTCATCGGCCGCACCGGGCGGCGGTGCAGCGGGCGACGGTGCCGGCTGAGCGGGTGCCGCCGCCTGCATACCCGCCTGAGCTCGTTCTCTTTCCTGCATCTCTGCGTCCTGCTGCGCCCACCGGCCCGCCTGGCGCCGAGACACGCGGTTCGACACCGCGGTGGCAGTGCCGGAGATGACCGCGGTGCGGGCGACACCGCGAAGCAGTCCGGGCATGTCCACTCATCTCCCTCGGGTGTTCACCGCGCCGGAGGTGCGGCCTCGACGGCCTCCAAGGAGGCCAGCAGCGCCTGTACGGGAATGCGTCCGCTCGCGACCATGCGGGCGCCGCTGCGCCTCAGCTCGCGTGCCAGAGGCGCGGCCCAGGTGTTCTCGTAGACGAGGATCGCGGCGGAGTTGCCCGGTTCCAGCACGGCTCCGGCTTCGTCGATGTCCGCCTGGTCCATCAGACCGGAGGAGGCGCCCTCGAAGACGGACAGGTCGACCTCGTCCCCGAAGTCCGTCAGCTCCGCCATGGCCACCGATCCGTCCTCGTCCTTGCGGACGAAGAGGAGGTCGAGGACGCGGATGATGCCGCGGTCGACGAGGTCGACGAGCAGCGGGAGGCCCTCGCCTGTCATCCGGTTTCCGGGGAACTCGAGGACGAGATAGTCGACGGGGCCCATCTCTTCCAAGTCGTCACTCATGGTCACTCCTCACGGGCGGAGGGAGACCGGGACCCCGTCGGGGGCTGTCGGCAGGCGGCCGACGCGGCCCCATGCACACCGCCTCACGCTCCATTCCACCACCGTGGTGGACAGGGCGCACATCGGCTGTGGCGGCCGGGAGGCGGAGGGCGTGAGAAGCCCAACTACCGTGTGGACCGGGCGGTTACCGAGCGAGCTGGAACAGCGACGCCCCTCGCTCGAAGTCCAAGGGCCTCGGCGAGTTCGCCGTACGAGTGGGTCTCGCCGCAGGGAATGCGGCAGAGCCGTTCCCAGACGCTGCGCTGGAACGGGGTCCCGTGCAGGCGCAGTTCGAGGGAGAACTCCTTCAACTCGCCGGGGTGAGGAGGCCGTACCAGTCTCCGCGGTACACCTCACCCGGCGACCGTGTAGGACCGCGCTCCCGAGCCGGCGAGGCCGCCGCCCTCGACGATCAGGTACTCCTGGCGGATGGGGCGCCCGTCGAGCCAGCACTCCAGGATCTCCCGGGCGCCGGCCGCGTAGCGGGCCTGCGCCGAGAGGGTCGAGCCGGACACGTGGGGCGTCATCGCCTCGTGGGGCATGGTGCGCCACGGGTGGTCCTCCGGCGGCGGCTGCGGATACCAGACGTCACCGGCGTAACCCGCCAGTTGCCCGCTCTCGAGCGCCCGTACCACGGCGTCCCTGTCGACGATGAGCGCGCGTGCGGTGTTGACGATGTACGAACCACGCTTCATGGCGCCGATCAGTTCCTCGTCGAAGAGGTTCTGCGTCTGCGGATGCAGCGGAGTGTGGATCGACAGCACGTCGACCGCAGCGGCCAGCGACTGCGGGTCGGGGTGCCAGATCAGCCCCAACTCCTCCTCGACCTCCTCGGGCAGCCGGTGCACGTCGTGGTAGTGCAGGCGTACGTCGAACGGCTTGAGGCGGCGCAGTACCGCCTGGCCGATACGGCCCGCGCCGAGGACGCCGATGTCCATGCCCTCGATGTCGTACGAACGCGAGACGCTGTCCGCGATGTTCCAGCCCTTCTTGCTGGTCACCCACTCGTGGGCGGGCATGTAGTCGTGCACGAGGGTGAGGATCTGCATCACGGCGTGCTCGGCCACGCTGATGCTGTTGCTGTACGTCACCTCCGCCACGGTCATGTCGTGGGCGATGGCGCTCGGCAGGTCGACGTGGTCCGACCCGATCCCCGCGGTGATCGCGAGGCGGAGCCGGGGGGCCGCGTCGATCCGCTCGGCCGTCAGATAGGCGGGCCAGAAGGGCTGCGAGATCACCACGTCGGCATCGGCCAGTTCGCGGTCCAGGGTGGAGTCGGGGCCTTCCTTGTCGCTGGTCACGACAAAGGTGTCGCCTCGGCTCTCCAGGAAGTCGCGCAGTCCCAGGCCTCCCGAGACGCAGCCGAGGAGCTCGCCCGGGTTGAAGTCCACGGCTTGCGGGGTCGGCGCGGTCTGTCCGCCCGGATAGCCGGTGACGCGGGGAATATCGTCGCGGGCGTAATTCGGAGGGTAACCGCCCACGGGGTCGGGATAGAGCACCGCAAGAATCTTCGCCATGGCCGTCCTCCATCGGCGAGGTGGCTGATCCGCTGAACCGGAACGAACACCGATGATCTTGTAAGTTTAGTCGCGGATGCGTCGGCCCTGCAATCTCCGCAGATAATGCGACATGGGGGGCGCTGATATAGACGCGGAAGTGCAACAACGGAGGTACGACGCAGGTCGTAGGCGCTCAGAACAGTGACGTGCCCCGCTCGAAATTCAGCAGCCGCTGCTTGCGGTCCAGGCCGCCGCCGTATCCCGTGAGGCTGCCGTTGGCTCCGACCACGCGGTGGCACGGCACGATGATGCCGATCGGGTTCTTGCCGTTCGCCAGGCCCACGGCCCGCGAGGCGGCGGGGTTGCCGAGAGCCTCGGCGAGTTCGCCGTACGAGCGGGTCTCGCCGTAGGGGATGCGGCAGAGCTGTTCCCAGACGCTGCGCTGGAACGGGGTGCCGTACAGGCGCAGTTCGAGGGAGAACTCCTTCAACTCGCCCGCGAAGTAGGCCGCGAGCTGTTCTTCCGTCTCACCGAAGGGGGTGTCGTCGCGGTCACCGAAGGTCTCCTCGGGTGGGCGGTGGCGCTGCTCGGTCATGTAGAGGCCGCACAGGGCACCGTCGTCGGCGACGAGGGTGAGGGGACCGTACGGGCTCTCGATCACGGTGTGCTGCTTCATGGACGTTCCTGCCTTACACGGGAAGGAAGTTGATCGGGTGGCCGTCCGTCGCCCACAGGTACTGGACCGCGTACGCCCGCCAGGGGCGCCAGGCCGCCGCGCGTGCGGTGAGGGCGGCCGGTGTGGAAGGCAGGCCCAACTCCCGGGCCGCGCGGCGGATTCCGAGGTCGGTGGGGAGGAAGGCATCGGGGTCGCCGAGGGCGCGCATGGCGATGACGTCGACGCTCCAGGGGCCGAAGCCGGGCAGTGCGAGGAGACGGCTGCGGGCCTCCGCCCAGTCGCTCTCGACGCCCAGATGGAGGGAGCCGTCGGCGAGTTGGCGTACGAGCGTGGTGAAGGTGGTCCGGCGGGTGCGCGGCATCGCCAATGACTCCGGGTCGAGGTCCGCGAGTGCCTCCGGTGCCGGGAACAGGTGAGTGAGGCCGCCCTCGGGGTCGTCCACGGGCTTGCCGTGCGCGGTGACCAGCCGGGCGGCGTGGGTACGGGCGGCGGCCGTGGAGACCTGCTGGCCGAGTACGGCACGGACGGCGAACTCGGCCTCGTCGACCGTGCGCGGAACGCGTCGGCCCGGGGCCTTGTCGACCAGGGGTGCGAGCAGCGGATCCGTGCGCAGCTGGTCGTCGACGGCGACCGGGTCGGCGTCCAGGTCGAGCAGCCGGCGGCAGCGGCTGATGGCGACGGTCAGGTCGCGCAGGTCGCTGAGGGTGAGGCGGCAGGCGACGTGATCGGGCTGCGGGGTCAGCGCGACGATGCCATGGCCGTACGGCAGCCGCAACGTCCGCCGGTAGGCGCCGTCCCGCCACTCCTCCACGCCCGGTACGGCGGTCGCCGCCAGGTGGCCGAAGAGGTTGTCGGGGTTGAGCGGGGCGCGGAAGGGGAGCCGCAGGGACAGCGCTCCCGGAGTGCCGCCCGGGGCTCCCGCCGATCCCGCCGCTCCCGCTGGGGCGCTGCGCGGGGTGTCGCCCGGGCTTCTCCTCGGCGCCCGGGTGCGCAGTTCGCTCGGGCTCAGGGCGAACACCTCGCGCACGGTGTCGTTGAAGGTGCGGATCGAGGAGAAGCCGGCCGCGAAGGTGATCTCCGCCATGGGCAGCGCGGTCGTCTCGATGAGGAGCCGGGCGGTCTGGGCACGCTGGGCGCGGGCGAGCGCGAGGGGGCCCGCGCCCAGCTCGGCCAGCAGCTGGCGTTCGATCTGCCGGGTGCTGTAGCCGAGGCGGCCGGCGAGTCCGCCGACGCCCTCGCGGTCCACGACGCCGTCGGCGATCAGCCGCATGGCACGGGCCACCAGGTCGGCGCGCTGGTTCCACTCCGGGGAGCCGGGGCTGGCGTCGGGCCGGCAGCGCTTGCAGGCCCGGAACCCGGCCTGCTGGCACGCGGCCGCGCTCGGATGGAAGGTCATGTTCTCCGCCTTGGGCGGCACGACCGGACAGCTGGGCCGGCAGTAGATGCGCGTGGTCAGAACGGCCGTGAAGAACCATCCGTCGAACCGCGCGTCCTTGGACTGCACGGCACGCACACACCGCTCCCGGTCGAGGTGCATCCCTTTCTGCATGCGTCCAGCATCGGTGACGGCGGGAGCGGCCGCTGGCGGGAATCCGACACGTAGGTGGGGGGAGCGGCCCGCCGCGTGCGATGAGTACGCTGCGCCCATGGCGCAGCGAGCGGTCCGCCGGTCCGCAGGTCCACAGGTGTGGCCGCTGTACGCGGCCGGTTTCACGACCGCGTTCGGCGCGCACGGCGTCGCGGCGAGTCTGGGCGCACGCTCCGCGGACGCGGTCACCTCGCTCCTCGTCCTCGGCGGTCTGCTCGCGCTGTACGACGGCGCCGAGGTGGTGCTGAAGCCGGTGTTCGGCACGCTCGCCGACCGGGTCGGCGCGCGTCCGGTCCTGCTCGGCGGGCTGGTCGCCTTCGCCGCCGCGTCCGCGCTGTACGCCGTCGCGGGCAGCTCCGGCTGGCTGTGGGCCGCGCGTCTCGGCCAGGGCGCGGCAGCCTCCGCGTTCTCCCCCGCCGCCTCCGCCCTGGTGGCGCGGCTCAGCCCGCCCGTCGGGCACGGGCGGGCGTTCGGCCGTTACGGCTTCTGGAAATCCGTCGGCTACACGCTGGGTCCGCTGCTCGGCGGCGTGCTCGTCTGGGCCGGCGGGCTGCGACTGCTGTTCGCCGTGCTGGCGGTGACCGGCGCGGTGGTGGCGGGGTGGGCGCTGGCCGCCGTACCGCAGGTGCCCCCGCTCCCCCGTGCCCGGCAGACCCTGCTCGACCTGGCGCGGCGCCTGGCCGACCCGGTGTTTCTCGTACCGACGGGGGCGCTGGCGGGGGCCACCGCCGCGCTCTGCGTCGGCGTCGGTTTTCTGCCCGTCTCGGGGGCGGCGGCGGGGCTCGGCACGGTGGCGACCGGTGCGGCCGTGTCGGTGCTGGCGGCCTGTGCGGCCGTGGTCCAGCCGTATGCCGGGCGGGCGCTGGACGCGGGGCGTCTGACGGCCCGCGTCGGGCTGTCCTGCGGGCTCCTGGTCGCGGCGGCCGGGCTCGCGTGCGCGATGCTGTCGGGCCTGACCGGTGTCCTCCTCGCCGCCGCCCTGATCGGTGTCGGCACGGGCCTGATCACTCCCCTGGGCTTCGCGGCCCTGGCGTCCGCCACGCCCCGGGAGCGGCTGGGACAGACCATGGGCGCGGCGGAGCTGGGGCGCGAACTCGGCGATGCGGGCGGGCCGTTGCTGGTCGCGGGCGTGGCTTCGGCGGCGGCCCTGCCGTACGGCTACGCGGTGCTCGCGCTCCTCCTCGCGGCCGGGCCCGCGGTGGCGGCGGTGGCGACCACGGTGGCGTCGGCCCGGCGATCCACCACGTGAGCGGCCCCTGGCCTCTGCTCGCAGACCACCGTGGTCACTCGCCCCGCCAGATGTTGTCGAAGGCGGCCTCTTCGATGGCTCGGCGTTGCCGTGCGGCTTCCAGCTCCATCACCGCGTCGTTGACGGCGGCCAGCACGGTCACGACAGCCTCGTCGGCGAGCCCCGTGAGGTCTTCGGTCGATTCGTCGCGGATGCCGACGGCGACCGCGAGCCCGGCGAGGACGGGCTCGCCCGACGCCCAGCGCTCCGCCGCGTGGCGACGGTCCGGCGAGTCGGCCAGCGCCGTCGGGGCGGTCGGGGCCGTCCGCAGCGGGAACCAGCCGTGGCGTTTCCGGGTGACCTGGCCTTCCGCCTCCAGGGCGGCGAGGTAGGTCGCCGCCAGGCCACGGCCGCGACGCCACAGCCAGTCGTCGACGGTCTCGTACGGCTCCTGCCGGACGAACGACGACACGGCGTGGTCCAACAGGCGGTCACCGGTGGCCGGTTGGAGGTTGGGCAGGATGCGGTCGCCGTCCAGGGTGACGGCCTCGGCTTCGACGAGGTCCACCAGCTCGGCCCCGGCGAGGGCGAGCGAGAGGTCTCCCTGCTCGACGGGATGGTCGGGGGAAACGTCCAGGGTGGCGATCAAGAGGTCGCGCGGGGTGGTCATGTCGGGCTCCACGTCAGAGACGGCTGGGGCGCTGCCCGCAAGTGCGGGGTGTCGCACCGGCGAGACATGTCGCACCACCACCATGTGCCGCGGGAAGCCCGAGCGCAGCCCGGCGGCGAGCGGTCCGGCCGGCCACGAGGACCGGGACGGAGTCCGGGATCGGTACGTGGCGGCGCAATCCTGCGGGCGCGGCCGGGCCGCGCCCGCAGGAATCAATGCTGACTCGCTTTGCTCGTCGACCTACTCGTCCTGCTCGTCGACTTGATCAAACGACTTACTCGTCGACGCTCCAGAACGCGTAGCACTCGTACGCGGCGCCCGCCGTCCTGCTGGCCTTGGCCGTCTGTCCGGCGAAGCCGTAGGCCGAGGTGGAGGCGTTGGCGATCTTCGCGGTCGCGTGGTGCATCTTCGAGCCGTGGAAGTAGTACGAGAAGCAGCGCTTGCCGCCGGTCGTCAGCTCATAGCCGTACGTCCACGAACCGCCGCCGACATCCTTGGTGGTCTTCACCGAGGGCCTGGACGGGTCGACCTTGATGGCGACCACACCGCTCTTGGGCTGGGCGACGGCCGCGCCGGCCGACGTGGCGGGAGCGAGGACTCCCGCGGCCAGGGCCGCGGTCGCGGCGGCGAAAGTGAACGATTTACCGAGAAACTTCATGGTGTCGAATTCCCCCAACTGATCTGTTGCTGATCTGTTCTGAGCTGTTTGGTCGAACAGCAAGCAAGATCCTGGAAGGTTTGCGCTCACGAAGTAAAGACATCGTGGCGGTAATGGCTCAAAACCATTACCTGGGCTGACCGGATGACCGGATCCGGGCACGGCCGTCAGCGGCCTTGGCCAGCGGTCCCTGTCAGCCGACCTGCCGGGCGAACGCTCCGTACGCCGCCTCGTCGAAGAGGACGAACCGCACCTCTTCGACCGCGGTCGGAGTGTCGCGCACCGTCTCGACCGCGATGCGGGCCGCGTCCTCCATCGGCCACCCGTACACGCCACTGGAGATCGCCGGGAACGCCACCGTCCGGGCACCCAGCTCGTCGGCCACGCGGAGCGCCTCCCGGTAGCAGGACGCCAGCTGCGCCGAGCGGTCGTCGGCGGACGACCAGACCGGGCCGACCGTGTGGATCACCCAGTCGGCGTCCAGTTCGCCGGCCGTCGTGGCGACCGCCTGGCCGGTGGGCAGGCCCTTGCCGTAGCGCGAGTCGCGGAGCTTTTGGCAGTCCTCCAGGATCGCCGGGCCGCCGCGCCGGTGGATCGCGCCGTCCACACCTCCGCCACCGAGGAGGGAGGAGTTGGCCGCGTTGACGATCGCGTCGACCGACTGCCGGGTGATGTCCCCCTGGACGAGCGTGATGGTGGTCATGCCTGTCTCAGCCTCCTCCATACGGCCTTCGCCGCGTTGTGCCCCGACATGCCGTGCACGCCGGGGCCCGGCGGCGTGGCCGACGAGCAGATGAAGACCGCGGGATGCGGCGTGCCGTACGGGAACAGGGACAGCTTGGGGCGCAGCAGGGTCTGGAGCCCGGAGACCGCGCCGGTGCCGATGTCGCCGCCGACGTAGTTGGCGTTGCGTGCGGCGAGTTCGGGCGGGCCTGCCGTGGCGCGGGCGAGGACGCGGTCGCGGAATCCAGGGGCGAAGCGCTCCAGCTGGCGCTCCATGACGTCCGTGAAGTCGCCCGTCCAGCCGTTGGGAACGTGGGCGTACGCCCAGAAGACCTGCTTGCCCTCGGGGGCCCGGGTGGGGTCGGCGACGCTGGGCTGCACGGTGATGAGGAACGGCGGCTCGGGCGCCCGGCCCTTGCGGGACGCCGCGCGCAGGGCCGCGCCGATCTCCGCGCTGTCCGCGCCGATCTGGACGGTCCCGGCGATGCGCGCCTCCGGCGCCGTCCAGGGCACCGGGCCGTCGAGGGCGTAGTCGATCTTGAAGACACCGGGTCCGTAGCGGTAGTTCTCGTAGTAGTTGCCGAGGCCGGCGATGCGGGCCAGGGCGGTGGGCGAGGTGTCGAAGACGTACGCGCGCGCGGGCGGCAGGTCGTCCAGGCGCTTGACCTCGTAGTCGGTGTGCACGGTGCCGCCGAGGTCCTCGAGGTAGGCGGCGAGGGCGTCGGAGATCGACTGGGAGCCGCCGCGGGCCACGGGCCAGCCGCGGGCGTGCGCGGCGAGGGCGAAGACCAGGCCGATCGCGCTGGTGGCGATGCCGCTGAGCGGGGCCATGACATGGGCCACGAGGCCGGCGAAGAGCGTGCGGGCCCGGTCGTCATGGAAGCGGCGCATCAGCCAGGTGGACGGCTGCAGTCCGGTCAGACCGAACCGGGCGAGGGTGCCCGGGTCGCGGGGCAGCGCGGTGGCCGGCAGGGACATGAAGTCGCGGGCCAGGGTGTCCCAGTGCGCGAGGAACGGCTCGACGAGCCTGCGGTACGTCCCCGCGTCGCGCGGCCCGAACGACGCGGCCGTCTCGGCGACGGACCGGGCCAGCACGGCGGCCGTTCCGTCCGGGAACGGGTGCGCCATGGGCAGGTCGGCGTGCAGCCACTCCAGGCCGTACCGCTCCAGGGGCATCGCGCGGAACGCGGGCGAGTTGACGCCGAGGGGGTGGGCCGCGGAGCAGGGGTCGTGGCGGAAGCCGGGAAGGGTGAGCTCTTCGGTGCGGGCTCCCCCGCCCACCGTGTCGCGGGCTTCGAAGAGGGCGACGGAGAAGCCGCGGCGGGCCAGCTCCACGGCAGCGGTCAGTCCGTTCGGCCCTGCTCCCACCACGACCGCATCGAGCATCGACGGCACCTCAGGACTCCTTCGTCAGCCGATGGCCACTCGGAAGCAGCATATGCCGGGGCACCGACGGCGCCCCGGCTCGGGTCGGACCCGATCCGCGCCCGGTCAGGCCGCCTTGTTCAGCAGCTCCACCACCCGTCGGGCGGTCTCCTCGTCCCGCGCCGCCGTGAACGGAAGGGCGTTGCCGCCGGTGATGCGGAACGGCTCGCCCGTGAGCGTGCGGTGGGCGCCGCCCGCCTCCTCGACCAGGAGTATGCCCGCGGCATGGTCCCAGGCGGCCTCCCAGGAGAACGCGGTGGCGTCCAACTCGCCGCGGGCGATGGCGAGATACTCCAGACCGGCGGAGCCGCAGGGGCGTGGGGCGACGCTTTCGGTCCGCAGGCCGAGCAGCGCGCGCTTCTGCTCGTCCGTCGTGTAGTCCGGGTGGGAGTGGGCGATGCGCAGGTCCGCGCCGGGCGCGGGCGAACCCGCGGTGAGCCGCTCGCCGTTGAGGTACGCGCCCTGGCCCCGCACGGCCGTGGCGAACTGGTCGGGCACCGGCGCGTACGTCCAGGAGGCGAGCGGGACGCCCCGGTGGGCGAGCGTGACCAGCGTGCAGAAGCCGGGGTCGCCGTGCACGAACTGCCGTGTGCCGTCGACCGGATCGACGATCCACACCGGCGCGTCGCCCCGAATCGCGTCGTACGTCGCGGGGTTGGCGTGCACCGCCTCCTCGCCGACCACGACGGAGCCGGGCAGCAGGTCGCCGAGCGTCTCGGTGAGGTACTGCTCCGCCAGGCGGTCGGCGTCGGTCACCAGGTCGTGCGGGCCGCTCTTCTGGTCCACCTCGTGTGCGGCGAGGCTGCGGAAGCGGGGCATGATCTCGGCCGCGGCGGCCTTGCGGACCGCCTCCTCCACATCGGCCGAGTGCTGGGCGAGAAACTCCTCGATGGTTTCCATTTCCTCGATCATGCCTCCATAAGAGCACGCGCCACTGACAATCCCCACCCAGCCGGTGAACGGCACATGGAATCGGGATGAAGAACGGGATTCGGGCGACCGCTCAGCGCCCCACGGCGTACCCCTGCATCCCGCGCGGATTCGCGGCCGCGGACAGGACGCCGGTCTCCGGGTCCCGGGCCACCGCGCACAGGCGCCCCTCGGACCAGCCGTGGGCGACCGTGACGTCGTGGCCGCGGCGGCGGAGCTCCTCGACGACCTCCGGGTCCATGCGCGACTCCACGGTGACGCTGCCGGGATGCCGGCCGCGCGGGTAGAAGGAGCTGGGGAAGCTGTCGTTGTGCCAGTTCGGGGCGTCGATCGCGCCCTGGAGGTCGAGTCCGCCGCGGACCGGGCCGCGCAGGGCGACGGCGAGGAAGAAGTGCGTCTGCCACTGGTCCTGCTGGTCGCCGCCGGGTGTGCCGAACGCCATGACGGGTGTGCCGTCCCGCAGCGCGATCGACGGCGTGAGGGTGGTGCGGGGGCGGCGCCCGGGGGTGAGGGAGTTCGGCAGGCCCTCCTCCAGCCACGTCATCTGCAGCCGTGTGCCGAGCGGGAAGCCGAGTTCGGGCACGACCGGGTTGGACTGGAGCCAGCCGCCGCTGGGCGTGGCCGCGATCATGTTGCCCCAGCGGTCGACGACGTCGAGGTGGCAGGTGTCGCCGCGGGTGCTTCCGTCGGCGGCCACCGGGGGCTCTCCGGGAAGCCTCGCCACGGTCGGCTCGCCGACGCCCATCGGGTTGAAGCCGTCGCTGCCCGCCGGGTTGCAGCCCGAGTCTCCGTCCGCCACCACGCGCGCATGCTCGGGCAGTCGCGGAGTGCGACCACCGGGGCTGCCGGGACGCAGCTCGTACGAGGCCTTGGCGCCGACAAGCGCCCGCCTCCCGGCGTTGTACGACTCCGAGAGCAGGTCGGCGAGGGGCACCTCGGCCGCGTCCCCGTACCAGGCCTCGCGGTCGGCCATGGCGAGCTTGCAGCCCTCGATCAGCAGATGCACGTAGTCGGCGGAGCCGTACGCGGGCAGCTCGGGCGGGAGCAGGGCCAGCTGCTGGAGGAACGCCGGGCCCTGGCTCCAGGGGCCCGCCTTGCACACGGTCCAGCCGTTCCAGTCGTACGTCGCGGGGGTCTCGTAGGTCGCGGACCAGCCGGCCAGGTCGGCGGCGCCGAGCGTGCCGCTGTGCCGCTCGCCGCTGGTGTCCATGGTGGGCTGCCGGGCCTGCCGTACGAGCGCCTCGGCGATGAATCCGGAGCGCCACACCTCCCTGGCGGCCTCGATCCGCGCCTCCCGGTCCCCCGCGCCCTCGGTCTCGGCGAGCAGCCGCTTCCAGGTGGCGGCGAGGGCGGGGTTGCGCAGCAGCCGGCCGGGCCTGGGCGCCTCTCCGTCCGGCAGGTACACCTCCGCCGACGAGGTCCACTCGGTCTCGAACAGCTCCCGCACGCTCTCGACGGTCGCGCCGACGTTCTCCACGGGCGCGTGCCCGTGCTCGGCGTACCCGATGGCGTACTTCAGCACGTCGGCGAGCGACTTCGTGCCGTAGTCGCGCAGGAGCAGCAGCCACGCGTCGAAGGCGCCGGGGACGGCGGCGGCGAGCGGACCGGTGCCGGGCACGAGATCCAGGCCGAGCCCCCGGTAGTGGGCGACCGTCGCGCCCGCCGGTGCCATGCCCTGCCCGCACAGCACGCGCACCTCGCCGCCCACCGGGGCGAGGAGGATCGGCACCTCGCCGGCGGGCCCGTTGAGGTGCGGCTCGACGACGTGCAGCACGAACGCGCCCGCCACGGCGGCGTCGTAGGCGTTGCCGCCGTCCTCCAGCACGGCCATCGCCGACTGCGAGGCCAGCCAGTGCGTGGAGGACACCATGCCGAAGGTGCCCTGGAGTGTGGGGCGGGTGGTGAACATGCGGTTTTCCGTCCTTCGGAGAGGTGAGGTACGTGCGGACACTGACTACCTGTACCCACCATCGGGGCCGTTGCCCTGCCATGAGCCGGCCCTGACGCGCACAGTTCTTCAACAACACTCCACCGTCATCACACAGGTCCACGCCGGGTTGGCACTTCCGCCCCACAGGGAGTCATGTGACACTGGCGTCCCGCCCTCAGTGCGGACCTCCTCCGCCGACCCTGACGAGAAGTGCCGTGCGTGATCTTCCTCTGCCGCTCGCTCTCACCGCGCGTCTGTCGCCGGTGGCCGTGCTGGCCACAGCCGGCTGGGTGCTGACGTCCGGTCCGGCCGCAACGTCCGCCGCCGAGCAACAGCCGAGCGAGGCGTCGGCCGGCCAGCCGGCCTCCGTCCCGTCGGCGTCGGCCGCGGCGAAGACGTACGCGAGCCCGCCCGCCCCGTGCGGCAGCATCAACGTGGCGACCGTCAAGTCCCTTGTGCCGGGCGCCAAGACGGCCGGCAAGGAGATCCCCTCGACGGACACGAAGCGGCGCCGCACCTGCTCCTGGAACGCGCTCGACGGCTACGACTACCGCTGGCTCGACGTCTCCTTCGAGATCACGGACTCGAACCAGGCGGCACAGAAGGAATACAAGAAGCGCATCACGGAGAAAAGCGGCGGAGGGAGCGTTCCGGGCGTCGGCACCAGCGGCTACTCGGTCGTGAACCTCACCACCGAGGACAAGCAGCAGACCCGTGAGGGCATGGTGCTGATCCAGGACGCCAACGTGCTGGTGATCGTCACGTACAACGGCAGCAACTTCGAGACGAAGAAGGCGCCGGACACGGACGAGATCAACAAGGGCGCCATCAAGGCCGCCAAGGACGCGGTGGCCAAGCTCGAGAGCGGCCCGAAGAACGGCTGACCGGCCCTCGCCGCACCGGCGGGGCGTCCCCGTGCGAGTGGAGGAGCGGAACGGGGCCGAGTACGGCAACCGACACGGCCCCACCGCCGACCAGCTCTACGCCGATCAGGACGCCGCGCGGCTGCCTGCCCGCGCCGCGCCCGTCGCCGCCATCAGCACCAGGTACAGCACCAGCGAGGTCCCGAGCCCCACGGCCCACCCGTAGTCGGCCAGCGGCGCCAGCGCCGGAACGGGCCTGCCGTCGACCAGCGGCCGGAAGCTGGCGCCGCCCACGGCCAGCACGCCGCCCACGACGAAGGCCACGACCGCCCGCCAGTTCCAGCCGCCCGCGTACCAGTAGCGGCCGCCCGTGCGGTACAGGTCGGTCAGGTCGAGGCGGGTGCGGCGCAGGAACCAGTAGTCGGCGATGAGGATGCCCGCGACCGTGCCGAGCAGGCCGCCGACCAGGCCGAGCCAGGTGAAGATGTAGCCCTGCGGGTCGGCGTACAGCTTCCACGGGAAGATCAGGACGCCGAGCACACAGGTGATAAGGGCTCCGGTGCGGAAACTCACCTTCCGGGGCGCGATGTTGGAGAAGTCGAAGGACGGCGAGACCAGGTTGGCCGCGATGTTCACCGACAGCGTCGCCACGAGGACGGTCACCAGGGCGTACAGCAGTCCGACCACGTTGTCCGTCCGGGCCGCCAGCTGCACCGGGTCCCAGATCGGCTGGCCGTACACCGCCTGCGACCCGGACGTGACCAGCACGGACAGGAAGGCGAACAGGGTCATGGTCGTCGGCAGGCCGAGGGACTGGCCCCAGGTCTGGGCCTTCTGGCTCCTGCCGTAGCGGGTGAAGTCCGGGATGTTCAGCGACAGGGTAGACCAGAAGCCGATCATGCCCATGAGCGAGGGCCAGAACAGCTTCCAGAAGGACTCGCCCCAGCCGAGCTTGGAGGGCTGGCCGAACAGCGGGCCGAAGCCGCCGGCCTTGCTGCTCATCCACCACAGCATCACGAACGCGCCGACGAGCACGAAGGGCGCCGCCCAGTTCTCGAAGCGACGGATCGTCTCCATGCCCCGGTAGATGATGGCGACCTGGATCGCCCAGAAGATCGCGAACGACAGCCACATCGTCCAGGCGTAGCCGCCGACATGGGACGCGTTCGACCAGCTGCCCCCGATCAGCTTCCCGGCGAGGAAGAAGATCGCCTCGCCGCCGATCCAGGTCTGGATGCCGAACCAGCCGCACGCCACCAACGCCCGTACGACGGCGGGCAGGTTGGCGCCGCGCACGCCGAAGGACGCGCGAGCGAAGACCGGGAACGGGATGCCGTACTTGGGTCCCGCGTGCCCGGTGAGCAGCATCGGGACGAGCACGACCAGGTTGGCCAGGGCGATGGTGAACACCGCCTGCTTCCAGTCCATGCCCACGGCGATCAGACCCGAGGCGAGGGTCCAGGAGGCGGTGTTGTGGGCCATGCCGACCCACAGCGCGGAGAAGTTGTACGTCGTCCAGGTGCGCTTCTCGACCGGGACCGGGAGCAGGTCCTGGTTGGCGTACGGGCCGCTGGGCTGCGGGGTGCCAGGGGCGATCTCCACCCGGCCGTCGGCGAGGGTGACTTGGGAACTCGGCGGTATGGCCGTGGGAGCGGTGTCGGTCATGGCAGGCCAATCGGATGAGGTGGGACGGGAGAGGCCGTGCGGGTGGCGCCGATGGGGGGTGCGCCCCTGGCGGAGGAACAGGGAGCAGCGGGGAGCGTCCTGGGCCTCCTTCCCCCCCGGGACGAGGGGAAGGTGGCGATCAAGGTACAGAAGGCGGTCAGCTGTTGACGGCCGGGATCACCTTCGTGCCGTAGGCGTCGATCGTCGCCTCCTGGGCGTCGTGCATGTCGTAGACCGCGAACTGGTCGACGCCCAGCTCGCGCAGGGCGTTCAGTTTCTCGATGTGCCGCTCGGCCGGGCCGATGAGGCAGAAGCGGTCCACGATCTCGTCCGGGACGAACTCGGTGTCCGGGTTGCCGCTGCGCCCGTGGTGGGAGTAGTCGTAACCCTCGCGTGCCTTGATGTAGTCGGTGAGTTCGTCGGGTACGGCGACCGAGTGCTCCCCGTACTTGGCGACCAGGTCGGCGACGTGGTTGCCGACCATGCCGCCGAACCAGCGGCACTGGTCGCGCGCGTGGGCGAGCGCCTCGGGCGAGTCGTCCTCGGTGACGTACGCCGGCGCGGCGACACAGATCGTCACCTCGGCGGGGTCACGGCCCGCGGCCGCGGCCGCGTCCCGTACCGCCTTGACCATGTACGCGGTGAGGTAGGGGTCCGCCAGCTGGAGAATGAAGCCGTCGGCCTCCTCGCCGGTCATCTTCAGGGCCTTGGGGCCGTACGCCGCCATCCACACCGGGAGTTCGGCGCCCGGCTTGGTCCACGGGAACCTGACGACCGTGCCGCCGAGGTCGGCCTCCTCCCCCCGGCCCAGCGCCCGGATGACCTTCATGGCCTCGCTGATCCGGGCCAGCGTGTTGGGCTTGCGGCCCGCGACGCGCATCGCCGAGTCGCCGCGGCCGATGCCGCAGACGGTGCGGTTGCCGAACATGTCGTTGAGCGTGGCGAAGGTGGAGGCGGTAACCTCCCAGGTGCGGGTGCCCGGGTTGGTGACCATCGGGCCGACCTTCAGCTTCGACGTGTTGGCCAGGATCTGGCTGTAGATCACGAAGGGCTCCTGCCAGAGCACGGCGGAGTCGAAGGTCCAGCCGTACGTGAAGCCGTTACGCTCGGCCCGCTTCATCAGGCTGATGACGCGGGAGGCCGGGGGGTCGGTCTGCAGGACGAGTCCGAAGTCCATGGCACCACTCCTGGTCGGTCGGAGAAGCTCGGGGATGGTCGGAGACAGCGGTCGGAGAGAACGCGGAGAGGTCAGAGGAGGTACTGGCAGGTGGAGCGGGGCGTGTAGGCCCCGTGGCCCGCTCGGCCGGTGAACTCCCGCTCCGTGATGACCGGTTCGCCGCGCGACAGCACGGTCTCCACCCGGCCGGTGACGCGCTTGCCCTCGTACGCCGAGTAGTCGACGTTCATGTGGTGCGTCTCGACCGACATGACCTGCTCGGCGTTCGGGTCGTAGATGACGATGTCCGCGTCGGCGCCCGGGGCGATGGTGCCCTTCGTCGGGTACAGGCCGAACATGCGCGCCGGGGTGGCGCAGGCGATCTCGATCCAGCGGCGGCGGGAGATGTGCCCGTCGACGACGGCCTGGTGGAGCAGGTCCATGCGGTTCTCGACGCCCGGAAGGCCGTTGGGGATCTTGGAGAAGTCGCCGCGGCCGAGCTCCTTCTGGCCCTCGAAGCAGAAGGGGCAGTGGTCCGTCGACACGACCTGGAGGTCGTTGGTGCGCAGGCCCCGCCACAGCGCCGCCTGGTGCTCCTTGGGGCGAAGGGGCGTGCTGCACACGTACTTCGAGCCCTCGAAGTCGGGCTCGGCGAGGTTGTCGGTGGACAGGAAGAGGTACTGCGGGCAGGTCTCGCCGAAGACGTTCAGCCCCTCGTCGCGCGCCCGGGTCAGCTCCGCGACCGCCTCCGTCGCCGAGACGTGCACGACGTACAGCGGGGCGCCTGCGACCTGCGCGAGCTTGATGGCGCGGTGGGTGGCCTCGGCCTCCAGGAGGGCCTTGCGGACCTCGCCGTGGTAGCGGGGGTCGGTCTCGCCGCGGGCCAGGGCCTGCTCCACCAGGACGTCGATGGCGATGCCGTTCTCGGCGTGCATCATGATCAGGCCGCCGTTCTCGGCGGAGCGCTGCATGGCGCGCAGGATCTGGCCGTCGTCGGAGTAGAAGACGCCGGGGTAGGCCATGAACTGCTTGAAGGAGGTGACGCCCTCCTCCACCAGCAGGTCCATCTCCTTGAGCGTCTCCTCATTGACGTCGGAGACGATCATGTGGAAGCCGTAGTCGATCGCGCAGTTGCCCTCGGCCTTGGCGTGCCAGGCGTCCAGGCCCTCGCGCAGGGTGTGGCCGACGCTCTGGACGGCGAAGTCGATGATCGTGGTCGTGCCGCCCCAGGCTGCGGCCCGGGTGCCGGTCTCGAAGGTGTCGGAGGCGAAGGTGCCGCCGAACGGCAGCTCCATGTGGGTGTGGGCGTCGACCCCGCCCGGGATCACGTACCTGCCGGAGGCGTCGATGACCCGGTCGGCGGTGAAGGCCTCGGCGGCCGGGGTGCCCGAGGCGGCGAGGGCGGCGACACGTCCGTCCTCGATCAGGACGTCGGCGTGGATCTCGTCGGACGCGGTGATGACGAGGCCGCCACGGATGACGGTACGGCTCATGCTCCCTCTCCTTCCGGTCATGCGTGCGCTGCGGTGAACTCGTTGTTCATGCAGGGGACTTGGCACTGGTAGGGCTGAGGCACCCCGCGGGTCCGTCCCCGTGGCCCGGACCCGCGGGAGTACGGGGCGTCGGTCAGGGTGCGGTCAGCGGGGCGTACGTGCCCGGCGCGCGGTCGCGGTAGAACTGCCAGCGGTCGCGGACCTCGCGCAGCTTGGCCATGTCCAGGTCGCGGACGACGAGTTCGGTCTCCTTGTCGCTCGCCACCTCGCCGACGAACTGGGCCTCCGGATCGACGAAGTAGGTCGTGCCGTAGAAGTCGTTGTCGCCGTACTCCTCGACGCCGACCCGGTTGATCGCGCCCACGAAGTACTCGTTGGCCACGGCCGCCGCCGGCTGCTCCAGCTGCCACAGGTAGGAGGACAGGCCGCGCGAGGTGGCCGACGGGTTGAAGACGATCTCGGCGCCGCCGAGCCCCAGCGCGCGCCAGCCCTCCGGGAAGTGCCGGTCGTAGCAGATGTACACGCCGATCTTCCCGACGGCCGTGTCGAAGACCGGCCAACCGCCGTTCCCGGGACGGAAGTAGAACTTCTCCCAGAAGCCGGCGACCTGCGGGATGTGGGTCTTGCGGTACTTGCCGAGATACGAGCCGTCCGCGTCGATCACGGCCGCGGTGTTGTAGAGGACGCCCGGCTGCTCCTCCTCGTACATCGGCAGGACGAGGACGATGCCCAGCTCCTTGGCGAGCGCCTGGAAGCGGCGCACGATCGGCCCCTCGGGGATCTGCTCGGCGTACTCGTAGAACGCCTTGTCCTGGACCTGGCAGAAGTACGGTCCGTAGAACAGCTCCTGGAAGCACAGGACTTGAGCACCCTGCGCGGCCGCGTCGCGGGCCGCCCGCTCGTGTACCTGGATCATCGACTCCTTGTCGCCGGTCCAGGCGGTCTGGAAGAGGGCGGCACGGATCACTCTGCTCATCGGGACCTCCGGTCGCTCGGTGTCCTGGGAGCCTAGGAAGTCCGACGGTCGGCTTTGAGTGGCAGCGTGTCACGTCTGGGGCAGCACGGCGTGCCACCGTGTCACGCTCGCACGGGCCCATGTTTCACCGCCGTTTTCCCAGCTCGTCGCATGTTTCACCCCTGTTGCGCATCGTGCGCGAGGAGTGCGATGTGCACCGACGCCGCCTGCTCGAAGTCGTCCAGGTCGACGCCCAGCCGCCCCTGTATCGCCTCCAGGCGCCGGTAGAGCGCGGGCCGGGAGACGTGGTGCAGCTGGGCGGTCCGGGACTTGTTGCGGCCGGTGGCGAGGTAGGTGCGCAGGACCGGCAGCAGGTCCTCGTCGGGCCCGCACAGCAGACCGTCCAGCTCCCGCTCCGCGAAGGACTGCACATGCGGGTCGTCACGCAACAGCCGGATCAGGCCGCGCAGATGGACGTCCGCGAGGCGTACGACGGCCGGGAGCTCCCGCGCGCGCGAGGAGTCGGCCACGGCGTCCGCGACGTGCCGGGCCTCGCGCAGTCCGGCGGGCACCTCGTCCCAGGCGGTCAGCGAACCGGCCGCGGCGACGATCGTCTTCGGCGAGCCCGTCTCCGTCCGCAGCCGGGCCGCGAAGTGCGCCGCCAGCGCCTGCGGGTCCTGGTCGCGGGCGAGGCTCAGCAGGACGGCGGCGGCGCCGTCGGCGAGTTCGGCGACGATTCCGGGCAGGCCCAGCATCCGCAGCACGCGCTCCAGTCGGGCCGGTTCCCCGTCCCGTACGACCAGCGGCACGAACGTCCGCCGGTTGACCGGCAGCCCGGCCGCCCGCGCCCGCGGCAGCAGTTGCCTGGCCGGTACGACGCCGGAGACCAGGTCGGTCAGCAGGCTCTGCGCGGACTGCTCCTCCCAGGTGGGGGCGGAGTTGCCGGCGAGCATGCGGTGCAGGACGAGGGCCTCGGCGGCCCGGTCGGCGAGCAGGCGTCCGTCGGCCGTGTCGCCCCGGTACCCGCACAGCACGAGCTGCCCCCAGCGCTCGCCGCACCCGCCGAGTTCGGCCCGGATCCAGCCGTCGCCCTCGCTGCCGCCGGCCTGCCGGGCGATGCGCTCCCAGTCGCGCAGCACGTCGTCCACCGCCGACCGCTCCCCCGCCGTGGCCAGGACCCGGTGGGCGAGGTTGGTGACGACGACCGGGCAGGCGCTGTGCGAGGCGACCTCGTCGAGCAGCCGCTGCAGCGGCGCACCCGCGGTGATGAGCGCCGTGAGCGCGGTCCGTACGGCCTCCGAGAGGCTGACGGCGGCGAACTTCCGCCGTACCAACCGCGATTGGACCTCTTCCGTCAACTCCGCGAAGGGAAAGGGGCGGTGGAGGACGACCATGGGCAGCCCGCACCGCTCGGCGGCCCGCCGCATGACGTCCGGCGGGGACGGGAATGCCCGCCCCAGGCCCAGCACGACGGCCGCGGCCTCCGCCCGGTGCAGGGAACGGATGTACTCGGCCTGCTTGTCCTCGTCGCCTGCGAGCAGCACCCCGGTGGTGAGCACCATCTCGCCGCCGGTGAGCATCACCCCGACGTCGGCCGCCTCGGCGACGTGCACCCAGCGCACCGGCCGGTCGAGCTGGCCGGAGCCCGCCACCACCTCGGGCTCCCCGGCGAGCACGCGTTCCAGACCGAGGACCTGGCGGACCGACAGGGCGGGTGCCGGGGGCCGGTGGAAGGTCGGGGGTTCCGAGGTCGTGGTCATGGCGGTGTTCCCTTGCTCGGTGGTGCTCGACGGGCGCTCGGGGCTGCTGCCGTGCTGCTCGGGTTCGGCCGGAGTCGTCGCTACGACGCACGCCCGTACAGCGCGTGTCACTACGACGCAAGTGTCGCTACTGCACGCTTCTCAGGGCCCGTTCGAGGATCGCGGCGCCCTCCTCGGCCTCCGTGACGGTGAGCGAGAGCGGCGGTGCGACGCGCAGCGCGCTGGTGTTGTGGCCGCCGCCCTTGCCGACGAGCAACCCGCCCTCGCGGGCCGCCTCCAGCACGGCGGAGGCCGCCTGCGGATCGGCCTCGTCGGTGCCCGGTTTCACCAGCTCGACGCCGATCATCAGCCCGCGCCCGCGCACCTCCCGTACGCCTGGCAGCTGTGCGGCGACGGCCCGCAGCCGCTCGATGAGGAGCCCGCCGACGCGCCGGGCGTTGCCCTGGAGGTCGCGTTCCAGCAGGTACGTCAGGTTCGCCAGGCCCGCCGCCATGGTGATCTGGGTGCCGCCGAACGTCGAAATACTGTTGGCGTCCAGGCAGTTCATGATGTCGGCGCGGGCGACCACACCGCCGATGGACATGCCGTTGCCGATGCCCTTGGCGAAGGTGAGGATGTCCGGCGGACCGCTGCGCCCGTGTGCCTGCCAGCCCCAGAAGTGCTCGCCGGTGCGGCCCCAGCCGGTCTGCACCTCGTCGGTGATCCACAGGATGCCGTGCTCGTCGAGCACCTCGCGGAAGGCCGCGTACAGGCCGTCGGGCGGTGAGGTGAAGCCGCCGACGCCCTGGATCGGCTCGGCGATCAGGGCCGCGGGCGGACGGGTCTGGCCGAGGAGGTCCCTCAGGTCCTCGACACAGGCCGCGATGAACGCGGCGTCGCTCAGCTCGGCGTACGGTCCGCGCGTGCGGACGCCTCCGTGGACGTACAGCGTCTGCAGCGGGGACAGGGAGGTCGGGGACCAGCCGCGGTTGCCGGTGATGCCGACCGCGCTGAAGGAGCGGCCGTGGTAGCTGTTGCGCATCGCCAGGATCGTGTTGCTGCGCCGGTAGGTGGTCGCGAGCAGCAGGGCGGTGTCGTTGGCCTCGGTGCCGGAGGTGGTGAAGAAGACGCGGGCGTCCGGGATGCCGCTCAACTGGGCGATGCGCTCGGCGAGTTCCACCATCGGGCGGTTGAGGTACAGGGTGGACGAGTGGATGATCCGCCCCGCCTGCTCGCCCACCGCCTTGGTGACCTCCGGCAGCGCGTGCGCGGTCATGGTGGTGAGGATGCCGCCGAAGAAGTCGAGGTAGCGGTTGCCGTGCACGTCCCAGACATGGCGGCCCTCGCCGTGGGTGATCTCGAGCGGGTCCTCGTAGTAGAGGGCGAGCCAGTCGGGCAGGACGCCGCGGTGGCGGGCGTAGAGGTCGTTCACGGCTGCACCAGCCCTTCGTAGGCGTCGGGGCGGCGGTCGCGGTAGAAGGCCCACTGCTGCCGCACCTCGTCGATCAGGTCGAAGTCGAGGTCGCGGACGACGAGTTCCTCGACCTTGTCGCTGGCGACGTCGCCGACGAACTGTCCGCGCGGGTCGACGAAGTAGCTCGTGCCGTAGAAGTCGTTGTCGCCGTACTCCTCCCGGCCGACGCGGTTGATGGCGGCGACGAAGTACTCGTTGGCGACGGCCGCGGCGGGCTGCTCCAGCTGCCACAGGTAGGCGGACAGACCGCGCGAGGTGGCGGACGGGTTGAACACCAACTGGGCACCGTTGAGACCGAGTTGCCGCCACCCTTCCGGGAAGTGCCGGTCGTAGCAGATGTAGACACCCACCTTGCCGACGGCGGTGTCGAAGACGGGCCAGCCGGCGTTGCCGGGCTTGAAGTAGTACTTCTCCCAGAAGCCCTTGACCTGCGGGATGTGGTGCTTGCGGTACTTGCCGAGAAAGGTGCCGTCGGCGTCGATGACGGCCGCGGTGTTGTAGTAGAAGCCGGACTGCTCCACCTCGAAGACCGGGACGACGATCACCAAGCCGGTCTCGCGCGCGAGGTTCTGCATCCGGCGCACGGTCGGTCCGTCCGGCACCGGCTCGGCCCAGCGGTAGTGTTCCGGCTCCTGGACCTGGCAGAAGTAGGGGGCGTTGAAGACTTCCTGGAAGCCGATGATCTTCGCGCCCTGGCGGGCCGCCTCGCGGGCGTGCTCCTCGTGTTTCGCCACCATGGACTCGGTGTCGCCGGTCCAGGTGGCCTGGACCAGAGCGGCACGTACGACGTTGGCCATGAGCTGCTCCTTCGACGGGACGTCAGAGCCTCTACGCCCGTAGACGCAGGCGGTAGAGGGACGAACGTAAGCCTCGTGGCAGTCCTTGCCAAGACCATCGTCGTGAACCCGCAGAGTCGATCATGATTGGCACTCCTGTGGGTGAGTCGCGGTGCCGGTCAGACGGTGAATCCGGCCACGCGGAGGGCGTGCACCAGGTCCCATCGTCGCTCGTCCGAGACGCCCTGCGCGGCCTCCAGGAGCAGGGGGACGAGGCGCTTCGGGTCGGCGGCGACGCTGCGGGCCGCCTCCTGGGGGGTGCGCATACGGACGTACGCGTCGAGCAGGGCCCGTACCTCGCGCCGCTGCCCCTCGTCGTCGAGCCCGAGCACGGCGTCGCCGATCTCGGCGGCGGGCCGCACCACACCCTGGCGCAGGATCTGCTGCCCGTCGGCCGCCCGCCCCGCCGCGTCCAGCGCGGCGGCCGCGGCCACCAGACGGTCGGCGGACAGCGAGGCCGCCTCCCACAGCAGGGTCGCCCAGTCGGCACCGAGCCCGGCGCGCTGCAGTTCGGCGGCGAGCAGCGGAAGGCGTTCGGCGGGCCAGTGCGCGGCCTCGACGAGCAGGGCATGCGCCTCGCCACTGCGCCCCTCCCGCCGCAGCCGCTCCAACGCCCCGACGGCTCCGCCCACGACCCGAGCCGCCGTGCCCCCTGCTCCCGAGTGCGATGGGGGTTGAGCAGGGGATGCGGGGGAGGCGTCATCGGGAATGGGGCGTGCGTCGCGCCCGCTGGGCGCCCCGGACTGTGCCGGAGAGCCGCCGTCGTACGGTCCCCGACGGCCGCCGGGGGCCGCGGGCTGTGCCGCGTAGGGGTCGCCGCCGGGCCCCGGGGGCCATCCGTCGGCCTCCGCCGCCTCTTCGTCGGCCGTCCGCCACACGTCGTACACGCCGGACACCGCGGGCTCCGCCGGGGAAGCGTCGTCGGGGCCCGGGCGCCATCCCTCGGCCTCCGGACCCTCCGTCGCCTCCGTCGCCTCCGTCGTCCCTTCGCCGGGCGTGCGTCGCGCGTCCTGTCCGTCGGGTGCCCCGGGCTCCGGCGCGGAGTCGCCGTCGGGACCCCGGCGCCAATCGGCGAGTTCGGCCGCCTCCCCGGCCATGTGCCGCGTGTCGTGGCCGCCAGGAGGGTCGGGCTCCGCCAGGGGGACGGCGTCGTCCGGGCCGCGGTGGGCGGCGGTGGCCGGTAAGCCGTACGACAGCGGCCCGCTCTCGGGAATGTCCGAGGAGGCCGTCGGCGACAGACCTTCCGAGTAGCCCGCCGGGAACGGGTCACCGAGGTCGGCGAAGCGGGCCACTCCTCCCTCGGCGCCGCGGGGGATCGGCTGGATCTCCAGGGCGCGACCGCCGGGGCCGTGTCGGTCCAACTCCTCCATCCGCGCGCGGAGTTCGGCGCACCGGGCGGATGCCCGTTGCTGGTCGTCGCGGGCCCAGGCCAGGTCGACGCGGAGGGTCTCGGACTCCTGGGGCGTGGCCGCGGCGGCGAGTCGGCGGTTGAGTTCCGACCGGCGTTCGGCGGCGTACCGCTGTTCGCGGATCATGATGTCGAGGCGGTCGCCGAGGTCCTCGCGGGCGCCCGGGCGGGCATCGGACGCCCGGACCGCGGCCGCGTGCAGAAGCCGGCCCCGTTCCCGTTCCGCCCCGGCGGTCTCGGGGCCGTATGCCGCGCCGAGGTCGTGCAGGAGCGTCTCCACCACGTCCCACGGCGGCAGTTCGCGCCCGTCGAGGCAGGCCTGCATGCCGTCCGGATCGCGCTGCCAGAACACCGCGCACCAGCCGCCGCCCTGGTCGGCACGCGTCAGAAGACCGTCCAGGTAGTTCGCGAACTCCCTTATGGATACCGGAGATCGATCCGCTGCCATCGCCCAACTCCCGCCAGACCGGAACACTCCGGTCGGTAGGAAACACCGGCCGTGTTACAGGAGGGCTACGGGGAGCTTGCGCACATCTCCGCCGCAGACACCTCCACCGGCGCGCAATGCCCCCGCCGGCTCGACCATCGACGGCTCGAAGCGTACGGGTCGGCGCGGCGACGGTGAAGAGGTCTGCGTGGGCGCCCCCGGTCTCGATCTTGCGATCCGTTCCGCGGCTGAACAAGGGACGGCCGAGCCGGGGCCTTCCCCCGCGCCACGGCCAGGTACCCGCCACGGAGACGGGCCCGCTCATCGTCACGCAGCGCATCCGGCAGCAGCGGCAGGACGGGCGCCGGAGCGCTCACAGCCCCCTCGCGGAAAACCCCGCACGTGCCCTCCGCAGGAGATCGTGCCATCGTGGGGTAGGTGTCCCCGTACGACCGGATGGTGAACGGATCGACATGACCAACGGCTTCAAGGGGCCGGAAGGATACGGCCCGGACCCCTTCGGTGAGTTTCTCTCCCGTTACTTCGGCGGCACCGGCCCCCATCCCGGTCCCCGTCAGATCGACATAGGGCGGCTGCTGAGCGAGCCGGCCCGGGAGCTCGTGCGGGGTGCGGCCCAGTACGCCGCCGAGCACGGCAGCCGGGACCTGGACACGCAGCACCTGCTGCGCGCGGCCCTCGCCAACGAGCCCACCCGGAGTCTGCTCAGCCGCGCGGGCGCGAACCCGGAGTCCCTCGCGACGGACATAGACGCGCGGTCCGGGCCGGTCCAGCACCCGCCGGGTGAGGTGCCGCCGCCGACCTCGCTGTCGCTCACGCCCGCCGTGAAGCGCGCCCTGCTGGACGCGCACGACATGGCCCGGTCGAGCGGCGCCGGGTACATCGGTCCCGAGCACGTGCTCAGCGCGCTGGCCGCGAACCCCGACTCGGCCGCCGGGCACATCCTGGCCGCCGCCCGTTTCGCGGCGAGCAAACTGCCGCCCGAGAAGGGCTCGCGGGAGGGCGAACGGACGCGCACCGAACGGCAGCGGCCCAGTCCGACCCCGACCCTGGACAAGTACAGCCGCGATCTGACCGACATGGCCCGGCAGGGGCGCATCGACCCCGTCATCGGGCGGGACACGGAGATCGAGCAGACCGTCGAGGTCCTCTCCCGGCGCGGCAAGAACAACCCCGTGCTGATCGGCGACGCGGGCGTCGGCAAGACCGCGATCGTGGAGGGGCTGGCCCAGCGGATCGTCGACGGGGACGTGCCCGACAACCTCGTCGGGCGCAGGGTCGTGGCGCTGGACCTGACCGGCGTGGTCGCGGGAACCCGCTTCCGCGGGGAGTTCGAGGAACGCCTGAACAACATCGTGAACGAGATCCGGTCGCACTCCGACCAGCTGATCGTCTTCATCGACGAGATGCACACCGTCGTGGGCGCCGGTGCGGGCGGCGAGGGCGGGGCGATGGACGCGGCCAACATCCTCAAGCCGGCGCTGGCCCGCGGCGAGCTGCACATCGTGGGGGCGACCACGCTGGAGGAGTACCGCCGGATCGAGAAGGACGCGGCACTGGCCAGGCGGTTCCAGCCGGTGCTGGTGCCCGAACCGACGGTCTCGGACGCGATCGAGATCATGCGCGGACTGCGCGACCGGTACGAGGCCCACCACCAGGTCCGCTACACCGACGACGCGCTGGTCGCCGCCGTGGAGCTGTCGGACCGGTACATCAGCGACCGGCGCCTACCGGACAAGGCGATCGACCTGATCGACCAGGCGGGCGCGCGCGTACGCCTCGGGGCCCGCACGAAGGGCGCGGACGTACGCACCATGGAGCGCGAGATCGAGCAGCTCACCCTCGACAAGGACCAGGCGGTCGCGGAGGAGCAGTACGAGCGCGCCACGCAGCTGCGCGACCGCGTCATGGAGCTGAAGCGCCGGATCGAGGAGACCAGCGGCGAGGTGGAGGCCGACGAGGGGCAGCACCTGGAGGTGACGGCCGAGGCCATCGCCGAGGTGGTGTCCCGGATGACCGGCGTCCCCGTCAGCCGCCTCACCCAGGAGGAGAAGGAGCGGCTGCTCGGCCTCGAGGAGCACCTCCACGAGCGCGTGGTCGGGCAGGAGGAGGCGGTCGGCGCGGTGTCCGAGGCCGTGCTGCGCTCGCGCGCCGGGCTCGCCCGCCCGGACCGGCCGATCGGGAGCTTCATGTTCCTGGGCCCGACCGGTGTCGGCAAGACCGAGCTGGCCCGCGCCCTCGCCGAGGCCCTCTTCGGCAGCGAGGACCGGATGGTCCGGCTGGACATGAGCGAGTACCAGGAGCGCCACACCGTCTCCCGGCTGGTCGGCGCCCCGCCCGGCTACGTCGGCCACGAGGAGGCCGGCCAGCTCACCGAGGTGGTGCGCAGGCATCCGTACTCGCTGCTCCTCCTCGACGAGGTGGAGAAGGCGCATCCCGACGTCTTCAACATCCTGCTCCAGGTCCTCGACGACGGGCGGCTGACCGACGCGCAGGGCCGCACGGTGGACTTCAGCAACACGGTCATCGTGATGACCAGCAACCTGGGCTCCGACGTGATCGGCCGCCGCGGCGCGGGGATCGGGTTCGGGGCAGGGGGTGAGGAGGCCGACGAGGAGGCGCGGCGCGAGCAGATCCTGCGGCCGCTGCGCGAGCACTTCCGGCCGGAGTTCCTCAACCGCATCGACGAGATCGTCGTGTTCCGCCGGCTCAGCGCCGAGCAGCTGCGGCGGATCACCGACCTGCTGCTGGACGAGACCCGTCAGCTGCTGCGCTCCCAGGGCATCGAGATCGAGGTCACCGACGCCGCCGTGGAGTGGATCGCACAGCGCGGCCACCAGCCGGAGTACGGCGCCCGGCCGCTGCGGCGCACCATCCAGCGCGAGGTGGACAACGAACTGTCCCGGCTGGTGCTCGACGGCCGCCTCGGGGAGGGCAGCCGGGTGACGGTGGACGAGGCGGACGGGAAGCTGACCTTCCAGACGACCGCCCCGACCCAGGCACCGGCTCAGGCGCCCGCCCGAGCCCAGGCGCCCGCCGCGGGCAAGCCACCCGCCACGGACAAGCCGTCCGCCGCACGACCGGACGGCGCCGACGACGCGCCGCCGCCCGGTGCGGATGCGGGAGGTGGCTCCCCCGAGCCGTGACGGCGGTGACCGTCGAGCTCGGGGAGCCTGGAGCGGTTCGAGAGCGGTTACGGCGCCGGGTCCACCACCATCGCCGAGCCGCCGCCGCGCCGTACCTTCTCGGCCGCGGCCAGCCACTTGCCGTTCGGCAGCCGCTGGACGCCCGTCGCCGCGCCGATCTCCGGGTTGAGCGTGAACGAGTGCCCGATGGCCTCCAGCTTCCCCCTCAACTCACTGTCGTACAGCCCGGGTTCCAGCTCGGTGCGGGCCGCGTTGCGCTGGCTGGCGCGCGGTGCGGCGATCGCGTCGACCAGCGGCAGATGCCGGTCGAGGAACCCGGTGAGGGTCTGCAGCACCGTGGTGATGATGGTCGCGCCGCCGGGCGAACCCACCGCCACGACGGGCCTGCCCCGTGCGTCGAGGACGATCGTCGGCGAGATCGAGGAGCGCGGCCGCTTGCCCGGACCGGGCAGGTTCGGGTCGTGCACGGCCGGGTTGGCGGGGGCGAAGGAGAAGTCCGTCAGCTCGTTGTTGAGCAGGAAGCCGCGACCGGGGACCGTCATCGCGCTGCCGCCGGTCTGCTCGATGGTGAGCGTGTAGGAGACGACGTTGCCCCACTTGTCGGCGACCGTGAGGTGGGTGGTGTTGTCGCCCTCGTACGTCGTCGGGGCCGCCGTGCCCGCGGTGGAGCAGGCCGCCGGATGGCGCGGATCGCCCGGCGCGAGCGGGCTGGTGAGGACCGCGTCGTCCTTGACGAGGCAGGCGCGCGAGTCGGCGTACTTCTGCGACAGCAGCTGCTGTGACGGTACGTCCTCGAAGGCGGGATCGCCGACCCAGCGTCCGCGGTCCGCGAACGCGATCCGGCTCGCCTCGATGAAGTGGTGCAGGTACTGCACCTCGCTCGCCTTCGAAAGGTCGGTCTTCTCCAGGATGTTGAGGGCCTCGCCGACGGTGGTGCCGCCCGAGGAGGAGGGGGCGATCGAGTAGATCTTCAGGCCTCGGTACGACGTCTTCGTGGGCGCCTGGAGCTTGGCGCCGTAGGCCGCGAGGTCCTGCGCGGACAGCTTGCCGGGGCGGGCGTTCCAGCCCGAACCGGGGTCCACCTTGGGGTGGTTGACGGTGTCGACGACCTCCTTGCCGAGGTCGCCGTGGTAGATCGCATCCATCCCCTTGCTGCCCAACTCGGTGTATGTGCGGGCCAGTTCGGGGTTCTTGAAGGTGGAGCCGACCGCCGGGAGCTGCCCGTTCGGCAGGAACAGCTTCGCGGTGTCGGGGAAGTAGCGGAAGCGGGTCTCGTTGGACGCGGTCTGCGCACGGAAGGTGTCGTCGACGGTGAAGCCGTCGCGGGCGATCCGCTCGGCCGGCTGCAGGACGGTGCCGAGCTTCGCGCTGCCCCACTCGTCCAGCGCCCGCTGCCAGGTGGCGGGCGTGCCCGGCGTGCCGACGCTTAGGCCGCTGCTGACGGCGTCGGCGAAGGCCAGCGGCTTGCCGTTCTCCAGGAACAGGCCGGAGTCGGCGGTCAGGGGTGCCGTCTCGCGGCCGTCGATGGTGTGCACCGCATGGGACTTGGCGTCGTAGTAGACGAAGTAGCCGCCTCCGCCGATGCCGGAGGAGTAGGGCTCGGTGACGCCGAGGGCGGCGGCCGTGGCGACGGCCGCGTCGACCGCGTTGCCGCCCTTTCTCAGCACCTCGATGCCGGCCGCGGAGGCGTCCGGGTCGACGCTGGCGACCGCGCCGCCGTAGCCGACGGCCACCGGGGTCTTCGCCGGGGTGCTGCCCGTGGCGCCGGGTGGAGCCGCTCCCGGCGGGGCGGCGGCTCCCACCGACACCACAGCGGCCGATACCGCCAGGATCGCCAGTTTCCGCAAGACAGGCCGACGCATGAGCACCTCCGGGCTGCTTCCATGGCTCGGTTCGCCTCGATCGTCCGCGCAGCGTAACCAGATAGCAGTAGGCCCCGACAGCCCCTGTGCGACCGTTGTCATGTCAGCGTCTCACGTCGAACACCGGTACGCCTCCAGCGCGCGGGACCGCTACCATGCGCGCCCATGAATGACGACGTGCGCAACATCGTCCTCGGTGTCGTGGCCGCCGGTATCAGTGCCGCGCTCGGTTGGCTGGCCCGCACCTACCTGTGGAAGCGCAGGCTGCGGCGCAAGCAGGCCTTCTTCGGGCTGCCGGACAACTCCGAGTCGCTGCTCGTGGTGAACCGCGCGGCCGGCGGTACGGAGCTGACGGTGAAGCGGCACGACGTGTTCGCCCTGCTCGAACTCGCCGCCCTCGTCAAGGACTGCAACGCGGCCGTACAGGTCGTCGCACACGACGTGGCCCAGCAGGGCTTCGGCGAGCGCACGGAGTTCTGCGTGGGCGGGCCCGCGTCCAATCGCCGGATGGCGGCGCACCTCGCCTCCCTGCTGCCCGGCGTGCAGGTCAGCACGGACGGCGAGCCCGGCCCGGACCGCGACGCGCTGCGGATCGGCGGCGAGCGCTATCTGCCGGAGCCCGGCCGGAGCGAGTACGTGCTCCTCGCCCGGCTCACCGCGGGGCAGGGGCGGGAGTCCCGTCCCGTCTTCCTCTTCTGCGGGCAGCGCTCGATCACCAATCAGGCCGCGACCCGCTACCTCGCCCGCAACCACGAGCGGCTGTCCCGCAAGCACGGCGGCGGTTCCTTCGCCCTGCTGCTGAAGGTGGTCAACTCGCAGGCCTACGGGCCGGACGTCGTCGAGCTCGTGGCGGACGTGACCCGGGCCGCGCAGGCGCCGCCGCCGGCCGCGGAGGCACAGCGCACCTCGCACCGGGCGTCGTAGCGCGCCACCGCCGTGGCCTGCCCTCTGAGCCCTCAACAATCTTTACCGGCACGTAACTTACCGACGGGTATCCCCGGTGGGAAACAGCGGCTAGCGTCGGGGCGCCCCCGCCGGCACGAGTGAGGAGTGACCCCGTGGGACGAGGCCGCGGCATCTTACGCACGTCCGCCGTAGGAGCCGTGTCGGCGGCTCTGCTCGCCACGGCCGTCGTCGGCCTGGCCCCGGCCGCCCAGGCCGGCACTTCGTCCGTCCGCTTCGTCGACATCACCGGCGACGGCGGCACGGTGCTCAAGGCGAACGTCGTCACTCCCGCGGGCGCCGAGGCCTCCCGCGCGTACCCGCTGATCGTGCTGCCCACGAGCTGGGGTCTGCCGCAGGCCGAGTACCTCGTCCAGGCGCACAGGCTCGCCGACTCCGGTTACGTCGTGCTCAGTTACAACGTCCGCGGGTTCTGGCAGTCCGGCGGCGAGATCGAGGTGGCGGGTCCGCCCGACGTGGCCGACGCGTCCAAGGTGATCGACTGGGCGCTCGCCCACACGCCCGCGGATCCGCGGCACATCGGCATGGCGGGCGTCTCGTACGGCGCCGGGATCAGTCTGCTCGCGGCCGCGCACGACCGGCGCATCAAGGCGGTCGCCTCGCTGAGCGGCTGGTCGGACCTGACCGGCTCCATCTACTCCGGCCGCACCCAGCACGTCCAGGCGGCCGCGCTGCTGGACGGCGTGGGCACGGCCGTCGGCCGCGAGAGCCCCGAAGTCCGGCGGATCTTCGACGAGTTCTACGCCTCCGACCTGTCCAAGGAGCAGGAGATCGCCGACTGGGGGCGCAGACGCTCCGCCGGGACCTACGTCGACCGGCTCAACAGGAACGGCCCGGCGGTCCTGCTCGCGAACGCCTGGGGCGACTCGATCTTCCCGGCCAATCAGTTCGGCGACTTCTACGAGAAGCTGACCGTCCCCAAGCGGCTGGAGCTCCGGCCCGGCGACCACGCCACCCCCGACCTGCCCGGCCTGTTCGGGCTGCCCAGCGATGTGTGGACGGACACCGGGCGCTGGTTCGACCACTACCTCAAGGGCGTGGACAACGGCATCGACCGGGAACAGCCGGTGCGTCTGACGTCCCGTAGCGCGGACGGCTACGAGGGCTATCCGGACTGGAAGTCGGTCGGCGCGACCCGGCGGAAGATCGCCCTCGCGGACTCCGCCACCCTCCGTGCGAACGTCGACTCGGGCGCGGACGGCGGGATCGTCTACCTCTCCAGCCTCCTCGACCAGCTGGCCCATCTCCCGCCGGTCGTCTCGGTCCCGCTGCTGCCGAGGCGCTGGGCCGCGGTCTGGCAGTCGCAGCCGTACGCCGCCGTCCAGCGGGTGCGCGGCACCGCGACGCTGCACACGACGCTCACGCCGAGCGCGGAGAGCGGCACCCTCGTCGCGTACCTCTACGACGTCGGTCCGCTCGGCCTCGGCAAGCTGGTCACCCACGCGCCGTACACCTGGCACGGGCGGACCCCCGGCGAGCCGTTCGGGGTGGACCTGGACCTGTTCTCCACGGCCTACGACGTGCCGGCGGGGCACCGGCTCGCCCTGGTCGTCGACACGGTCGACCCGCTCTACATCGAGCACAACCCGTCCGGCGCGCAGCTGACCTTCTCCTCGCCGGCGAACGACCCGTCGTACGTGTCCGTTCCACTGCGCGAGCAGTGATCTCCGGCTGCCGCCGGCCGGGTCTGGCCCTGTGAGCCGCTGCCCGGCCCTACGGTGTCGGACCCGTGGGGTGCCCCCCACTCGGCAGCAGCGTCCCTGGCTCAGCCGGGGCGACTTCCGCGGCCTTCGTCTTGGGACTGCGCTGCTCCCACCGGGACACCCAGCCGGCGAACCAGGAGAGCAGCATGCACATCCCGATGTAGATCGGTGAGATCACCATGACTACGGGGATGAAGGGCAAATCGTAGTCGAGGTTGGAGGCGATGAGTTTCCCGGCATGGAGAAACTCCTCATATGTGATGAGATAACCGAGCGACGTGTCCTTCAGCGCGACCACCAACTGGCTGATGATGGCGGGCAACATGGCCCGTACGGCCTGCGGTACGAGGACGTACGTCATGACCTGCGTCTTGCGCATGCCGAGCGCGTACGCGGCCTCCCTCTGGCCGCGGTCGACGGCGTTGATGCCTGAGCGGAACACCTCGGCGAGCACGGAGCCGTTGTAGAAGGTGAGTCCGGCCACCAGCGCGGGCAGCGGCTGCACTTTGAGCGCCACGAAGATGAAGAAGATCATCACCAGCACGGGCATCGCGCGGAAGAACTCGACGACGAGCGTGGCCAGCCAGCGCACCGCCCGGTGCTCCGACAGCCGTCCTACGGCCAGCAGCCCGCCCAGGGCGAGGGAGAGGACCGCCGCGATCGCGAACGCCTTGAGCGTGTTGCCGAGGCCGCGCAGCAGCAGCTCCTGGATGCCCTTGTACTCGAACGGCATCCACTTCGTGTAGGTGAACTGGCCGGTGTCGAACAGGAGGTAGAGGATCCAGGCGAGGAGTCCGAGGATCACGACGGCGGACAGGACGCCGTAGAGGGTGTGCCGTTGCCGGGTCTTCGGTCCCGGGAGGTCGTAGAGCGCGGTGGCCCCGGTCATCGGGCGATACCCCACTTCCGTTCCAGCACGTTGAACAGGGCACTGATGGCGAGGGTGATGATGAGGTAGCCGACGGCGATCCAGACGAACGTCCAGATGATGTTGTAGCCGAGTTCGCTGAGGATCTTGTAGGTGCCGAGCAGTTCGGTGACGCTGAACGCGCCCGCGATCGCCGAGTTCTTGGCGAGCGCGATAAGGGTCGAGCCCACCGGCGGGATGACGGACCGGAAGGCCTGCGGCAGCACCACCAGCGAGAGGACCTGACTGAAGCTCATGCCGAGGCTGCGGGCCGCCTCGCCCTGCCCCCTGGGCACGGTGTTGATGCCGGAGCGGAGCGCCTCGCAGATGAACGCCGAGGTGTAGCAGCCGAGGGCGAGCACCGCGAACACCTCGAAGGGCAGCACGATCCCGAACCGGGGCAGCCCCAGGAGCACCGCGAAGAACAGCAGGGTGAGCGGGGTGTTGCGCAGGACGGTGACCCAAGCCGTGCCGAAGACGCGCAGGGAGGCGACGGGCGCGACCCGGAAGGAGGCCATGAGGAAGCCGAGCACGAGCGCCAGCAGGGAGGCGTAGACGGTGAGTTCGACGGTGCCGAGGAAACCCTGGAGATAGATGGGGAAGTTGTCGATCAGTACGTTCATGCCGTCCTCGCTCAGCTCGCCGGATAGCGATCGATGGCGGGCGGTTTCGGGGCGGGCACACCGGACAGGCCGAGCGTCGCGTCGTACGCCTTCTTCCAGTCGCCGTTCTTCTCGCGGGCCTCCAACGCGTCGTCGAGGGCGAGGCGCAGGGCGTTGTCGCCGTGCGGGACGCCGATGCCGTACGGCTCCTCGGAGAAGGGTCTGCCGACGACCTTGAGCTCGTTCGGGGCCTTCGCCGCGTAGCCGATGAGGATCGCGTCGTCGGTGGTGACGGCGTCGACCTGGTAGGTGAGCAGGTTGTCGACGCACACCGAGTAGGTGTCGTAGGAGACCAGGATCGCCTTCGGGTAGTCGGCCTTGATGCGCTGGTAGGGGGTCGAACCGGTCGCCGAGCAGACGCGTTTGCCGTCGAGGTCCTCGGGTCCGTGGATGTCGTTCTCGTTCTTGCGCACCAGCAGCGACTGACCGGCCATGTAGTAGGGGCCGGCGAAGCCGACGAGCTTCTTGCGTTTGTCGTTGATGGTGTAGGTACCGACGTAGAAGTCGATCTGGCCGTTCTGCAGGGCGGTTTCACGGTTGGCGGAGGCGATGGTCCGGAAGTGGACCTTGTCCTGCGGGAAGCCGAGCGAGGCCGCCATCATCTTGGCGATCTCGATGTCGAAGCCGGAGTAGGTGCCGGTCGCCGGGTCCCGCTCGCCGAGATACGGCTGGTCCTCCTTGACGCCGACGCGGAGGTAGCCGCGCTTCTTCGCGCGGGTCCAGGTCGGGGAGTCGGGCAGTTGGAAGTCCTTCGCCACCTCGTACTCGGGAAGTCTGCTCTCGGCGGGCCCCTTGCCGGGCGGGCTGCCCTCCTTGCCGCAGGCGGCGGCGAACAGCACGGCGAGCAGTACGGTGAGGACGGCGAGGACGCGGGGCAGACGTGCGGTACGGGACATGGGTCGCACTCCCCCGGTTCAGTGCTTGAGGATCTTGGAGAGGAAGTCCTTGGCGCGCTCGCTCCGCGGGTTGGTGAAGAACTCCTCCGGGGTGCGGTCCTCGACGACACGGCCGTCGGCCATGAAGACGACGCGGTTGGCGGAGGCGCGCGCGAAGCCCATCTCGTGCGTGACCACGACCATGGTCATGCCCTCGCGGGCGAGTTGCCGCATGACCTCCAGGACCTCGTTGATCATCTCCGGGTCGAGCGCCGAGGTCGGCTCGTCGAACAGCAGGGCCTTGGGCTCCATGGCGAGGGCGCGGGCGATGGCCACGCGCTGCTGCTGACCGCCGGAGAGCTGGGCCGGGTACTTGTCGGCGTGCGCCAACAGGCCCACGCGGTCGAGGAGTTCGCGCGAGCGGCGGTCGGCCTCGTCCTTCTTGCGTCCGCGGACCTTGACCTGCGCCAGGGAGACGTTCTCCAGGACCGTCTTGTGGGCGAACAGGTTGAAGGACTGGAAGACCATGCCGACGTCGGCGCGCAGCTTCGCAAGTGCCTTGCCCTCCGCGGGCAGCGGCCGCCCTTCGAGGTCGATCGTGCCGGACTCGATGGTCTCCAGCCGGTTGATCGTCCTGCACAGCGTCGACTTCCCCGACCCGGACGGGCCGACGACCACGACCACCTCCCCCTTGCCGACCGTGAGGTTGATGTCCTGGAGGACATGCAGGTCCCCGTAGTACTTGTTGACGTCCCGCAGCTCGATCAAAGGATCGACGGCCATCCGCAGCCCTACTCACTCTCAGCTGTGTCGTGGTGCCGCAAACTATCCAGACGAGAGTGGCGTTAATACCCGACACGCACTTTGCGGGCATTAGCCGTATTTATGCCCGGTGACGGGTTTCCCGTCAGCCGCGGGTCAGTCCTCGGCGACCTCCGCGTACAGCTGCGAGAGCTGCGGTACGCCGCTGGAGGCCCACCCCCGGCCGGACTCGACGACGTCGAACTGGCGCCCGGAGGCGAGCCGTACGACGGGCTGGCCGTCGGGCCAGATCTCCCAGGCGGCGCCGGGCACCGTGCGCACGATGACGGTGCCCAGGTACAGACCCGCGTCGTTCGCAAGCCACGGCAGCGACTCCTCGTCGTCGCGCCAGCGGGGCAGCAGCTGGTCGAGCGCCTCCAGTGAGGCCGCCGAGTCGTCGAGGCGGACACCCGCCAAGGCCGCCTGGGCGCGCAGCAGCTCGCACTCGGACAGAAGCCCGGCGACAGCCTCGGGATCGACGGGGAACACCGTCTCACCGCTCTTCTTGCGCCGACTGCCCAGGAAGGGGATGTTCATAGGCCCCAGCCTGACACCGGCGACGCCCTGCGCACCACAGGGCGGACGCGGGTGTCGCACGGGAGCGCGCCGCGCTACACCTCCAGGTCCACCACGACCGGGGCGTGGTCCGACGCGCCCTTGCCCTTACGCTCCTCGCGGTCCACGTACGCGTCCTGGACGGCCTTGGCGAACGGCTCGTTGCCGTACACGAGGTCGATGCGCATGCCGCGGTTCTTGGGGAAGCAGAGCTGGCGGTAGTCCCAGTACGTGAACGGGTGCTCGTACTTGAGGGGGCGCGGGACGACGTCGGACAGGCCCGACTCGCGCAGGGCGGCCAGGGCGGCGCGCTCGGCGGGGGTGACGTGGGTCGCACCCTCGAAGGCGGCCACGTCGTACACGTCGTCGTCGGTCGGCGCCACGTTGTAGTCGCCGAGGACCGCGAACGGGCGGCCGCCCGCCGCGTCGCCCGCGACGGCCGCCTTCAGGGCCTCGAACCACTGGAGCTTGTAGGCGTAGTGCGGGTGGTCCACCTCGCGGCCGTTCGGCACGTACACCGACCAGACGCGGACCGGGCCGCAGGTCGCCGAGACGGCGCGGGGCTCCTGGACGCCGTCGTAACCGGGGTCGCCGGGCAGGCCCTTGACGACGTCTTCGAGGCCGACGCGGGAGAGCACCGCCACACCGTTCCATCGGCCGGTCGCGTGCACCGCCGCCTCGTAGCCCAGCTCGCGCAGCGCCTCGAACGGGAACTGCTCCTCGGCGATCTTGGCCTCCTGGAGGCACAGCACGTCGGTGCCGCTGCTCTCCAGCCAGGCCAGCAGCCTCGGGAGACGGGCGGTGATCGAGTTGACGTTCCAGGTCGCGATGCGCATGTCTCACAACCTACCGGGCGGGACTGACAACGCCGTCCCGCCCGGTTCGCCGCCCCTATACGTCGGCCGAAGCCCCCGGCGTCAGCCGCAGGTGCTCCGCGCCGCCCAGGGCGCCGATCTGGCGGTCGTAGATCGGGCGGGCGAGGTCGGTGAGCAGGGCGTCGTGGATGTCGTAGGCGCGCTGCGGCCGGACCTCGCGGACGTAGTCGATGACCTCGGAGATCTTGTTCCAGGGCGCCATCACCGGGAGCATCAGCGTCTCGACCGGGTGGTCGGGGACGGTGAGGGCGTCGCCGGGGTGGAAGACGCGGCCGCCGTCGACCAGGAAGCCGATGTTGGTGATGCGCGGGATGTCCGGGTGGATCACGGCGTGCAGCTCGCCATGGACCTGCACGTCGAATCCCGCGGCCGTGAAGGTGTCTCCGTGGCCGACGGTGTGGACGCGGCCGGGGAAGGCCGCCGCGATCTGCTCCGCGACCGACTTCAGCGTCCAGATCTCGGCGTCCGGGTTGGCCTCCATGGCGGCGCGCAGCCGGCCCTCGTCGAAATGGTCCGGGTGCTCGTGCGTGATCAGCACGGCGTCCGCGCCTACGGCCGCGTCCTCCTCGCTGTATCCCCCGGGGTCGAGGACGAGCGTCCGCCCGTCCTTCTCCAGGCGGACGCAGGCATGGGACTTCTTCGTCAGCTTCATGGCGTCCATCCTGCCCGCGCCCACCCCCGCATGGGCCCTCTCCCCCGCGCCCCGGCTCACTCCTCCGGCGTAGTCTCCTCGCGGATGACCTGCTGGGCCACCTTGAACGCGCTGTTCGCCGCCGGCACACCGCAGTAGACGGCCGTCTGCAGCAGTACTTCCTTGATCTCGTCCGGGGTCAGGCCGTTGCGCAGGGCGGCCCGGGTGTGGAAGACGAGCTCGTCCAGGTGACCGCCCGCGACCAGCGCGGTGAGCGTGACACAGCTGCGCATGCGGCGGTCGAGGCCGGGGCGGTCCCAGATCTCGCCCCAGGCGTACCGGGTGATGAACTCCTGGAAGTCCCCGGAGAACTCGTCGGCCTGGGCCAGCGCCCGGTCGACATGCGCGTCGCCGAGCACCTCACGGCGGATCTTCAGCCCCGTGTCGTACGCGTCGGAGCGCCCCGCGGGCTCCGGCGTTACGGCGGACGCGGCGATCTCGGCCCTGCGCGCCGGCTGCGCGGGGGCCTGCGAGGCGGCGGACGGAGCGGCGACCAGGGCCGACTTCACCGGGGGCGCCGCGATGGCCATATGGCCGGTGGTCGTGTCGTAGGCGGGCTGCCAGGCGGTGGAGAAGTGCCGGACCAGCAGGTCGGTGAAGGCCACGGGCTGCTCGACCGGGACGAGGTGGGAGGCGCCGGGGACGACCGCGAGCCGGGCGTCCGGGATGCCGGCGACCAGGGTGCGGGCCTCGGCCGGGCCGGTGACCTGGTCGTCGGAGCCGACCAGGACCAGGGTCGGCGCGCCGATGCGGCCCAGTTCGGCGCGGGCGTCGAACCCGGCCAGCGCCTCGCACGAGGCGATGTAGCAGCCGGGGTCGGTGGTGCGGACCATCTGTACGGCCCACTCGGTGATCGCGGGCTGCGCGGCCGAGAATCCGCTGGTGAACCAGCGCTCGGGCGAGGTCCGGGCGATGGGGTCGAGCCCGTTCGAGCGCACGATCACCCCGCGCTGGCGGAACTCGTCGGCCGAGCCGAACCGCGGCGAGGCGGCGACCAGGGCGAGCGAGGCCAGCCGCTCCGGATGGCGAAGGGCCAGCTCGATGCCGATCGCGCCGCTGAGCGCGCAGCCCGCGAAGCCGAAGCGCTGGACGCCGAGTCCGTCGAGCGTGGCGAGCAGCCGGGCGGCCAACTCGGCCACGGAACCGGCCGGATGGGCGGGCGCGCCACCATGTCCCGGCAGATCGAACCGGAAGACGCGCCACTGCTTGACCAGTTCCGGGATCTGGCGGTCCCACATGTGCCACGTCGTCCCGAGCGAGGGACCGAGAATGAGGACAGGGGCGTCTTCGGGTCCGTCGAACCGGTACTGGAGGGCAGGGGTCTTCGTCTCACTCACTGCTCCACGCTAACCGCCGCGCGTGCGCTTCCGGTCGCGGGGCCCCCACTCTCCACACCTGGCACCCCGAAAACACCGATGAACTCTCACACCTCGTTCACGTGTGCGTTCATATCGATCACATGCCGCTCGCCGGTCACATGTCGCCCGCCGTGTCGTCCTGTGCGTCCAGTCCGGTCAGCGCGCCCACCGGATCCAGGTCCGGGGTGCCCCTGGGCCACCAGTCGTCGTGGTCCGGTTCCGATTCGTAGGCGTACCACAAGCCGTCGTGGCCCAGGCGGAGTTGGACGTGGCCGCGGGGGTGGGTGAGGCGGTTGCGCCACGGGCGGAACGCCGGGAGACCGGCGGCGAGGAGCAGCGGGCGCGCCCGGTCGAAACGGCCCGCGGGCGGATCCCACGGCTCCTCGAGTACGGCGATCCCCTCCAGCCCGCCCTGTCGCCAGGCGGCGACCCCGCGCGCCAGCTCGGCCGGGGTGCGGCCGGCCGCGGAGGCCAGCGAGGAGTACAGCGCCCGCGTGGCGGCGGTCAGCCCGGAACCGGGACGGGCGGCGGCCAGGCGTACGGCGTCCTGCCACAGCGTCAGTTCGCCGACCGGGTCGCGTCCGGTGCCCAGCAGCGCGTGGGCGCGAGCGGCCGCGTCCGTCGCCAACTGGTCCAGCGCGAAGGGGTCCGGGCCGCCCGGGGCCGCCGGGTAGACCGGGGGCTGCTCCGGGTGCCGGGGTATCGGCAACGGGGCGGGGAGCGGCGGGAGTTCGCGCGGGGCGAGGACCTCGGAGGCCCGCACCCCGGGGAGGGAGGCCGGTTGCCGCTCCCGCGCCGTGCGGGCGGCCTCGGCGGCGCTGCGGCGGGACAGCGTGTCGAGCAGGTCGCGTTCGCCTCGGCCGCGCAGCAGGAGCAGCAGGAAGGGATCGGCGTCGAGCAGGCGTGCCGTCTGGTAGCAGAGGGCTGCCGCGTGCTTGCAGGGGTGGCCGGAGTCGGGGCAGCTGCAGCGCGGTTGGAGGTCGCCGACGCCGGGCAGCAGGGGCACTCCGCCGTCGGCGAGGGACTGCGGCAACTCCTTGTCGAGCAGCGCGGCGAGGTGACCGGGCCGGGCGGCGGCCGCGTCCAGCAACCGCTCCCACTCGGCGTCGCCGAACGTGCGCAGCCGCAACTGCACCCGGTACGGCCGCGCACGGCTGCCCTGCACATAGGCGAGAACGAGCCCCGGCGTCACGCTGATCGCGTCCACGTGTCCCCGCTCCGCGTACCCGTGCCCGCGTGCCAGCCGCCCGACGTCCAGCGCGCCCTGCTCCAGCGCGGCGACCCAGGCATTGCCCCACCAGGTCTCGGCGAAGCCCTCGCCCGGCGACGTCCGGGGCGGGAAGGCGGGGAAGGTACGGCGCAGTTCGCCGTCGCGGTCAGGGGTGGCCATGGTGGGGACGGCGGCGACTCGCTGCGGGACGGCAGGTCTCCTCGGGACGGCAGGCCTGCCGGCGCCGGCAGGGCCAGTGGCCGAAGTGGTCCGGCGCGCCTGGGCATTGGCGTCCGGAACCTCCAACGGGCCCTCCACCTGTCCCTCCGCTTGCCCCTCCACCAGGCCCTCGCCCCGGCCTGCGTCCGAGCCTTCGTGCGCGCCTGCTGCCGGGTCGTCGTCCGGGGCGTCCGCCGTCGGCGGCATCCGGAACGCGGTCGCCAGGAACTCCCGTACCTCACGGGCCACTTGTCTGTGGTCGACGCCCCCGGCCGTCGTACCGGCTCCCTCTTGCGACGCGGTCGCCTCGGGACGGGGCGTGGTCCGCGGCGCGCGGGGAGCGGCCGCACCGGTCCGCGGCCCCTGACCCTCCTTGCGGGCGGCGCGCAAGGCCTCTCGTGCGGCATCGCCGGGGCGGGCTGCCGGGGCAGGCTGAGGTGCGGCTCGGCCTCCTCTGTCGGCTTCGGGGGTGCCGTCGGCATCCGTCCCGGCACGGTGCCGTGTGGACGCGGCCAGCCTGAGCGCGGCACGGGCGGCGTCGGCCGGCCTCGGTTCGCCCGCGGCGGGCTCCTCGGCCCTCGCGGCCGCATCGTCGGCCCGCTCCGACGCCGCCCGCAGCGCACGCCGGGCGGCGTCTCCGGGGCGCTGTTCCGCCCCGGGTTCCGCGGCGGGGTGCGCGGCGGTGCCGGGGTCCGTGCCGGTCATGACGTCCTCCGCAGCGACACCAGGTCGGACAGCTCGCGGTCCGTCAGTTCCGTGAGGGCCGACTCGCCGGAGCCGAGGATCGCGTCGGCCAGGGCGCGCTTGGATTCCAGCATCTCGGCGATGCGGTCCTCGACCGTGCCCTCGGTGACCAGGCGGTGGACCTGGACCGGCTGGGTCTGGCCGATGCGGTAGGCGCGGTCGGTGGCCTGTTCCTCGACGGCCGGGTTCCACCAGCGGTCGAAGTGGACGACGTGGCTCGCGCGCGTGAGGTTCAGGCCCGTGCCCGCGGCCTTCAGGGACAGCACCAGGACCGGGGTCCGCCCGCTCTGGAAGCGGTCGACCATCTGCTCGCGCTCGGGGACCGGCGTGCCGCCGTGCAGGAGTTCCACCGGCACCGCGCGGGCGGTCAGGTGGGAGGTGATGAGGCGGGCCATGCCGACGTATTGCGTGAAGACGAGCGCCGAGCCGTCCTCGGCGAGCAGCGTGTCCAGCAGCTCGTCGAGGAGGGCCAGTTTGCCGGAACGGGCGGCCGGGTGGCCGGCGTGTGCCTCCTCCTTCAGGTACAGCGCGGGGTGGTCGCAGATCTGCTTGAGCGCGCCCAGCAGCTTGAGCACCAGGCCGCGGCGCGCGATGCCCTGGGCCGTCTCGATGGCCAGCATCGACTCGCGCACCACCGCCTCGTACAGCGCGGCCTGCTCGCGGGTGAGCGGGACCGGGTGGTCCGTCTCGGTCTTCGGAGGCAGCTCGGGGACGATGCCGGGGTCGGACTTCTTGCGGCGCAGGAGGAACGGGCGTACCAGCCGGGCGAGCCGGGCCACCGCCTCGTCGTCCTCGCCGTTCTCCACCGCGCGCGCGTGCCGGGCGCGGAAGGACTTCAGGGAACCGAGGAGTCCGGGCGTCGTCCAGTCCAGGAGGGCCCACAGCTCAGAGAGGTTGTTCTCCACGGGGGTGCCGGTGAGGGCCACGCGCGCGGGGGACGGGATCGTGCGCAACGCCTTCGCGGTCGCGGAGTACGGGTTCTTGACGTGCTGCGCCTCGTCGGCCACGACCAGGCCCCAGGGCCGCTCGGCCAGGCTCGGTGCCGTCGACCGCATCGTGCCGTACGTGGTGAGGACGAAGCCGCCCTGCAGGCCGTCCAGGGTGCGGTCCGGGCCGTGGAAGCGGCGCACGGGCACGCCGGGCGCGAACCGGGCGATCTCCCGCTGCCAGTTGCCCAGCAGCGAGGCCGGGCAGACCACCAGGGTGGGCTCCGTGCGCGCCCGCTTCAGATGCAGGGCGATGACGGTGATCGTCTTGCCGAGGCCCATGTCGTCGGCGAGGCAGCCGCCCAGGCCGAGGGAGGTCATGAGGTCGAGCCAGGCCAGTCCCCGCAGTTGGTAGTCCCGGAGGGTGGCGGCGAGGCCGGCGGGCGGCTCGGCGGGCCGGATGCCGGCCGTGAGACGGTCGCGCAGGGCGGCCAGCGCGCCGACCGGCACGGCCTCGACCGTCTCGCCGTCCACCTCGGCGGTGCCGGTGAGCGCGACGGACAGCGCATCCACCGGGTCGAGCAGGCCCAGTTCGCGCTTGCGGGCCTTGCGGACGAGCGCGGGGTCGACCAGCACCCAGCGGTCCCGCAGCCGTACGACCGGGCGGTGGGACTCGGCCAGCGCGTCCATCTCGGATTCCGTGAGCGGCTCGCCGCCGAGCGCCAACTGCCAGCGGAATCGCAGCAGTTCCTCGGCTTCGAAGAAACCGGTCCCGTCGGTCGCCGAGCCGGGCGCGGGCCGTACCACGGCCGTCGCGGTCAGGTCCTGCGCCAGGTCCCGGGGCCAGTGCACGGCGACCCCGTTCGCCGCGAGACGGGTGGCCGCCGCGCCGAGCAGGTCGCCCACCTCGTCCTCGGACAGGGCGAGCACGTCGGGCACCTCCTGGTCGGAGAGCCGGTCCAGGGGCGCCCACACGCGAGCCGCCCGGCGCACGGCGAGGGCCGCGTCCACCCGCGCGCGGGGGCCGAACGTCGCGTCGGCCTCCCCCGCCCAGAGCGCGGCCGCGTCCGACACCAGGGTGGGGTCGGCGAGGCTGTGCACCTGGACGATCGCGGCGCCCGCCCGGCGCCCCCCGTCGCCGTCGACCTCTCCGACCCGGTCGAACACGTCGTCCGCGGAGAGGTCCAGGCGGAGCGAGATCCGCACGCCCGCGTCCATGCCCGCGGCGACCTCCGCGGCCCAGTCGTGGGCGTCGGGGAGGAGCTGGGGCTCGCGCGCGGCGAAGGGCTTGCCGACGGTGTGCGGCGCGGCCGGCGTGCGGGGCAGGGTGTCCGCGACCGCGTCCAGGAAGGAGCGCATCAGCGCCTCGGGCTCGGGCAGCCGGAGCGGGCCGGGTCCCGCGAGCGGCACGGCGTGGCCCTCGGCTGGCAGCGCCGCCGCCACCGCGCGCAGGTGGGCGATGTCGTCGGGTTCCAGAGGGCCCGCACGCCAGGCGTCGTGGCCGGTCGGGGTCAGGCCGGGCAGCAGGCGGCCGCGGGCGGCGAGCCGCAGTGCGTGCAGGGTCGCCGCGCCCCAGCACGCCGTGGCCGGATGGGCGGCCGGATCACGCCGGGCCCGCACGAGCAGCGGGAGAGCCTCGCGGAGCGGCAGGGACAGCGCCGGTACCGTCCTGCGCCGTACGCCCGCGCCATGCCGTCGTACGACGGTGAGCTCGTCGGCCGCGACCGCCGGGAGCGGGTTGCCGTCGGGGTCCCAGAAGGCGATCCGGCCCTCGCGCGGGAGGGGTGCGGGCAGATAGACGGCGGGCAGGTGCAGCGGGAGCGGCTCCCCGGTCTCCCGGGGTCCCCCCGCGCGCTCGGCCACCGCGGCCGTGCCGCTCATACGTTCTGCCACCTCCCGCCCGTGTGTCGGATCAGACGTCTACGACTGTACGGGCGGGGTCTGACAATCGGCCCCGGCGGCCGTCCGGAGCCGGTCCGGTCAGGGAACGGTGCGCGAGACGACGTACACCATCGGGGAGCTCGGGTCGGACATGTTCACGACCACGTCCTGGGTGGGCGTCGGGTTCTTCTGCGCGTGGACGAGACCCCACCAGGAACCGGAGCCGGTGAGGTTCCAGCCGGTGATCCTCCGGTCGCGAGCGCCGATGCTGATATCGCCCTTGTTGAGGTCGTCGCGGGACACGCCCGTCGCCTCCAGGAAGCCGTCCAGGCCGGCCGGGGTGGTGCGGAACTGGACGTAGAGACGGCTGGTCTTCCAGTTGTTCGTCTCGTAGTAGGCGACGTAGTCCGCGGGGTGCGGAACGTTCACCTGGTACAGGCGGCGCTGCACCTTCGACGGCCAGTTGGGCGTGAGGCCGGTCGCGGAGTACTTCGCCTCCTTGTCCTTGCCGCTGTCACGGCTCTGGTTGGCGGAGATCACCAGGTATCCGGCCGGGACGCCGATGAGCAGCACGATGATCAGCAGGGTGAGGGCCCGGCGGCGGAGCATGTGCCGGCGGTTCTCGGGCGGCCGGATCGGCTCGTCCGGGGGCGTGGCCTGGCGGGGCAGTGTCGCGGTCATGCGTTCCTGGGTTCCGGTCATGCGGTGTCCTGGGTGCGGCGAGCCTGCGCGTAGCGCTCGTAGCGCTCGTACCGCTCCACCCGGCGCCGCTTGGCGCGGCGGAAGCGCCGGGCGACCAGGCGGGCGAGGTCGGCGGCGCCGACCATGCCGGCCTCGGGGCCGAGCTGGGCGCGGGTGATGCGGGCCTCGGGGCGGTAGCCGCGGCCGGTGAGATGGCGCTTGAAGGCGTCGCGCGCGGGGCCGATGAGCAGGTCGTCGGCGGCCGAGACGCCGCCGCCGATCACGAAGCAGGACGGGTCGAGCGCCGCCGCCAGGTTGGCGATGCCGACGCCCAGCCACTGGCCGATGTCCTGGAGCAGCTCGATGCACATCGCGTCGCCCTCGCGGGCCAGCTCGGTGATCATCGGGCCGCTGATGTCGGCGATGTTGCCCTTGACGTGCTCGATGATCCCGTACGCCACCGGGGAGTCGGCGGCGGCGAGCTCCTTCGCCTCGCGGACGAGGGCGTTGCCGGAGCTGTACTGCTCCCAGCAGCCGCGGTTGCCGCACGGGCAGCGGTGGCCGCCGGGCACGACCTGCATATGGCCGAACTCGCCCGCGACGCCGTACTTGCCCCGCTTGACCTGGCCGTCCTCCAGGATCGCGCCGCCGATGCCGGTGCCCAGCGTGATCATGACGAGGTGGTCCTCGCCGCGGCCGGCGCCGAAGCGCCACTCGGCCCAGGCGGCGGTGTTGGCGTCGTTGTCGACGAGCACGGGCACCGACAGGCGGTCCGAGATGCGGTCCCGCAGCGGCTCGTTGCGCCACGACAGGTGCGGCGCGAACAGCACGCGGTTGCGGTCGGCGTCGACCCAGCCGGCCGCGCCGATGCCCACGGCGTGCACGTCGTGCCGGTCGGACAGGTCCAGGACCAGCTCGACGATGGTGTCCTCGACGACCCTCGGGCTCTTGGACTTGTCCGGGGTCTCGGTGCGGACCTTCTCCAGGATGTTGCCGTCGGCGTCGACGACCCCGGCCATGACCTTGGTGCCGCCGATGTCGATCCCCACCGTGGGCACGCGGGGTGCCGTCAGGTGCGAGCGGCGTTCCCGGGTGCCGACAGTGCGGAGCGCCGGCGCGCGGCGGGAGCCGATGGGGGCGGTGAAGGTGCCGTAGGTGCTCATCAGGGCCGATTCTGCCTCACCGCGGGGACCGGCGGGGTACGGGAGAGCGAGGGCGGGTGCGTGTTCGGCCGCGGCTGCGGGAGGCGGTGCGGAGGCTCGGCCGGCCTCCCGCGGCCCTAGGCCCGCTGCAGTTCGTGGCGTAGATCGTCCAGGTCGTTTCCGCCTGCCATCTGCCTTGTCAGCTCGTCCAGGGTGATCTCGTCCCGGGTGTGACTGCCCACCATCGTGCCCCGCCTCAGCAGGACGAACCTGTCTCCCACGAGGTATGCGTGGTGCGGATTGTGGGTGATGAGAACAACACCCAGACCCTGGTCACGTGCCGCCGCCACATACTTCAGGACGACCCCGGACTGCTTCACACCGAGGGCCGCCGTCGGCTCGTCCAGGACCAGGACCTTGGCGCCGAAGTACACGGCCCGCGCGATCGCCACGCACTGGCGTTCGCCACCCGACAGGGTGCCGATGGGCTGGTCCACGTCGCGGAGGTCGATGCCCATGCGCAGGAGCTCGGCATGCGTGGTGCGGCGCATGAAGTCGACGTCCATGCGCTTGAAGGGGCCCACGCCCTTGCGGGGCTCGGAGCCGAGGAAGAAGTTCCGCCACACCGGCATGAGCGGTACGACGGCCAGGTCCTGGTAGACCGTGGCGATGCCGCGGTCCAGGGCCGCGCGCGGGGACGCGAGGCGGGTCTCCTCGCCCTCGACGCGCAGGGTGCCCCCGTCGTGCTGGTGCAGGCCGGCGATCATCTTGATCAGGGTCGACTTGCCCGCGCCGTTGTCGCCCAGGACACAGGTGATCTCGCCGGAATAGACCTCCAGGGAGACGCCTTCCAGGGCGCGGACGCTGCCGTAGTGCTTGCTGACTTCGGACAGCTCGACGAGCGCGGTGCGCTCCGCGGTCTGCGTCATGTCATCGGTCTCGGTCACTTGGTCGCCTCCGCGCGCTTGCGGACCCAGGCGTTGAGCAGGGTCGCGAGGAGCAGCATCGCTCCGAGGAAGAACTTGAACCAGTCGGGGTTCCACTCGGCGAAGACGATGCCCTTGCTGGTCATGCCGAAGATGCACGCCCCGATCGCCGACCCGACCGCGCTGCCGTAGCCGCCGGTGATCAGACAGCCGCCGATGACGGCCGCGATGATGTAGATCAGCTCGTTGCCGACGCCCTCGCCGGACTGGACGACGTCGTACGAGAAGAGCAGGTGCTGGCCGGAGATCCAGGCGCCGAGCGCCACGCCCATGTACAGGCCGATCTTGGTCTTGGCGACGGGGACGCCGACCGCGCGGGCCGCGTCCTTGTTCCCTCCGACCGCGAAGATCCAGTTGCCGGCGCGGGTGCGCAGCAGGATCCAGGAGGCGAGGGCGACCAGGCCGAGCCACCACAGAATGGTGATCTTGAAGTCGACGCCGCCGAGGGTGAGGGTCGAGGCGAACACGGCGTGGGCCGTCGAAAAGCCCTCCATGTCGGCGATCGTCTTCGTGGAGACGGTGCTGTCGATCAGCTTGGTGAAGCCGAGGTTCATGCCTGTCAGCATCAGGAACGTACCCAGCGTGATGATGAAGCTGGGCAGCTTGGTGCGGGTGAGCATGAAGCCGTTGAAGGCGCCGACCGCCAGGGTGGCGAGGAGCGAGACGCCGACGCCCACCCAGACGTTCGCCGTCATCTGGTAGCTGAACATCGACGAGATCAGCGCCGACGACGTCACCAGCACGCCCGCCGACAGATCGAACTCGCCGCCGATCATCAGCAGCGCGACCGGGACCGCCATGATGCCGATCGTCGAGGACGCGTACAGGACGGTGCTCAGGCTCGCGGGCTGCAGGAAGCTGTCGGCGGCGCAGGCGAAGAAGACGAAGACGGCGATCCCGCCGACGATCGAGCCCAGCTCGGGGCGGCCCAGCAGCTTGCGCAGCGGGGAGGTCTTGAGCAGCCGTTCGTCGGTGGACTCGGTGGACGGGGTGGTCGCGCTCATCGGGTGCCCCGATCCGTGTACGCCGCCAGCGCGCCCGCCTGGTCCTTGGTGATGATCTGCGGGCCGGTGAGCACCGGCTTGCCGCCGCCGAGGACGTCGCGGTTGTACTTGTACAGCCACATCAGGTCGACGGCCTGGTAACCCTGGAGGTACGGCTGCTGGTCGACGGCGAAGCCGAGGGTGCCGTCCTTCAGCTCGGCGGCGACCTTGGCGTTGAGGTCGAAGGTATCGACCTCGGCCTTGCTGCCCGCGTCGGCCTTCGCCTTCACGGCGGTGTCGGCGTAGGGCGCGCCGAGCGTGACGACGGCGTCGACCGACTTGTCGGCCTGGAGCTTGGCGCCGATGGCGGACTGCACGTCGGGCATGTTCGTGCCGTTGACGTAGAGGTTCTCGACCTTGCCGTGGAAGGTCTTGGCCACTCCGGCGCAGCGCTGCTCGTGGCCGACGTTGCCCTGCTCGTGCAGGACGCAGATCGCCCTCTTCTTGCCGCGCTTGTTCAGCTCGTCGCCGACGGCCTCACCGGCGATCGTCTCGTCCTGGCCGACGTGCGTGAGCGCACCGAAGGCCTTGGACTCCGCGGAGCCCGAGTTCACCGTGATCACGGGGATGCCGGCCTTCTCGGCCCGTGCCACGGACGCCTTCAGGGCGTCGGGCTTGGCGAGGCTGACGATGATGCCGTCGACCTTCTTGTCCACGGCCGCGTCCACGAGCTGCGCCTGCTGCTGGGCCTCGGCGTCGTGCGAGTACAGGAAGTTGATGTTGTCCTTGCGGGCGGCCTGCTCGGCGCCGCTCTGCACGATGTCCCAGAAGGTGTCGCCGTCTCCCGAGTGAGTGATCATCGCGAAGGTCCAGCGCGGCGTGTTCACCGCCGCCTTCCCCTGGGCCACGGCCGCCTTGCGGGCGTCCTCGGCCCGCTTGCCGCCGGTGCTGCTGCACCCGGACACCGACATGCAGGCCACGCCCAGCGCCCCTGCCACCGCGATGCCTACCCAGGTTCGAAACCGTGCCACAGGCCGTGCCCTTCTTGCTGTGCTCTGACGTACGCATGGGGCTGGTGATCGACTCGGCGGTCCCATCAGCAGTCCCAAACGTCCCATTGTCGGACACAGGGGTGGCATATGCCGCGGCCGGGGCAGACGGTCCGGTCACATTGTCCTGACATCGTGACGTGCATGGCGCGCGTACGGCAGGCGTACGGCAGACGCACGACGCACGGCTCTCAGGAGCGTACGAGCAGCTGGAAGTCGAAGGAGTAGCGGGTCGGGCGGTAGGCGTGGTCGCCGAACTCGACCGCGCGGCCCGTGTCGTCGAAGGTGGTGCGCCGCATGGTGAGCAGCGGGGCGCCCTCGGCCTCGGAGAGCCGCTCCGCCTCGGCGGCCGTGGCACCGCGGGCGCCGATGGACTGCCGGGCGCTGTGCAGCGTGATCCCGGAGGCGCGCAGCAGGCGGTACAGGCCGGTCGCCTCCAACTGTGCCGTGTCCAGGTCGAGCAGGCCGAGCGGCAGATGGTTGATCAGGTACGCCATCGGTTCGCCGTGCGCCAGTCGCAGCCGCTCGACGCGATGGACGTCACTGCCCTCGGCGACGCCGAGCGCGCCCGCGACCTCCGCGGACGCCGGGATGACGGCGTTGACCAGGACCGTGGTCGCCGGGCGCTGACCCGCCGCCTCCAAGTCGTCGTAGAGGCTGCTGAGTTCGAGAGGGCGCTTGACCTGGCTGTGCACGACCTGGGTGCCGACGCCGCGCCGGCGGACCAGCAGGCCCTTGTCGACGAGCGACTGGATGGCCTGGCGGACGGTGGGCCGGGACAGGCCGAGCCGCGCGGCCAGGTCGATCTCGTTGCCGAGCAGGCTGCCGGGAGTGAGGCTCCCGTGCTCGATCGCGGCCTCCAGCTGCTGGGACAGCTGGAAGTACAACGGCACCGGTGAGCTCCGGTCCACACTCAGGTCGAGCGACACGGTCGGATTCACGTCAGGTTTCGGCACGAGCCCGAGCGTAGCTGCGTGGCCGGTTGACGGGAAGTCGTGTAGTCCGGTTGTCCGGACATATTGATTGACAGCGCGGGGGGTGGCCCCTCACTTTGTTTCCATGCGCATCGGGGTCATCGGTACGGGCCGTCTCGGCACCGTTCACGCGAGCACGCTCAGCCGCCATCGTGACGTGGGATCCCTGATCCTCACGGACGCGGATCCGGTGCGGGCCCAGGAGCTCGCGCACCGCTTGGGGGAGACGGCGGCTCCGAGCGTGGACGAGATCTTCAAGTGGGGTGTGGACGCCGTGGTGATCACCACGTCGACGTCGGCCCACGCGGACCTGATCGGCCGGGCGGCACGCTCCCGCCTCCCGGTCTTCTGCGAGAAGCCCATCGCCCTGGACCTGGCGGGCACGCTGCAGGCGCTCGCGGAGGTCGAGGCGGCCGGCACCGTCCTGCAGATGGGGTTCCAGCGGCGTTTCGACGCGGGCTACACCGGGGCCCGCGAGGCCGTACGCTCCCGGCGGCTCGGCCGGCTGCACACCGTACGGGCGATGACCTGCGACCCGTCCCCGCCCCCCGCGGACTGGCTGCCGCTGTCCGGCGGGCTGTTCCGGGACACGATGATCCACGACTTCGACGCGCTGCGCTGGGTGACGGGACGCGAGATCGTCGACGTGTACGCGACCGGATCGGACGCCGGTCCCGCGATGTTCCGGGCGGCCGGTGACGTCGACACGGGTGCGGCCGTCCTCACCCTGGACGACGGCACGCAGGCCACCCTGACGGCGACCCGTGTCAACGGGGCCGGCTACGACGTGCGGATGGAACTCGCCGGGGAGCAGGACACCGTCGTGGTGGGGCTGGACGACCGTACGCCGCTCGCCTCGACCGAGCCCACCGGTCCACCGGCCGCTGACAGGCCGTGGACCGGGTTCCTGGAGCGCTTCGCGGCCGCGTACGAGGCCGAACTGCGCGCTTTCGTCGAGCTCCTGCACGGGGAGCGGCCCAACCCGTGCGACGGGCGCGAGGCACTGCGGGCCCTGCTCGTCGCCGAGGCCTGCGAGCTGTCCCGCCGTGAGCGAAGACCGGTGCGGCCGGCGGAGATCCTGGGGGAGATCCCTCCACCGGCCGGGCCCTTACGGTCCTCGGGCGCTTCGGGCGCCTCGGGCGCCTCGGGGTCCGCGCGACCCTCAAGCTCTTTCGGGCCCTCAACCTCCTTCGGTCCCTCCGAGGTCCGCGGATGAGCCGGCTGCGCGCCGGACGAGTCCTCAGGCCCTACCAGCGCACCGGCAGGGTGCGCACGCCCCGCATCAGCATCCCCGGCAGCCAGTCGCCGGGCCCGCCGTCCAGGGCGAGGCCGGGAGCGCGCTCCAGAAGGGAGCGGATCGCCGTACGGGCCTCGACGCGGGCCAGGGGTGCGCCCAGGCAGTAGTGGATGCCATGGCCGAACGCGAGGTGACCGCGGTTGTCACGGCGGATGTCGAAGCGGTCGGGGTCGGGATGGCGGGCCCCGTCATGACCGGCCGCGGTGAGACCGACCAGCACCGCCTCGCCCGCCGCGATGGGGGTACCGCCGATCTCCAGAGGCTCCGCGGCGAACCGGAACGTGGCGTTCTCCACCGGCCCCTCGTAGCGCAGCATCTCCTCGACCGCGCCGCCGAGGAGGCTCATGTCGCCGCGCAGGGCGGCGAGTTGATCGGGGTGCGTGAGCAGGGCGAGGACGCCGTTGCCGATGAGGTTGACGGTGGTCTCGTGGCCGGCGATCAGCAGCAGGAAGGCCATCCCGCGCAGCTCCTGCGGGGAGAGCCGGTCGCCGTCCTCGGCGGTGGTGCGGACGAGATCGCCGAGCAGGTCGCCGCCCGGACCGGCGCGCCGCTTGTCCTCGATCAGCTCCGTGAAGTACTCGGCGAGCCGGGAAAAGGCGTCGTACTCGCTCTCCGAACTGGTGGGCGCGACCACCTCGGTCGACAGCTTGCGGAACTCCGCGCGGTCCAGTTCGGGGACGCCGAGCAGTTCGCAGATCACCGTGATCGGCAGTGGGTAGGCGAGGGATTCGACGAGGTCGGCGCGGCCGCGCGGGAGCATCTCGTCGAGCAGCCGGTCGGTGATCTCCTGGATCCGCGGCCGCAGTTCCTCCACCCGGCGCGCCGTGAACGCGCGCGTGACGAGCCCGCGCAGACGGGTGTGCTGCGGCGGGTCGACGACCAGCAGGTGCCGGCCGATGAGCTCCTCGTCCAGGAAGGTCGTCCCGACCCTCCTGCCGTCCTTCACCAGCCGCGGGTCGGCGAGCGCCGCGCGCGCCTCCTCGTACCCCACGACGAGCCAGCTCTCGTGGTGCCGGTCGCGGGCCGGGAACCGTACCCGGTGCACCGGTCCGAGCTCCCGCAGGCGCGCGTACACGGGATGCGGGTCCCTGCGGAACCCGTCCCCGAACTCCCCCAGATCGATCACCTGTGTCATGCCCCGCCCCTTCCGGACATCCCCGAAGCCCTCACGAGCCCGCGCGGACCGATCCCGGTGACGGGCCCGGTGTACTGACAACGCGCCAGGGGCTCCCTCGGTGCCCGAATCGGACGCCGGACGAGCGCGAGCGTCATGACGGCGCCGGGCCTCGTCTCAGATACCGCAGCAGGCTGTCCAGATCGTCGCCGCCCGTGACGGGGTCGACCCGGTAGACGGTGACGGAGAGGGAGCCGGGGAAGCGGGGCAGCGCCTCCTCGTCGAACCTGGGGAAGAGCACCCGGAGGATGCGCTTCTCCCAGGAGCTCGGATTCTCGTACACCTCGTCCAGGACGTAGCCGCCCTCCCAGGTCGCTCCCCGACCTGTCCCCGGCCTCTCCCGCTGCTCCACGCGGCGCCGGTACGCCGGGGACGCGACCGTGAGGACGAAGTCCGCCGCGTTCAGTTCCTCCTGCATCCAGCGCAGCCAGTTGCGCGGTTCGTCGTCCGCGTCCTGGTCCAGCCGCACGTCGACGCCCGCCCGCTTCAGCAACTCGGCCAGCGACTTGACCTCCTTGCGGTGCCGGGTGTCCTCGTGCGCGTACGAGATGAACACGCGCGGCGGGGACGGAGTCTCGACCGACTCCGACGCCCGGATCGGCTCGGACGCCAGGATCGGCCCCGACGGCCGGACCGGCGGCTCCGGCGTCCGGACCTGCTGCGAAGGCCGGATCGGCTCCGGCTGCCGGACCTTGTCCGCTCTCCTCGGCGGGGGCACGGTGGACCGGGCGGGACACGGCCAGGGGGAGGCCTGCTCCGGGAGGAGCCGCTCGTCGGCGGGCAGCGGCGGGAGGGACGCCGTGAACCCCGCGCGGACCAGGCCGGCCAGTTGCCGCAGGACATGGCCGTAGGCGGACGAGTCGGGCCCCTGCTCCCGTACGACCCGGTAGAGCCCCAGCTTGTTGTAGTCGTCGACCACGTCCCCGGCGATCATCGGCGGCCGGGGCAGGCCGGGCGGGAGGGCCTCGACGGGGCGCCAGCGGACCAGCACCCGCATGGGCGGGGCCGCGGCCGGGCCCCGCTGGCCGGGAATGCTGTCCAGCCGGCGCTGGAACAGCACCCAGTCGCCTACGCAACCGCGGTCGTCGTAGTAGTCCGGCGAGCACAGCACGACCAGCACGCCGGTCTTGGCGACGAGCGACCGGCGTTCGTCGGCCGACAGGGTGCGGTCGCACTTCCGGGCGTCGACCTTCCTGCCCAGCTGCCGGCTCACCTCCCTGGCCAGGTCGTCGTGGAAGCGCGCCGCGTACGAGGGATTCTCGGCGTCGGCGAAACTCGTGACGAAGTAGCTCGCCATGGACAACCCCTTTCGCTCCCCTGTGTCCACCCGGCGCCCCTGGCCGATCCGCGCGCCGCGAACGTTGGCCAGTTGACGCCTCACCGCCCACGAGGTGTTCCGCCTACGCTCGACGGGGGGCTGCCATCGCCATGTTGCCGATCATTTCGGCCCAGGGATGCATGTGCTCCCCATGGGGCCGAACGGGGGGCAGAGATTGACGAGCTTACACAACCGCCTTTCGGAGAAAGCGGCTTCGATTTCGCCCACTTCCCATTCGCCCGTTCGCATACTCCCTGACAGTACGTCAGCTGCGGCTCCGTCGCACAGGTGGCAGGGCCCTACTTTCGAACAAAACTGCCCGCCTGCCAACCATTGGCCAATGCCTCGCGTATCCGTGACACGGGACGGGCGCACAACGCTGACGGCATTCGACCAATTCATCGTCAAGCTGCACAGCAGATGCAATCTCGCGTGCGACTACTGCTACGTCTACGAATTGCAGGACTCCGGATGGCGCGCGCGTCCGCGGACGATGCCCGCGGCCGTTCGTCACCGAGTGGTGCGCCGGATGACCGAGCACGTACGCCGGCACGGTCTGCGCCGGGTCAGAGTGGTGCTGCACGGCGGCGAACCCCTGCTCGCCGGCGCCGCCGTGATCGACGAGTTCGCCACCGCGGTACGCCGGTCCGTCGGCGCCGCGGGCGCCCATGTGCAACTCGCCGTCCAGACCAACGGAACCCTGCTCTGCGACGACATGCTGGACGTCCTGCTGCGGCACGACATCTGCGTCGGCGTCAGCCTCGACGGCGACCAGCAGGCCCACGACCGGCACCGGCACCGACGGGGAGCGGACGGCGGCGAGCGCCGCGGCAGCCACGCCCGGGTGGCCGCGGCCCTCGCCCGGCTCGACTCGCCCCGCCATCGGCGGCTGTTCGGCGGCCTGCTGTGCACGGTGGACCTGGCCAACCCGCCCCGGGAGACCTACGACGCACTGGTGGCACACGGGCCGCCCGCCGTCGACTTCCTTCTGCCACACGGCACTTGGGATGCACCGCCGACGGGCGCGGGCGGCACGCGGGCGCCCTACGGGGACTGGCTGTGCGCGGCGTTCGACCGCTGGGACGCCACCGGCCGCGGGGTGCGGGTGCGGCTCTTCGAGTCGGTCATCGGTCTGTGCCGGGACGGCACCGGCAGCAGCTCCGAGCTGCTCGGCACGCTGCCCGCCGCGGTCGCGGTGGTCGAGACGGACGGAGCCCTCGTCTGGGCGGACTCCCTCAACGCGGTCGCCGACGGCGCCTCACACACCGGTACGAACGTATTGAGCCATTCCTTCGACGACGTGCTCGCGCTGCCCGGCGCCCCGGAACACGGCATCGGGTCCCTGTGCCCCACCTGCCGCTCATGCCCCCTGGTCGACGTCTGCGGCGGTGGACTCCGTGCGCACCGCTACGGGCGTGGAGGGGGTTTCGCCAATCCCTCGGTGTACTGTCTGGACCTCACCAGACTCATCCGGCACATCCACCGACGGGCAGCCCGGTGAACCGCGTCGAAACACGCGCCCGAAATGGACGGCCGATCAGCACAGACATCCGGAATTTCAAGCCACTTCAAGGGGACCCGAGAGATGGCTCGGTTTCAAACCGGCTCCCATGTGGGCAAAATTGCCTATCATAGACCCGAATTGGTGTCGATGCGCACGCTCGGGCAGACCAATGCGCTTACCGATGCGGATGTGGGCCAATGGAGCGGTGACAGGCCGACGACGTTCGGGAGGCGGGTCCCTGGGGGGGTTGCTGTGGGGCCGATGTTCTACACCAGTTATGCCGGTTCGACCGGGGACAGAGGCCCGGTCCAGCGGTTCCACTTAGATGTCCAGAACGAGATCTACAGCGTGCTCGGGCGCCGCCCCCAGAACCAGGGGCGCCTCCAGCACGCCGAACCCGCGTCCGGCCCCGACCCCGCCGTGCTCAGCTGCCGGTCCCTGCTGGTGCTCTACTCGGCCGACTATCTGAAGGACCCTCAGTGCGCCCTGGAGTGGTCCGTCTTCCGCGAGCGCATGGAGCGGCGGCGATGGCGGACCGGGGAGCCCGCGGACGCTCTGATCGGCGTGCTGTGGCGGGCCGACTCCCTGGTGCTGCCGCGCGCGGTGGCGAACACGGGACAGCTCCTGGACGACCTGGGAGAGGGCTACCAGGGCCCGGGCGTGGCCGGTCTGCAGCGTGATCCGAGCGTCTGGGAGCGGTACCGCATGCTGGTGCGCCGGGTCGCCGAGCGCCTCATGCGGGCCGCGAAGACGCCGCTGCCCGCCATGGCGGAGGCGGACGGCGACGCGGTGGAGCCGTACTTCGGGCCGGGGTACGGCCGCCGCCCCGTCCGGCGCCCTGCGCCGCCCCCGCCGTCGCGGAGCGCGGAGCGTCACCTGGTGCTGGTCCTGCTGGCCGGCACCCGGACCGGGATGGAGCCGCTGCGCGAGTCCGCCGACACCTACGCCGAGACGGCCGAGGAGTGGTGCCCCTTTCGGCCGTACAGCGACGAACCCGCGGCCGCCGTCGCCGCCGGAGCGGCCCGCGCCTGCGGTGTCGACCGGCTGACCGTCGTCACCGACGACGACACCGGCCCGGATCCGCTGCGCGACGTCGACGCGTCCGCCGTCGTCGTGGCGCTGGTCGATCCGTGGCTGACCGACGACTCGTCCTTTCCGGTGCGATGGGAGCGGCTGGCGCGTTCGGGGGCACGTGTCGCGGCGGTCATCACCGTGCTGCCCCGCCTGGACGAGGAGAGCCGGCGCAGTGCGGACCGGCTGCGCGACGCGATGGCGCGTACGCCGGCGCGGCAGCTGGGCGCCTCCCACCACGAGGCGGGCTCCCCGGAGGCGCTGAGGCACGCCGTGGCCGCGGTGGTGGCCGACGCCTTCGCCTACGCGGCGGACGAGGACCCGGCACCGGGCAGAGCGGACGAGCTGCGGCCCGAGGGCACGGCGGAACGGCTCCTGCGCCGACAGCGCGAGCGGGCCGGCTGGCTCAGGCACAGGGCGTCCTGGTCCCCGTTGGTCAGCGGCACTCCCAGCGAATCCTGGGGCGGAGGATGACCACTCCCGGCCGGCAGACGAAGATCATCACGTTCTACTCCTTCAAAGGAGGCACGGGCCGCACCATGGCCCTGGCCAACATCGCCTGGATCATGGCCAGTCAGGGCAAGTCGGTCCTCACCATCGACTGGGACCTGGAGGCTCCCGGGCTGCACGTCTACTACGCGAAGTACCTCCCGGACCCCGACCTGAGCGGGAGCGACGGGATCCTGGACATGTTCTCCACCTTCGCCACCACGGCGGCGAGCCAGGAGCAGCAGTCCGAGCACCTGCGCGAACTGCACCCCGAGCACACCGACCTCAAGCGCTACGACGTCGACGTCCACTACACGTTCCCGAACGGCGGCCACCTCTACTACCTCGGCCCCGGACGCAACGACGGCGGCTACTTCGACCGGCTGCACGACTTCAACTGGGCCCGGTTCCAGGACACCCCCGACGGCAAGGAGTTCCTCGCGGCGCTGCGGACCCGGATGCGCGAGAGCGCGTACGACTACATCCTCATCGACAGTCGCACCGGGTTCTCGGAGGACGCCGGCATCTGCACGCTCGCGCTGCCCGACACCGTGGTCATCGGCCTCAATCTGAACCGGCAGGGCATCGAGGGGTCGAGGGACATCGCCCGGCGCATCAAGGAGCACCCGAGACCCATCGAGCTCCATGTGGTGCCGATGCGCGTCGACACGACCACCGAGGCGTCACGCATCGAACGCGCCCTCGCCGACGCCCGTACGGCACTCGACCCCTACCTCGGCCTCACCGAGGAGAACGTGCTGGACGCGTACTGGAACGAGGTGCTGATCCCCTATCAGCCGCGGTTCGCCTTCGGCGAGGAACTCGCCGTCATGGTCGAGAACCCGCGCCAGTCCCACACCCTGCTGCACGCGTGCGTCAAGGCCGCCAAACGGATCACCGACGGTGCCGTGGACGGCTTCGAGGCGGCGCCGAAGGAGCAGCGGGAGGAGTACGCCACCTGGAAGGACCGTACGGACCAGGACGTCACCCCGCTGGCCGTGACCGTGCTCAACGCCCCCGATGACCAGCTGTGGGCCGACTGGATCGGCGAACAGCTCATCGCGGCGGGCATGAAGGTGCAGTCGGAGCAGCCGGAGGCGGAGCCGCTCCCGAACGGCTCGGTGGAACGCGACGAGTTCTCCGGCCTCCCCCTCACCCCCGACGCCGACTACGTCGTCGCGCTGCTGTCGAGGCGTCTGGAGGGGACCGCGGCGGGGCGGACGATCGCGAGTCTCGCGGTGGGGGCGCCCGTGGGCGGCGCCCAGCCGCCGAAGACCGTGGGGCTGCGGGTCAGCACCGCCCGGCTCGTCCCGCACTTCGACTGGCCGGACGCGATCAACCTCGCCGGGCAGGACGAGGAGGCCGCGCACCGGGCGCTGCTCTCGCGCTTCTCCCATGAGGTCGGCAACGTCCCGTTCACCGCCGCCGAACGGACCCGCTTCCCGGGCCGCCAGCCGGAGGTGCTGTCGCTGCCCATGCGCAACGCCCACTTCTTCGGACGCTCCCGTCAACTCGCCCAGATCCAGGCCGGGTTCGACTTCTCGACGGCCGACCACACGGCTCCGCGCGTCCTGTGGGGCATGAAGGGCGTCGGCAAGCAGCACGTGGCCCTGGAGTACGCGCACCGCTTCGCCTCCCAGTACGACCTGGTGTGGTGGATCCCCGCGACCAGCGCGGACGGCATCCGGGCCGCGCTGCGGGATCTGGCCCAGGCCCTCAACGGCGCCACGCGCGGAACGCGCAGCGGCGACGACCCGGCCGCCCTGATCACGGACCTGCGGACCGGGCGCTACTGCTCCCGCTGGCTGCTGGTGTTCGACGGGGCGGAGAGCAGCGAGATCGTCGAGCCGTTCCTGCCGCCCACCGGCCCGGGCCACGTCCTGATCACCTCGCGCACCCCGCAGTGGCCGACCGGGTACGAGACCCAGCAGGTGGAGCCGTTGGCCCGCGAGGAGAGCCTGCACCTCCTGCAGAACGGGCTTCCCGGGGCGGACGTCGCCGCCCTGGACCGGCTCGCCGAACGGCTGGGCGACCTGCCGCTGATGCTCAACGCGGCCGTCGCCGAGCTGAGTTCCTATCCGGCCCGTACGGACGACTACATCGCCCTCATCGACAGCCGGGAGAGCGACGCCCCGGACGACGTCCTGCCGGAGTACCGGACGATGGACACCGTCTACCGGGGCATCTACGAAGGACTGCGCCGCCAGTCCCCCGCCGCCGCCCGGCTGCTGGAACTGTGCTCCTTCCTGTCGGCGGACGGCGTGGGCATGAAGGTCATCGAGTCGCCGGGCATGATCAGCCGGCTCGTCCCGCTCGACCCGAGCCTGGAGGACGCGCTGCGGCTGCGGTTCGTGGTGAACCAGCTCTCCCAGGCGACGCTGGCGGTGGTGGACCAGAAGGCCCAGCGGCTGAAGGTGCACCGGGTGCTGCAAGACCTCGTGCACGGCTGGATGACCCCCGAGGACCGGGCGGCCACCCGCGCGGAGGTCCTGGCCGTGCTGGCCGACATGGTGCCCTCGGACCTGCAGCGGCACGAGCCGCAGCATCGGTCCACCTTCGCCGAGCTCGACCGGCACCTGGAGCCGTCCGGCGCGCTGGAGAGCTCCGACGCGCGGGTGCACCGCTGGCTCGTCAGCCAGGTCTACCACCGGCGGACGTCCGGGCTGTGGGCCGAGGCCCGCGTGCTGGGCGAGCGCATCCTGGAGCGCTGGCGGGCGGACGAGAGCATGGGCGACAGCCACACCATGGTCCTGCGCATGGAATCCGAGGTGGCGGCGGCCTGCCGGGCCCTCGGCCATTACAAGTGCGCGCTGGAGCTGTCCCAGCACTCGGTCAAGATCCTGCGCGAGCGGGACAGCGACGACGTCTACACCCTGATGGCGGCCCGCGGCTACGCGGCCGACCTGCGCGCCACCGGCCGCTTCCAGCCGGCCTTCGACGAGGACAGCCGCACCTATCTGGGCCTGGCCAGGGCGATCGGCGAGGAGCACAACGCCACGCTCGACGCCTCCACCAACCTCGCGCTGTCCAAGTTCTACATGGACGCCGTCCAGGCCGCCGTCGACCTGGACCGAAACGCCTACGCCATCCGCAAACGGCAGTACGGCGAGAACGACTTCCGGCCCTGGATCTCCTTCGCCCACCTCGGCACGTACTGCCGCGAGCTCGGTGAACTGGACGACTCCGAGCGGTACCTGACCCGCAGCTGCGAGCGTTTCCTCACCCTCACCGGAAAGGACTCGCACCGGTACCTGAACGCCCTGGCCAGCCTGGGCATGACCATGGTGCGCAAGGGCGACACCGACGAGGGGCTGCGGCGGCTGCAGGACGCGCGCAGGGGGTTCAGCCGCCAGTGGGGGGACCGTCATCCCCGCACCATGGCCTGCGAGTTGTCCATCGCGATCGGGCTGCACGCCGCCGGCCGGTCCGCCGACGCGGCGGACAGCATGCCGGACCTGTACGAGCGCTACCAAGAGGTGTTCGGCCCCAGCCATCCCTTCAGCAGCATCTGCCTCAACAACATGGCCGTTTATCTACTGGCGACCGGTGACCCGGACACGGCACTCTCCCACGCGCGGACGGCGGTCTACCAACTCGGGGCGGTGTTCGAACCGGACCACCGGTACTCGCTCGTCGCGCGGATGAACCAGTTCAACTGCCTGAACGTATTGGGGAGAGACACCAGTACCGATGACATGGGGATCCACGAGGACTGCCGACGGCCGACGGCGTGGGGGGAGCGGCATCCGGTGACACTGACCGCGCTGGCCAACCGGTGGGCTTCCGGGGCGGGCGACGAGAGCGAGCCGCGCGCGGACCTCGAGCGCGCGGTCCTCGCGCACCTCCCGAGCGGCCATCCGCTCGCCACCGCCCTGCTGGCCGATCCGTACCAGAGGGTCGGCGCGGACCTGGAGGTGCAGGATGTCTGACCCCCTGGGCATCTCCGACCCCCTGGGCGTCGCCATGCACGCCTCGCCTCGATTTCCGGATGGGGATACGCCACAGATGGCTCAACTCGCCGCACAGTTACAGGGGTTGCTGCGCCACGACGGCCTGGCCCACTTGGTGCTCTACGACGGCGATGCGGCAAAGGTCGTTCTCGACGCGGCGCATCCGTCCACCGGTGCACTCACGATGTCGGCGGATTCCGCCTCCCACGAACGGACGGGACGCCAGCTCTATTACATCCTCGAGGAACTGGCCCCGGATTTTACCGCGTTGCGCACCGGCGCGCTCATTCGCACTGTATTACGCGTGCCGACGGGCGCCGTTCTCTATTACCTCGTCGAGCCCGGATTCCATCTCTACGGCGCCACCGCCGCCGTGGACCGCCTCGGCGAACTGGACGCCAGGATGGCCGAATGCGTCAACGGCCTGCGCCTGCCCGCGCGTTACAGTCCGCTGAACTACGGCTCCTGGTTCAACGACGAGCCCTGGGTGCAGCAACCGGCCACCCCCCAGGGCACCGCGGACCCGGACAAGGACCCGGGCGCAGCTTCCTCCCCGGACACCTCGCTCCCCGTCGGCCCCTACGTGGCCGAGAACCGACCGCACACCGCCTCCGCCCCGCCGCCCGGCGCCGAGGAGGCCCTGCGCTCGGCGCTCGGTGTCGAGGGCCTGCACTATGTGGCGTACCACGAGTCCCCGACGACCGCCTGGGCCTACGACATCTTCGACCACCCCGGGCTCGGCGACTTCTTCCGCGTCCAGACCCCGGACCGGCGCCGCGGCCGGTACGGCCGGATGGGCCAGCTCCTGCCCGGCGTCACCGGCCGTATGAACCTGTCCCTGCAGGCGATCCTGCAGGGCGAACTGCTTCAGGTGGTCCTCGACGTGGAACAGGGCGCCGTGTACTTTCACTCCCTGCCCGGCCGGCGCTTCCTCATGGGGGTGACCCTCGACCAGTCCAGGGTCACGGAGGCGGACCAGCAGGTCTCGCGGCTCGGACGCGACCTGGTCGACGGCTGACCCGGCGCCGCGGTCCCGGCCCGAAAGGAAGTGGTCGTGGAACCCCGTGCCGCTCACCCGGAAGGTGCTCGCGCCGCCCTGAGCACCCTTCTCCTCCCCGTCCTCCTCCCCCTGTCCCTCGCCGCCGTCGGCTGCCTCGTCGGCCAGTGGCTCACCCTCGACGTCCGGGCGCACGGCGGGCTCTACGGCTGGCTCAGCTCGGGCCTCCTGGCGGTCGGGCTGTACGGCAGCGCCCAGGGGATCTCCCGCCCGCACACGCGCGGCGACGTCTACCGGATCGTGGTCGCGATCACCTTCGGGGTGGTCGCCAAGGCCGCGTTCATCGCGGGCGTGCTGTGGCTCGCCTTCCCCGACCGTCCCGAGTACCTCGTCCTCGCGGTCGCCATGGCGCAGATCGACCCCCTGTCGGTGTCCGCGATGCTGGAGAGCCGCGCCATGTCACCGCGCGCGAAATCCCTGCTCGCGGCCTGGGCCTCGTTCGACGACCCGGTGACCACCGTCCTGGTGGTGATCCTGGGATCGATGGTCCTGGACGACACCCCGGGTGTCGCCTCCGGCGCCCGGGACTACGCGACGACGCTGCTCGGCAACCTCGCCCTGCTGGTGGTCGCGGCGGCGGTGTGGGCGGTGCTGCGGGAGCGCGGCCCGGCCGACGAAGCACCGCTGCGCGACCTGCGCGGGCCGCGACGGGTCCTGCGGATGCTGCGGTACGTCGCCCTGCTGGCCCTACTGGCCGCGGCCACCTGGCAGTTCCTCATGCTCGGGCTCGCCCTGTCGGCGCTGTTCTTCCGGCCCGCGCTCGGCGCGTGGCTGGGCCGGGCGACCAACGCCGCGCTGGTCGTGGCCACGTTCCTGCTGGGCATGCTGCTGGCCGGGGGTGCCGACCTCGCCGTGGGCGCGCTGCTGGGGTGCGCCACCTTCCTGGCGCAGATCCTGGTGGCCGCGGTGGTCGGTCTCGGATTCTCGCGCCGCGACCGGGTCGCGCTGTGTCTGAGCCAGCAGAACGGCATCACGGCGATCATCCTGGCGCTCCTGCTGGAGCCCCGGCTGCCCGACGCCGTCGCGATCGTCGCGCCGGCGATCCTCGTCGTCAACGTGCTGCACCTGACGTCCACCGGCCTGGCGGCCCGGACCCGCCGCGGCAGGACGCCGAAGCCGCCCGCGAACGCCGCCGCGTCATCGGGCCCCGTGCCTCAGCCGCGGCCAAGGGTGCCAAGGGGCTAGACGGCGCCCCAGCGCCTAGGCGTTCTCCGGGAATTCGTACGAGCCGAACTCGGGGCGGCCCACGATGTCGTACGACTGGATGGAGACGCCCGCCCTCGTGACGTGGCCGCCGGTGTGCCGGAAGGCGGTCGGGGTGATGCTCTCCTCGAACAGGCGGAGGCCCGTGCCCAGCACGACCGGAAAGGTCAGCAGATGGAGGGTGTCGACGACGCCGAGGCCGAGCAGGGAGCGCACGAGCGCACCGCTGCCGTGGACCTGGAGCTCGCCGTCCGTCCGCTCCTTGAGGGCGGTGACCTCCTTGGCGAGGTCGCCGCTGCCCCCGACGACGATGGTGCCGGGCCACTCGGGCGCCTGGAGGGTCGAGGAGGCGACGTACTTCGAGGCGACGTACTTCGGCAGGGTGTTCAGCCGAGAGGCGATCGGGTCGGCGGGGTCGGTCATCTTCGGCCAGTACCCGGCGAAGATGTCGTACGTCCGCCGCCCGAGCAGGAAGGCGCCCGCGCGGTCGAACACCTCGGAGACGAACCGGCCGAACTCCTCGTCGCCGTACGTGAAGCTCCAGCCGCCCTGGGTGAAGTCGCCGCGGGTGTCCTCCTGGGGGCCGCCCGGTGCCTGGTAGACGCCGTCGAGGGTGACGAAGATGGTGGAGACGAGCTTGCCCATGGTGGGTGCCTGCTTCCTGAGGTGGGGTCTGGTGTCATCACTACAGACCCCACGGTCGACCGCAACTCATCGCTCCGCCGGTTCATCGGGCGGCCGCCTCACCCCACGTTCGTCGAGAACAGGCCGCCGGTCGGGCCCTGCTTGTCGCCGCCCTGGGCCTTCTTCAGGGCGTTGGCGAGGCTCTCGATGGTGAGGGACTGCAGGATGACGCGGCCGTTGCCCTCCAGGGTGGCGAGCGACAGCCCTTCGCCGCCGAAGACGGCGTTCATGATCCCCTGACGGTTGAGGCCGCCGACGCGCTGGACGCCGTACTGGATGCCCTCCTCGAAGGCGACCACGCAGCCGGTGTCGACCTCGATGCGTCCGCCGAAGTCGGCCGGGTTGAGGTCGATGAAGTTGCCGGCGCCGGCGATGATCACCGTGCCGCGCCCGGTGAACTTCTCGAGGATGAAGCCCTCGCCGCCGCCCATGCCGGTCCGGCCGCCCTGGAAGGCGATGCCGAAGTCGACGGTGGACTCGGCGGCCACGAAGGCGTCCTTCTCCGCGAACCACGCGCGCGTGCCGTCGAGTTCCAGGGCGCGCATCTCACCGGGAAGCACGCCCGCGAAGCCGACGGTGCCCTGACCGCCCTGCGCGCTGAAGTACTGGAACGCCAGCGACTCGCCGGCGAGCATGCGCTGGCCGACCTGCATCGCGGTGCCCATGGCCTGGCGCAGCATGCCGCCCATGCCGCCGCCCCCGCCGTCCTGGGGCCGGCCGCCGTTGCCGGACGGGCCGGACAGGCGCGTCTCCATGGACACGTTCGTCGTCTTGAACAGGAACTTCCCGGCCTCGCAGTACACGGTCTGGCCGGGATCGAGGTTGACGACCGCCATCTGCATGGCGTTGCCGACGATTTCTTGCTGAAGGGTCACGAGGGGAGAACGCGGGAGGTGCGGTGAAGAGTTCCGGCTGCCGGAGATCGGGGGCCGATCGGGGGACGGGCGGGGGCCTTGTCGGAGTACTCCCGTGGGTGTCAGCCGCCGCCCAGTTCCTGGTGACGGGCCGACAGGCGGGCCGCGCCCTCCTGTGTCAGGGAGCCGAACAGGCGCACGCGGGAGAGGCCGCCGTCCGGGTAGATGTCCACGCACGCGTGCGTGCCGACGGCCGGGTCCGGGAGGACGAAACGGTGGTTGGTGTCGGGCTGCAGACGGGTGCGCGGAAGGATCTCGTGCCACGCGCCCTGATCGCCGTCCCGCACCGACACCGACGCCCAGCCCGCGCTGTTGCCCTTGAGGCAGGCCGTGTCGATCTCGATGGCGCGGATCCGGGCCTGGGCGGCCAGCCGGTAGCGGATCCAGTCGTGGCCCCGGTCGCGGCGGCGGCGCGTCTCCCAGCCCTCGTCCATCGTGCGGGAGCGGCCCGGCTGGATGGTGTTGACCGCGGGCGAGTAGAAGCGGTCGGAGGCGTCCTCGACCCGGCCGCCGTTCTCCAGGGCGACGACGTCGAAGGTGCCGAGGGCCGCGAGCCACTGCGGATCCGGTACGACCTCGCCGTACACGCGCAGGCGCGCGATGCCGCCATCGGGGTGCTGGTGGACACGCAGGTGGGTGAAGCGCTGTTCGGCCAGGACCTCGAAGCCGTTGGCCGCATGGCCGCCGACCGGGGTGCGCGGGACGAGGGTGGTCCACTTCACGTGGCCGGACAGGAGCTCCCGCGGTGACGGGGAGCCCGGCATCGCGGTGCCCTCGATCGACACCGCCTGCGGGTGGTTGCCGCGGAAGTGCGCGGTGTCGACGACGATGCCGCGGATCACGCCGGGGGCGCCCAGCCGGACCAGCGCCCAGTCGTGGTCCTCGGCGGTGGGCCAGGGGTGCTCGGCGGAGGAGCCGCGGCGACGGCGGGTCTCCCAGCCGTCCATGATCTTGCCCTTGTGCCCGAAGCGCTCGGGGTCGAACTCCGCCCGCCCGGGCACCAGCAGGTTCTCGCGCTCGGCGAAGAACTCGTCGTTGGCGGCGATGACACCCGCGCCGAGCCGACGGTCGGCGAGGTCGACGTGGTGTGTGAAAGGGAAGTCGGCGGTGCGGTAGTCCGCGTACGGGTCGCCGCCTCCGTAGGGGTTCGCGTCGCCGGTGAAACGGGGAATCGCCGTCACGGTGATCAGGTCTTCCTTCCTGGGACCACTTGGTTCGCCGGCCTCCCGCGGTGCGGTGCGGCGGTCAGGGGTGCGGTGGGGCGATCAGGGCGTGCGGGCGAGCAGTCGCCCCCTCGGCTCGGTGAACTCGCCGTCCGCCATGATGCGTTCGCCGCGCAGCCAGGTGGACTTCACAACGCCGTACAGCGTCCTTCCGGCGTAGGCCGTGACGCGGTTGCGGTGTTCGAGGTGCGCCGGGTCCACGGTGAAGGTCTCGTCGGGGGCCAGGACCGCGAAGTCGGCGTCCCGTCCCGCCTCGATGGCGCCCTTCTGCGGCAGGCCCACGAGTTCCGCCGTACGCGACGCCATCCAGCGGACGACGTCCTCCAGGCCGTGCCCGCGCCGCCGCGCCTCGGTCCACACGGCCGCCAGGCTGAGCTGCAGGCCCGAGATGCCGCCCCAGGCGGTCGCGAAGTCGTCCGTCTTCAGGTCCGCCGAGGACGGCGAGTGGTCGGTGACGACGCAGTCGATCGTGCCGTCCGCGAGCGCCTGCCACAGCAGGTCCCGGTTGGCCGCCTCGCGGATGGGCGGGCAGCACTTGAACGCGCTGGCGCCGTCGGGGACTTCCTCGGCGGTCAGGGTGAGGTAGTGCGGGCAGGTCTCGACGGTGGTCCTGACGCCCTCGGCCCGTGCGGCGGCGATCAGCGGCAGCGCGTCGCTCGACGACAGGTGCAGCACGTGCACGCGCGCGTGGAGGCGCTTCGCCTGCGCGAGGAGGTTCGCGATAGCCGTGTTCTCGGCGCCGCGCGGGCGGGAGGCGAGGAAGTCGGCGTACTTGGGGCCGCCGCGCTGCGGGGCGGCGGCGAGGTCGTGCGGGTCCTCCGCGTGCACGATCAGCAGGCCGCCGAAGCCGGCGATCTCGGCCAGGGACCGGGCGAGTTGGTCCTGGTCGAGGTGCGGGAACTCGTCGACGCCGGACGGCGAGAGGAAGGCCTTGAAGCCGAAGACGCCGGCGTCGTGCAAGGGCCGCAGGTCCTTGGTGTTGTCCGGTAGCGCCCCGCCCCAGAAGCCGACGTCGACGTGCGCCTTGTCGGCGGCCGTCTCCTGCTTGGTACGGAGATGGTCGACCGTCGTGGTCGGCGGAAGGGAGTTGAGCGGCATGTCGACGAGCGTGGTGATGCCGCCGGCCGCCGCCGCGCGCGTGGCGGTCCAGAAGCCCTCCCACTCGGTGCGGCCGGGGTCGTTGACGTGCACGTGGGTGTCGACCAGGCCGGGCAGCAGGACGTCGTCACCGAGGTCCTCCAGGCGCGCCCCGGACGGTACGTCGGCATCGTACGGCAGTACGCCCGTGATCCTCCCGGCGGAGACCGCGACCGCGGCGGGGCGCGTCCCCTCCGGGGTGATGACGCGCGTGGAGCGCAGCACCAGTTCGTCGTCGGACACCCGGGAGCCCTCTTTTCAACGTTCTGTTGAAGGAGTCTTCGAGTCTTCCCTCGCGTGCGTGCGCCGTCAAGGGCGTCTGGATGCCTCCGCACAGCGGAATTAGAATTCCGGTCAGCAGAACGTGGCTGCGTGCGGAAAGGAGGCTCATCGCCTCCCCGGTAGGCTTCTGCCCCGCCCATCAGCCCGACGCCCGTAGCCGTCAGCCGCCCGTCAGCCGCCTGCCAGGTGGCCGCCCGTCCCGAAAGGATCGCGCCGTGCCGACGTCCAGCGCCAGCAGCAACGGCTCCGCCAAGTCCGCCGGCGGCGGGGTCCAGTCCCTCGAGCGCGCCTTCGACCTGCTCGAAAGGATGGCGGACGCGGGCGGCGAAGTCGGCCTGAGCGAGCTCTCGGTGAGCAGCGGGCTGCCGCTGCCGACCATCCACCGGCTGATGCGGACGCTCGTCGCCTGCGGGTACGTCCGCCAGCAGGCCAACCGCCGGTACGCGCTCGGCCCGCGCCTGATCCGGCTCGGCGAGTCCGCCTCCCGACTGCTCGGCACGTGGGCACGCCCCCACCTCGCCCGCCTCGTCGACGAGACCGGCGAGACCGCCAACATGGCGCTGCTGGACGGCGACGAGATCGTGTACGTGGCCCAGGTGCCCTCCCGGCACTCGATGCGGATGTTCACCGAGGTCGGCCGGCGGGTCCTGCCGCACTCGACGGGCGTCGGCAAGGCCCTTCTCGCGAACCTCCCCGACGCCGAGGTCCGCGCCCTGCTGTCCCGTACCGGCATGCCGGCCGCCACGGAGAAGACGATCACCACGCCGGACGGCTTCCTGGCGGCCCTGGAGGAGGTGCGCCGCCTCGGGTACGCCGTCGACGACAACGAGCAGGAACTCGGCGTCCGCTGCCTGGCGGTCTCCGTGCCCGACTCCCCCACCGCCGCCGCCATTTCCATCTCCGGCCCTGCCGGGCGCGTCACGGAGTCCACGACGGACACGATCGTGCCGGTGCTGCAGCAGGTGGCGATGGAACTGTCCGAGGCGCTGGCCGGTTCGGGCGCGTGACGCCGTACATGCAACCCGCGTGACGTCGCACGCGTGATCGGGTCCCGGGTCAGCTCTGAGGCGGGTCCCCGAACAGCTCCACGGCATCCCGTACGTCCGACAAGCCCCGCGACAGCGCGCTGACCGAACCGATCGCGCCCGCGATCAGCAGCAGGGAGCGGCGCAGCCGCGGGATCTCGGGGACGCCGCCGGACGTCATCGCGGCCAGGACCGCCAGCTCGTCCTCGGCGATGATCCGATCGCTGAACTCGGCCGGGTGCGCGGCGAGTTCGCGGCGCAGCCGGGACACGGCGGTCCGCAGTTCCGCCACCCTCGGGTCCTCGTCGCCGCCGATCACTGCCCTCTGCCCCAAGCTCCGCAACACAGCCCTCCCCCTCACACGTCCTCGTGGGCCCGCGCCTCGCGCTCCCACCCGGCCCCCGCGGCGTTGGTCGGGCACCCGGAGACGCGGGCCAGTAAACGCCACCCGGCACGGGCTGCGCCACCGCACGGACCGAAATTCAGCCCACCGGAGCCGGGCGCGCGCCTCTCCGCCGGGTATGCAGGACGCATGACGGACAATCACGGCCGGCCCGCCGGGCTGCTCCTCGCCGCGGGCGGCGGCAGACGGCTCGGCGGACGGCCCAAGGCGCTGCTCTCGCACCGGGGGCGACCGCTGGTGGAGCACGCGGTCGGGGTGCTGCGCGCCGCCGGGTGCGACCGCGTCCATGTGGTCCTCGGGGCCGGGGCGGACGCCGTACGGGAGCGGGCCGACCTGTCCGGCTGCGTGCTCGTGGACAACCCTGACTGGGCCGAGGGCATGGGCTCGTCGTTGCGGGCGGGGATCGACTCGCTCGCCCGTACGGGCGCCCCGGCCGCGCTGGTCGCGCTGGTCGACCAACCCGGCATCGGAGCGGAGGCGATGGCCCGGGTGCTGGCCGCGTACCGGGACGAGACGTCCCTCGCCTCGGCGGCGTACGACGGTGTGCGCGGCCACCCCGTCCTGCTCGGCGCCGCGCACTGGGCGGGCATCGCCGCGGCCGCGACCGGCGACCGCGGCGCCCGCGACTACCTGAGGGCGCACGCGGACGCGGTGACGCTCGTGGAGTGCGGCGACGTGGCACGGCCGTACGACATCGACACGGAGGCCGATTTGACGCACCTTGAGTAGGCATTGAAGTTCCACGATGAGGAAATTAATATCCACTACACCCGGTTCACTCGCTCAAGGATCCCGGTGCCCTCGCTGAAGGAAGTGACAGCTCATGTCCGCAGCAGCGTCGTCCCCGCTGACCGTCGTCGACGCCGAGCCCCTGCCCCGGCAGGAGGAGGTCCTCACCGACGCGGCGCTCGGCTTCGTGGCCGAACTGCACCGGCGTTTCACGCCGCGCCGTGACGAACTCCTCGCCCGCCGCGCGGAACGCCGCGCCGAGATCGCCCGCACCTCGACGCTCGACTTCCTCCCGGAGACCGCCGCGATCCGCGCGGACGACTCCTGGACGGTGGCCCCCGCGCCGGACGCCCTGAACGACCGCCGCGTCGAGATCACCGGGCCGACCGACCGCAAGATGACCATCAACGCCCTCAACTCGGGCGCGAAGGTCTGGCTCGCCGACTTCGAGGACGCCTCCGCTCCCACCTGGGAGAACGTGGTCCTCGGCCAGCTCAACCTGAGCGACGCGTACCGCCGGAACATCGACTTCACCGACGCCGTCTCCGGGAAGTCGTACGCCCTGAAGGCCGATGACGAGCTCGCCACCGTCGTCATGCGTCCGCGTGGCTGGCATCTGGACGACCGTCACCTCGTCGACGCGGACGGCAGGCAGGTCCCCGGCGCCTTCGTCGACTTCGGGCTGTACTTCTTCCACAACGCCCGACGCCTGCTCGACCTCGGCAAGGGCCCGTACTTCTACCTGCCGAAGACCGAGTCGCACCTCGAAGCCCGCCTGTGGAACGACGTGTTCGTCTTCGCGCAGGACCGTCTCGGCATCCCGCAGGGCACCATCCGCGCCACCGTCCTGATCGAGACGATCACGGCGGCGTACGAGATGGAGGAGATCCTCTACGAACTGCGCGACCACGCCTCGGGGTTGAACGCCGGCCGCTGGGACTACCTGTTCTCCATCGTCAAGAACTTCCGTGACGGCGGCGCGAAGTTCGTCCTGCCGGACCGCAACGCGGTCACGATGACGGCCCCGTTCATGCGCGCGTACACCGAACTCCTCGTCCGCACCTGCCACAAGCGCGGCGCGCATGCGATCGGCGGCATGGCGGCCTTCATCCCGTCGCGGCGCGACGAGGAGGTCAACAAGGTCGCGTTCGAGAAGGTCAAGGCGGACAAGGACCGCGAGGCGGACGACGGCTTCGACGGCTCCTGGGTCGCCCACCCCGACCTGGTGCCGATCGCCATGGAGTCCTTCGACCGGGTCCTCGGCGACCGGCCGAACCAGAAGGACCGGCTGCGCGAGGACGTCCGGGTCGAGGCCGCCGACCTGATCGCGATCGACTCGCTGGACGCCGAGCCGACGTACGGCGGTCTCGTCAACGCCGTCCAGGTGGGCATCCGTTACATCGAGGCCTGGCTGCGCGGTCTCGGCGCCGTCGCCATCTTCAACCTCATGGAGGACGCGGCCACCGCCGAGATCTCCCGCTCGCAGATCTGGCAGTGGATCAACGCGGGCGTCGTGTTCGAGAACGGCGAGCGGGCCACCGCGGAGCTGGTCCGCAAGGTCGCCGCCGAGGCGCTGGCCGACATCCGCGCGGAGATCGGCGAGGAGGCCTACGCGGCGGGGCACTGGCAGCAGGCCCACGACCTGCTGCTCCAGGTCGCGCTCGACGAGGACTACGCGGACTTCCTCACGCTGCCCGCGTACGAGCGGCTGGAGGGCTGAGACTCAAGACCGAGACTCACGCGGATGTGTCCGAGTGGCCCAGGGACCTGCCCGGGGCCACTCGGTCGCGTACGAGCCGCTTCACGGCCGTGGGCTCCGGGAAGCCGTGCTCCCGCCGGTCCCACACCACCTCGTCGCCCACGCGCACGACGAAGACGCCGCCGGTGCCGGGCTTGAGCGACAGCTCGGTCAGCTCGGACTCGAACGTCGTCAGCAGCTCCTGTGCCAGCCAGGCCGCGCGCGGCAGCCAGCGGCACTGGGTGCAGTACTCGATCTGGACCCGGGGCTCGGGCTGGACCCGGTGCTCGTGCGAGAGGCCGTCCGTCATCCCAGGTGCACCGACCAATCCTGTTCCGCCGCCGGCTTGCCGTGCAGGTCGGGGACCCGCTTGAGCCAGTCAGGGCGGCCCTGCTGGGTCTTCCGCGCGCGGGCGGCCTCCTCGGCGGCGAGTTCCTCGCGGCCCGGAAAGTCCGTGGGCAGCCACTTCGCGGACGCCTTCACGCGTGCGAGGAGGTAGTCGACGTAGGCGCCCCGGACCTCGTCGGGCGTGCCGAAGCCCGGCTCGTCCGTCAGCCACGCGTCCGGAACCTCCGCCAGGATGCCCCGCAACAGTTCCTCGGTCACCTGGGGCGCCAGTTCGGCGTCGGCGGCCCGCACGTCGGGCGTGTAGTGGCCGAGCGCGTGGTGCCGGAAGTCGTAGGCCTTGGTGGGATCGGTCCCGCCCCAGCGGTGGTGGAAGACGAGGGCGGCGCCGTGGTCGATGAGCCACAGGTGCGGCGGCGCGGTGCCGAACGTGGGCCAGACCATCAGGTTGGAGCTGTGAATGGTGCGGTCGACGTTCACGGTCAGGGCGTCCAGCCAGACGATCCGGCCCGCCTCCAGCGGGTCCACCGGGAACGCCCCTGCGACCTCGGGCGTGAAGTCCTTCGCGCCCGGCAGGAAGTCCATGCCGAGGTTGACGCCGTGGCTCGCGTCGAGGAGGTCCCGTACCTCCTGGTGCGGCTCGTCGCGGGCGATCGCCGGGTCGAAGTGCACGAGGACCAGCTCGGGGAACCGCAGCCCGAGCGCCCGCGCGAGCTCGCCCACGATCACCTCGGCGACCAGCGCCTTGCGCCCCTGCGCGGAGCCGCTGAACTTCACGACGTACGTCCCCAGGTCGTCGGCCTCGACGATTCCGGGCACGGAGCCGCCGGCCCGCAGCGGGGTCACATATCGAACAGCGGTCACATCGCGGAGCACACCGGCCAGCCTAAGACCTCGGGTCAGGCACCCGCGAGCGGATTCCGCAGCGGCCGGTAGCGGGCGTCGGCGCCGTCCGCGCCGGTCCAGCGCAGCAGCAGGTTCGTCTTGCCGGGCAGGGTCGGCGAGACGAGCAGGGCGGCGATCTCGGCGAGGTCGTGGCGGGCGAGGTCGCGCGCGAAGGCACGGCGGGCGGCGGGCCACGGATCCAGGCCCGGGTGGTGCTCGGCCAGGGCGGCGGCGATCTCGCTCAGGTGGTTGACGACCAGGCAGTACACCAGCCGCTCCCATCCGGCTTCCCGGGACACGTCCGGCAGCAGCTTGACGCCCTCCGCGTCCCGGAAGAGCGCCTGTACGGGCATGCCGGACGCATCCACGGCGACCAGGGTGTTCTGCAGATGTGCCTCCAGTACGACGCCGTGATCGGCAAAGGCCGCGAGGGCGGGCGGGACGACCTGCCCCAGGTACGCCTCCCACCAGGCCTCCGGCTCGGCGGTGGCGGCGAGCGGACTGCCCTCGAAGCCCTCGGCCAGCCCGGCCGCGAGCAGCGGGGTGGCGCCGGGCAGGAGATGGCCGCGCAGCCCGTCGCGGACGAGGACGGCCAGCTCCTCGAAGGCGAAGGCGGCGGTGCGGTAGCCGCGGTCGCCGAGCCAGGCCGCGGGGCCGTCGAACGCGGCGAGGGCGTGCGCCGCGGCCGCGTCCGTACGGCGCAGTTTCCGCAGGTCGTGGCGCCACAGTCGACGGATGTCGTTGGTGATGCGCACATCGAGGCTGAACTTCAGGAACAGGTCGCGCCGGGGCTCGTACAGCGTGCGCACCGCCGCCGTCGGCCACGCCTCGAACGCGGTCGTGCCCAGCCGCACCAGGCGGCCGTCGGCGAAGGCGGGGGCGAGGTCGCGGGCGACGAGATCGAGCTGCCAGGGGTGGGCGGGCAGCAGCCGGTAGCCGGGCGGGACCGTGCCGGGCACCCCCCTTGCGTCCCGCGTGGCCAGCGCATCCAGTGCCGAGGTGTCGCCCTCCTCGACGACCTGGTCCTCGCGAACGCCGAGCAGCGCCAGTGGGAAGCGGGCGTGCGCCTCGGGCGCGTACGGCAGCCAGGCGGCGACCGGGCCGGCGCCGCGGGCCTTGGGCGCGGGGTGGTAGGGATGGCCGGTGATGAGGGACTGCTCCGAGCGCAGATACGGGTCGCCGGGCGCCGTCGCCCGCTCGCGGGCGCTGAGCAGCGCGGCGACCGCGTCACGGCTGTCGATCATCTCGATGGGCAGCTCGTCGTTCGACAGCCCCGTGTACCCGCGCAGCTCCTCGGCGACCAGTTTCACCAGCTCCGTGTGACCGACGCGATGCCAGGCCCCGTCCGCGTACGCCTCGGGATCGGCGGGCCGCCGCCCACCCCGCACCCGCAGCAGCCGGTCGCTGCCCGGCAGCCGGTACACACGCCGCTCACCCTCCCCGGAAGCGGCCAGCGGCTGGGCCACCTCCCGGAGCAGGCAGTTGAGCAGCGGCGCGGCGGCGTACGCGTCGGCGCGTTCCGCGACGTCGCCGCCGGGGAGGATGAGGTCCACGCGATCCATTCGTTCCCTTGTGTTGCCTTGTGTCCATACGGCCCGATCGCGATCAGTATGTCTGTCGTACACGGCCGCCGTGACGGCCGCCCTCCGTGACGGCTGTCCTCCCCGACCTTGACGGCTGTCCTCCCCGACCGTTGCGCGTGGGCCGTGAGACCGTCGTGACGTCGTAGCCGTACCCGAGGAGTCCGCCCGTGCACCGTCCCCCCACCGCCGAGCAGCAGGTCGCCGCGGAGCTGGCCGACGTCCGGCCCGGCCTCGTGCCCCGGTACGCGGCCGAGCTGCCCGGCGCCCGGGCGGCCGTGCTGACCCGCCTGTGGCGGGCGCTGGCGTACGAGCCGCTGCCCTGGATCGCCCGCCGGACGGCCGGGGCGTACGGCCTGGCGCTGCGCCTCGCCGACGGCCGCACGCTGGACGGGCCGCCCGCGGACCCGTACGCGACCGACGCGTACGTCACCGCCGTACGCGTGGACGGCGTGACGTACGACGACCCCGCACGCCTGATGACGGACCTCGCCGTGCCGCACGCGGCGGGCTTCGCGGCGGAGCTCGGGCACAGCGTCGCGTCGCTGGCGCTGTCTCGGGCCGGGCAGCCGGCCGGGGCGGCTGGGTGGCCCGAGCGGGACTGGGAGTGGGAGCAGCGGGTGGTCGACGGGCACCCGTACCACCCCAACTGCCGTGCACGGCCCGGCTTCTCGGCGGCAGAGCAGTTCGCGTACGGCCCCGAGCACCGGCCCGTGGTGGAGCTGGGCACGGTTCCTGTCCGCCCGGAGGAGTGTCTGCTGACGGGGTCGTGGCCGGAGGAACTGCGGGACGGGGAGCGTCTGTTGATCCCGGTACACCCCTGGCAGGCGGCGCACGTCCTGAAGATCCCGGACGACGGCGCACCGGCCGCCGGGGCAGGCGACGTCGGCGCCGGCGAGGTCGGCATGGCCGCGCACCCGCTGATGTCCCTGCGCACCCTCGCGCTTCCTGGCGGCCCGCACATCAAGACCGCGCTCAGCGCCCGGCTGACCTCCTCGGTGCGGGACATCTCGGTGTACTCGGTCGGCGCGTCCGCGACCCTGTCGTCCTTCGCGCAGGACCTGGTGGCCCGCACCGACGGACTGCTGCACGCCACCCGCACCTTGGGCGCGATCACGGCCGACTCCCCCGACCTGGCGGCGATGCTGCGCGAGTCGCCCGAGGCGTACGCGGCGCCGGGCGAGCGCGTGCTGCCGGTGGCCGCCCTCGCCACCACGGAGCTGCCGAACTCCCCCGAGTGGCTGGCCGAGTTCGCACGCCTGGCCCTCACGGTGGGTCTGCGCCTGCTGGACCTGGGCGTCGCCCTGGAGGCACACGGACAGAACCTCCTCGTGATCCTCTCCGCGACGGGCAGACCTCTCCGCCTCGTCTACCGCGACCTCGCCGACATCCGCATCAGCCCGGCCCGTCTGGCCCGGCACGGCATTCCCCGGCCGGAGCTGACGGGCCGCCTGATCACGGACGACGAAACCACCCTGCGCCGCAAACTGTTCGGCTCCCTGGTGGCGGGCGCGCTGGCCGCGACGGCCGGTTCGGCCCCGGCGCTTGCCGCCGCCCTGGAGACGGCCGTACGAGATGTCCCGTCCACCTCCGACCTGACGGCGCTGCTCGAAGGGCCGCTCCCGACCAAGGCGTTGACGCTGATGCGACTGTCTCCCGAGACCCCGGGCGACCAGTGGGCCACCCTGCCTCACCCGTACGTTTTGGAGTGCGGCACATCCGGTCAATAAGATCCGCCGATGATCAGAAGACAACGGCTGGCGGCGGGCATATGTGCCCTGCTCGCCGCCCTGGCTGCGGGGATCGCGTTCCCCGCAGGAGCGGTCGCCGACGAGACCTCGGCACAGAACGCGCCCAAGGTGGACCTGGTCCTCGACGTCAGCGGTTCGATGCGGGCGCGCGACATCGACGGTCAGTCCCGGATGGCGGCGGCCAAGCAGGCGTTCAACGAGGTACTCGACGCCACGCCACAGGACGTGCAGCTCGGCATCCGCACCCTGGGCGCCAACTACCCCGGCAACGACCGTAAGACGGGTTGCAAGGACACCGCCTCGCTCTACCCGGTCGGCCCGCTGAACCGCACCGACGCCAAGACGGCGGTCGCGACGCTCGCGCCGACCGGCTGGACCCCGATCGGCCCCGCACTGCTCAAGGCCGCCGACGACCTCAACGCCGGTGGCGGCAGCGGCGAGACCGCCGGCACCGGCACCAAGCGCATCGTGCTGATCAGCGACGGCGAGGACACCTGCCAGCCGCTCGACCCGTGCGAAGTGGCCCGCGCCATCGCGTCTAAGGGCATCGGCCTCACCATCGACACGCTCGGCCTGGTGCCGAACACCAAACTGCGCCAACAGCTCAGCTGCATCGCCGAGGCGACCGGCGGCACGTACACCTCGGTGGAGCACGCCAACCAACTCACCGACCGCGTGAACCAGTTGGTCGACCGGGCCGCCAACCCGGTGGTGACGCCGGTGGCGACGCGGGGCACGAACCAGTGCACCGACGCCCCGTCGCTCAAGTCCGGCCTGTACACAGACCGCGAGGAGTTCGGCCAGCAGCGCTGGTACAAGGTGAACGTCAACCCCGGTCAGGAGCTGCGCACTTCGGTGAGCGTGTCCGCCGACCGGGCCGTGAACCCCGACTACGGCGTGCTGCTGCGGGCCGTCACGACCCGCGGCCGTGAGATCGTGCGCGGCGAGTCGTCGGGCACGGGCCGTACGGACGTCATCTCGACGGGCCTGCGCTACCCGAAGCCCGAGACCGACGACGCGTCCACCGACGGCTCCGGCAGCGATGACGGCACGGTGACTCCCGAGACCGTGTGCCTTCAGGTCACCCAGTCCTTCTCCGCGGCCCCCGGTGTGAAGACGACCCCGGGCCTGCCGCTGGAGCTGACCGTCGACGTCGTGGACGGACCGGACCAGGCGAGCGACGTGGCCTCCTTCGGCCTGGGACGCGGCTGGTGGCTGCTCGGCGCACTGGTGCTGACCGGCTTCGTCGCGGGTCTGCTGTGGGGCTGGCTGTCGCGCTGGCGGGTCGCGGTCTGGAGGACCAACTGATGCGAATCACACGTGCGTTGAGCGCGGCCCTGCTGACGCTCGGACTGGCGGCGGCACCGGCCGCGGCCGACTCGTCCCCCTCCCCCAGCGCCTCGGCCGACAGCAAGGCCCCCACCCAGGCGGGCACGTCGTTCCGTACGGCGACCGAGCTCGACCAGGGGCAGACGGCCACCGCGAGCGGCTCCGCCGGTGACTACCTGTACTGGTCGTTCCCGGCGGACGCGGGCCAGCGCCCGACCGTCCACGCGACCGTGAAGCTCCCGGCTTCGCACACCGCCGAGACCTGGCAACTCGACGTGTACGACGGCCTGCGCCGCCGCCAGTCCTGCCAGTACGGCGCCCAGACCCGCACGTCCCCGCAGGGCACCCCCTCCATCGAGCTGGCCTGCGTCCTGCGCACGGTCCGCGCCTGGTCGGAGCCGTGGGCCAACGACCCGCTGCCCGGCACGTACTACGTCCGGCTGACGGTGGTGGACCTGGCCGCGTCCGACCTGGGCCTTCCGGTGAACACCGAGGTGAAGGTCGACTCCAAGGACATCGGCGGCTCGGCGGCGGTGGACGGCTCGCTGGCCAAGCCGCTGGTCCCCGGGATCGCGCTCAAGTCGGCGTCCGACGCGGATGATTCGAGCGGATCCGGTTCGAGCACGTCGAAGCCGGCTGTGCTGTCCGCCATCGAGCCCGACGACGGCTGGTCCTCCGGTTGGTGGACCGACCGCTGGGTGTGGACGGCCATCGGCGGCGTCCTGGCCGCGCTCGCCGGAATCGGCGGCTACGCACTGACGCGCGGCTCGGGCCGCCCCTCGCGGGTGCCGCCGGACGTCTGAGCCGAAGGGCCGAAGGACTGAAGGCAGGCCCGCCATCGCACGTACGGCGATGGCGGGCCTGCCTTTTCACATGTCTCATATGTCAGCGCCGCCCCTCCCGCAGCGCCTTGGCCGCCACCCCGTCCCCGGTCACGGAAATACGGCCAGCCCGCACCGCGTCGAGCACGCCCAACTCGCCGCGGGTGACGGCCGTACAAGTGTCGGCGTCCAAGGCGAGTCGCGCTTCGGGGGCGGAGGGTGCGGGGCCGTCGCCGTACACCGGGGCGCCGTCCTCGGGGCCGATGTGGAGGTGGAAGTGGCCTTCCTCCAGCTCGACTTCGAGCAGGCACTCCCCCTCGATCGCCCCTTCCAGCGCTTCTTCGATCGCGTGCAGCAGCGGCAGGGCGAACCAGTGCGCCCGTACGGCGTCCGTGGGGCGCCGGTCTCCCAGTGCGGGGCGGCCCCACTCCCCAAGCGCCTGCAGTATGGGCAGCAACTCCCGACCCCGTGGTGTGAGTTCGTACACGTAGGCCACGCCCGGCGGAGGCAGGCGTCGGCGTGTGGTGAGGCCGTCGCGCTCCATGTCCTTCAGGCGGGACGCCAGTACGTCGGTGCTCACGCCGGGGAGGTCCGCGTGCAGGTCCGTGTAGCGGCGGGGGCCGGCGAGCAACTCCCGGACGATCAGCAGGGTCCAGCGGTCGCCCACGAGATCCAGGGCGCGGGCGGCGGAGCAGTACTGGTCGTAGCTTCGGCGAGGTGGCATGCGACGCAGTCTAGACGTGTCGTTGGACTTTCCAAGCTCAAACTTGGTAAAACCAAGTAACACCAGTTACTGGAGGGGCGCATGGAGTTCCGGCAGTCGAACAAGCTCAGCGAGGTCTGTTACGAGATCCGCGGCCCGGTGATCGAGCACGCCGACGCGCTGGAGGCGGCGGGGCACAGCGTGCTGCGCCTGAACACCGGCAACCCCGCGGTGTTCGGCTTCGAGGCGCCGGAGGAGATCCTCCAGGACATGATCCGGATGCTGCCCCAGGCGCACGGCTACACCGACTCGCGCGGCATCCTCTCCGCCCGCCGGGCCGTGGCCCAGCGCTATCAGGACCGCGGCCTGGAGGTCGGCGTCGACGACGTGTTCCTCGGCAACGGCGTCTCCGAGCTGGTGTCGATGGCCGTACAGGCGCTGGTGGAGGACGGGGACGAAGTCCTCATCCCCGCACCGGACTTCCCGCTCTGGACGGCGGTCACGACCCTCGCCGGCGGCAAGGCGGTCCACTACCTGTGCGACGAACAGGCCGACTGGTACCCGGACTTGGCCGACATGGCCTCGAAGATCACGGACCGCACCAAGGCCGTGGTCATCATCAACCCCAACAACCCCACCGGCGCGGTCTATCCCAAGGAGATCGTCGAGGGCATCCTCGATCTCGCCCGCCGCCACGGCCTGATGGTCTTCGCCGACGAGATCTACGACCAGATCCTGTACGACGACGCCGTGCACCACTCGGCCGCCGCACTCGCCCCCGACCTGGTCGTCCTCACCTTCTGCGGCTTGTCGAAGACGTACCGCGTGGCCGGCTTCCGTTCGGGCTGGCTGGTGGTCACCGGTCCGAAGCAGCACGCGAAGAGCTATCTGGAGGGCCTGACCATGCTGGCCTCCATGCGACTATGCCCCAACGCGCCCGCCCAGTACGCCATCCAGGCCGCGCTCGGCGGCCGCCAGTCCATCCACGAACTCACCGCTCCCGGCGGCCGGTTGCACGAACAGCGCGACATGGCCTGGGAGAAGCTCAACGAGATCCCGGGGGTGTCCTGCGTGAAGCCCAAGGGCGCGCTGTACGCCTTCCCGCGCATCGACCCCAAGGTCCACCCGATCCACGACGACGAGAAGTTCGTCCTCGACCTGCTGCTGCGCGAGAAGATCCAGGTGGTCCAGGGCACCGGCTTCAACTGGCCGACCCCCGACCACTTCCGGATCCTCACGCTGCCGTACGCCGATGACCTGGAAGCGGCGATCGGGCGGATCGGGCGGTTCCTCGGCGGGTATCGGCAGTGACGATCCGGATCCATACATCCGTACGATCCGCTGGGGCCCTTTAGGGCGCTAAAGGGCCCTTCGAGGCCTTCAGGGAGCGACGGGCAGCCGGCGCTTGTGCTCCGTGAGCCGGTAGCGGCGGACGATCGTCTCGAAGGCGCGCTCCTCGACCGGCTTGCCCTCCAGAAAGTCGTCGATGTCGTCGTACGTGACACCGAGCGCGTCCTCGTCGGCCTTGCCCGGGTCGAGGGTCTCCAGGTCGGCCGTCGGCGTCTTCCACACCAGCTCGGCGGGCGCGCCCAGCGCCTCCGCGACCGCGCGCACCCGGCGCTTGGTCAGGCCGGTCAGCGGGACGACGTCTGCGGCGCCGTCGCCGAACTTGGTGAAGAAGCCGGAGACCGCCTCGGCGGCGTGGTCGGTGCCGACGACCAGGCCGTCGTGGGCGCCGGCCACCGCGTACTGCGCGATCATGCGCTGCCGGGCCTTGATGTTGCCGTGCACGAAGTCCTGGTGGTGGGCGTCACGGAAGCTCACGCCTCCGGCCCGCGCGGCCTCCAGCGCGGCGTCGCTCGCGGGCTTGATGTCCACGGTCAGGACGTGGTCGGCCTGGATGAAAGAGAGCGCGAGCTGGGCGTCGCCCTCGTCGGCCTGGACGCCGTACGGCAGCCGCATCGCGTAGAAACGCGCCTCGTGCCCGGCGGCGCGCGCCCGCTCGACGGCGAGTTGGCAGAGCCGACCGGTGGTGGTGGAGTCGACGCCGCCGCTGATGCCGAGCACGAGGGACCGCAGACCGGTGGAGGTCAGCCGCTCGGCGAGGAACGCCACCCGGCGCTCGATCTCCCGCTCGGCCTCGAAGGTCTCGGCGACCTGGAGATCCCGGGCGATCTCCCGCTGCAGGGCCATGGACGCCGGCTCGCTCACGTCTGCTCCTTGTTTCCGGTTCACGATGCGTGTTCCGCCCACCCTACCCAGGCGGGACACCGCAACGGACGGCACGGGCGGTCGGGCGAGGGCGACCTCACACCAGACCGCCTTGGTGTACGGGTCGCCGCACGCCGTCGAGGCCCGCTCGGCGGCGATATCGGCGTTCATGTCACTCAGCGTGGTCGGCTGTCTCTACGCTGAAACAGCGACGGAGACGGTACGCAGCGTCATTGTCCGGTCGCCGTCCGGCACTGTTCGGGTGGCGACGCGTGACGCGGCGCACCGGCGGGGAGTTGGGGTGAGTCTGCGCCGTCCGCTCGGGGGCAGGATGGTGATGCGCAAGCAACTCGAAGACCTGCTGGGAATCGGCCAGAGGCGCAACGTGGAGATCACTGACGCAGGGAGCCATGGAGTGACGGTGTTCGCGGCGCGGGTCGGGGGCGAGGACGAGGACGACAGTGGCTCGGGTGCGGCCCGGGTGCGTGAGGTGCGGAGCGCCTGGGCGGGGCTGCTGGAGTTGCGTCGGATGACCAATGCGGACGGGGCCACGGACCGGCCGTGCACGTGGGAGCGTACGCATCTGGTGCGGGCCGCCGCGCTCGCCCTGGAGGCGGCCGGGCACCGGCCGGCGGGGAGGGAGTCCGACGGCTACCGGGTGCGCGCGACCCCGCAGCCGGAGGCGGTCGCGGTGTACGCGCCGGACGGCGAGGCCCTGCGGGCATGCGCGTCCACGCTGGAGGGGGCGGGGTGGCAGGCCGGTGAGTACACGGAGCCGAGGACCAGAGCGAGGTATCTGCTCGCTTCCCCACGCCGGGTGTGAGGAGCATGCCAAGATCGGTGGGTAAGCCAACGAACGCACGAAGGGGCAGCAGTGAGCGAGCCGTTCTCCGTCCGGGTCACCGTCCGAGGCTACGAAACCGATGTGCTGGGGCACGTCAATCAGAGCGTGTACCTCAACTACGCCGAGCACGCCCGCTGGTCGATGTTGCACGCGACGGGCATCAGCCAGGCCAAGATGCTGGCCAAGGGGGTGGGACCGGTCGCGCTGGAGACGACCATCCGCTTTCGGCGAGAGCTTCTCGCCGGTGACGACGCCGATGTGACCTGCGCGTTCGAGTGGGACGGGGGCAAGACGTTCCGGATCGAGCAGACGATCCGCAAGATGGACGGCACCGTGGCCGCCGAAGTCACCGCTCTCGTCGGCATGTTGGATCTCAAGAACCGCAAGCTGCTGGCCGACCCGCAGGACTGTTTCAAGGAACTCGCGACGGACGCGAGCCTGTTCGGGCTGTAGATCCTTCCGAACGGCCGGGCCGGAGGGGGCGTGTGTGTCACTCAGCGTTGAAGATCGCTTCGTCATCACCGAGTTGGTCTCGCTGCACGGTCATCTCGTCGACGAGGGACGGCTCGACCGGCTGGAGGAGGTGTTCACGCCGGACGTCGTCTACGATCTGATCGACTTCGGTCACGGTCCGCTGGTGGGGGTGGCCGCCATTCGCGAAGCCGCCCTCGCCCTCGGATCCGCCAACCCCGTGGCGCACCACGTCACCAACGTCCTCGTCACCGAGTCGAAGGACGGCCGGGTGCAGGTCCGGTCCAAGGGCCTGGGCATCAAGGCGGACGGCTCATGCGGTTCGGTCACCTACGACGACACCGTGGTGCCCACCCGCAACGGCTGGCGGATCAGCCATCGAAAGGTACGGGCGCGGCGTGAGCCGTTGAACGGTGCGCCGATGCCGGATTGACCATCGGCTTCAGCTCCTCACCCCTCCGCTGCGATGCGCGCCAGCCGCCGCGCCTCCTCTCGTGTGGAGCGGGCGATCTCGTCCTCGTCGGCGTGCAGCAGGCGCCCGTTCTCGACGATCTGGCGGCCGCCCACGAACGACGCCGTGACCGGGGCCGCCGCGCCGAGGACCAGGGCGGCCACCGGGTCGGCGATCGAGGCGTGGGCCAGGGTGCCGAGGTTCCACAGCACCAGGTCGGCCAGCTTGCCCGGCTCCAGAGAACCGGTCTCGCCTGCCCGGCCCAGGACTTGGGCGCCGCCGTACGTTCCCAGGCGCAGCGCCTGGCGGGCGTTCAGCGCGGCTTCGCGGTGGGCGCCGAGGCGGTTGATGAGGAGGGCGTTGCGCAGTTCGGTGTGGAGTTCGCCGGACTCGTTCGATGCCGTTCCGTCGACGCCGAGGCCGACCGGGACACCGGCCGCCAGCATGTCGGGCACGCGGGCGATCCCGGCCGCCAGGCGGGCGTTGGAGGAGGGGCAGTGGGCGACGCCCGTCTGCGTGCGGGCGAAGGCGGCGATGTCTGCGTCGTTCATGTGGACGCAGTGCGCCATCCAGACGTCCTCGCCGAGCCAGCCCGTCGACTCGAAGTAGTCGGTCGGGCCCATGCCGAACAGCTCGTGGCAGAACTTCTCCTCCTCGACCGTCTCCGAGCCGTGCGTGTGCAGCCGTACACCGAGACGGCGGGCCAACTCGGCGCCCTGTCGCATCAGTTCGGTCGAGACGGAGAAGGGTGAGCAGGGGGCCACTGCGACCTGGGTCATCGCGTCGAAGGAGGAGTCGTGGTGCTGCCGTACCGTCTCCTCGGTCGCCGCGAGCGCGCCCTCCAGGGTCTCGACGGCGAAGTCCGGCGGCAGACCGCCGTCCGCCTCGCCGCGGTCCATGGAGCCGCGGGCGAGGGTGAAGCGGACGCCCAGCTCGCGGGCGGCGCGGATGACGGCCCCAGAGAGGTCGCCGGCGCCCCGCGGGTAGACGTAGTGGTGGTCCATGGCCGTGGTGACGCCGCCGCGAGCCATCATCGCGAGCGAGCCCTGCGCCGCCGCGTACACCATCGGCTCGTCGATGCGGGCCCAGGTCGGATACAGCGCGACCAGCCAGTCGAAGAGGTTGTGGTCGGTGGCGAGGCCCCGGGTGAGCCACTGGTAGAAGTGGTGGTGGGTGTTGATCAGGCCGGGCGTCACCAGGTGCCCGGTCGCGTCGATGCGCCGTACGACGTTCTCCAGGCCCTCGGGGGCCCGGCCCGCGCCGAGCGCCTCGATGCGGTTGCCGGCGATGACGACGTACCCGCTCGCGTACTCGGTGTCGTCCGCGTCGACCGTCGCGATCGCGCAGTTCTCGATCACGGTGCGCGGGGGTGCTGCCTCGGCTGCCATGGTTCGCCCTTGAGAGTCAGAGGTTGGGGAGGTCCACCGGGATGCGCGGCTCGTGGCCGTCCCGCAGGACGGTGGCCTCGATCAGGCCGTAGGGGCGGTCGGCGGCGACGTACACCTCGTTGTCGTTCTTCAGCCCGAAGGGTTCGAGGTCGACGAGGAAGTGGTGCTTGTTGGGCAGGGAGAGGCGGACCTCGTCGATCTCGTCCTGGTTGTCGATGATCCGGGAGCCCATCTGGTAGAGCGTCTGCTGGAGCGAGAGGGAGTACGTCTCGGCGAAGGCCCGGAGCAAGTGCACCCTGGCCTGCGCGTAGGACGCGTCCCAGTCGGGCATCGGCCGCTCGCCATCGGCCCAGTCGAAGCGCCAGCGGGCGGAGACCTCGGTGGCCAGGATGCGGTCGTACGCCTCGGGGAGCGTCGTGTACTTGTCCTTGGCGTAGCCCCAGAACTCGGAGTCGGTCGAGTTCAGGACGGTCAGGTCCTTGAGGCCGGACACGACCTCCCACCGCTCACCGTCGTACGTGATCTGCGTCAGCCGGGTCTCCTGGCCCTTCCGTACGAAGGAGTGCTGGGCCTCGTCGGCTTCGGCCGTCTCGATCCGCTCCCAGGCGTACTCCTCGATGCGTATACGGGCGCGGCTTATCGACTCCTGCGAGGTGACGAAGTGGCGCGCGAGGTGGATGCCGAAGCTCTCGGCGGACTCGATGCCGTGCTCCTTGGCGAGCGCGTACACCGTGTTCTTGGTGGTGTCGGTCGGCAGGACGTTGGCGTTGGAGCCGGAGTAGTGGACCTCGTCCATGTCACCGCTGAGGGAGACGGAGACGTTCAGGTCCTTGATGTGGTGGGTGGCGCCGTTCCGCGTGATTCTGACGACTCGGCATTCGGCCTTGCCGTACTGGTTCTGTCCCAGGGTGGGCATCTGCGTCAGCTCCCTCGGTATACGGAGTAGCCGAACGGGTTGAGCAGCAGCGGTACGTGGTAGTGCTCCCCGGCCTTGACGGCGAAGGTGACCGCCACCTCCGGGAAGAACGCTTCCGCGGCCCCGCTGTCCAGGTACTGCTCGACCGCGAAATCCAGCCGTACGTGAGTGGTGCCCGCCGGCAGGGCCGGGAGGTCCTTGCAGCGACCGTCGGCGTCGGTCGCGGAGCCGCCGAGCGCCCGCCAGTCCGCGTCCCGGCCGGCGCGGGCCGAGAGCCGGACGGGGACGCCCTCGGCGGGGCGGCCGACGGACGTGTCCAGGATGTGCGTGGACACGGAGGCGGTGCTGCTGGTGGCCATGGCTCAGGTGCCCCCTTCGACGAGTCGGGCCAGTCGGATGCGGTTGATCCTGCCCAACTCGGTGCGGACGATCTCGCGTTCCCGCTCCGGCGCGTTGCCGATCCGCTCCCTGACCGCGTCCCGCATCTGCTCGGCGGTGCGGCCGGTGGCGCAGATCAGGAAGACGTGTCCGAACTTCTCCTGGTAGGCCAGGTTGAGTTCGAGCATCTCCGCCCTGAGCTCCGCGGAGGCTCCGGCCATGCCTTGCTGCTCCCGGGCCGAGGTCGCGTCGCCCGGCTTGGGCCGGCCGATCGGCGGGTGCCCGGCCATGGCCTCCTCCAGGTCCGCGGGGGTCAGCCGGGCCATGGCGGCGTCACTGGCGGTGTAGAGGTCGTCGGGGGTGGCGTAGGGGCGGGTGGCGAGCAGGCGCCGGGCCCAGGTGGCGGAGGCGCACACTTCGTGGAGTACGGCGAGGGCAGCGCGCTCCTCAAGGGCATTGAACCGGGCCAGACCCAGGGGCATGGAAGTCGACGTCACGGGAGCCTCCGTGGCCGCGAGCGGCCTTCGCGCTGCTGACGGGCTGCGGCCAGCTAACGCCTTCCCGAGGCACAACGTCAACACTTTGTTGAAAATTCGGGGTGACGGCGCCGGGGCGGTCGCACTCAGGCCTCTTTGTCGCGATTGAGGTAGTTGTAAACAGTGAACCGGCTGACGCCCAGGGCGCCGGCCACCGTCTCCACTCCGTGGCGTACGGAGAAGGCGCCGCGCGCCTCCAGCGTCCGTACGACCTCCTGCTTGGCCTTGCGGTCCAGCTCGGCCAGCGGCCTGCCGCGTTTGCGTTCCATGGCGGCCAGGATGTGGTCGAGGGAGTCCGCGAGCTGCGGGAGCCGTACGGCGACCACCTCGGTGCCCGCCCAGGAGAGCACCACGTCGTCGGGGCCGGCCTCGTCGGGTGGGAGCATCACTCCGCCCATGGCGTCGACCAGGGGTTTGACAGCCGCGATGAACGGCTCGTCCCCGTTGTCCGTCACGGTCCCTCCTCCCCGGTGACGTTCTCCTCCTCGGTGGCGCCCTCGTTCCCTTCCTCGGTGACGTCCCCGATGACGTTCACCTGGAGCGAGATGCGGGTCGCGCCGGCCTCCAGGGATCTGCGCAGCAGGGTGTCCACGGCGCCGAGCACGGCGTCGGCGCCGCCCTCCACCGTGTTGCCGAAGGGGCCGACGTCCACCGAGTCCAGTTCGGCCGCCTCGATGACCTCGCGGGCCACCAGCGCGTGGGCGGGCGCCTCGTCGAGGTCGAAGGGCTCGGTGGTGAACTCCACTCTCAATCGGCTCATGCGCACTGTGCCCCCATGGCATCTGCTCGGGCCGTTCCGAGCCCTTCCGGCGTTACGGCCGCTCCGGCTGCTCGGTGAGACCTTAGCGGACACGTGTGCGCCCCTCCCGTCCCGTAGGTGGCGGGCCGGATCAGGCACACCAGGGCCGGGCCCCGATGCGCTTCTTCCCACGGCAACAGCGACGGACGGGGCGCCCTGGCGCGTAGAGCCCATGTAGGGCAAAGGACGGAATCCGTACGGGAGAAGGGGCGCAACGTGAAAGGTCACGGACGCAGCGGAGCACTCGGAAGCGCCAAGGGCACGGCCGTCGCGGCGGTCGCCATGGTCGCGCTGACCGCGTCGCAGGGGCCGGGGTCGGTCCCGGCAGGGGCCTCGGAGCCCGCACGGGAGGCGGGGGCGCCCGCCGAGCACGCCCCCAGCGTGTCCGGCGACGCTCCCTACCGCACCGACCTGCCCCCGCTGCGGACCGGTCAGGCGCAGCGCAACTCGGCCCCGGGCGCACAGGATTCGGCGCCGGGAGTGGCGGCGAGCGCGCTGCCCGCGAGCGTGTTCGCGGCGTACCGGCGCGCCGAGGCGGAGCTCGCCCGCAGCGCCCCGGGCTGCCGCCTGCGGTGGCAACTGCTGGCCGCGATCGGCCAGGTGGAGTCGGGGCAGGCACGGGGCGGCCGGGTGACGCCGGACGGTACGGCCGTACCGTCGATCCTCGGGCCCCGGCTGACGGGCGGCGGCTTCGCCGTGGTCCGGGACAGCGACGGTGGTGCGTACGACGGGGACGCGGTGTACGACCGTGCGGTCGGGCCGATGCAGTTCATCCCGTCGACCTGGGCCCGCTGGGGCACGGACGGCAACGGCGACGGACGGTCCGACCCGGACAACGTGTACGACGCGGCGCTCGCCGCCGGGCGTTATCTGTGCGCGGGCAGCCGGGACCTGTCCCAACCGGCGGAGATGGACCGGGCGATCCTCGGCTACAACCACTCGGAGACGTATCTGCGCACGGTCAGGGCCTGGTACGCCTACTTCCTGACCGGGCATCGGGTGGTGCCGGACCTGCCCGCCGGGTCCGCGGGCGGGCCGACGGAGCCGGTGCGCGCGCATGCGCCGAAGCCGCCGCGGAAGCCGGCGGTCCGAGGGGCGGACACGAAGGCTTCTCGTCGTGTTCCGTCACCGTCCACTCCTCCTGGCTCACCCGGCCCCTCCTCGCCCACACCCACTCCGACCCCTTCCCCTACAGTGGGCGCGAAGGTGACGCTGCCACCCTCCGTCCCCGTGCCCGAGGTGAGCCTCACGGTGCCCGGGGGTCACGTGCTCGGCGGGTCCGGGCCGCTGACCAGCAACAGCTAGGAAACGATGGCCGTCCGCCCCCTCCACAACCGCTGATACTCGGCGGTAATGTCGCCACCCTCCGGAAGCACAGAACCGGCAGGTGAGCGCGAGGGGACCCCCATGGCGACGGACATGCCCGAGGACATGCAGGCCGCCGACGAACGGTGGCAGCGCATGTGGAGTCATCGGGAGCAACTGCTCAAGGTGGCGCGGCGCCGGTCGATGAGCCTGGAGGATGCCGAGGACGCGGTCCACGAGGCGATGCTGCGCGCGGCGGAGCGCCCGGATCTCGACGACGAGCGTCTCGGGGCATGGCTGACGACGGTGACGATGCGCTTGTGCGTCGACCGGTACCGGCAGGTCAACCGCGAGTCCGCGGTGCGCGCCAGCCCGCCGCTGCACGCGCCGGGCCCGGTGCCCGTCGAGGAGGCGGTGTGCGACCGGGACGAGGCACGGTGGCTGGCCGACCGCAGTGGGGAGTTGCCCGCCCGGCAGGCCGAGGCGCTGCGGCTGAAGTCCGAGGATCTGGACGTCGGTCAGGTCGCGGTGCGGATGGGCCTGAGCTACCGGACCGTCGAGTCGCTGCTGGCCCGCGCCCGGCGGACGCTGCGCGCCTCGCTGGCCGGGACGCTCGGGATCCTGCTGTTCCTGATCGGACGTGCGCGGCCGCGTCTCACCGGGAGGGCGCAGGCGGTGGTGGCCGTCTCCACGGCGGCGAGTCTGGCGGTGGCCGGATTGGTACTGCCGTACGCGCTCGACGGGGGCGGTCACGGGCACGCTCCGCCGCCGGTGCCGGCGGTGTCGGACTCGGCTCACGCGCTGCGGACCGACGGCACCGGCGGGGTGGGCTCTCCGGGCCCGGGCAGCCCGGTGCCCTCCGCATCGGGGTCCACCGGGCCGACGGCCACTCAGTCTCCGACCGGGGATTCCCTCATTCCCCTGCCCATGCCGGACGTGTCCGTCCCGACGCTGCCCGATGTCTCCTCCGCCCCGCTTCCGAAGGTGCCGACGCCGGCGGTTCCCCGGGTGCCGAAGCTGCCGACCGTCTCCTCACTCCCCTCCCTTCCGTCTCATCCGCCGCTCCCGTCGGTCACGGGCGCGCCCGACGTCCCGTCCGCGTCGCTGCCCTCGCCTCCGGCGGCCGTGCGGCGGCCGTAGCCCCCGCCTGAGCACGTCGGACCCGCGGTGACGCCGGGTAAACCTCCGCCGAAAAAAACCCGCCACCGGCGCGACGGACGCCCCGCCTCTCCCCGTAGAGCAGATGTCGGAGCTGCTCCATGGGCGACACGGGCGAAGGGTGGAACCGGATGGGTGTCGAGATCTGCGTGGAGGGACTGACCAAGTCCTTCGGTCACCAGGTCATCTGGCAGGACGTCTCCCTGACCCTGCCCGCCGGGGAGGTCTCGGTCATGCTCGGCCCCTCGGGCACCGGCAAGTCGGTGTTCCTCAAGACGCTCGTCGGACTGCTGAAGCCGGAACGCGGCTCGGTCGAGATCGCGGGCCAGGACATCACGAAGCTGCGTGAGCACGATCTCTACGAGGTACGGAAGTTGTTCGGCGTGCTCTTCCAGGACGGCGCGCTGTTCGGCTCGATGAGTCTGTACGACAACATCGCCTTCCCGCTGCGTGAGCACACCCGCAAGTCGGAGAGCGAGATCCGGCGGATCGTGCTCGAGAAGATGGACATGGTCGGGCTGATCGGCGCCGAGGAGAAGCTGCCCGGCGAGATCTCCGGTGGGATGCGCAAGCGGGCGGGGCTCGCACGGGCCCTGGTGCTCGACCCGCAGATCATCCTGTTCGACGAGCCGGACTCGGGCCTGGACCCGGTGCGCGTGGCCTACCTCAACCAGCTCATCGTCGACCTCAACGCGCAGATCGACGCGACCTTTCTGATCGTCACGCACGACATCGCCTCGGCGCGCCAAGTCCCGGACAACATCGGATTGTTGTTCCGGCGCGAGCTGGTCATGTTCGGGCGCCGGGAGGAGTTGCTGAGCAGCGACGAACCGGTCGTGCGCCAGTTCCTCAACGGGCGGATGCAGGGGCCGATCGGGATGGCGGAGGAGAAGGACGCCGCCCAGGTCGAGGAGGAGCTGGCGCTGCTCGGCGACGCGGACCGCAAGGCCCGGCACGTGGGCAACGACCTGACGCCGCGCCTGCTCCCGGGCCCCGGCATCGCCCGCCCTGCCCGATGGGAGGCGATCGCGAGACGGGAGGCCGAACTGCACCGGAAGGAGGTGAACGGCGTATGAGCCTGTCACCGACCGCCGCGCTGCGGCACTCGGGCAGCCTGTTCGCGATGGCGCTGGACGTGGTCCGCACACTGCCCCGACGGCCCTTTCAGGCACGGGAGTTCATCCAGCAGGCGTGGTTCGTCGCGAGTGTCACCATCCTGCCCACCGCCCTCGTCTCGATTCCGTTCGGGGCGGTCATCGCGCTCCAGATCGGAAGCCTCACCCGGCAGCTGGGCGCCCAGTCCTTCTCCGGTGCCGCCTCGGTCCTCGCGGTGCTGCGGGAGGCCTCCCCGATCGTCACCGCGCTGCTGATCGCGGGCGCGGGCGGCACGGCGATCTGCGCGGACCTCGGGGCGCGCAAGATCCGGGACGAGATCGACGCGATGCAGGTGCTCGGGATCGACCCGGTCCACCGGCTCGTCGTGCCCCGTGTGCTGGCCTCCATGGTCGTGGCCGTGCTGCTCAACGGCCTGGTGTCGGTGGTCGGCGTCGCGGGCGGCTATTTCTTCAACGTCGTCCTCCAAAACGGCACGCCCGGCGCCTACTTGGCCTCGTTCACCACCCTCGCGCAGCTGCCCGACCTGTGGGCGGGCGAGCTGAAGGCGCTGGTGTTCGGGGCGATCGCCGCGATCGTGGCCTCGTACAAGGGGCTGAACGCGAGCGGCGGTCCGAAGGGTGTGGGCGATGCCGTCAACCAGTCAGTGGTGATCACCTTCATGTTGCTGTTCGTGACCAACTTCGTGATGACGGCGGTGTACTTCCAGGTCGTCCCGCAGAGGGGTTAGCCGATGCGACCTCAACGACTCCTCGAACGCCCGCTGCGCTCCCTGGAAGAGCTCGGCGCCCAACTCTCCTTCTACGGGCGCTCGCTCGCGTGGACCGGCCGTACGCTGCGCCGCTACAAGAAGGAGGTCCTGCGGCTGCTCGCCGAGGTGAGCTTCGGCCGCGGCGCGCTCGCCGTCGTCGGCGGCACGGTCGGTGTGATCGCCTTCCTGTCGTTCTTCACCGGCACCGAGGTGGGGCTCCAGGGCTACGCGGCCCTCAACCAGCTCGGCACCTCGAACTTCGTCGCCTTCCTGTCGGCGTACTTCAACACCCGTGAGATCGCCCCGCTGGTGGCCGGGCTCGCCCTGTCCGCGACGGTCGGGGCCGGCTTCACCGCGCAGCTCGGCGCGATGCGGATCAGCGAGGAGACCGACGCGCTGGAGGTGATGGGCGTCCCCTCGCTGCCGTTCCTGGTGACGACCCGGATGATCGCCGGCTTCGTGGCCGTCATCCCGCTCTACGTGATCGGGCTGCTGTCCTCCTACCTCGCCGCCCGCACCATCACCACCTCCTACTACGGCCAGTCGGCGGGCACGTACGACCACTACTTCCACCAGTACCTGCCGCCGGTCGACGTGCTGTGGTCCTTCGGCAAGGTGATCGTCTTCGCCGTGCTGATCATCCTCGTGCACTGCCACTACGGCTACTACGCGAGCGGCGGTCCGGCGGGCGTCGGCGTCGCGGTGGGCCGTGCGGTGCGCACGTCGATCGTCGCCATCAATGTCCTGGACTTCTTCCTGAGCCTCGCGATCTGGGGCGCCAACACCACCGTACGGATTGCGGGTTGATGCGGGTGAGAGTGCTCCGACTACGGGTGTACGGCATCGTCTTCCTCGCCGTGCTCGCGCTGCTGCTGTCACTCGCCGTCGCCGCCTACCAGCAGGCGTTCACCCCGGTCGTGCGGATCACCCTGCAGGCCGACAGGCTCGGCAACCAGCTCGATCCGCGCGCCGACGTCAAGCTGCGCGGGCTGCTGGTCGGCGAGGTGCGCGCGGTGCACTCCGACGGCAGCAAGGCCACGCTCGACCTCGCGCTCGACCCGGACGAGGTCCGCTTCATCCCGGCGGACGTGCACGCCCGGCTGCTGCCCAAGACGCTGTTCGGCGAGAAGTACGTCGACCTCGTCCCACCCGCCCGCTCCGCGGCCCGGGCCATCCGTGCGGGAGACGTCATCACCCAGGACCGTACGAAGGTCGGCATCGAGGTGCAGCAGCTGATGAACGACCTGCTGCCGCTGCTGCGCACGGTGAAACCGGGCGAACTCAACGCCACGCTCTCGGCGTTCGCGACCGCCCTGGAGGGCCGCGGCGACCGCATCGGCGACAACCTCGCCCGGGTCGAGGGCTATCTGCGCCGCCTCAACCCGCATCTGCCGTCCCTCAAGGAGGACATCACGCGTTTCGCCGACGTCGCCAAGGTGTACGGCGATGCCGCGCCCGATCTGATGCGGATCCTGCGCAACACCGTCACCACCAGCCGCACGCTCGTCGAGAAGCGGGACCAGCTGGCGGCGGCGCTGCGCACGACCGCGACGGCCGCGGACACGGCACAGGGCTTCCTCGACGACAACGGCGACCGGCTGATCACCCTCGGCCGGGTCTCCCGCCCGACGCTGGAGCTGTTCGCCCGCTACTCCCCCGAGTACCCGTGCATGTTCGCGGGCCTGGTGCACCAGGAGGAGGCGGGCGAGAAGGTGTTCCAGAACGGCGAGATGCACATCACCCTCGAGGCCGTACGGACGCAGAAGGCCTACCACCCCGGCGAGGAGCCGCGGTACGGGGAGCACGCGGGGCCGTTCTGCCTCCGCCATCCGCCGGTCCCCGTGCCGAAGCCCAAGCTCGACGACGGTACGTCCGGCAGTGGTTCGGGCGGCACGCTCCCCGGAGGTGACCAGGTGTCCGCCACCAAGGCCGAGCAGCGGGCCGTCGGCTCACTGGTGGCCCCCGCGATGGGCGTCTCCGCGGACCGGGTGCCGCCGGTGGCGACGCTGCTGTTCGGGCCGCTGGCCCGGGGAACGGCGGTGAGCGTCGCATGAGGACCACAGGAGCCCGGCAGGCCGCCGCGCCGCTGATCAAGTTCAGCCTCTTCGCGCTGGTGACGATCGCGGCGACGACCCTGCTCGCCGCGACCATCGTCAACATCTCCTTCGCGCCGAAGGACACGTACCACGCGGTGTTCAGCGACGTGACGGGGCTGGAGCAGGGCGACGACATCCGGGTGGCCGGGGTGCGGGTCGGCGAGGTCGAGGACATCCGGATCGAGCACCGGACGCTGGCCGAGGTCACCTTCACGGTCACCGCGGACCGTCCGCTGCGCATGAGCACGAACGCGGTCGTCCGCTACCGCAACCTGGTCGGCCAGCGGTACATCGCGCTGACCGAGGGCGTGGGCGACGGCACCCGGCTGCGGCCGGACGGCACCATCCCGCTGTCGCGGACGCGGCCGGCGCTGGATCTGAACGCGCTGCTGAACGGCTTCAAGCCGCTGTTCGCCGCGCTGAGCCCGAGCGACGTCAACCAGCTGGCTACCGAGATCATCAGGACGCTGCAGGGCGAGGGCGGGACGGTGAACAGCCTGCTGGCGCACACCGCGTCGCTCACCACGACCCTCGCCGACCGCGACAAGCTGATCGGGTCGGTGATCGACAACCTCAACACCGTCCTGCAGACGCTCGACCAACGCGGCGCCCGCTTCTCGGAGTTGCTCAAACAGCTGCGGCGGGTGATCTCCGGGCTGTCCGCCGACCGCAAGCCCATCGGCGAGTCCCTGGTGAACATCGCCGACCTCAGCGGGGCCACCGCGGGGCTGCTGCGCGACGCGCGTCCGCCGCTGAAGGACGACATCGCCGGGCTGACCGATCTGACCGGAACGCTGAACAACAACCAGACGACCGTGGAGGGCGTCCTGAAGCGGCTGCCGAACAAGCTCAACAAGTTGACCGGGACGGCGTCCTACGGCTCCTGGTTCAACTTCTACCTCTGCGACTTCGACGGCCGGATCGTGCTGCCGAAGACGAAGCAGGTGCTCACGCCGGAGCTGCACGTGGCACGGGCGAGGTGCGGCACATGACGCCACGCAACGCGCAGCGCCGCAGGCCCGAGCCTCTGGTGAAGGTGCGCACGCTCCCGCCCAGACTGCTGCCGAGGCGGCCGAAGCCCCGGACCGACAACCTCCCCGCGAACAAGCCCAGGCCCGCGTCCCGGCGCCCCGAGCCACTGGTGAAGGTGCGCACGCTGCCGCCCAGGCTGCCCCGACTGCGCCGCCCGCGGCTCAAGCCGTTCCGCGAGCGCAACCCCGTCGTGGTCGGCGTCGTCGGTCTCACCGTGCTCGCGCTGCTGACCCTGGCCGCGTTCAACGCCGACAACCTCCCGGTGATCGGCGGTGGCGACATGTACAGCGCGGCCTTCTCGGAGGCGGGCGGCCTCAAGGCGGGCGACGAGGTGCGGATCGCCGGGGTCAAGGTCGGCAAGGTGGAGGGCGTCGACCTGGACGGCGACCACGTCAAGGTCGACTTCAAGGTGAAGGGCGACCCGGCCTTCGGCACCGAGACCGGCGCGGCGATCCGGGTCAAGACCATCCTCGGCCAGAAGTACCTAGCGCTGTACCCGAAGGGCCCCGGCCAGTTGAAGGCGGGCAGCCAGATCCCGCTGCGGCGGACGGTGTCGGCGTACGACGTCGTGCAGGCCTTCACCGACCTGACGACCACCAGCGAGAAGGTCGACACGGGCCGGCTCGCGAAGGCGCTGGACACGATCTCCGTCACCTTCCAGGACTCCCCCGCCGAGGTGCGGGCGTCGATCAAGGGACTGTCGCGGATCTCCAGGACCGTCGCCTCCCGCGACAAGGCGCTGCAGGAGCTGCTCGACCACGCGAACGGGGTCACCGGCACGCTGGCCGGGCACACGAAGGACTTCTCCGCGCTGGTGAAGGACGGCGACGCCCTGTTCCAGGAGATCAGCAGGCGGCGCGAGGCGATCCACCAGCTCCTCAAGAGCTCCGCCCTGCTGGGCATCCAGCTCTCCGGTCTGGTCGACGACAACCGCGCGCAGCTCGGGCCGGCCCTCAAGAACCTGAACATGTTCGTGAGGATGCTGGAACGCAACCAGGCGAGCCTCGACCGCAGCGTCCGGCTGATCGCGCCCTACGTGCGGCTCTTCTCCAACACCCTGGGCAACGGCCGCTGGTTCGACACCTACGTCCAGAATCTCGTCGCCGCCCCGGTGGTGCCCCGTACGGGAGGCTCTCGATGACCGCACCCCTCAAGGCACCCCGACGCCTCAAGGCGCGCCGGCTCGTCAGAGTCCTGGCGCTGCTCACCGTGCTCGCGGTCGCCGCCACGCTCGCCGTCAGGCTGTGGCCGCACCCCGAACCCGTCCGCGTCACGGCGTACTTCCCGCGCACCGTCGGCCTCTACCCCGGCTCGGACGTCCGCGTCCTCGGTGTCCGCATCGGCGAGGTCAAGAAGATCACGCCGGAGGGCCGCCGGGTGCGGGTGGAGCTGGAGTACGACCACGGGCGCAGGGTCCCCGCAAACGCCCAGGCCGCCATCGTCAACTCCTCTGTGGTCAGCGACCGTTACCTGCAGCTGCTGCCGGTGTACCGCAAGGGCCCGGTGCTGCGGGACGGTGCCGTCATCCCCGAGTCCCGTACGGCCGTACCGGTCGAGCTGGACCGGGTCTTCGACAGCCTGCACACCACGTCCGAGGCCCTCGGCCCGAACGGCGCGAACAAGAACGGCGCGCTGGCGCGGCTGCTCGGGGTGAGCGCGGACAACCTCAAGGGCCAGGGCAAGAACCTCAACCAGTCGCTGGAGGACCTCTCGCAGGCCGTCACCACGCTCTCCCACGGCCGGCGCGACCTGTTCGGCACCGTGCGCAACCTTCAGGTGTTCACGGCCGCGCTGGCGGCGGACGACAAGAGCGTGCGGTCGTTCAACAGCAACCTCGCCGACGTGGCGGACCAGCTCGCCGGGGAGCGCAAGGACCTCGCGGCGGCGCTCAAGTACCTCGCCCAGGCGCTCGGCGACGTGGCCGACTTCGTGAAGCACAACAAGAAGGCGCTGACCTCGGACGTCCAGGGCCTCAGCAAGGTCACCAAGGTCCTCGTCACCCAACGGGCCGCACTGGAGGAGCTGTTGGACGTCGCGCCCACGGGCCTGTCGAACCTGTACAACACCTACAACCCCTCCTCCGGCACCCTCGACACCCGCAACAACGCGCAGGCGCCGCAGGATCCGGCGTCCGTGCTGTGTTCGCTGCTGAAGACGACCGGCGACGAGGGCGGCAAGAACCCCGACTGCGCCGACCTGAAGAAGCTCTTCGACTCCCTGCCGAAGGTGCCGGCGGCCCCGGCGGCGACGGGCACGGTCGACAAGACCCTCGGCGGAATCCTGGGGGCCCGGGCATGAGCGTGCCGCGCAGGGCCCGGATGGCGGCCTGGACGGTGGTCGGTTCGCTGCTGCTGACCGGCTGCGAGTTCCACGGCTGGTACGACGTCCCGCTCCCCGGGGGCGCCGCTTCGGACAGCAGCGCCTACCACGTCACGGTCGACTTCCGGGACGTCATGGACCTGGTGCCGCAGTCGGCGGTCAAGGTCGACAACGTCACCGTGGGAGCGGTCGAGAAGGTCGAGCTGGTCGGCTGGCACGCGCGCGTGCGGCTGCGGATCGACCCCTCGGTGAAGCTGCCCGGCAACGCGATCGCCGGGCTGCGGCAGACCAGCATGCTCGGCGAGAAGTACGTCGCGCTGTCCGCGCCGACCGGTGTGGCGCCCGTGGGACGGCTGCGCGACGGCGACCGCATCCCGCTGTCCCGCAGCGGCCGCAACCCGGACGTCGAGGAGGTGCTCGCCGCCCTGTCCGCGCTGCTCAACGGCGGCGGGGTGGCCCAGCTCAAGACGATCACCGTCGAGCTGAACAAGGCTCTCGACGGGCGCGAGGACCGGGTCAGGTCCCTGCTGAAGCAGCTCGACACGTTCCTCGGCGGCCTCGACCAGCAGCGCGCCGACATCGTCCGCGCGCTGCAGGGCATCGACCGGCTGTCCAGGCGGCTGAAGAAGGAGAAGAAGACGATCGCCCAGGCCGTCGACACCATGCCGCCCGCCCTGAAGACCCTCGCCGACCAGCGCCGCGACCTGACGAAGATGCTCACCTCGCTGTCGAAGCTCGGCAAGACCGGCACCCGGGTGGTGAACGCCTCGCGGGACGACACGGTCGCCGACCTCCAGCAGCTGAGGCCCATCCTGCAACAGCTGAACAAGGCGGGCGACGACCTGCCCAACTCCCTGGAGATCCTGACCACTTACCCGTTCCCGCGGAACGCCACCGACGCCGTCAAGGGTGACTACGTCAACCTGAAGATCACCGCAGACCTCGATCTGGCGGACGTCTACGGCAACCTCGCCGGCAAGCCCCGTCACGACGGCTCCGACAAACCCGGGACCCCGGACCTGCCGGACGTCCCTGGGCTGCCGAAGTTGCCCACTCCCGCCCCGCTGCCGTCCACCCCGCACCTGCCGGACACCCCGAGCGTTCCCGACAAGCCCCCCGCGCCCGGCCACGGCGGCGGCCCGCTGTGCCCACCGGTGTGCACGGCGGCCTACGGCACGGGGGACGGCTCCCGGCGCCTGCCGCGGGGAGTCGACGTCGACCTCGCCGAGCTCATGCTGAAGGGGATGCTGCCGTGATCTCACGTATGGTCAAGGCCCAGTTGCTCGCCTTCGCGGCCGTCACCGCCATCGGGGTGTCGTACGTGGGCGTCGCGTACACGGGTCTGGCGGACGACGTCCTCGGCGGCGGCTACACCGTGCGCGCGGACTTCGCCGACTCCGGAGGCGTCTTCCCCGGCGCCGAGGTCACCTACCGCGGGGTCCCCGTGGGCCGGGTCGGCCAACTGCGGCTGTCCGGCTCCGGGGTGTCGATCCCCCTGAAGATCGACGACGGAGCGCCGCACATCCCGGCCGACACGCTGGCGGTCGTCGCCAACCGGTCGGCGGTGGGCGAGCAGTACGTCGACCTGCAGCCGCGGCGCTCCGGCGGACCGTATCTGATGGACGGCAGCCCGATCCCGCGCGGTCATACGCGGACGCCGTTGCCGGTCACCGACATGGTCCTCAGCCTCGACCGGCTGGTGAAGTCGGTCAAGAAGGATGATCTGCGCACCACCGTCGACGAGTTGGGCAACGCCTTCGCGGGCACCGGACCGAACCTGAGTCGTCTGGTGGACTCCGGCAACACGCTGGTCGAGTCGGCATCCCAGTCCCTGCCCGAGACGGTCTCGTTGATCGAGGACTCACGGACGGTACTCAAGACGCAGGCCGACGAGGGCTCGGCCATCAAGTCGTTCTCGCACGACCTGGCCGACCTCTCCGCACAGATGAAGTCGAGCGACCCGGACCTGCGGCGGCTGATCGGCAACGCCACGCCCGCCGGTCAGCAACTCGACTCCCTGCTGAGGTCCACCCGGCCGGACCTGCCGGTCCTGCTGGGCAACCTGATCAGCGGCGGCCAGATCACCGTGGCGAGGCTGCCCGGCGTGCGGCAGTCCCTGGTCACCCTGCCGCTCATCATCGCGGGCACCGACACCGTCTCCCCCGACGGCACGGCCCACTTCGGGCTGGCCGTGAACGTCGACGACCCCCCACCCTGCACCCAGGGCTACGGGACACAGCGCCGTGACCCCGCCGACACCGGCACGCGCCCGGCGAACACGGGCGCGCGCTGCACGCTGCCGCGGGGCAGCGCCTCGTCGGTCCGCGGCGCACAGAACGCCCCCGGCGCACGGACCGGTTCGTCCGGCGCCGACCAGACCGCGTACGTCACCCCGTACGACCCGGAGACCGGGAACGCGACCGGCCCGGACGGAACCCCCGTCTCGATCGGCTCGACGGGCGGCGAACAGAGCGTGTTCGGAAAGGAGTCGTGGCAATGGCTGCTCGTTGGACCGATGGCGTGAAGGGGTGGCACCCCGGACGAGGGTGGCACCCCAGGGCGCTGTCGATCGGGCTGGTCCTCGCGACCGTGCTGACGACGGTGCTGTGCGTGTGGCTGGGCCTGCGCGTGGCCGACCAGCGCGCGGCGGAGCAGCGCCGCCAGGACGTCCTGGCGGCGGCCCGGCAGTCCGCGCTGAACTTCACCTCGCTCGACTACCGGCACTACGGCCGGGACAGCGGCAACGTGCTGAAGGGCGCCACCGGCACCTTCAAGAAGCAGTTCGCCGCGCAGACCGCGGAGTTGACGAAGCTGGTCGCGCGGAACAAGTCGGTGTCCGAGGGGCAGGTCCTGGAGGCGGGCATCGTGCGCTCCGACGAGCGCAGGGCCCGCGTCCTGGTCGTCGCCGACAGCAAGGTGACCAACACCGCGGCGCCCCAGGGGCAGGCGCGTACGTACCGGCTCCAGCTCGACCTGGAGCGCGTGGACGGCCGATGGCTCACCTCCGACGTCGCGTTCGTGGGCTGACCCGCCAGTGAGGAGAATGACCGTGCCCAACCCGACCTCCCGCATCCGCGGCACCGGCTCCCCGGCCCGCCGCACGATTCCGGCGGCCGCCCGCGCCGCGGCCAAGCGCGCCAGGCGACCGGAGCCCCCGGCTCCGGACCAGGGCCGGGACCCGAACCTGGACCGCGATCAGGACCGGGACCAGGGCCGAGAGCCGAACCGGGACCGCGATCAGGAGCGCGACCCGAACCGGGACCTTGACCGGTCCGACGCGCGCACCACCGCGTCCGAGCCGAGGTCCGAGGACCCCGCACCGGAGTCCGGCCCGGCGGAGAGCACCCCCGCGCAGGGGGCGGGGCGGCACCTGCGCACCGCGGTGCTCGGCCTGCTGCTCGTGGCCGGCCTGGTCGCGGTCGCCGTGCTCGGCTGGCGGTACGAGCAGGGGCGGCGGACGGACCAGGCCCGGGAGGAGGCCCTCGCCGCGGCCCGGAAGGCGGCACCGGTCGTGCTGTCGTACGACTACCGGCATCTGGACCGCGACTTCGGCCGGACCCGGGCCCTGCTGACGGGGTCCTTCCTGAAGGAGTACGGCAAGACCACGAAGACGGTGGTCGGGCCGACCGCGAGGAAGTACCACGGGGTCGTCAAGGCGACGGTGGCGGCACCGAAGGACGGCGGGGCCCCCGCCGCGTCGGTCGTGTCGGCGGCGCCCGACCGGGTCGTCGTGCTGCTCTTCGTCAACCAGAGCACCCGCAGCACGCAGGTGTCGGGCTCCCGGGTGGATCTCAACCGGGTGCGGATGACGCTCACCCGCACCTCCGGCGGCTGGAAGGTGAGCGCGGTGGACGCGCTGTGACCGTCGGACCGGCAGGCCCGGCCGCCGACGGGACCGGCACGCTCGACCAAGGTGCGGAACCGTCCGCCCCGCAGGAGTCTGAAGGCATGACCTATCCACCGCCGGAGTTCCCGCACATCGTGGTGCACACCCCCGCCCTCGACGGCTCCCGCAGGGTCACCGAGGGCGATGTGACCCTCGGCATCGCGTCCCATCTGGACGACGTGGTCGAGATCCTGCGCATGGCCGACCTGGACCGGATCGAGGTCGAGGAGAGCGACCTGATCGAGTGGCAGGGCGGGGGACCGGACGAGTGGCCGGGGTTGACCGACGTGGAGGGCATGTAAGGGGGGTGCACGGACGTCGCCAAGAGACGGACAAGCAGGGCGAAGCAGGAGCAGGATGGTGGGCCTGCCCTGCCGCGACGCCTGGGAGAGGGCCATGTACGAGAGCGTGCCCGTGCGCTGCCCGGCCTGTCGGCGCGAGCACGTCTACGCCGCGCCGGAGTACCCCTGCGCGTGCGGCGCCCCGGTCGCCCCGGCACTGGACCTGCGGGCCGCCCCGGTACCGGTCGTCCACCGCGCCTGGGACGAGGACTGGGTCACCGTCCACTGCCCGTCCTGCGACCGCCGGGACGAGTGGCCCCACCCGGAGCTGGGGTGCCCGTGCGGGACGGTGCTGCGGATTCCGGTGTCGGGGGCAGAAGAGGTGGTGGGGCCGGGCCCGGAGGCGGGATCAGGGGCGCCGTCGGAGCCCGGCAGGTCCAGCCAGTCCCCGTCGCTCCCGTGTCAGTCCCCGTCCGACGCAAGGCACGAGCCGGCCACCGAGGCAGGCCCCGCGCCCGAGCCCGTCCGCCCCGCCTTCCGGCCCGTGGCCATCCGGACCGCACAGGACGCGGTGACGGCCGCCGCGCTCTATCTGCGCTGGCTCGGCTACCGGGACATACGCCGGGCCGACCAGCGGCCCCCGTCCGGTATCGGCCTCGCCGCCCGTGGGCTGCTGGCCCAGGTCGATCCGACCGTCCAGCCGGCCTCGCTGCGCGACGTGGAGTGCCTGTGGCTGACGGCCATGTCCGACTCGGCGGACTGCGTCTACTTCTCCCTCTCCGGGTACGCCGACGACGCCCGCTCCCGCGCCGACGCCCTCGGCGTCCCGCTGTTCGTGCTGGACCTCACGGGCACCCCGCAGCCGGTGAACCGCCCCGCCGACGACCTGTCCGCGAAGGGCACGTGAGGTCCGGCGGGCGCTACTCCCCGTACCCCTCCCGCAGTTCGATCTTGCGGACCTTCCCGGACACCGTCATCGGGAAGGAGTCGAGTGTGCGCAGCCTGCTCGGGATCTTGTAGTGCGCCAGCCGGCCCTCGCAGTAGGCGCGCAGCTCCCCCAGCGTCAGCGGGTCGTCCGCGTCCTGCGGGATGACGCAGGCCAGGACCTCCTCGCCGTACAGGTCGTGCGGCACCCCGACGACCTGTACGTCCCTGATCTTCGGGTGGGCGTAGAGGAACTCCTCGATCTCGCGCGGATAGATGTTCTCGCCGCCCCGGATGATCATGTCCTTGATGCGGCCGACGATCTCGACGTAGCCGTCCTCGCGCATCAGCGCCAGGTCGCCGGTGTGCATCCAGCGGCCGGCGTCGACGGCCTCGGCGGTCTTCTCGGGTTCGTTCCAGTAACCGAGCATCACGCTGTAGCCGCGGGTGCACAACTCACCGGCCACGCGTCGAGGTTGGGTCACGCCGTTCGCCGGGTCGACGACCTTCACCTCCAGGTGCGGGAGCACGCGGCCCACCGTGCCGGTGCGGTGCTCCAGGTCGTCCTCTATCCGCGTCTGCAGGGACACCGGCGAGGTCTCGGTCATGCCGTAGCAGATGGAGACCTCCGCCATGTTCATCTCGGCGACCACCCGCTTCATCACCTCCACCGGGCAGGGCGAGCCCGCCATGATGCCGGTGCGCAGGGAGGACAGGTCGTACGCCGCGAAGTCGGGGAGGTTCAACTCCGCGATGAACATGGTCGGGACGCCGTACAGCGAGGTGCACCGCTCCTGACGCACCGCCTCCAGCGTCGCCTTCGGGTCGAAGGACGGCGCCGGGATGACCATGCACGCGCCGTGCGAGGTGGCGGCCAGATTGCCCATCACCATGCCGAACCAGCGGTACACCTTGGGGGTACGATGCGCAGCATGAACATGCGCGGTTCCGGACAGCAAGCTGAGTGCGACATCTACGTCCGGATCAGCCAGGATCTCACGGGCGAGGAGCAGGGTGTCCAGCGGCAGGAGGACAAGTGCCGGGAGCTCTGCGAGCACCTCGGCCTGAAGGTCCGCTACGCGTGGGTCGACAACGACCTGAGCGCCACGAAGAAGGACGTCGTCCGTCCCGACTTCGAGGCCCTGCTCCAGAGCAAGCCGCAGGCGATCGTCTGCTGGCACACCGACCGCCTCATCCGCGTGACGCGGGACCTGGAGCGGGTGATCGACCTCGGCGTGAACGTCTACGCGGTCGAGGCCGGACACCTGGATCTCTCGACGCCGGCCGGGCGTGCAGTTGCACGCACAGTGACGGCCTGGGCGACGTACGAGGGCGAGCAGAAGGCGGCCCGACAGAAGCTGGCCAACCAGCAGGCCGCCGCGCAGGGCCGTCCGTACACCGCGGGCATCCGGCCCTTCGGCTACGGCGACGACCACATGACGATCATGGCGGAGGAGGCGGCGGCCATCGTCCAGGGCGCCCAGATGATCCTCTCCGGGGAGTCTCTGTCGGCCGTCGCGCGGACGTGGACGGCGGCTGGCCTCCGCTCGCCTCGCGGCCTGGCTCGGGGCGGGGATGCGTGGACCCTGCGCGGGGTGAAGAAGGTGCTCACCTCGCCGCGGTACATCGGGCAGTCCACGTACCTGGGTGAGGTCATGGGCAAGGCGCAGTGGCCGCCGATCCTGGACCCGGACGTCCACTACGGGGTCGTCGCCATCCTCAACAGCCCGGAGCGGTTCTCGGGCGGGCCTCGGACGGGGCGCACGCCTCAGACCCTGGTCTCCGGGATCGGGATCTGCGGTGAGTGCACGGAGACGGTGTCCGGGCGTGGCTACCGGGGTGTCCCGGTGTACGGGTGCCGCAAGACGCACACCCACACGCCGCGGAGCATCGTGGACGACCGCGTGAGCAAGGCGACGCTCGCCCGGCTGGTGTTCCCCGACTTCCTCGGGCAGATCCTCAGCTCGCAGACGGCCCAGGACGGCGTCTCCAGCGCCCATCTCCAGGCGGAGGCCCAGGTACTCCGGGAGCGCCTCGACGGGCTGGCTACGGCCTACGCAGAGGGCGCGATCAGCCTGTCGCAGATGACCGCGGGGTCGTCGGCACTCCAGAAGAAGCTCGAAGCCATCGACGCGGAGCTGGTGAGCACGGCCGGCATCCCCCCGATCGACCCGGTCAAGGGGGTGGCTGGTCTGATCGCGGACTGGCCGAACCTGCCGCTTCCGACGCGTCGGGCGTGGGTGGACTTCTGCCTGGTGGTCACGCTGAACCCGGCGAAGGGTCGGCACCTGACCAGCATGTCCGTGGACGACCACGTCACGATCGAGTGGCGTGACGTGAGCGAGTAGCAGGTACGACAAAGCCCCGGCTACCCCCATTCAGGGGTGCCGGGGCTTTGTCTTGTCTCACTCCCCCCGTTCGGGGGTGGTGTCAGTTGTGGTGGCCGCTCTCCAGGCGGTCGATCTCTTCGAGCGCGTCCTCGTAGCGGCTGGCCTCCTGCATGAGGAGGAGGCGGAGGTCGGCGAGCTTGGCTCGTGCCCACTTCGGGAGCCGGGCCTCGCGCTCGGAGCTCATGAGGGTGGGGTACCGCTGGATCAGGTACTCGGGCCGGGTGGTCACGGGGCGACGCGTCCGTTGCGGTTGAACGCGGCGTAGGTGAGGGGCATCTGCTCGGCGAGGTGGTCTTCCATCTTCTCGGCGACCATCTCGATCTCGCGCTGGGGGAAGGAGGGGAAGGAGGCGATGTGGCTCTGGGTTCGCAGGCCGAGGAAGTGCATCAGGCTGCGGGCGTTGGTGGTGACGTAGTACGAGGTGAAGATCCCCACCGGCAGTGCCATGCGGGCCACCTCTCGGGCGATGCCCGCCTTCAGCAGGTTGGTGTAGTCCTCGTACGCGTCCCGGTAGGTGTTGGTCAGGATGTTGTCGACGAGGAACTGCTGCTTCTCGGTGCCGGGGGTGAAGGTGTAGGCGCCGGGCTTGCCGACCTGTACGAGGTCGCGGTTCGCGGCCGGCACGTAGAAGACGGGGGCCAGTTCTTTGTAGCGTCCCGACTCCTCGTTGAACGAGTGGCCAGCACGGTGACGCATGTGCTCGCGGGCCGCGAAGAGCGGGGCCTCTACGTAGAAGGTGAACGAGGTGTGCTCGAAGGGGCTGCCGTGCCGGTCGCGCATCAGGTAGTTGATCAGGCCCTTGTCGCGGGCGAGGTCGACGACGTTCTCGTGACTGCCTCCGATGGTGGACACTCGGGCCGCAGTGGCTACGTCGGAGTCGGTGGCGCTGTGCTTGACGAGCTCGACGGTCACGTCACTGCGGGTCTGGATGTCGGTCACGGGGTGGGGATCTCCTGTTCGTCGTACATGTAGAGCTCGTTCACGTGGTGGATCTTGGTGCCGTACTTCCACTCCAGTAGCTGGAGCTCGCGCCTCAGTCGGTCGGCCTCCCTGCTCAGGCCGAGGCCGGTGTGGAACACCCGCTTGGGTTCGCGTCCGCGGAGCCGGCCGAAGGCGGCGACCCCGTGCAGGGTGTAGACGTTGTCGCGGTTGAACTCGGGGTAGAGGCGGGCTTGGTGGAAGCCGTAGACGATGAGGATGTCCTCGTCGGTGACGGGCTCAAGCGGTCCGAACATGTGCGTCACTTACACACCCTCCCCGAGGTGAGTCAGGGCCTCATGCAGAGCGGCCACCGTCTTGGGTCCCGCGGCAGTGAGCTGCGCGATCCGTGCGTTCAGCCGCTTCACCTCGTCGCCCAGGCGTACGGCCTCGTAGCCCGAGGCGCAGTGGCCGGCGCGGCAGATGTCGACCTCGTTCTTCAGGGCGTGGACCTCGTCCACGAACCCGGCGGGCGGGGCCGGCGTGGTCCTCGGCTGGTCGTCGAAGACGATGGACTCGGCCTTGATGGCGGCGACGTCTACGCCGCGCGCCTGTGCTGCGATGCGCTGTCCCTCAGCGATCCAGTCCCATCCGTTGCTCACTTCCATACCTCCCGTGTCATGCGGTTCTCGGTGTAGCTGTCGTACGAGGAGCGGGACTGGGACGTCAGGTGGAAGCCACCCTCGTCGCACTGGTACCAGCGGGACTCCACCTTCAGTCCGCGCATGGTGCCGCGTGCTTCACCCTGTCGGCTCCGCTTGGCTCGGGCTCGGCCGAGCGCCTTCTCCGCGTCTCGTTCGCTCAGGAACCCGCGCTTGACTCCGCACGGGCAGGCCCTCCACTCGCAGTTGCCCACGTCGTTCTCCTTACAGTTCGTTGACGCCCTTGGCGGCGCTCGTCTTCTTCTTCGCCGTCGTCTTCCTCGCCTTCAGGCTCGGGTCATCCTTGACGAAACGGTCACACTTGCACTCCACGAGGTGGCACTTGCCACGGCTGGAGCCGTCGATGGCGTGGTTGCTGGGGCTGTGCCCGCACTCAGGGTTCCAGCAGTAGCCGGGCCACCCGTCCTGCTTGCCCTCCACGTTGGCCAGGATGATCCCCGAGGACGTCAGGGGTACGACCCGGCCCGTGCCCCCGATGCTCACCTTCTTCGCGAAGCTCTCGGCTTCAGCGACGGCGCCGAAGGGGCCGAAGTTCAGGCCCTTCTCGCCACCCGCCCAGGTGTGGACCAGGACGTAGAGGTCACGCATCTGGAGCATGTCCCCCACCTCCTTGATCACGGCCTTGGCCATCTGCTCAGGGCTCTCGAAGGTGGGGTCTTCGAGGATGTCCACGACCTTGCGGAGTTCGTGCGCCCTCGGGGTGATCCTCATGCAGTCAGCTCGGTGAGCCGGCGCAGCAGGCCGCTCAGGTCGTCGTCCGCTTCGAGGGCCGCGTCGGTGCGGCGCTCGTCCAGCTTGGCGTAGTCACCGTCGATGGGCTCGCCGTCCTCGTCGCGCAGGTGGTCGAGCTCGGCCTGGCGCCGGTCCTCGCGGGCCTGGTACTCGGCGACCAGGGCGCGGACCTGGCCCGTCAGGCTGGCGGCCTCCTCCTCGATCTGCTGCCGGATGACCCGCTTCAGGTTCTCCAGGGCGTCGTTCACTGGTGGGTTCCTCTCTCGATGACCCGCGCTCCCCAGCGTCGGGCGTTGACGTAGACGTAGACGTTCCATGTGGACTCGGGTGACTTGCTGGCGTCTCGCCAGTGGCCGTCGCGCTTGGTGCGGAGGCTGCCCCGTCTGTCCAGGATCTCGATCGTTGTGCCGTCCGGCAGTTCGTCGAGCTCGCTTGGCCTTGTGAGTGTCACAGTATCACACCGTCACACTTGCACAAGTTCGGCGACGCCGTGCAGCTTGGCGTGCAGATCCCGCACCGACCCGTCGTTGACCAGCACGTGGTCGAAGGGCCAGTCATCCAGGCTGGTCTCACTCACGTGGGCTCGGCCGTACCTGTCCCGCGCCGGGCCCACGCCGGGCCTCTCGACCCGGATCATCACGCCGCCCTGCTTGGCCACGGCCTGCGCCTCGTTGGGGAAGCGGCAGTCCGTCACGACCAGGGCCGGCGCATCAGCGTGCTCGGTGAACAGGGCATCCACCCACACGTCAGACCCGAGCACCTTGCGGCCGGCCTCCGTGCCCGTGCGCTGGAGCAGGGACCGCACCTCCGGGTACGTCACCTTCGCGTAGTCCCAGCCGGTCGAGTCGACGAGCTGGCGCAGGCGCAGGTTCCCGGCACCGTAGTGCCCAGGGATCAGGGGGTTGACCGCGTACAGGAAGTCCTTCAGCTTGTCGGCGAACGCCGCCTGCCTCCAGCCCCGCTCGATCAAGGCGTTCGCCGCCTCGTCCTTGCCCGACCTCGCGTACCCCGCGAGCCCGATGATCAGGTCGCTCACCTCAGTCCTCCTCGTCGTACGAGGGGTCGAAGTCGATGATCACTCGGGCGATGCGCCCGCCTTCGAGCTCGGCGTACACGGGCCAGGAGCCGTCCCCGTACAGGGTCGGGATGCTCAGGCCCAGGCCGTGGCCGGCGGGCTCGTTCACGTCGTACTGCTCCTTGCCGAAGGGCGACCTGTCGCACCACTCGGACCAGGTCTTGATGTGGTTGCTCGCATCACCCGTCGCGGTGTAACACGGGTCGCCCACGAACACGGTGCCCGAGTCCACGTACACGGTGCCGATCTCTACGCGCTCACTCACTGCTGTTCTCCTCGGGGTAGTCGGGGGTGATCAGGTTGGCGGCGTACTCCACGCCCAGCGGCACGTAGAAGTCAGCGCCGAGCGGGTCCTTCACCTCGTGCTTGCGCAGCAGCTCGGCGGCGTCGCGCTGGGCTGCACGCACCAGGTCGTCGAGCTCGCGCCTGCGCTGGTCGTGCTCGTCGCCGTAGAGGCCGCCGAGGATGTTCGCCATCTGCACCCCGACGGTCGGAGCCCAGCGCGGGCGCCCGTCCACGTACTCCCAGCCGTCACGGTCTCGCGCCACGCTCAGACCCCGGCGAAGTAGAAGGACTCGTTCAGGTCGGCCGCCCGGACCAGCTCACCCGCGAGGCCGGCGAACTCACGGTCCACGGTGAGGGCGACAGCCTGAACGCGGGCCCGGCCCTCGACGAACCCGATACCCAGGTCCGTGATGGACCACCTCTGCTCGGTCTCCCTCTTGGCCAGGCCGAACCAGGCCAGCTTCGCGAACACCGCGTACTCCGCGTTGGTCAGGCCCAGGTCGTCACGCTTCAGGCCCTGCCCGCCGTGCAGGTACAGCTTGCCCAGACCCGAGACCTCGTTCTTGCCCAGTCGGCTGCGCTTCTCGCTCACGGTCGTGCTCCTCTCGATGACGTGGCTCATCAGGGCGTGGGCCGTCACCCCACACCAACCACCTCCCGGTGGTTTCGCCTCGTTGGTTGCTCGACTCAGACGGCCAGCGCCTTGCGGGTCCGGCCGATCTGTCGGCCGCCGATGTCGGCGCGCTCCCCCGCCGCCTTGCCCGCCTGCCACCCGGTGCCGGTCAGTCGGCGCCGCGGTGCGACCTTGAGCTTGGGGTGGGCCCGCTTGAAGAACACCTCGACCGCCGCCTCCCGCTTCACCAGGACCAGCTCGGTGCTCGCGCCTCCCGCCTCGTGCCGGGCCTCCTGGAGGGCCGTCTCCTCGGCCTGGGCCAGGCGCTTGCGCACCACGCTGGCGAAGCCAGCCATCCAGCTCTTGCGGTAGGACGTCACCGACTCCCCGTACTGGGGGCGGGCCCGCTTCATGCCGTTCAGGGCCTGGAGCTGGAGCGTGCTGAACAGCAGCTCGATGCGGTCGAGGGTGGACTGGTGGGCGTACACCCGCACCTTGCGGTACCGCTTGCGGGTCGCCGAGTCGGTCAGTCCCCAGTACACGTTCTGCGCACCGAGTGCGTGGGTGATGGAGAAGAGCAGGGCCGAACGGTCGGGCACGTACTTGCCCTTGATGTCGAACACCTTCGAGGTGATCTCGTCCGTGCTCGGCTGCGCCTCGGCGAGCAGGGCCTGGTCTATCCCGTACTTGGCCATGAGGTCAGCGGCCCGTCCGAAGTACGCCTCCGCCTCCTCGGGCGAGGCGGCCGGGTCCTCGGCCTTGGCCAGGAGCGCCTTGATCTTCGCGAGCTTGGGGTTCTGGTCCATCAGTCACACCTTCACAGTCATGGCTGCCATCATCAGGAGGCAGGAGCCACCCCACCCCGACCCCCCTTCAGGAGGTTTCGGCACACTTGCACAGTTGGTCAGGAGGTTTCGCGGTGACCGTCGAAGCAGTAGACGTACGAGGTGTCGCCGACCTTCGCCCAGCACAGGCGGTGCCCCCACACGGTGCCCCAGTACTCACGGTGCGCGGCCTTGTTGGTCTTCACCCAGGCCGCGCGCTTGGCCGGGTCGTTCAGCTTGGGGTTCAGGTACGTCACGTTGTTCGAGCGGTCCACGATGTAAGCCGGGCCCGCCCCGTCCCAGTAGCAGTTGCGGTCGTCGTGGTCGTCGGCGCACACCCGCGTCGGGAGGGTGGTCACCTTCGCGGCCACCGGCTGCACCTTGATGGGCTCGGCCGAGGTCGAGGTCGCAGTGCCCAGCACGAGGCCGGCCGCGAGGGCGAGGGTCGCGAGGATCTTGGTGGTCTTCATCGTGCGTTCTCCTTGGTCAGGTTCAGCGGGGGAAGGGTGATCGCTCCGGTTCTCGGCGGCTGCCAGAGGGGCGGGAGCTCGAACTTGAAGGCGGTCAGCCTCGGGATCTCGTGCGGCCGGGCGACGCCGTTCTCGACGGCCACCCGGTACGTCAGGGCGAACTGGGCGACGGCCTGCTTGATGATCTCGCTGTAGCTCAGGCCCGTCGGGGCGAGCGTCTGGATGTGGCGGGCCAACTCCTCGTCGACACGGGCGCTGAGCTGTCGGGGCAGTGTGGTCATGCGGGCACCAGCTCCGTGATGATCTCGCCGTCGGGGGTGATGATGCCCTGGTCGATCAGGGCCTGGGCGGTCCGGCCGTACGAACCCTGGAGGGTCCACGCCAGGCCGCTGAGGATGAGGGTGGCGAACAGTTCGAGGATCTCGTCGACCTCCAGCTCGTCCGCCTCGTAGCTCATGACGTCGATGGCGATGTCCTTCATGCGTCCCATGTCTCAGCCCTTCTGGATCTCGTCGAGCAGTGCACTGGCCAGCCGGAACCCGATGAAGTACAGGGCCAGGTCGGCGTGCCCTTCGGGGGTGTCCGGGATGGGGCGCCCCGCCTCGGTCAGGTTCTCCTTGTAGGCGCTCAGGTCCACGAACCGGCGCCACTTCACGCCCGGCTCCGCGTCCTCGCCCACGTTGGCGGCGGCGTCCTGGATGTCCTCGCGGTGGGCGCCCGCCTCGGCCAGCTCGACCACCTTGTCCCGCACCAGGGCGAGGAAGTCGGCACCGTCGCTCACGTGGGAGTCAGGCTCGGCGCACTGTGCGAGCTGGGCCAGGATCGGCGGGGCGTAGTAGTTGATGCGCTCGATGGTGTTCATCGGTCTCGCTCTCACAAGGGTTGGCTCATCGGGGACGGAGATCCACTCCGCCCGACCACCTCCCGGTGGTTTCGCCTTGATGTGGTTACAGTATCACAGGTGCGCAGGTTACACACTCACTCATCCGTAGCGGATCTCCCCCAGCGCGGCGAGCTGGACGATGACGTCCGCCGTGCCTGCGTCGATGTGTCCCGCGTCGATGCCCTGCTTGTCGTCCCGGTCCATCCACGACTCGATGATGTAGCCGTGGTACTCCCGGTTCACGTACGGCTGGTCGATGTCGAGCAGCTTGGCGTACGCCCCGCGGATGTCGTCCGCGTTCAGGTAGTGCACACCCTCGACCTCACGCACGTCGTCGAAGGCGAAGATGGGGTGCGGCGCGGTGCCCTCGGTGATCGTCCACGTCTTGCCCTCGGGCAGGCCGGCGAACTCCTCCTCGGTGGGCGCCGTCGCCCAGTAGGTGATCCCCCCGTACGAGGCCGTGTCGATGATGTCCTGGGCCACATTGTCGGTGACGTACCGCTGGATGTCCTCGGTGCTGGGCACTGTCTGTCTCCCCTGGATCAGGCGTTGGCGGTGATGCGGACGACGGCTTCGTTGCTCTCGTACTTGTTCTCGCGGACCGCCTTGCGGGCCAGCGTCCTCGCCTTGTCGGTGCGGCGGGAGTCACGGACGTTGCTGTCGTGGGTGCGGAACTTGGGGGTCACTGGGGTCTCCTCATGGTTGGCTCATCAGGGACGGAGATCCACTCCGCCCGACCCCCCTTCAGGGGTTTCGCCTTGGGGTCTAGTAGCCGAACTCGAAGGTCAGGCCGAAGAGTTCAGGTGCCGTGGACTCGACGATCTCGACGTCGTACCAGGCGTCGCCGCTCTCGTTGCCGGTCCCGGTGTGCGGGAAGATGTGCTCGTACTCCCAGTCGGTACGGTCGCCCGTGTCCTCGTCCGGGATCGGGAGGGGGACCGTCGCGATCCCCGACGTCACGACCTCGACCCCGTCCTCGTACGTGTTCTCGATGCGCAGCTTGACGATCGCGGTAGTCACAGGCCCATCAACTCGATCAGCTCATCGACCGTCGGGGTCGGCTGCAACTCCCAGGGGAGGGCCAACAGCAGGCCCTCAACCTGCTCGGCCAGCTCGACCAGGGTCAGCCACTCCGGGGTGCCGGGGTCCTGCTCGGTGCGCCACTCCTGCACCTCCTTGACGAGGTCACGCAGCTTGGTGGTGCGCTGTCTGATCTCGGCGCTCATGCCAGGTACTCCTTCACGTACGCGGCGACCTCGTCCTCGGTGAAGGCGTGGCCCTCGTCGTCGTCGCCCTCGTAGTGCCAGTGGTCGTCGCCGCCGTCGTCGCCCGAGGCGTGCCCCTCCAGCCAGGTCTCGGCCGCCCCGCTGTGCCCGGCCAGGACCAGCACTCGGGCGATCGTGTCCGCCTCCGTGCAGGTGAACGTCGACCCGGTGCCGTCGGCCGTCATGCCGTCCCCGAACACGCCCGCCAGGGCGTCCAGGGCCTCACTCAGTGCGTCGTGCTGGACCACCAGGGTCGGGGGCTGCACGGTCTTGCGCTTGCGCCAGAACTTCATCGGTCACACCTTCACACTCTCGGCTGCCATCATCAGGAGGCGGGAGCCACCCCACCCCGACCACCTCCCGGTGGTTTCGGCTTGGCACACTTGCACAGTTACGCGGCGGTAGCGAACATGGTTCCCCTCGTGGACGTCCCGACCAGGCGGTCCCGCCAGACCACCCAGGTCACGGCCTGCACCGTCGAGGGCAGCTCGCCCAGGCGCTGGGCCGCCTCCCGGTAGCAGTGCGCGATCAGGGCGTACCTCCCCTTGGAGCTCAGCCCGCGGTCCTTCGCGCCGTACTCCTCCCCCACCGCAATGTCGTGGGCGTGCCGGTCGACGCAGACCGCGTCCGCGTCCGTCGGGTCGAGTATCGAGCGGTAGAAGTGGCCGGTCTTGCGGTCCATGGGCAGCACCTCGACCGGGTCGGCACCCGCCAGGATCTTCGCGGCCTTGGCCAGGCAGTCTCCCGTGTGCCGGGCCGGGGTGCCCGAGGCGTACGCCTCCGTGGCCAGCTCGATGTTCAGCCACCAGGCGGTCTGAGGGGACAGCGCGGCCAGGAGGCCGGCCCCGATCTGGACCGAGCCTCCGGCCAGCTCTCCGGCCAGGCGGTGTGCGCTCGGGTACCAGTCCCGACCCTGCAACTCCTGCTCGGCCGAGGCGTCCAGCCACGTGTTGACGATGTTCCGCACGTACTGCTCGCGGGTCCGGGCGTCGGTCTTGATCGGGATCATGGTCTCTCATCTCTGGGTAGGTGGCTGCTCATCAGGACCAGGCCGCCACGCCTGGCCAACACCCGGCCTACTGAGGGCAGTTGGTCCGGATGTTTCACATCGGGTGTTGCTTGCGGTCCCGAGCTGGGGGCATCGGGACGGCGGAGGTAACGCAGTCACTGCCTGGGAGCCGGATGCCTAAAGAAGGCAACCTCCCAGTTGCTGCCGTCACGGAATCCACGACGGTCGAGCATCAGCGTCTGGCGCACGGTGACCTGCATGTTTGGCCTTTCAGCCTCGTTGTGATGTGACACGTGGGGGGTGGCTCATCAGCGGCCGGGTACCGATCCCGGTCCGTACGCCCTCTCGATGGCGTTTCGCCTTCCATGTGACAGTATCACAGCGTGCGCAGGTTACACACTCAGACCAGGGACATGAACACAACGTCGGGTTCACCCGGCGTCCAGTTCGCGACCCGCTCCGTCTCCTGGAATCCGAACTGCTTGTAGAACTCGGGCAGGAACCCGTCGAAGCAGTCCAGCTTGGTCGCACCCTTGTGGTTCACCGCGTCCCACACCAGGTCCGTACCGCGACCCTTGACCGTCGAGAACAGACCGATCATCGTGCCGTCCCCGGCCACCCCGAACCCGGACTTGAAGTCGGGGGTGAGGTAGTAGCTCGCCCCGCGGGGCATCTCGTGCGGCTCGGAGGTCGCCTCCGCGATCCTCTTGCTGCTGTCCCGCGCCCACTCCAGGGCGGCGGTGTACTCGTCCCATGCTGCGGGCTGTACGTAGATCGTCACTACGGCTCCTCACATCGAGCAGGCTGGCTCATCAGCGATCGGCTACCAGCCGACCGGACCCCCTTCCAGGGGTTTCGCCTTTGCTCACCGGGGTGTCACGCGCTCCAGCACCTCCGGATCGTTCACCTTGTGCCAGTCCTCCCAGCACCCCTCCGAGCAGAAGTCCTCGTACCTTCTGGTCGGGGCACCGCACCCGTTGTTCTCACACATCACTTGCCTCCGTTGGGGGGTGGGGTGGGGATGCCGTTCTGCACCATCACCCAGGTACAGGCGTCCTCGAATCCGCGCTCGCAGTCGTCCTGCTTGGAGTCGGCGAACCCGTCGTTGAACGTGCTCACGACCGAGGCCGGAGCCTGGGAGGAGGCGGCCAGGCCGAAGCCCAGACCTCCCCCCAGGACCAGGCCGGCGAGCACACCGGCCAGCACCTTCATCGGGCGAGCACCGCGGCCTTGTACTCCTCGAACGCCTTGACCTCGGCGTCGTGGATGCGCTCGCCGAACCAGAGCGACAGGCCGATCAGGTTGTTCTGCCGGAGCGCGGCATTCACGTGCGCCCTGTACCGGCCGTACTGGATCGAGTGGGTCGTCTTGTCGAGGGAAACCATGGGGACTCCTTGGGTATCGAGCAGGCTGGCTCATCAGCGACCAGGAACCACCTGGCCGGACCCCCCTTCGGGGGGTTTCGCCTTGTCTGGGCAGGCTCATCAGCGCCGGGCTGCCCAGTGCCCGGCGAACCGCCCTGGGGGAGGCGGTTTCGCCTTGGCGACGTTGCTACACTCTCACACTTGTCACACTTGCACAAGCGGGAGAACGGTGACCCTCGTCGCCTCGTACGTCAGGAGCTGCACCGACTGGTGCGCCCGGTACGGCTCCCATGCCGCGTCGGCCAGGAGGTACTTGTCGTCGCACCCGAGGACGGCCAGCCACTCCTCGGCCTGGTTGCCCTCGAAGGGCCAGACGTCGGCGACCTGGTCGCCCAGGCCGGAGCCGTCGAACGCGTTGATCAGGTAGCCGTACTCCGTGCGCCACGGGTCCGGCGTGATCTGGACCAGGTACTGCGGGTACCCGAAGCCGGCCTCGCAGCGGGCGCAGAGGTACCGGTGGTAGCCACCGGCGGTGAGGTAGTAGTGCGTGGCGATCTCGCCGTCCGTGCAGAACTGCTGCATCGGGCTCTCCTTCGTGCTGGTTGGTACACTTGCACACTTGGCGCAAGCTGTCAACCGGCGGGTGCCGGGTGACGTGGCACCCCCCTTGGCATTCGATGCACGGGCCCCGCTCCCGTGGTGGCGAGCGGTCCCGAGGGGGGTTTTGCGGGAGCCCGTAGGGGCGCTCCCCCGGCCCCGTAGGGGCGGCCGGTACTGCCCGGTCCCTTGCGGGACCGGTACTGCCTGCCCTCCCCGCTTGCTTCCTTCCGTACTGCCGTCCCGCGCCGTTCGGCGCGTTCCGTTTCCGGACTGTCCGGGGAGGACAGTTGGGCCCTGGTTCGCGTCCGTTCACCCCCGACACCCTGGATCGTGTGGCATCCCACTCACCAGGACAGCGCCTCAGAGGCTTACTCGCGCTCGCTGTACCCTGACGTTCGCCGGAGGAGCGGGTTCCCTACTCACGTTCGGACTGCGCCGGATACCCGGCCCTCACGCTTCCGTTTCCCCACGCTCTCAGTCACCGTCTACACCGCTTGCGGTGCGTCGTACCAAGTTCGTGTCTTGCTGTGTTGCTGAAGCGACAGTATCACACTCGCTTCGGGTTGTGCAACCTGCGCTTGCTTGGCCTGGCTGCTGTGCAGGTGAGCCGCTGTTCGCCACTCGGTAACCGTTCCCCGGACCATCGACATCCCGGTTCACTCACCCGCTGTGCTGCCTTGCTGAGCTCGACTGTACCCGAAGGTTCGTCGATGTGCAAGTGTCGCTGTCTGGTCTGGCTCGCTTGGCTTGCGCCTTGCTCGCCGTCCCGTCGTGGCGACAGACAGAAGCTTGCGCCACTTGCACGCTCTTTGTCAAACCCGCAGGCCAGATGCCCTTTCCGAGGGGCTGAGAGCCGTTCTCCGGGCCGTTCCGGGGTCCCTTGGGCAGTTGGTCCAGGGAAGGTGCGAAGGGGCGCGCGAGGGTACGTGAGGACGCGTGAGTGTGCAAGTGTGTGCGTGGTCACGTTGACAGGTCGGCATGGGGTGGGGTAGGACCCCCGGAGCGCGAGCTTGCTGACCGCCACGTCTTACCGGCCAAGATCGCGCCACGGTTTCAGGGTCGATCGGAGGAGCGCACCAGCGTGCCGTCGATCGCGGCCTGGACGTGCTTGCCCCGCAGCTTGACCCCAGGATTGGCGGCGGCGAAGAGACGCAGCCGGCCGAGCGGGGAGTCGGGGGACAGGGGCGTGCGGGCCAGCTCGGCGCCAGCCATCTGGAGGGCGAAGCGGAGGTCAGTGTCGTCGCTCATGCGTGCAAGTGTAGGCGGTAGGACTGACAGCCGGCACTGGATTACCGGGGCGCGGCAGCGCCCCCAGGTCGTAAGTGGCTCTGCTCTGGGGCGCCCTCCGGGCGCTTCGCCCCTGTATCCCTTCGCCGTCGCTCCAGGTCAGGCCGGCCGCCGCCAGGCGGCCCAGCCTCGAAGCCTCACTGTGTAAGTGTGACCACGGTCACTCGGAAGGGATGGAAACTTTTCCAAGATCAACTCCTACCAGTAAGTGTAAGGGTAAGTACGAAGTGCGAGGTAGAAGGCTTGAGGCCCTGTCGGGCCTCGCTGACCGAAGCTCCTTACTCCTTACGTAAGTGCAAGTGGGAGGACGAAGACTCCCTCGGGTTGACAGCTTCGGGCAGCCGCCTCTTCAGGCGGGACGTCACCGAGGGTTCAACGTTCCACGTCGGGGGTGATCCAGATGCCGAACTGGGAAGGGTCTGACAGGCGCTCGCGCCTGCCGGCCGACTGGCCCAAGATCCGGCTCCGGGTCCTGCGACGCGATGCAGGGCAGTGCACCGCGCTGAACGAAGCGGGTGCGCGCTGCACCGAGGTCGCGACCGACGTGGACCACATCAAGCCGGGCGACGATCACAGCATGGGGAACCTACGGGCCCTGTGCTCGTGGCATCACCGGCAGAAGAGTGGGGCTGAAGGTGCGGCGGCGAAGGCCGCCAGACGCCGTGCGCTGGAGAAGAAGTTCCGGCGCACCGAGCGGCACCCCGGCCTCCTGTAAGACCGCGCTCCAGGCCCTCCCCGCCTGTTGAGCGTGTGCGCCCCCGAGCCCTCCTCTCCTCGGGTGAGGCGCCGGCCCCTGGCTCACCACCGGGGGCCCGAGACTTCCGCACTACCGATCAGGAGGTGGTCCGTTTGACCGGCTGGTCCTGGGCGTGGATCGCCTGGCTCGCCGCGTTCCTCGCGATCGAGGGCAAGGCCCTCTTCAACAAGACCAAGGGCGACACCCTGAGCGAGCATGTGTGGCGCTGGTTCGGTACCGACAAGCTGACGCAGCCCTCGGGCTGGGTCCGGCTGCGGCGCTTCGTGCTGCTCGCGTTCATGGCCTGGCTGTCGGTGCACTTCCTGACGGGCGGGATCTTCTGAACGTCCTCTACTTCACGTCGGCCACCTGCCGGCCCTGCCGCTCGTTCGGGCCCCTGCTGATGCGGGAGCTCGCCGAGCTCGGGGTCGAGCCGGAAGTGGTGCGCGTGGACACAGACGCCGGCCTCTCGAAGGCCGACTCCTACGACGTGTCGAGTACACCGACCGTCGTCATCGAACGGTATGGCGAGGAGACCACCCGCTTCACAGGGGCACTCCTCGGAGATTCACTGAAGGACGCGCTCAGCGTCCTCCGATGAAAGGAGGTGACCGGTGGGCGCTCGCGGCCCCGTACCGAATCGTGAATCAGACCTCGCGCGCCCCCGGTCGCGCAAAGGCTCTGACGAGCAGGACACCAAGAAGGGCCAGATGCGGAAGGTCACGGTCCCCCGGCCTGACCCCGACTGGCACCCCATCGCCACGAAGCTCTACAACTCGCTGAAGACGTCCGGCCAGGCCGACTTCTACCAGAACAGCGACTGGGCTCTGGCGTACGCCCTGTGCGATGACCTGTCCCACTACAAGAAGTCGGGCAAGCGTTCCGCGCAGATGGCACAGACCTTGTACTCCGCCTTCGGAAACCTCCTGGTGACCGAGGGCGATCGGCGCCGTGTGCGCATCGAACTGCAAGAGCCCGAGGAAGAGACCACGCCGGCCTCTGTCCTCGCCATCGCGGACTACCGACAGGAGCTCGGGCTCTCCGACTGAGGAGGTGAGCCTTGGCTCCGAAGCAGGCTGAGCTCACAGCCGAAGAGATCGAAGAGCTCCCCCCGACGTTCCTCGGCCCGACGTGGCAGAAGGACAGCCTCGGTGCCTGGGTGCTGCCCAAGCGCACCCTGGGCTGGCAGATCGCCGGCTGGGCTGCGGAGTACCTGCAAGCGGAGAACGGCGGCCCCTGGAAGTTCACCAGGGAGCAGCTCCGGTTCGTGCTGCACTGGTACGCCGTTGACGAGAACGGCCGGTTCACCAACCGCAAGGGTGTCCTCCAGCGCATGAAGGGCTGGGGCAAGGACCCCCTGCTCGCGGTGCTGTGCCTGGTCGAGCTGGTCGGCCCGTCGCGCTTCTCCCACTGGGACAAGGCCGGCGAGCCGGTAGGCGTCCCCCACCCGCGTGCGTGGGTGCAGGTGACCGCGGTGAACCAGTCGCAGACGACGAACACCATGGCCCTGATCCCGTCCCTGATGACGGACCACTTCAAGGCCAAGTACGGCGTGAAGGACGGCGCGGTCCTCATCCGCGCGAACGGCGGCAAGTGCCGCCTTGAGGCAGTGACTTCCTCGTACCGTGCGCTCGAAGGTAAGCGAACGACCTTCACCCTGCTCAACGAGACCCATCACTGGGTGAGCGGGAACAACGGCCACAAGATGTACGAGACGATCGACGGTAACGCGACCAAGCAGGACAGCCGTTACCTGGCGATCACCAACGCTTACCTGCCCGGCGAGGACTCTGTCGCCGAGCGGATGCGCGAGTCGTTCAACAAGATCCTCGAAGGCCGGATGGCCGACATCGGGTTCATGTACGACTCGATCGAGGCGCACGCCAAGACCCCGCTTACGGCGCTCGCGCTGCGGATCGTGATCCCGAAGATCCGCGGTGACGCGGTCTGGCTGAACGTCGACTCGATCATCCAGTCCGTGATGGACGCGACGATCGCGCCCTCGCGCTCTCGGCGTATGTGGCTGAACCAGATCGTCGCCGAGGAAGACGCGATCTACGGGCCGGCCGAGTGGGACCCCCTGGTGGATGAGTCCAAGACGCTGAAGCCTGGGGACGAGATCGTCCTCGGCTTCGACGGCGGCAAGAGCTCGGACGCAACAGCGCTGATCGCGCTGCGCGTTCGGGACATGTGCGCCTTCGTGCTCGGCGTCTGGGAGAAGCCGGACGGCCCGCAGGGCGAGGACTGGAACGTGCCTCGCTCGGAGGTCGACTCCGAGGTTCATGAGGCGTTCCGCCTCTTCGACGTGCGGGCGTTCTTCGCGGACGTCGCGCTGTGGGAGTCGTACATCTCCGACTGGTCGGAGGCGTACGGTGCCGGCCTCGCTGTCTCTTCGCCGTCGGGCAAGGACGCGATCGGCTGGGACATGCGTGGTTCGCAGAAGACGGTCACCCTGGCGCACGAGCGCCTGATGCGCTCGATCTTCGACGCGAAGCTGGCCCACGACGGCGACCTGACGCTTCGGCGTCACGTGCTCAACGCCCGGCGCCGGACGAACAACTACGGCATCAGCTTCGGCAAGGAGTCCAAGGACTCCCCCCGCAAGATCGACGCCTACGCCGCCCTGATGCTCGCGCACGAGGCGCTGTACGAACTCCGCGCCCGCGGCAAGAAGGTCCGCAAGCGGACCGGTCGCGGTTACTTCATCTGACCCTGTGCAAGTGTGACCGAAAGGTGGTGAGGCATGGCCGACACCAGCCCAGCAGCCCTGGCGAAGGAACTCCTCGCCATCCTCGACCGTGATGAGCGCCGCATCGAGCGGATCGACGACTACATCCACGGCCGGCACGACGACCCGTACATGCCGCCCCAGGCGGACGACGAGTACCGGCTGCTCGCCAAGCGCGCGGTGTCCAACTGGATGCCCCTGCTGATCGGGACGCCGGCCCAGGCCCTCTACGTGGACGGCTACCGGGCTGGCACCGCGGGTGCCGGCCTGCCCAAGGCTTCGTCCTCGACGAGCACGCAGTGGGCCCACTGGCAGCGTTCACGCATGGACGCCCGCCAGGCCGCGGTCTACCGCGGGGCGCTCGGCTACGGTCACTCCTTCGTCCTGACGGAGAAGACCAAGAAGGGCGTCATGTCCAAGGGCCTGTCGGCCAAGCGGACCGCGGCCCTGTTCGAGGACCCCGCGAACGACGAGACGCCGTACGCCGCGATCACCGTGGTGTCCAAGCCCCGCGGTGAGATGCCGGGCAAGGCCCGGCTCTTCGACGGGCGCAACGAGTACCCGGTCCAGTTCAAGTCGTACACCGATCCTGACTCGGTCCGGGTCGGGACCGGCAAGCGGCACGGTGCCAACGAGTGCCCGGTCACCCGGTTCGCCGCCTCGGTCGACCTCGAAGGTCGCACCATCGGCGTCGTCGAGCCGATGATCCCGCTCCAGGACCGCATCAACCAGACGATCTTCGACCTCCTGGTCGCCCAGACGTACACCTCGCACGAGGTGCGGTACGTGACCGGCATGGCTCCGCCTCTCCAGATGGAGATGCTCGACGAGCAGGGCCAGGTCACCACCGATCCGGCGCTCGCGGTCGACAGCCGCCCCAAGCTGGACGCGGCCGGCAACCCCATCCCGGCTGCCATCAACCACAACGCGCGGCGCTTCCTCTTCGCCGAGGACCCGGACGTCAAGTTCGGTTCGCTGCCCGCCGGTCCGATCGGCTCGCTCATCGACTCCGTCGACATGAGCATCCGGCACCTGGCCGCGGTCAGCCAGACCCCGCCGCACCACTTGCTCGGGCAGATCGCCAACCTGTCTGCCGAGGCCCTGCTTGCTGCGGAGACTGCACTGAGTCGCAAGATCACCGAGTTCCAGTCCATCTTCGGCGAATCGTGGGAGCGAGTCTTCCGCCTGGCCGCCGAGATGGAAGGCGACACCGCCGCGCAGGACGACTTCTCCGGCGAGGTCCAGTGGCGAGACATGGAGTCCCGCTCCCTGGCCCAGGCCGCGGACGCGCTCGGCAAGCTGGGCGACCAGCTCGGCATCCCGAAGCGCGGCCTGTGGAAGCGAGTGCCCGGCGTGACCCAGACCGAGTACGAGGACTGGGAGCAGATGGCCGAGGACGACGACTCCGTCGGCCAGCTCGCGACCGCCCTGACTCGGGCCACCCCCGATACGGCATCGACCTCGGTGCCGGCCTCACCCGACAGTGAGGCGGTCGCCGCGTGACCAGCCCGGCCCGACAGGCTGAGGCTGACCGCGCTGCGATTGCGTTCCAGACGGCACTCACCGAGATCGGTGCAGGCACCGTTGCTGAGGCGCTGAAGCTGTGGGAGGACGTCCCGGTCACAAGCCGGGCGTCCACCTCCGCCTCCTGGTTGAGGCGGGCCATCACGCTGGTGATGGGCAGACGGCGCCAGTCGCGGGACCTTGCCCGCGCTTACTACCGCCTCGTCCGCGCGCTGCGGACGGGGACCACGGTGGCTGATCCCTACCACCCCGAGCCCAGGTACGTGACTGTCACGACCCTGCGGCAGGAGTTCAACGAGCTGGTCAAAGGCGCTGAGCGCCCCCAGGAGGGGCGTGCAAGTGACGCCCCCACCAACTCCTCGGACTCCTCCTCGTCGGCCGCGACCGGCCAAGCTGGGGAAGCTGACGAGGCCAAGCTGACCGATCCCGACGCCGACCGTGAGTCGGAGCTCGACCGCATCCTGGTCGAGGAGATCGCGCAGCTTCGGGAGTCGGAGGAGCGGATCGAGCGCGAGGCGGAGCAGGAGCTGCGCCTGGTCCTCGAAGCGCTGGGGAGCAACAACCTCCAGAAGAAGGTCGACGCGATCGACGGCGCCAGGAGCGCTGACGATGTCGACCAGGAGCGGGAGGAAGCGCACCAGCAGGCCGGCGCCCGCCAGGCCGCAGCCGCAGAGCGCGTGGCCCTGAACGGTGGTCGCTCAGCGATCTGGAACCACATGTCGCGGGACCGTCGAGTCCTCGGCTACATACGACTTTCGCGTACCGGAACCCCTTGCGGGTGGTGCGCGATGCTCATCTCTCGTGGGCCCGTCTACCGCTCGGTGAAGTCCGCTGAGTTCGCCGACGGGGACAAGTACCACGACAACTGCCACTGCTACGCGGAGCCCGTGTTCTCGCAGGAGCAGTACAACGGCTCGTCCACCTACGAGCTGAATCGCCGGTACGAGGAGCTGTGGCCCAAGGTCACACGCGGCCTGTCCGGCAAGGCGGCTGTGTCCGCCTGGCGCCGGTTCATCCGGCAAGAACAGCAGGCCGCAGCCCAGGAGGCTCGGCGATCCACAACGAGCGTCCAGGAGGCGTGACAGTGCCCGAGCAGGAAACCCCCAGCACCGAAGAGACCACCGTCGAGGAGACCGTCGAGACGCCCCCGGAGGGCGAGACCCCCAAGGGCGACGAGACCGGTTCGACGGAGGAGAAGCCCACCGAGGAGGGCGTGCCGGCCGAGGTGCTTCGCAAGAAGCTGACCGACGCCAACGCCGAGGCGGCGAACTACCGCACGAAGCTCCGTGAGACGGAGGCCAAGCTCAGCTCGGCCAAGACCGTCGAGGAGTTCGAGGCGGCGACCGCCGATCTCAAGGGCCAGATCGCAGCGCTGGAGCGGTCCATCCTGCTCAACAACGTGGCCGCCAAGTACGAGCTTCCGCCCGCCCTCGCCAAGCGCCTGACCGGCGACGACGAGGCCGCGCTGGAGGCCGACGCGAAGGAGCTCCAGAAGCTCGTCGCGCCCGAGCAGCCGCAGTCCCTGTCCGGGGGCCTGACCCCTGAGACGGACGGGGACGACTTCGACCCGGTCAAGGCCGCACAGGAAGCGCGCCGTAGCCGTCGCTACTGACCACCCCCTGGCAAGTGTGCAAGTTGCGCACGCCGTCCTCCCCTACCGAACGGAGCAAGTAACCCGTGGCTGAACACATCGTCGTCAAGCCGGAGAAGATCGCCGCGACCGCGGCGGTCGCTCTGGAGCAGTCCCTCGTCGTGCCCGCGCTCTTCCAGCGCGAGGGCATCGACCAGTACAAGGGTGCCAAGAACGACACCATCAACGTGCGCGTCGAGGGCGTCCTGCCCTTCCGGTCGTACGGCTTCCGCAACGCGCGGTCCGCCCCGATCACCTTCGACGAGTACTCCGAGAAGACGGTCTCCGTCACCTTCGGCGGCGACATCTACTCCGCCGTCAAGCTCACCGACGAGCAGCGGGACTTCGACCTCGCGGGCTGGGCCAAGCTCATGGCCAAGCAGACCGAGGCGATCGGTCGCGGCCTGGAGCGCCAGGCTGTCGACGCCCTGCTCGACGAGGACTACGCCGTCGTCCTGGGTGGCGCCAAGTCCGGCCGTGACCTGCGGGCCACGCTGATCCGTGCCCGTGACGTGCTGAACAAGTTCCGCGTCCCGCTGGAGGGTCGCGTCCTGGTCGTCGGTTCCGGCTGGGAGCTCGCGCTCCTGACGGACGACAAGCTGAACCTCGCCGGTAACGTCGGCGAGCAGGAGGCGGTCTCCGCTCTGCGTGAGGCTTCCATCGGCCGGCGCTTCGGCTTCGACATCATCGTCTCGCAGGAGGTCCCCGCGGACGCTGCGTTCGCGATGCACCGCTCGGCGTTCATCTTCGCGACCGGCGCCCCGTCCGTCCCGTCCTCGGTGACCGGTGGCTCTGCCGCTCACAACGGTGTGGCCCTGCGCTGGATTCAGGACTACGACGCGAACTACCTGACCGACCGCTCGGTGGTCAACACCTACAAGGGCTTCCGCTCCGTCAAGGACGAGCTCCTGGGTGTCGACTCCGGCACCAACCAGGCGTTCGTCTCGCAGTACGAGCACTTCGTCCGCGCGATCAAGCTCGACCTCGACGCGACCGCGGACGTCCTGCCCGACCCGGACGGCCCGGACGCCGCGCAGCAGGAGCTGGCCGCGATCACTGGTGTCGCCGGTACCGCTGACGGCCCGACCGTCTGATCCATCGGCTGAGTGGGGCGGGGTGTGCAAGTGACGCACGCCCCGCCCCTCCCCGTGAGTGAAGGAGAACCACCTTGGCGGACTTCGCCACACTCGATGAGCTGAAGGCCCGTCTCGACTGGACGCTCGACACTGACGAGGAGCGTATCGCGACCTCGGCCCTGGAGGACGCTTCCGACCTGGCCACGTTCCACGCTGGCCGCGACTGGCCGGACGGCGCCGCCCCTCGCCTGGTACGGACTCTGGTCCTGAAGGCGTGCAAGCGGTACATGACCAACCCCTCGGGCTACACGCAGTCCCGAGCGGGCGACGAGACCCTGGGCTGGAACGACACCCAGGGCGAGAACGCGGGCACCGTCTACTTCACCGACGAGGAGCAGAAGCTCCTCGCAGAGATCGGCGGCCGGAAGGCCGGCCTGGTCTCGGTGGGCGTGAGCGCGTGGGACTCGAACATCCGGCGCTACCGCAACCGTCCCCGGCGCCACCACCGCGGCAACGACCTCCCGCTCGGCTTCGTGCCCTCGGAGTCCGGCAAGGACTTCCCGCTGTACGCCAGTGAGGACGACGTCTGGTGAGCTCGATGCAGCGCAGACGCGGCGTCGATGCCGTGATCTACAAGAGCCGGTACCACACCGACAACCGCGGCAATCAGATCCTGGTCGCCGACGACGACGGCCCGTACCGCGTCAAGTGCGCGCTGATTCCCCAGCGTTCGGCCCGTGCCGAGATCCCCGGTCAGCAGCAGATCAACATCACCCGCATGATCGTGGCCCACGACCTCGAAGGCGTGGAGCTGTGGTCGCGGGTCGAACTGCTCGGCAAGGTCTGGGACATCGTGACCCCGCCGGCCTACCACCACGGCGAGCGCAAGACGCGGCACTGGGCGATCGACATCCGCGAGAGGCCGAGCTGATGGCCTACGTCTACAAGGGCCTGAACGGCAAGACGATGGGCGACATCATCGCCGACATCGACGGCGTCCAGGCCGAGGTCGACGCGCGAGCGTTCGAGATCGGCATCCGCGCGGAGGAGCTCCTGCTCCAGCACCGCGCCGAGGGCATCGCCCAGATCGACATCGTCAAGGGCGACGTCGATGCGTACGTCGTCCTTGCCGACGCCAACGGTACGAACGCCAAGTCCGGCGCCAACTCGGCCGCCTCGATCGAGTTCGGCCGCTCGGCCTACGACGTCGAGGTCGTCGACGAGCAGGGCCACTACGTCACCGAGTACACGGTCGGCGCGATGCAGGGCCTCCACATCCTGGAGCAAGCCTCGCACCTGCCGAAGAAGTCGGGCCCCGCGGTCAAGGTCAAGCGCCAGAAGGTCCGGATCATCCGGCGCAAGAAGAAGAAGCGCGGGGGTGGTAGAGGCTGATGGCCGGAGTACCCCCGGAGATCAAGGCACTTGCCGAGCTCTCCCCCGTCGAAGACCTGATGCTCGCGATCCTGCGCGAGGGTCTTCCGGGGATCACGGTGAAGTCCCTGATCGCCAAGAACCAGACGTTCCCCCTCGTCCTGGTGCGCCGCGACCCCTCCTTCGGGAACTGGTCCGGCGACACCCGATTCCTCGACGCAGCTCGCGTCGCGGTGCACGTCTTCTGTCAGGACCCTGACGGTGACGAAGACGCCGCGATCCTCTCCGAGGCCGTGCGTGTGGTCATCCGCAACGCCTGGCTCTCGCAGAAGGTCGTGCCCTCGCGCGGCCACATCACTCGGGTCGACCTCGCCTCCGCTCCTCGTCGGGTCACCGACTGGGCGACGAGCACCGGCCCCGTCCAGTACGCGGATCTCCCCACTGGTGTCTGGCGCTACGAGTCGACCTACGACATCGAGATCCGCAAGCCGCGCAACCGCCCGTATCCCATCCCGTAAGGAGTCCCCTCAGTGGCACTGAACGACAACGCCACCCTCGTCATCGGTAGTGGCAACTACCTGACCGCCCCCGTCGGAACCGACCTCCCCGAAGACCTGCTCGTCCCGACCTCTCCGTGGGCGACCGTGGGTCACACCTCCCTGGAGGACATCCTCTCGATCTCCTCGGAGGGCGGCGAGGCCACCACCATCGGCACGCTCCAGAACAAGAGCCTGCGCACCAAGTACTCGGCCCGCACCGAGACCATCGCCCTGACCCTCCAGCAGTTCGACATCGCCGGCCTCAAGCTGTACTACGGCGCGAACGCTCCGGTCCTGGCGAACGGCACCGTGGGCGTGCCGACCGAGCCGACCCCGACCGTCGCCGCGTTCCTCGCGGTGTTCGTGGACGGCGAGAACTACTTCGCGATCTACGCCCCGAAGGCCGAGATCTACCGCGCGGACGACATCTCCATCGGAGACACGGAGTCCCTCGCCGGCCTGCCGATCGGTGTGAAGCCGATCGCCCTGGGCTCGAACACCTACACCTACGCGATCACCCCGCTTGGTGCAAGTGTCGCAACCGGCGCTTCCGCTGGTACGCCTGGCTCCTTCAGCCCGGACGGCTCGGTCGTCCCGGCCAACATCGCCGCGCTGGCCTCGGTCATCGCGACGCCTTCCTCGGCCTGGACCGTCGGCCAGTACGTCACCCTCGGCGACGCCAGCAAGGCGCACTGGGACGGAACGTCCTGGGTCACCGGAACGGCCTGATCAGACCTCACCTGATCTTCCCCGCTGTGCAAGTGGTGCGGACCTCCTTGCACAGCGGGGGCCCTTCGGGGCTCTTCGCTCGACGGTCCGCGCTCTGTTCCCCCCCCTACCTCTGGAGGTCCGCAACCCCATGGCCGTTTTCTCTCTCGACAACATCCGTGCCGCCGCTGAAGCGAAGTACGGTTCCACCGACATCGAGCTCGGCGACGGCTTCGTCGCCCGACTGCTCAACCCCCTGCGCCTCCCGAAGGAGAAGCGCGCCGAGCTGCTGAAGATCCAGGAGAAGCTGGACGGCGACGACGCCGACCAGGAGCAGGTGCTCGCGGACGCGATCCGCCTGGTCGCCGAGAACGACACCGCGGGCGAGAAGCTGCTCGACGCGGTCGGCTCCGACCTCGCGGTCCTGGCCCAGATCTTCGCCTCGTACAGCGAGGGCACGCAGGTGGGGGAAGCCTCGGCCTCGGAGAGCTGATCGACAAGTACGGCGAGGGCATCTACCCCGACCTGCTGCTCCACTACGGAGTCGACCTCACTGAGGTGATCGCAGGTCGGGGGCCCGCGCCGGCACTCGTCCTCGCTCTCGTCCAGGGGCTACCCGACACGTCCCTCACGATCGCCCTCGCGTCGGGCGGACGTGAGCACCACGGCTGGGGCGTCGACCGCCACATGGCCGCGGACATCTTCGACGCGATCAACCAGAACACCAGGGCCACCGGCCAGTGGGGCAAGGGCAAGGCGCCCAAGATCCCGCTGTGGCCCCGCCCCAAGCCGGCCAAGAAGGACGCCGGCACCGAGGGCAAGAAGGGCCGTCGCGTCTCCGTGGCGGATCTCTACAACAAGTTCAACGCCAAGCGGAGGTAAGCGATGCCCCAGGGCCAGGTCATCGGACGCGTCAGCGTCCGCGTCCTCCCCGACACCAGTGACTTCCGCAGACAGGCGAGCAAGGAGCTGGACAGGGAGGAGAAGCGGCTCAAGGTCGAGGTCCAGGTCGTGCCCAACATGACCGGCTTCGAGCGCCAGTTGCTCACCGAGGTCTCGAAGATCAGCCAGCGCAACCGGCAGTCGGATGCGCGCAAGGTCAAGATCTACACCCGGATCGACACGAGCACCATGTCCGGCGAGCTGGCCAAGGCGATCCGGAAGTACAGCGACAAGGCCAAGACCGGCGACAAGGTGCAGCTCCAGTCGGAGCTCGACGCCGGGGACATCAAGCTGAAGATCAGCGAAGAGTCCCTGCGCGAGATGACGCACCAGCTCAAGAAGTGGCGGGACAACAACTCCCCGCAAAAGATCACGATCCAGCCGGACCTGTCGGCCGTCAGCAACGCCACCACCTCGGCCCGCCTGGGTGTCCTGACCCGGCCCCGCAAGGTCTCGATCGTCCCCGAGCTGAACAACGCCGCGGTCGCCAAGGTCGCTACCGCGCTGGCCGCACTGTCCGGCGCCCGCGTGCTGAACAAGATGTTCAGCGAGTTCGGCGAGTTCCTCTCCAACCTCGACCGCTCCGTCCCGATCATCGGCACGATGGCCACGGCCATCGCCGGCCTCGCAGGCGTGGCCCTCGCAGGCGCGAGCAACCTCTTCGCCCTGTCGGCCTCGCTCGCTCAGATCGGACCGACGGTCGCCCTGCTGCCCGGCCTGATGGGCGGCTTCGCGGTCGGACTCGGCGTCACGATCGCCGCGTTCAAGGACTTCAACAAGGTCATCCCCGAGGTCAAGCAGACCCTCTCGGATCTCCAGAACACGATCAGCACGAACTTCTGGGCCAAGGCCGAGGCACCGATCCGCAGCATGGTCGACAGCCTCCTGCCGGCCTTCCGCAAGGGTGTTGCCGACACGGCCACCGAACTCGGCGGATTCTTCGGCTCGTTCGCCAAGAACCTCGGGACGTCCCTGTCCCCCGCGATGGGCCAGATGTTCGACGACCTGTCGAGCTCGATCACCATCGCGACCGGCGGGACGCAGGCGTTCGCCGACATCATCGCCACCCTCGGCAAGGTCGGCACCTCCTACCTGCCGCAGCTCTCGCAGTGGTTCGTCAACATCTCGAAGCAGTTCGCCGACTTCTTGAAGAAGAAGGGCGAGAACGGCATCAAGGCCGAGATCGACGAGGGCATCCAGGCCCTGAAGGATCTCGGCGGCGTCCTCTACAACACGTACGGCATTCTGTCCGGCGTCGCCCAGGCGGCGACCGAGGCGGGCGGTACGTCGCTGGGCTCGCTGAACGATGCGCTCGCAGCCATCCACAAGACGGTCGACTCCCCCGGCTTCCAGTCCGGCCTGGTGGACGTGTTCAACGCGGCGCACGTCGCGATGAACAACATCGCCGGCCGCTCGGGTCCTGCCGTCAAGCAGCTCTTCACCGAGCTCGGCGGCCTGATGACCACGGTCCTGCCGCAGGCTGGCGAGATCATCGGTACGGCGCTCGGCGCTGTCGCCAAGGCGCTCGCCCAGCCGGCCGTGACTGACGGCATCAAGAACCTGTTCACCGGCCTCGACGGCGCGGTGACGGCTCTCGCTCCCGCGATGGCTCCGCTGGGCCAGGCGCTCGGCGCGATCCTCTCGATCGTCGGTACGGCGCTGCCCGTGTTCGCGCAGCTCATCTCCGCGGCGATCATCCCGCTCGCGGGTGCGTTCTCGCAGCTCGTCCCGCAGCTCGCCCCGATCATCCAGCTCCTGGGTGGTGCACTGACGCAGGCGTTCAACGCGCTCGCGCCGGTCATCCAGCAGATGGTCCCGGTCGTCGGTCAGATGCTGGGCGCTGCGTTCCAGTTTCTCGGGCAGCTCCTGCCCCCGATCGCGGCGATCTTCCAGCAGCTTCTCCAGGCGGCCATGCCGCTGGCCAAGGCGTTCATGGACGCTCTGGCTCCGATCCTGCCGGTCCTCGCCGACGCGCTCGGCCAGGTCATGTCGGCGCTCCAGCCGCTCATCGCGGTCGCGCTTCAGATCATCTCGGCCGTCATCACCCCGCTTCTGCCCATGCTGTCCGAGGTCATCCAGTCGGTTCTGCCGCCCCTGGCTGACGCGGTCCAGCGTGTGGTCGAGGCGCTCCAGCCGTTCCTCGAAGCGCTGCTCGCGGTCGTGAACTTCCTGATGCCGATCCTCGTACCGGTCATCCAGTTCATCGTCGAGCTGCTGGCCGGCGCCCTGGTCGCCGCCATCAACGGCGTGGGCCTGGTCCTCGAAGGACTCAAGGAGTACTTCGTCGGCCTGTGGGAGTACGTCTCCGGATGGTTCCAGCTCTTCGTCGACCTGTTCTCGGGCAACTGGAGCAAGCTCGGCGACGACGCGATGCAGATCTGGAACGGCATCGTCGACATGCTGCACGGCGTCTGGGACGTGATCCTCGGCGCGCTGGAGTTCTTCTTCAACGTCGGCATTCTCGGCGCTGCGGGCAAGGCCATGAAGGGCCTGGGCGCACTGTTCGAGGCTGGGTGGAAGGCTGTCACCGAGCTGTTCACGGGAGCCTTCGCGGCGATCCGTGGGTACTTCAGCCTCTTCATGACCGGCGCCAAGGGCCTGGCCCTGGACGGCATGAAGGCGATCGGGAAGTTCTTCTCGGACGGATGGTCGGCCGTCACCGGCTACTTCCGCCTGTTCTTCTCGGGTGCCAAGCAGCTCGTCCTCGACGGCCTGTCGGCCATGAAGAAGTTCTTCGTGGACGGCTGGAACTCGATCAAGACGACGGCCTCGGCCAAGCTGAGCTCGCTGGTCTCCACGATCTCCGAGTGGATCGGCAAGGCCGTCACCAAGATCAAGGAGCTGCCCGGCAAGGCGAAGTCCGCACTGGGCTCGCTCGGTTCGACTCTGCTGTCCGCCGGTAAGGAGCTGATCAAGGGCTTCATCTCCGGCATCAGCTCGATGTTCAGTGCGGTGAAGTCCAAGCTCGGCAGCCTCACCGACAAGCTGACGGACTGGAAGGGCCCGCTCCCCAAGGACAAGGTCCTTCTCTACAACGCCGGTGTCGTGATCATCAAGGGTCTGATCAAGGGCCTTGAGTCGCAGTACGACAACGTCAAGAAGTCCCTGACCGGACTGACGGACCTGATCGGCAAGGCGAAGCTGAGCAAGAGCGTGACCGCCAAGGTCAAGTCCGACCAGGCGCAGTTGAACAAGCTGCTCGCCTCGTACGACAAGATCAAGGCGAAGCTCGACGACGCCAAGAAGTCCCTCGCGGATCTGAAGCAGGCCAAGGCCGACTACGCCGCGCAGGTCGCCCAGAAGATCGTTGATGACGCCAACGTCACCAACATGGAGGGCGGCTTCACCGGGATCATCGAGCAGCTCAAGCAGGCTGTCGCCCAGACGAAGCACTTCGCTGACGTCCTGGCCAAGCTGAAGAAGCTCGGGCTGAACGCGACGACGTTCGACCAGCTCGCGCAGGCGGGACCCGAGGCCGGCATGGCTGCGGCCGAGGCGATCCTCAACGCGGGCCAGGCGGGCGTCAACTCGGTCAACGACCTGGAGAAGCAGCTCGACGCGGCGGCCACCAAGGTCGGCAACACCGCGGCCCAGGTGATGTACGACAACGGCATCCACATGGCTGAGGGATTGGTCAAGGGTCTGGAGTCGCAGGCCGACAAGATCGAATCCCAGATGCTGAAGATCGCGGACTCGATGGTGAAGGCCATCAAGAAGGCGCTCGGCATCCACAGCCCGTCGAGGGTGCTGGCCAAGATCGGCGCCTACGTCGGCCAGGGCTTCCGCAAGGGTCTGCTGTCCGAGCAGGCCGGCATCGCTGCGGCGGTGGAGGACAGCCTCATGATCGGCCAGACCACCAACTCCACGGCACGCAACATCGCTTCCGCGGTGGGCAGCGCCCTGGGGTCCGGCTCCTCGACCGGAGGCAGTTCGAAGGTTCTCAACTACTACGCGGCACCCGGCTCTTCCCTCGGCACCGAGGAAGACCTGTTCGCCGCCGCCAACCGAGCCCGGATGGGATGGTGAAAGTGTGCCAAAGCTCCTGCTCGTGAGCGGCGCGGATACGGTCGACCTCAACGAGATCGACGAGCTCGGGATCGGGTTCCAGGCCAAGTCCGGTGTGACTGGCCTGGGCCTGCCGCCCGTGTCAGTGCAGTGGTTGGAAGGCGCCGGGGACGGCGCCGTCTTCCGAGGGACCAGAGTCCAGACCAGGGACATCGACATACCCATCGAGATCCTGGCGCTCGACCGCGGCGACCTCCAGGCGAAGCTCTCCCGGCTGGCACTCGTGCTGGCCGGGGGGTGCTCCCTGGTCCTCCAGGACGAGGACGGTACGCAGTGGGCCACGGACGTGTGGCGCGTCGGGGGTGGCGAGTACACCTACGGCGGCGACACGATCGGCAAGAACGAGTTCCAGACGGTCCTCACCCTGCGGGCCGGCGACCCGTACTTCACCAGCTCTCAGCAGCAGGTGCGGACGATCTCCGGCGCCGGCACCGCGGCCCCGTTCCTGTCGGCGCTGGTGACCATGACGGTCGCCCCGTCGCAGGCGATCGGCTCGATCGACCTGACCAACACGGGCGACGCTCCGGCGTATCCGGTGTGGGAGGTCCGCGGCCCCGGCGACCACTTCATCGCGACCTCGCCCACGGGTGAGGTGATCAAGTGGAACGGCACCCTGACCTCCGCCCAGAAGCTGGTCATCGACACCCGCAAGGGGACGGTGACTGACGGGACCGGCGCCAACCGGTACGACCTGTTGGACACCGCCCCACGCTTCTGGACCGTGGAGCCCGGCGACTCCACCGCGGGTGCGTCTCTGTCCAACACCACCAGTGCTTCGCAGATCACCTGCTCCTGGTATCCCCGGAAGTGGATGGTGATCTGAGTGCGCCTGCAAGACATCACCGTCGAGGTGCGTGACAAGGGCCTGACCCGTCGGGGCATCATCCGCCCCGAGGAACTGGTCCTCGAACTCACCGACAACTTCAACAACCTCGGCTCCTGGAAGCTGAGCCTGGCGTCCGAGCACCCACTGTGTGACACGCTCCGGACGCCCGGCTCGGGCCTCATCGTGACCGGCCCGGATGACGTCCTGTTGTCCGGGCCGATGGTCACGTCGGAGTTCTCCTCGACGCCTACCGACCCTGCGGGCACGGTGTCCTTCGAGGGCGTGTCTGACACCGTCATCCTGGCTGACGCACTGGCCTACCCCCAGCCGTCAAACGCTGACGCCACCAGTCAGACACAGGCGCATGACGACCGCTCCGGTGTGGTGGAGACCGTCATGCACGCGTACGTCAACGCGAACATCGGTCCGGCAGCACCGGCCGCCCGGCGCAAGACGGGGCTCATCATGGGCGCCGACGGAGCGCGCGGGCCGATCATCAGCCAGTCCGCCCGGTTCCCCGTGCTCGGCAACCTGCTGACCGAGATCGCCCTCCTGGGCAGCCTCGGCTTCCGGGTCGTGCAGCGCGGCAGCAACCTGGTCTTCGAGACGTACGCGCTCACCGACCGCACCGCCTTCGTCCGGCTCGACGTCCGCAACGGGACACTGTCCGGACAGAAGGTCGGCATCTCCCCGCCCGGCCTCACACGCGCCATCGTCGCGGGCCAGGGCGACCTCACCGACCGGCAGTTCCTCGAAGCGGACACCGACGAGTCCGTCGCCGCCGAGGTCGAGTGGGGCCGGCGCATCGAGTCGTTCATCGACCAGCGCAACACCTCCGACTGGGCCGAGCTCCAGCAGGCCGGCGACGAGGCCCTGGCCGACTCCGGCTTCACCGCGGTCAACGTCCAGGTCGTACCGATGGAGGACAGCACCGCCCGCTTCGGCAAGGAGTGGGGGCTGGGTGACCAGCTCGTCGTCATCGTCGACGACCAGGAGCTCAAGTCCACCGTCACCGGCTACGTCATCAAGGCCGACCGGGACGGCTTCAAGCTCGGCGCCCTCCTGGGCGACCCGACCGGCTTCGACGCCAGCGCCGCGCTGAACAAGCGCGTGACCAACACCGAGACCCGACTGTCCGCGCTGGAGACCAGCTCGACGGGCGGCGGCTCGTCCGCAAGCGATCAGATCATGCACATCATGGGGGTGTGGTAACCGATGGCGAACACGCCGAAGCGTCTGTCCAGAGGTAACACCTCGACGACCCTTACCAGCATCTACACCGTGCCGACGGCCACGACGACGATCGTCACGAACATCGTGGTGACGAACTCCGGCACGAGCGCGGCGACGATCCTGCTCCAGCTCGCCGGCCTGTCGATCATCCCGAACACCTCGCTCCCCGCGAACGGCATCTTCACCCTGGACATCTCCCAGGTGATGGATGCGGGCGACACGGTCAAGATCCAGGGCAGCTCCACCACCTGCTCGTACTTCATCAGCGGAGTGGAGGTGACAGCCTGATGGGCTTCTCCGTAATCCCGGAGCCTGCCATCTCCGGCTTCACCGGAGCGACCGGCGCAGCCGGTGCTACCGGTCCGGCTGGTGCGGCCGGCCTCGTCCAGTCCGTCAACGGCAAGAGCGCGGCGAGCATCACGCTGACCGCGGCCGACGTCAACGCCCTGCCCTCGAACGCGAACGCCACCGTGGCGGCGACGTACCTGAGCGTCGACAAGGCGCCGGGCAACTACCGCGTCTTCCGCTGGATGAGCAGCGCTGTCTCCCGCTGGGAGGCGCAGGTCGACGACGTCGCCGAGGACGGCACGGGTGCCGGCTCGGACTTCCGCCTGTCCGCCCGCAACGACGACGGCACGTTCAACAAGACCGTCATCCACGCCCGGCGTTCGGACGGCACGATCACCTTCGGCACGACGACGCACCACGGCAGCGCCCAGGTCACCTCGGCCGGCGCGCTCGGCCTGCGCGACATCACCGCCGATCCGGCCACCACGACGAGCGGTGTCTTCCTGTACTCGAAGGCCGGCCTGCCCTACATCAAGCAGGCAGACGGCACCGTCTTTCAGGTCGGGGCCGGAGGCGCGGGCGCTGTCTCCTCGGTCAACACCAAGACCGGCGCGGTCGTCCTGGCCGCCTCGGACGTCAACGCCCTGCCGTCCAACGCGGACGGCACCTCGACCGGCAGCCTCACGCTCGGGGGCAGCCTGACGGCCGGCTCGACGAGCACCTTCCCCAACCTGCGCGTCGGCGCGTCCGGCACGTTCGGCGGAGGCTCGGGCAGCGTGCTCGCCATCGCCGAGGCCACGACCGTCCCCAGCTCTGCGCCGCAGGGCGTGGTGATGTACGTCGAGGGCGGCGTGCTCAAGGTCCGGCAGAAGGACCAGACGGTCGTCGTCGTCCAGAACCCTCCGGTCACCTCGGTGAACGGCAAGACCGGCGCGGCTGCGCTGACGGCGTCCGACGTCTCGGCTGTCCCGTCCTCCTCGGTCGGCGCCGCCTCGGGTGTTGCCTCGCTCGACTCCGGCACGAAGGTTCCGATCGCTCAGCTCCCCGATCCCTCGGTCCCCTCCGGGTTCACGCCCGAGGCCCTGGGCGTGAAGGCGTGGGCGGGCGACCCGGACTACTGCAACTCGGGCTCCGACTACTCGGGCGTAGGCTCGGGCCGCCTCACGGGCATCTACATCAACCGGTCCATGACGATCTCGAAGATCGTGTGGCACATGATGGGCTACTCGGGCGGCCTGCTGACCGGCTCCTGGGCCGGCATCTACGACACGGCCGGGACGCTGAAGGCCGCGACCGGCGACATGTCCACCACGACGTACAAGCCGGCCACCCAGTCCCTCGCTGGTGGTGGCTGGTCGAGCTCGCCCCTGACGTCGTCGGTCACCCTGGCGCCCGGCGTGTACTACGTCCTCTGGCGCTTCAACTACACCGCCTCCCCGGTGGACGGCCCGGCCCTGGCCCGCTACGAGAGCGCCTCGACCTGCCAGTCCGTGATGGGCAACGGCGTGACCGTATGGCGGCACGCGAGCTACACCACGTCGGCCACCTCGGCGCCGTCGACCATCACCATCGCCAACCTCGTCCGCGACCCGATCCGCTTCTGGGTCGCCCTCGCGTAAGGAGTGTGCAAGTGGGAGCGTCGCTCTACCCGCCCCCGGTCGCCCCGGACGCCACCCCAACGGTCGTCACGAGCGGCCTGACCGCAGGCTCCGGCGTCACGGTCAACAACTTCCAGGCCAGGAAGATCAACGGGGTCTGCTCGTTCGCCTTCGACCTGGCCATCACCACCAAGTTCGACGCGGGCTCGACCGCCCCGTACAACCTCGCCGACGTCGTCATCGCCACTCTGCCTGCCGGGTACCGCCCGGCCCGCACGGTCACGGCGATCTACTCGACCGGCTACGCGGACGGCGAGTGCGACGTCGAGGCCGGCGGCGCAGTCACCATCCGGACCACGAACACGTACAGCCTGAACGTAGGCGAGACGATCCGCTGCTCTGGCGCATTCGTCCTGTAACCCAAGGAGGCCCGCCAAGTGGCGATCACGTCTTACCCCTTCGACAGCCAGGCTGTCACCGAGACCGACTACTCCCGCCTGTTCCGGGAGTTCCAGACCACGGGCGTCGCCGACACCGTGGGAGGCGGCGGCTTCTCCACCTACGCAGACGGCACCGGCATGACCGTGAAGGTCAGCGGTGGCTTCGCGATCGTGCGCGGCCATGCCGTGTACTCGACGGCGACCGAGGTGCTGACCATCGCAGCCGCGGGCACGTCCTCCCGCGTGGACCGCGTGGTCCTCAAGCTCGACCCGACCGCCAACTCGATCACCCTCGCGGTGAAGACCGGCACGGCCGGCTCGTCCACTCCCCCGGCGCTGACCCAGACGGACACAGGTGTCTGGGAGTTCTCGCTCGCCAAGGTCACGGTCGGCGCGAACGTCACCTCGATCTCCGCGGCCTCGGTGCAGGGCGAGCGCAAGTTCCTCGGCGCCTCGGTCGGCGCCTGGACCACGGACACCCGGCCCGACTCCCCGCGCATGGGACGCCTCGGCTACAACCAGTCGACGACCACCTGGGAGTTCTGGAGCGGCACGGCCTGGACGAACCTCACCCAGGCGATCGACTGGCTGGCCGTCGTCAACAAGCCGGCCACGTTCGTCCCCGCGGCGCACACGCACCCGTGGACCGACGTCACCGGCAAGCCCACGACGTTCGCTCCGTCCGCTCACTCGCACCTGTGGGCCGACATCAGCGACAAGCCGAGCACCTTCACCCCGGCCACCCACTCGCACACCTGGTCCTCGATCACCTCGAAGCCGACGACCTTCACCCCGGCCTCGCACTCCCACTCCAGCTACCTGGAGTCGGGCGACACGATCTCCTGGGCGAACGGTTCGAAGAAGCCGCACGCCAACTCGGTGTCCGGGTCGGGCACTTACTACGCGGTGTGGGTCGAGGGTGACGGCACCTTCGCCCGCAATACGTCATCGGTACGTTTCAAGGAAAACGTACGGGACTTCGCGATCGACCCGGATGACGTACTGAAGCTGCGCCCGGTCATCTACGACCGCAAGGACGTGGAGCGGGAGGACGGCACCGTCCGCGAGGGACGCAAGGATGAGGTCGGCCTGATCGCGGAGGAGACCGAGGCGGCCGGCTTCGGCTGGCTGGTCAACTACCTCGACGGCCAGGTCGACGGCCTGCGGTACGACCTGCTCGGGGTCGCCCTGGTCCCGGTCGTGCAGCGCCAGGCCAAGCAGATCGAAGACCTCGAAGCGCGCCTGGCTCGCCTGGAGGCGCTGGCCTCGTGATGGAACCGAGTGTGCAAGTGGCGCTGGTGACGACGGGCGGCACCGTGTGTGTCGCTGTCGTCGGTGTCCTCATCGAGATGATGCGGCGCCAGGCGAACGCCATGACCGAAGTGCGCGAGAACGTGCAAGTGGCGCGCGACCACGTCGCGAACACGCACAGCACCAACCTCCGGGACGACCTCGACTCCGTGATGCACCGGCTCGACCGGGTCATCGACGGCCAGGAGCGGCACAGCCGCGACCTCCTGGCCCTGCGCGAGGACATCGCCCACGAACGCCGCGAGCGCCTCGCCGTGGCCGAACGACTCGACGAACACGTGGCCGCGACCGCGGCCTGACCTCGAAGGAGACACAGCAGTGAGCAACCCCACCAAGATCCTCTCGATCGCCAAGGCCGAGGTCGGCACCCACGAGAAGTACGCCGACGGCCACTGGGTCAACGGCTCGAAGTACAACATCTGGTACGGCAAGATCCCCGGCTACGGCACGGACGGCCTCGACTACCCGTGGTGCGCGGTGTACGTCGCCTGGTGCGCGGACAAGGCCGGCATCGCCAGCCTGTACCCGAAGACCGCGGGCTGCGAGACGGCTGTCGCCTGGTACCGCAAGAAGGGCCGCTTCTCGGAGTACCCCGCGATCGGCGCGCAGTTCTTCCTGGGCGCGGGCGGCGGCACGCACACCGGCATCGTCTACGACTACGACGCCAGCTACATCTACACGTACGAGGGCAACACCAACACGTCCGGGAGCGCGGAGGGCGACGGGGTCTACGCGAAGAAGCGCACCCGCGCGAGCGTGTACGGCTACGGCTACCCCGAGTTCAGCGAGGGCATCAAGTCGGCCGACCCCAAGTACGCCGACCAGGCGCCGAAGGCGGCCCCGGCCCCGGTGAAGACCCCGGCCAAGCCCGCGGCCTCGAAGCTCGTCGCGCTGAACGCTGCGGTGAAGCCGGGCGCCACGCACGCCCAGGTGAAGGATCTCCAGCACTTCCTGGTGAAGGCCGGCTACGGCCCGATCCCTGGCGCGTACAGCACCTTCTACGGTCCCGAGACCCAGAAGGCGGTCGCCCGGTTCCACAACAAGAACCCGCAGTTCCGTACGGCCGGCGTCTCCTACGACCCGAAGATCGGCCCGTCCGGCTTCAAGGAGCTCCAGAAGGAGGCGGGCGTCAAGTGAGTCGCCACGCGAAGGTGTCGAGCAAGGGCCTGGCGCGCATCGCCGGGGCCCTGCCCACCAAGTACAAGTCCAAGGCCGGCCTCGTCGCGGCGGTCATCGGTGTGGCTCTGTCCCTGGCCACCTACTTCGGCACCGACTACCCGCAGGTCGCCCTCGTCATACAGGCGCTGACCGCGTTCGGGTTCGTCGAGCAGACCGACTCGGAATGAGAGAAGCCCCCGCTGGCCTGATGGCTGGCGGGGGCTCTCTTTGTGTCTGTGTCACTACTGGTTCTTGCTGGCTTCGATCTCCGCGAAGCTGGTGATCTTCGCCCGGCGACGAGCGGGCACCGCGGTCTTCTCTGCCGTCTTCTTGGCCGGGGCCTTCTTGGCGGCGGCTCGCCTGACCGGCACCGTGGGGGCCGCCTCGGGCTCGGGCTCCGGCTCGCTCTCATCCCCGCTGACCTCCAGCTCTTCGAGCAGGTCTTCCAGGTATCCGGCGTGCTCCTCACACAGATCCTTGGAGATCTTCCGGCCGTCGCTGACCTCGATCGTGTACGTCTTGGCCGGCACCTGCTGGTCGACGTCGCACGCGACAACCTGAATCTTCATGCTGCCCTCCCGGTGTGATCCTTGCGCTGTTCTTACCCACAATACCTGTGCAGTGTTGACTGTGCTGCGGTACTGTGGAAGTGTTACAGAGCAAGATCACCCGGAGCGAGGAGGCACATGGGTAAGCGCAAGATCGTGGACGAGTCGGAGGTCATCCGCTGGTTCGAGGAAGGCAAGACCTACCAGTGGATGATCGAAGAGTACAAACGCAAATACAACATCGACACCGTCTCGTCGATGTGGGGCAACTTCCGGCGACGCCGGGGGCTGGACCGGCGGATCGTCCGGGATGACGAGCTCATCCCCTGGTTCGTGAAGGAGGAGCACCGCTGGGCCTACCCGCTCGCGATGCTCCGGGCGGAGGCTCGACGCCGCGCCGGCAAGGATCTGACGGAGACCGACGAGGGTCGGCTCAAGAACTGGAAGGAGATGTTGAAGGAGGAGGACGCGGTCGTCCACTACGACCCGGAGACTGAGGACGGCTTCTTCTACGTCCCCCGCCAGGAGGGCGACGATGACCTCATCCACCAGCCAAAGCTCAAGACGACACCGCGTCCCAACGCGGATCGTGACTGATCCACCACCGACGAGAGCCCCCCGCATCCGAACTGCGGGGGGCTCTTCGCATTCCAAGGGTACAAGACCATGTGAACCTTCAAAGATTCTGTACTTTGCGGTTACAACCTTTGCTTCCCCTCCGGAGTCTCCTGTTCAGTATGTGAAAAAATTGTGGGTGCCGTGTGCACCTTGTCGGTAATTGGATGTTGACATTCCAGTTACTGCCGTGTTGGATGGATCAAGTCAGCGACACTTGCACATGAGGAGGTCTGGTAGATGGACTACCGCCAGGGGGACGGCACCACTCCTGATGACGGAGGGTGGGTCGGCGAGTTCACCTCGGCTGACGGCCAGATCAAACTGGTCGTGAATGACCCTGAGTACGACTGGCACATCGATGCCAGGCTGGACCACAGGCCCAGCGTGATGAGGCAAGTGCTGACGCTTGCGCGTATGCATGGATTCGAACTGATGGACGAAGACGAAGGAGACCCGGAGTTCGTGGACGACGAGACGATACGCATCTACCTGGCACCGAGGGCGGCTGCTGAGCCGCTGCTTCGGGTGGTGGCCGCTTGACCCTGAACCTGATCGAGATCCCGCAGGCGCCCAAGCCTCTGCACCCGAACCTCTCGGTACCGCGCGACGGCTGGGGCCGGCCGCTCATCGTGCCGGAGGCCGGCGGCAAGCCGAAGGGCCACACCCGCACCACCACGTTCATCGACTGCATCGAGGACAAGTCGAACCTCATCGACTGGCAGGGCCGCATGGTCCTGATCGGAGCAGCCAACCGCCCCGACCTTCTTGAGCAGGCCCGCCTCCTGGACCCCGAGGACGGCGCCGACAAGAAGAAGCTGAACGCCCTGACCGAGCAGGCCAAGGACGCAGCGGGGGCGAACGAGAAGTCGCGCAAGGGCACCTACCTGCACGACCTGTCGGAGTACGTGGACCGCGGTGACCCCCTGCCCAAGGCGATCTCAGGTGCCGACCTGGACGACATGGCCGCGTACATGATGGCCACGTCCGTGCTCACGGTGGTCGCGATCGAGCAGTTCGTCGCGGTGCCCGAGCTGTCGGTGGGTGGGACCTTCGACCGGTTGTCGTACTACGACGGGCCCGGCCCGGACGGCAAGCCGATCAAGGGCAACTTCATCACCGACACCAAGACCGGCAGCATCGAGTACGGCAAGCTCAAGATGGCATCGCAGCTCGCGGTGTACTCCCGCGGCAAGCTGTACGACCACACCAGGTTCCCGGTGGACCCTTCGGAGAGCAGGGGTTTCGCCGCCTGGAAGAAGACCGAGTTCACAGCAGAGCAGGCGGCCGAGGCTTACTCGCCGCTGCCTCCCGTGAACCAGGACTGGGGCATCATCGTCCACCTGCCGGCTGGCACGGGGACGTGCGCGCTGTACTGGGTCGACCTGAACATCGGGTGGGCACTGGCCCAGCTCGCGCTCACGATCCGCAAGGCGCGGTCGACGAAGGGTGCAATGAAGCCCTTCGTGACGCAGCACACATGACCTCGGGTTGCTTTCAATCCCGAGAGTGTGTAAGTTGGACAACGTCAACGAGGGCGACCTCGGGGCACGGAGTTGCGAAGGTTGCACACCGGTGATACGGTAGGCGACGACAGCGAGTGAGAGGAGAACGGCACACAGTGAGCGAACTGAGCGTCACGATCAAGTACGACAAGGGACACGACGCCACCTGGGCGGTGTTCCGCGGGACGACCGGGGAGATCAGGGCGGACATCCTGGACTTCTTCGGGATGGACCCGGCCACGCAGGTCGGCCTGAGCCTGAGCAGCGTGGTCACGAACGCGACGCAGATCGCGCACGGCAAGGGCCTCATCGCTACGGCCCTGGGTGCCACGGTGGTCGAGGAGACCGCTGTACCGGCCAAGCCCACCGACGACCCGTGGGCGGCGGCCTCGGCTGCGCAGTCCTCCGGCCCTTGGCCGGGGAGTGCAAGTGTGACCGAGGAGAAGAAGGAAGACCCCAACGCGTACATCCTCGGGGAGATCGAGAAGCAGACCACGGTCGACGGCCTGAAGAAGCTGTGGGCCGGCAACCAGTCCTTCTTCGCTGACCCCGCCGTCATGGCGGCCTGGAAGGCGAAGGGCAAGTCGCTCCAGTAGGAGCGCACCGCAGTACCAACACCTCACATCACAACGTAACTGCCCGCGTGGGCAACGAACGAAGGAGATCAACACAGTGGCTCTCAACCTCATCGACATCCCGGTCCAGGGCGGCGGCTGGTTCAAGCCGAAGGACAACCTCACCGCGCCGGCCATCCTCGTCGAGGTCCACCAGTTCGAGCGTCAGCGCCCCACCCCGAACGGCCCGAAGGACTCCGTCCTCGCGGACGTGACCGTCTTCAAGGACGGCGGAGCGCTCCAGGCCGGCACCCCCGAGGTGACCAAGGGCCAGAGGATCGAGCAGACCATCCTCGCCCGTGACCTGGAGACCATCGTCGGCGGCGCCACGATCGTGCGCCTGGAGCAGGTTCCCCCGAAGAAGCCCGGCGCGCACCCGGCGTGGGTGTGGCGTCCGGTGACCGACTCGGCCGTGCGCAACGCGGTCGTCGCGTACGCCGAGAAGCGGGAGAAGGCCGCGGAGGCTGCCGTCGCCGACGCCCCCGACTTCGACTGATCTGACTGTGTAAGTGTCGCGAGCGAGAGAGGGGAGGGGATGAGCGGGCGCCAGCCCGCAGGAGGGAGGGTCGAGTGAGACCTTCGAGAGATGAGTGGGCGCTCGGCATTGCGGCCGAGGTCGCCACGATGGCTGACTGCACGCGCTCCCAGGTGGGCGCCGTAATCCTGAACCGCCGGAAGCGGCTTCTGGGCGTGGGCTACAACGGCCTGCCGCCCGGCATCCCCGGCTGCAAGACCGCGGGGAACTGCCCGCGAGGACGGCTGTCTCGTGAGGACTGTGCTCCGGACAGCGACTACGCCAACTGCGCGGCCGACCACGCCGAACGCAACGCGATCCGGGACGTGCTCGACAAGGGCATCCACCCCGACGAGTTGAAGGACTCGACGCTCTACATCACCCGCAAGCCGTGCCCGGCCTGCCAGACCCTGATCGAAGCCGTAGGTATCGGACGCGTCGTCGTCCGTGGAGAGGAGGACAGCAAGTGCTCACCCCCGGAAGGTCCCTGGCGCTCCATGCTGCAAGCGGCCGTGAGCTCCCGCGAGTAGAGGCGTTCGACGACCTCTACGCGATGGGCGTTCGGCCCCGGCATGGCGAGGTCGTCATGGTGGCCGGCCGGTCTGGCACGCAGAAGTCGGGCTTCGCCCTGTTCTGGGTGGCCCAGATGAATCTGCCGACGCTGTACTTCTCCGCGGACATGAGTGCCTTCACGGCGAGCTCCCGTCTCGCGTCCATGGCCACGATGGACACGACCGAGATGGTCGAGGCCGGCATGGCGGAGGGCGGCAAGTACCGGCAGGCGTACATCGACGCGCTGGCCGACTCGAACATCACCTTCAGCTTCGGCTCGCCGATCTCCTGGCGCTCGGTCGACGAGGAGCTGGAGGCGTACGTCGAGCTGTGGGACCGGTACCCGGAAGTCCTGGTGTTCGACAACCTCATGGACTTCGAGGGCGCTGAGAGCGACTACACGGAGCAGATGGCCGTGATGCAGGGCTGCACCGAGATCGCCCGGCACACGGGCGCGACGGTGATCATCCTTCACCACGCGAGCGACAAGAACTGGGAAGCCAAGACGAATCCGTGGGCTCCCCCGTCGCGTGACCAGGTCAAGGGCGGCCTGTCCGAGAAGCCCGAGCTCTCGCTCTCCGTGGCTCTGGACCCGACCTCGCTGGCCTACAACGTGGCCTGCATCAAGCAGCGTATGGGCCCGTGTGACCCGACGGCTGGCCGCTACGCGACGATGATCTGCCAGCCGGAGTACACGCGGTTCAAGAAGGCGGAGAAGCGGGAGATCATCGCGTCCGCCAAGCCGGCCGAGGAGTGGTCGCCGGTCAAGGTGGCGTTGTCCCTTGGCTCGTAGTGTGATACTGTCGCAGACTCAGCCGGGCGCCAGCCCGGCCATTCGAATCGGAGGTGTGTAAGTTGAGCAACAGCATCGCGGCGCGGAACCGGCGCAACAAGCGCAAGGGCGCGGACTGGGAGTCCGACCTGCGTGACGGCCTCCGCAGCGAGGGCTTCGACGTGGAGTCCCTTCGACTGGCCGGCGCCGAGGACGAGGGCGACATGGTCATCCGCGAGGGCGACGGCAAGTACCTGGTGATCGAGGCGAAGAACGCCAAGTTCGAGCCGGGTGTCTTCCTCGGGCAGGCCATCGTCGAGCGCGAGAACTTCGCCAAGCATCGCGGCCTGGACCTGGAGAACGTCGAGTCGGTCGTGGTCGTCAAGCGGCGCGGGAAGAACTGGCGCCAGGCGTTCGTGCTCACCACGGTCGAGGACTACCTCGGGCTGGACCCGAAGTGATCGGGTTCATGGGCGGCGACCTGACCCAGGCCGAGCTCGACGAACTGCACGACGAGACCGAGGCGTTCTTCGCCTACATCGAAGACCCGGAGTCGGACCTCACCGTGATCCTCGCCGTCGAGGAGGCGTACGGAGTGGTCCACCCGTGAGGTTCCACCGCATCGACTCCGACCGCTCGGGCGGTGAGACCAGCAAGCCCACCCTCGACGCCGTGATGCACCACTTCGACGTCGACTTCAACGACCAGCGCAACACCGGCATGGCCAAGTGCCCGCTCCACGACGACAACACCCCGTCCATGTCCTACCGGCTCGACGAGGGCCTGTGGAACTGCCACTCCTGCGGCAAGGGCGGCGACTCCTTCTCGATGATCCAGGAGTACCACGCCGAGCAGCTCAACAAGCAGCTCAGCTTCCCGGACATCAAGGCGTACGCCAAGGAGCAGGGCCTCGAAGAGGGTGCGGTCGCCAAGCAGGACAGCTACGTCAGCCGCTACGGAGGCGGCCACCGGGCGGCCAGCAAGAAGCCCGGACAGAAGCCAGGCGGCGGCTACGTGCCGGCCTGGAAGAGGAAGTAAGGAGGAGACCCAGCTTGGCCGAGCACGAACCGCTCACACCGCTCTCGACGTCCCAGAAGGAGATGCTGGAGGAGGCCGTGGCCACCTACCAGGCGCACCTGACGGCCGAGACCGCCGCCTACCTGATGGCCCGAGGCATCGGGCGGGACGAGGCCCTGGCCTTCCGGCTCGGGATCGTCGCCGACCCCGCTCCGGGCCACGAGAAGTACCGCGGGATGCTCGCCATCCCCTACCTCGGCCGTGACGGGCAGCCGCTCACCGTGCGCTTCCGCTGCCTGAGCGAGCACAACCACCGCGACTACTTCCACGGGAAGTACAACACGGTCAAGGACGACATCCCCCGGATGTTCAACGTGGGCGCCGTCCACCGGGCGGCCGAGGAGATCCACGTCACCGAGGGCGAGCTCGACGCGATCATCCTGAACAAGCTCGGCCTGCACGCGGTCGCCATCCCCGGCGCCAACATGTGGTTCGGCCGGCACCGCCGGATGCTCGCAGGCTTCAACCGCGTGTGGACCTGGGCCGACCCCGACGACGCGGGCGCCGAGCTCACCGGCAAGATCACCCGCCAGCTTCGCTCCGCCAAGGCGGTGCGCTTGAAGGCTGACGTAACCGACACCTACCTGGCCCACGGAGCCGAGCACGTGCTCTCCCTGGCCCAGAAGAAGGAGGACTGACAGTGGCAGAGACCGTGACCGCGCAGCCGAAGAAGGCGCCCCGCAAGCCCGACCCGATGGCCCGCATCCTGGCCGACGTCAAGGCCGAGGCGAAGAAGATCACCGAGTTCGACGTCTCCCCCGTGCCCGCCAGCCGGGCCCAGGTCCACGACGGACGGTCCGCAGCGTGGGGCCGCCAGTACGCCAAGGACAGCAGCTTCGACGCCCTGCTCCTGTCGCTCGCCTTCGAGGCGCTGGCCGGCCTCAACGACGTCGAGGTCAGGTACTCGCTCACCCAGCTCGGCGCCGTCGTCCTCGACCGCATCGCGCAGATCGACGAGGCCGGCAAGTGAACGAGGAGGAGTTCCCCGAGGTCGTCGAGGCGGAGCCGGTCATCGACCACTTCGCCCACACCAAGCGGGCCGCCTCCATCGTGGGCGACCTGCGGGCCTCGCTTCGCGCCGAGGGCTTCACCAAGGAGGAGACCTTCGAGCTCGTCTCGATGTTCTGGGCCTCGGAGCTGGGGGTGTTCGGCTGAGCGCCGTACTGCCCGGCACGCCGGGCCCCACCCTCATCGACATCTGGTCGGTACTGACCGACGAGGAGCGCGAGGCACTGGTCCCCCACCTGATCGGCCAGACCTCGGCCGACTGGCTCGCATCCATCCTGCGCATCCACGGGCACGACGTGTCCGCCACCACCATCCGCACGTACCGCCGGGCACTCCGGCAGGAAGGAGGCTCCAGTGAGCGAGCTGCTTGACGGACTCCTCGCCAAGCCTGTCGGCCCCGCGGTCCCCGTCCGGACCACCGATCCCGACAAGGACTTCACCCGGCAGATCGAGGTCAAGGGCGACTCGGCGGACGTGACCGTCCGGGCCGAGACGTTCGAGCAGACCGAGTCGGCTGCGACCGACGTGCTCCGCGGCCAGGGCCTGGACCCTGCCGAGTGGACCGTCACCGGGTTCCGCTCCTCGGAGTGGACGATGGCCAACGGGGACACGGGCGTGAGCACGCGCTTCTCCTTCGCCCGTTGTGCAAGTGTGACCGAGGTGGGTGGGCTCCCCCTCGACGAGCTCCTGGCCGCGATCGACTCCAGCCCCGTCATCCAGCGCGACGAGCAGGCCGGCGAGCACACCTTCCTCGTGCTGCTCGGCGACATGCAGTTCGGCAAGATCGACGGCGACGGAGTCGAGGGCACCCTGCGCCGCACGGTCGAGTGCCTGAACGAGGCGGCCCGCCTCCTCGCCGAGTACCGGCTGCGGTTCTCCATCGCCCACGTGCACATCGCCTGGCTCGGCGACCACATCGAAGGCTTCGTCTCGCAGGGCGGCGCCAACACCTGGCGAACCCGGCTCACCCTCAACGAGCAGATCCGCCTCACCCGCCGGGTGATGCTCCACGCGCTCCTGCTCTTCGCGCCGATGTGCTCGCGGCTCACGATGGTCGCCGTCCCCGGCAACCACGGCGAGGCCGTCCGGATCAACGGCAAGGGCGTCACCCGCTACGACGACAGCCACGACACCGAGTCCCTGATCGCCGTCAAGGACGCCGCCGAGCTCAACCCCGACCGGTTCGCCCACGTCGAGTTCTACGTCCCCGACACCGACGAGCTGATCGTCGTCGTCGAGTGCTCGGGCACCGTCGTCGGCCACGCCCACGGCCACCAGTGGAGGCCGGGCAAGCACTTCGAGTGGTGGAAGGGCCAGGCGTTCAACCAGGCATCGCCCATGCACCTGGTCGACCTGCTCCTGGCCGGCCACCTGCACCACGAGTTCCTCGACACCGACGGATGGCGCACGTTCATCCAGCCCCCAGCCATGGAGTCCGAGTCCACCTGGTGGCGCCACGCCAAGGGCACGACCGGAGCCCCCGGACTGATCGTCGCCGTGACCAAGGACGGGCGCGTGCCCGTAAAGGAGGTAGTAAGCAAGTGACGCTCAACCTGATCGAAGTGACCAACGCCTACGACAGCGCTGAGCAGGCGCGCGTCGACTGGTCCGTCATCGAGATCCCCGCAGTGACCGGAGCCGCCCGCAGTGCGGCCTACGCCTTCGCCCGTGACTACGACGGCGTCGTCGAGCGCGAGGACATGGAGCAGGAGCTCCTGCTCGCCTTCGCCGAGAGGCCGGGCATGGTGCGCGAGGTGATGGCCGAGGCCGACAACCCCGCAGGCGTCCTGAACTTCCGCGGCTACCGCATCCTGCGGGACAAGTTCAAGACGAAGGCCACCCACGCCCGCAAGCAGGTGTCCTACGAGGCCAACGCCGAAGCCCTCGGTGAGGCCGAGTGACCTGCTACAACCGAGCGCTCGTCGAGCACATCCTCCCGGCCGCCTGGGACAGCGCGGCGGCCTACGGCATCAAGGCCGAGCAGACCCCCGACGCGGACATGCCGCGCGGCCACAAGGACCCGAAGAAGGGCAGCCCGCTCTTCGTCCACATCGCCGACATCAAGCAGGCGTGGAAGCGGACCGAGCTCACCCTCGTCGAGCGCCAGTCCCTCGTCCTGCGCTACGGCCTGGACTACTCCTACGAGGAGATCGGCTCCCTGCGCGGGGTGCAGAAGTCCGGAGCGCAGCGGGCCACCGAGCGGGCCGTCGGCAAGGTCACGGCCTGGCTGAACGGAGACCAGTACATCGACGGATACGACCAGTTGGAGGCAGACACCAGTGAGTGAGACCACCCCCACCCCGATCGCCCCGCCCGCGGAGATGACCGAGGACGCCCGCGAGTTCTGGGACAACGACCGCGGCCTGTACTTCTGGCGCAACCCCGACGACGGGCAGGTCTACTCCCGCCCGTTCAACGACGACGAGATCGCGAGCGTCGCCAAGCGCCGGGCCCTGGACGGGCTGCGCATCCAGGCCGAGGCCGCGATCCCCTACCTCGACGAGCGCATCGACCTGAGCCTGGCGTTCCTCGCCAACCCGGCGCCGACCGCGGAGGAGACGGCGGCCCAGATCAAGGTGCTGTCCGACCTCGCGGCATACAGCGCGGGCACGTTGAAGCGCCTGATCGTGGTGCTCGGCGAGCTGACCGGCCGCCCGCTGTAGCGGACCAGGTGTGCAAGTGACGCAGGCGGCAGTCCTTCGGGGCTGCCGCCTTGAGGCAGTGAACGACATCAGACTTCAAGGAGGACCCACCCAGTGAGCAACACCTTCGACGTTCCCTTCGGCCCGACCGGCGAGCTCGTCTACAACCGCACGTACTCCCGGACCCTGGCCGACGGGTCGAAGGAGACCTGGCCCGACACCGTCCGCCGCGTCGCGGCCGGCAACCTCGCCCTCGTCCACGGCACCGACCACACGGCCTGGAGCGACGACGTACGGGCCGAACACGACGAGCTGGTCTCCTTCATGGACCGGTTCGCGATCATCCCCGCAGGGCGCCATCTGTGGGCGACAGGCGTGAAGGGCCGGCAGTACCTGTTCAACTGCCACGTCGCACCGTGGGGCGACAAGCTGAGCCGGCACTTCGAGTTCACCTTCATGCGCCTCATGGAAGGCGGCGGGGTCGGCGGCAACTACAGCTCGAAGTACCTGCGCCCCTTCGGTGCCCCGCGCCGCGAGCTCGACGTCCACGTGGTGTGCGACCCGATGCACCAGGACTACGAGGAGATGAAGGCCGCGGGCCTGCTCTCGACGGAGTACGACTCGGACTGGGCCGGTGCCTTCGAGGTCGAGGACAGCCGCGAGGGCTGGTCGGATGCGCTCGTCGACCTGATCGACACGTTCATGACTGACGGCGAGGTCAAGCACCGGGCCCGCGTCTACGACGTGAGCCGTGTCCGCTGCAAGGGCAGCCGACTGAAGACCTTCGGCGGCACCGCGAGCGGCCCTGGCCCCTTCGCGCGGATGCTCCAGGAGGTCGGCCGCATCCTGTCCGACTCCAAGACCGAGCACGTCACCCCGACCGAGGCCATGGAGATGGACCACGCCATCGCGGAGTGCGTCGTCTCGGGCGGCGTCCGGCGCTCGGCCCGCATGGCGATCTGCGCCTGGGACGACCCGTACATCAACGCGTTTCTGGCGTGCAAGGCGGACGGCTCGAAGCACTGGACGACCAACATCTCGGTCGAGATCGACGCCCGCTTCGAGCAGGCCCTGAACGAGGTCACGGACGGCCGGCACGCGGAGGCCGTCGAGGTCCACAGCCGGGTCATCGAGGGGATGCTCCGGAACGGCGAGCCCGGCTACTGGAACTCGACCCGCTCCAACGAGGGCGAGGTCAACGAGGTCATCGCGACCAACCCGTGCGGCGAGATCGCGCTCCCGCCGACCGGTGCGTGCGTCCTCGGCCACGTCAACCTCGACGCCTTCGCCCCCGCGGTGAAGGGCGGACCGATCGACAGCGCCGGGCTGACGCGGGCGCACGAGCTGATGACCCGCTTCCTGATACGCGCCACCTACGGCGACATGACGGACGACCAGCAGCGCGAGGTCATGCACTCGGAACGACGCATCGGCGTCGGCCACCTCGGGGTGCAGTCCTTCCTCGCGAAGAACGGCATCAGGTACAGCGACGCGCCGCACTCGTACTGGTTCCGGAACCTGCTCAACGACTGGTACGACACGGTCCGCGAGGAGGCCCGCGAGTACGCCTTCGAGCGCCGGGTCCCGGAGCCCGTGAAGGTGACGACCGTGGCGCCGACCGGCTCGATCGCGAAGATGCCGGGGGTGACCGAGGGGGTGCACACGATCTACGCCCGCTACTTCCTCCGCCGCGTCCGCTTCTCGATGACCGACCCGGCCCAGGTCGCGATGGTCCAGGACGCGGTGAACGCCGGCCTCCTGGTCGAGCCGTGCATCTACGACCAGTCCGGCAACACGATGGTCGTGGCCTACCCGACCAAGGAGAAGCTGGTCGCCGAGGTCGAGGACATGGGCTACGACCCGGCGATCGTGGAGTCCGCGGACGAGGTCGACCTGAACGCGATGCTCGCCTTCCAGGCCATGTACCAGACCGAGTACGCGGACAACGCCGTCTCGTTCACGGTGAACTTCCCCGAGGGCAAGTACGAGCTCGACGAGGCCGCCGCGATCATCGCGAGCTGGCTGCCGGACCTGAAGGGCACGACCCTGATGCCCGACGGCACCCGAGAGCAGGCCCCGTACGAGCGGCTGACCGCCGAGCAGTTCGCCCAGTACGAGGTGACGTCCGTCGAGGACGGCATCGACGAGGACTGCGCGACCGGCGCCTGCCCGGTCCGCTGACCGCATGACGAAGACCCCCTGGCCTCACGGCTGGGGGGTCTTTCGTCGTTTGGGGCCCCGCCCGAGCGTCACGGGGGAACGGCGCTGGGACGGGGCGGTCTCAGGTGTGCATGAACGTCCGCCACGGACGGCTGATGACCTCGGTGTACGAGTGGTGCGACGGGTTCTGCCCCGAGTGGTTGAGCACCCAGGTCTGGGGCGGCTCCCACGATCCGTCCTCCCCGGACTGGTCCCCGCAGACGTCGCACTTCATCTGGTGCGTGACCGGCTTGGCGTCGGGCTCGCGGTCCGGCTGTATCGTCCAGGTCTCGTGCCGGATGATCGACTTCGGCCCGCTCACAGGCCCTTCCTCGTCGCGTCGTTGCGGGCCGCGAGGTGCAGGCTCAGCTCCTCGCGCGAGGTGAGGGGCCGCAGCCTGCTGGCGTCCCACTCCCGGCCTCCGGCGACTGCCCGGAGCTGCACTCGGTCACCGCCGACGTGCCCCATGACTACGCCGGGCAGGTCTTTGCCGATGTCCCACACCGTCGAGCCGACCTCGCATTCCTCCGGCCTCAGCGTCGTCTGTTCTCTGTCCGTCGTGGTCATGGTTCGACGGTACGAGGGTGATACGTGCCAGCCCAGACACGCAGCGTGGTAGTTCCGTGACTGATCGCAGAGAACTACTACGGAGGATGGTAGTTACCCGGCGACGCCCAGGTGGGTGGCCATCTCGCGCATGTCCTGGGTCAGCGTGCGCTTGCGGTGGGCGAGGATGTCCCGCATTACGTGACGGGCCATGCCCTGGTGCTTCAGCCACTCCGCGGCCTCGGCCTTGACGCCGATCAGCTCGTCCATGCCGTCCTGGTGGGAGCCGAGCAGCACGTGGGCCCGCGCGACGTCGAGGCGGTGCCTCGCCCAGTTGTTCCGGCTCGGCCGGCCCAGCTTCTTCAGCCCCTTCAGTCCTACGGGGCCGTCGTCGGCGCGGTTGAGCACGCCGCGGGCGTCCCCGATCAGGGACAGGTCTTCGATCCTCTTCGTCTCGGCCGTCACCGGCCCGAACGAGGACCAGTGCTGGGTGAAGTTGGTGTGCTCGGCGTCCAGCCCGCTCGCGGCCTGCGCAGCCATGCGCCGGGCCTCCTTGGCGACGTCCGGGCGGTTGTTCCGGATGGCGGCGGAGGCGACGCGCTGGTGCAGCTCTCCCCACACGGCCAGCTCGCCCGGTGTGGCGGTGGACATGCGCGGCTCGACCTCTTGCGCGGTGGTGGCGGCCAGTTGCTCGGCCTCGTCGAAGCGGTCCTGTCGCAGGAGCAGCCAGCCCATGCCGACGATGCCGGTGGCTGCGAGCTGGACCTGCCCGGCCTCCCGAGCGTCCGTGATGGCCCGCGCAAGGGCGTGGTAGGCCATGTCGTAGCGGCGGACCTGGGTGAGGTACTTGCCTGCGAGGAGGAATGCACTCGCACGGGTGATCACGGCTCGTTGACGGGCTTCGCCGTCACTCAGCGCGACGGCTGTCTCGGAGGCGCGGAGGATGCTGGGCAGGGCCCGCGCGACGGAGTCGTAGCGGTCGGCGTGGTACAGGGAGTGGGAGTCGTCGATGTCCCGCTGGATGGAGACGAGGTCTCGGATCTCGGTGGGCTCGGTGAGCACGGAGGACAGTCCGACGGGGGGCATGAGCGCGCGGCGCAGCTCTGTCAGCTTGGGGCCGTCGCCCTCGGTCTCGTGGACTGGGGCCGGTGCCTCGGAAGCGAAGAGGCTGGAGGTCGTGGTCTCCAGTGCGCGGGCGAATGCATGGATGGTCTCGACGGAGACGGTCCCGCCCTGCTCTGCCTTGCGGACGACGCCGACGGAGACTCCTGCTTCCTCGGCGAGCTGTTCCTGAGTCCAGCCCAGGCGGCGCCGGTGGGCTCGGACGTTCTCTTGCAGCGACATCGAATCACCTCTCAACCAGCGTACGCTGCTTGGCGATTCGTGTGCGGGACCCGCGGTGGGTCGTGTACCCTCAAGCTGTAACACTCGAAGCAGTGGTAGAAGGGCACGGGGATGCAGATCCGGTCCTGTTCGGTGTAGGCGACCATCTCGCCGACGAAGTAGCCGTTGTTGAGGATGTTGTGGTGGGAGAGCGTGGCCCCCTTCGGGAAGCCCGTCGTCCCCGACGTGTACTGGATGTTGATGGGGTCGTCGCAGGACAACTCGGCCGTCCGCGCGCGCAGTTCCCCCCGCAGGGCGTCGGTGCCGTTCGCCCCGCGGCCGACGAACTCCGCCCAGCCCGCGTCGCCGATGTAGACGGTCTCGCGCAACTGCGGGCAGTTGCCCCGCACTTGCTCGACCATCGCCCGGTAGTCGCTGCTCTTGTGGCTGACGGAGGCGAACAGCAGGGGGATTCCCGCCTGGTTGAGGACGTACTCGACCTCGTGCGTGCGGTAGGCGGGGTTGATGTTCACCATGATCGCGCCGATGCGGGCGGTGGCGTACTGGACCAGCACCCACTCGGGGCAGTTGACCGCCCAGATGCCCACCCGGTCGCCCTTGGCGATCCCGCTCGCCAGCAGCGCGTACGCCAGCTCGTCCACGTCCGCCGAGAACCGGGCGTACGTCCAGCGCCGCCCCGACGGCATGTCGACCAGCGCGTCGCGGTCGGGCCAGGCCTCGACCGCCCGGTCGAGGTTGGCCCCGATGGTGTCGCCGAGCAGCGCGGTGCCGCTCGTGCCATGCGCGTACGACGACGCGCTCGGCTCTCTCGACTCGCTCACCGGAAGTCCTCCTCGCGGTACTCGTGGTGCGAGCCCGCGGCCGTGGCCTCGCGCAGCTCGATCCGGCGGATCTTTCCGGAGACGGTCTTGGGCAGCTCCCCGAACTCCAGCCGGCGGATGCGCTTGTAGGGGGCGAGGATGTCGCGGGAGTGCTCGAAGAGCACCTTGGCGGTGTCGGGCCCCGGCTCCCAGCCCTCGGCGAGGACGACGTACGCCTTGGGCACGGCGAGGCGCAGCTCGTCCGGCGCGGGCACGACGGCCGCCTCGGCCACCGCCTCGTGCTCCAGCAGGGCGCTCTCCAGCTCGAACGGGGAGATCTTGTAATCGGAGGCCTTGAAGACGTCGTCGGCGCGGCCGACGTAGGTGATGTAGCCGTCGGCGTCCCGGGAGCCGATGTCGCCGGTGCGGTAGTAGCCGCCGGCCATCGCCTCCGCCGTACGCTCGGCGTCGCCGTGGTAGCCGGTCATCAGGCCCACCGGACGGGCCGACAGGTCGAGCGCGATCTCGCCCTCGTCGGCGCCGGGGGCACCGGTGACCGGGTCGAGCAGTTCGACGCGGAAGCCGGGGCTGGGGCGGCCCATGGAGCCCGTCTTCAGCTGCTGGCCGGGGCTGTTGGAGACCTGTACGGCGGTCTCGGTCTGCCCGAAGCCGTCCCGGATCGTGACGCCCCAGGACCGGCGCACCTGCTCGATGACCTCGGGGTTGAGGGGCTCGCCCGCGGCGACGGCCTCGCGGGGCGGGGTGGCCAGCTGGCTGAGGTCGGCCTGAATGAGCATGCGCCACACGGTCGGCGGGGCGCAGAAGGTGGTCACTCCGGCCCGGTCCATCTCGTCCATCAGGCGGGCCGCGTCGAAGCGCGTGTAGTTGTGGATGAAGACGGTCGCCTCGGCGTTCCACGGGGCGAACAGGTTGGACCAGGCGTGCTTGGCCCAGCCGGGCGAGGAGATGTTGAGGTGCACGTCGCCGGGCTTGAGGCCGACCCAGTACATGGTGGAGAGGTGGCCGACCGGGTACGAGGTGTGGGTGTGCTCGACCAGCTTGGGGCGGGCGGTGGTGCCCGAGGTGAAGTAGAGCATCAGCGGGTCGTCGGCCCGGGTCGGGCCGTCCGGGGTGAAGTCGGCGGAGGCGGCGTACGCGTCCTCGTAACGCCGCCAGCCCTCGGGCGCGCCGCCGACCGCGATGCGCGTGTAGTCGCCGGGCACCTCGTCGAACTTGCCGGTGTCGGACGCGCGCACCAGCACGTGCCGCACCCGGCCCCGGTCGACGCGGTCGCGCAGGTCGGCCGGGCCGAGCAGCGGGGTGGCCGGGATGACGACGGCGCGCAGCTTCATCGCGGCCAGCGCGGCCTCCCACAGCTCGGCCTGGTTGCCGAGCATGACGAGGACGCGGTCGCCCGCGGCCACCCCGCGCTCGCGCAGCCAGTTCGCGACGCGGTCCGAGCGGTCGGACAGCTCGGCGAAGGACAGCCGGGTCTCGGTGCCGTCCTCCTCGACGATGTGCAGGGCGGTGCGGTCGTTGCCGTCCGCGATGACGTCGAACCAGTCCAGGGCCCAGTTGAAGTGCTCGGGGCGCGGCCAGGCGAAGCCCTCGTAGGCGGTGACGTAGTCCTCACGGTGTTCCAGCAGGAAGTCCCGCGCACCGCGGAAGAGCTCGGTTGCCGTCATATGTCCCTCCACTCCTTTTTCGGTCGTGCGCCGGACCATTGCCGGGCGGCTCCCTGGCATCGTGTAATCCGTGATGCAGATCTCACTACCCCCGAACGGGGGTGTGGGCCGCACACATGCCGCGAGGGATGCCGCGACGGAAGGGCGAAGACGTGGGTGCAGACGCCACCGGGTCGGTGGAGATACGGGGCGCGCTGGCCCTGATGCGCCGTACGACCGGGCTGCCGGTCGCCTTCGGCGGCGTGGTCGAGTCGGGCCGGGCACGCGTGCGCATCAGCGAGTTGAGCGGCACGGCGACCGAGGCGCTGCGCTCGCTCGCGGTGACCGCGGGCAACGGTCTGGGCGGCAAGGCGGTGGCGCTCGCGCGCCCGTGCGCGGTGACGGACTACTCCTCGTCGCGGCAGATCAGCCACGAGTACGACATCCCGGTCGCCGTGGAGGGTATCCGCTCGGTGCTCGCCGTGCCGGTGGTGGTACGGCGGCGGGTGCGGGGCGTGTTGTACGGGGCGCTGCGCACGGCCCAGCCGCTCGGCGACCGTGCGCTGAGCGCGGCGGTGGCGGCGGCGCGGGACGTGGAGCAGTCGCTCGTCGTACGGGAGGAGGCGAAGGGGCTGCTGGCGGCGGCGCGGCCCGGGGAGGCCGCCGCCGATGCGGGCGCCGGTGCCGCGTGGGAGCAGGTGCGGGAGGCGCATGCGGCGCTGCGCGCGCTGGCGCCGCGGATCGCGGACCCCGCGTTGCGGGCCGAACTTCTCACCGCCTGCGGGCTGTTGACGACGACGGGCGCGGGGCGGAGGCCGAATCTGGCACCGCGCGAGCTGGATGTCCTGGCCTGCGTGGCCGCGGGCGCGACCAACGGGGCGGTGGCACAACGCCTGGGTCTGCGCCCCGAGACGGTCAAGAGCTACCTGCGTTCGGCGATGCGCAAGCTGGGCGCCCATACGCGCGGGGAGGCGGTGGCGGCGGCCCGGCGCGCGGGGTTGCTGCCGTGACCTCCGCAACTACGGTGGGGGGCATGGGCGTTGCTGTACCGGTGTGCGTGGGCCGCTCCCGCGCGCGTGCGCCGTGCCCGCGTGCGGGGGCGCCGTAAGGCAGCTTTCCTATTCACCGCGGGGGCGTTGGAATTCGCCCCTGCGGACCTGCTGTAATTTCCCTCACCACGCCTTCCGTCCGAATTTCGGGGTTCGTTGCCTAGAATTTGGCCCGGACACGACACACGAGGGGAGCGGTGACCGTGCGACGGGACTTCCAGGAGCCTGCGAGATGCCGCCCCGACCTGGTCATCGGCCAGGAGGAGGCGATCGCGGCCGCGCGTGAGCAGCTCGCCTCGGGGGGCAGCGTGCTGCTCCACGGCCCCGCCGGAATAGGGAAATCGACTGTGCTGCGGGCACTTGCCGCCGAATACGCCGGCGCCGCCCGGACCGTGTTGCGCTGCTCGGCCACGGAGTCCGAATCCCACCTCCCCTTCCTCGCGCTCGCCGACCTCCTCGGCCTCGTCCTCGACCAGGTCTCCGGACGGCTCCCCGCGGCCCAGCGCACGGCCCTGGAGTCGGCCCTCACCGGCCGCGGCGAGTCCACCCTCCAACGCGACGGACTGGCGCTGCGGTTGGCGGTGCTGTCCGCGCTGCGCGCGCTCGCCGCCGAGGGCACCGTCCTGATCGTCGCCGACGACCTGCAGTGGCTGGACCCGGCCAGCGCGGAGCTGCTCGGCTTCGCCGCCCGCCGGCTGGGCGGCACCCCGGTGCAACTGCTGTGCGCGGTCCGCACCGAGGGGCCGGAGTACGACGACCGGCATCTGCGGGCGGCCCAGCCGGACACCGTGGCCGTCCGGCTGGGCCCGCTCTCCCGCGCCCAGGTCTCCTCGCTGCTCGACCATCGCGGCCACACGGGGCTGCCGCGTTCCACGGTCCGCGAGATCCACCGCACCAGCGGAGGCAACCCGCTCTTCGCCCTGGAGCTGGGCCGCGCCCTCGCCGAGAACCCGGCCACGCCGCGCCCGGGCGAGCCGCTGCCGGTGCCGACCTCGCTGCGCGCGCTGGTGCTCAGCCGCCTCGACATGCTGTCGGTCGAGGCCCGCCGCACCCTGCTGGTCGCCAGTGCCGGCGCGCGTCCCACGCCCGCGCTGCTGCTCGCGGCCGACCGGGAGAACGCCGAGGCCGAGTGCGCCCAGGCCGTCGAACTCGGGCTGCTGGCAACGGACTTCGACCACTCCGACAGCACCGCGGGACCCACCGTACGGTTCGCGCACCCGCTCATATCGGCCGCGCTGTACGCCGAGGCGCCCGCCCACGAGCGGCGCGCGGCCCATGCCGCGCTGTCCACCGCGGCCTCCGATCCGATCGAGCGGGCCCGCCATCTCGCCCTGGCCAGCACCGGCACCGACCCGGAGGTCGCCGACCGGCTCGCCGAGGCCGCCGCACAGGCGCGGGACCGCGGGGCGCCGTCCGTGGCGGCGCAGCTCGGCCTGCTCGCGGCCCGGCACACGCCGGACGGCGCGCGGCCCGCCCCGGACGAGCGCCGGCTGCAGGCCGCCGAGGACGCCGCCACCGCCGGGGAGGTCGACCTCGCCCGGGACATCGCCCGCGAGGTGCTGACCCGGGCCACCGTGCCCGCGGAGCGGGTGCGGGCCTGGATGATCGTGGTCGACGCGGCGGGCCACAGCCTGACGGAGGTCGACGCCGTCTTCCCGCAGGCCCTCGCCGACGCCGGCGACGATCCGCGGCTGCTCGCCCTGGTCCACTACCAACTCGCCTGGCGGGCGCTGATCGTGGCGGGCGACTTCACGGAGGCCCGGGAGGCGGCGGAGCACGCGGCGGAGCTCGCGGCGCGCGGCGGCGACCGGTACACCGAGCTGATGTCGCTGTCCTTCCAGGCCCAGGCCGAGACCCTGATGGGCCATCCGGACGCCCCCGAGACCATCAAGCGCGCGCTGAAGGAGCCCCAGGACCCGCGGGTGGCCTGCCATCACAACGGCGGGGGCAGCGCCCGGTTCCGCTGGCTGGTCATGGGCGACCGGCTGACCGAGGCCCGGGCGACGGTGACCGCTCTGCTGCGCGAGGTGCGGCGGCGCGGGTCGGTGGAGAGCGAGATGCACTTCCTGCGCGGGCTGACCGAGACCGAGTTGCAGGCCGGGCACTGCGGCCGGGCGCTCGAAGTGTCCCGGGAGAGCCTGCGGCTGGCCCGGGACTCCGGGATCGGTGAAACGGCCTCCGCCGTGTTCGCCTCGCTCGCCGAGGCGTCCGGCGGGGACGTCGACCGGGCGCTGGCGCTGGCCCGGGAGGCGGCGGAGCACGCCGAGGAGGACGGCGACCAGATGTACCTGTCCCGGGCCCTGGGCGCCCTGGGATACGCCCAGTTGGTGGCCGGGGACCCGGCGGGCGCGGTCCGCTCGCTGCGCCGGGTGCGCGAGCTGGAGCGGGGCCTCGGCATCACCGACCCGGCCCGCGGCCGCTGGCACGGCGACCTCGCCGAGGCGCTGGTCCGGATCGGTGAGCGGGCCGAGGCGCAGGACGTCATCGACGTCGCCCGCGAGCACGCTCTGCGGCTCGGGCGGCAGAGCGTGCTCGCCGTCCTGGACCGGGCCGAGGCGCTGGTGCGCGCCGCCCGCGGCGAACACGAGGCCGCCGTCGCCCAGTTGACGTCGGCCCAGACCCGGCTCGCCAGGCTGGGCTACGGCCTGGAGGAGGCGCGGGCCGCCTTCGCGCTGGCCTCGCTGCGCGCCCGGCGACCGGGGCCGGGCGGCGGTGCGCTCGCCGCGGGCTTCCGCGCACCGGCGGCGCGGCCCGGGGGCCTCGGCAGCGCGTCGCCGTACGACGAGGCGACGCGGCTGTTCCGCCGTTGCCGCGCGCTGCCCTGGCTGCGGCAGGTGGACGAGGCGGCCTCGGCGCCCGAGCCGGAGCCGTCGGCGCCCGCACCGGTGGCGCTCGTGGACGGCCTGGAGGGGCTGGCATCGACGGAGCGCCAGGTCGCCGCGCTCGTCATGGAAGGTGCGACCAACCGGGAGATCGCGGCCCGCTTGTTCGTCAGCGTCAAGACGGTCGAGGCGACCCTGACCCGGGTCTACCGCAAGCTGGGCATCCGCTCCCGGGTGGATATCGTCCGATTGGCGGCGGGGCGCCGCACGAAGTGACAGGGCGGCGGGTTTACTGAGCCGGACCGAGGGTTTTCCCTGCCCTGCGCCCCTAGGGGGTTCCCTCATTGGGAGGAGGGGGTTCCGGGTCCTAGCGTGAGGGCCGTGCCGCTCGCCCGGGCACACGGGGACCCGTGCCAGTCCCCCCACCCGTGCGAACCCCCACCGGCCACCCCACTGAGGAGACTCATGTTCGGGCTCACACGTGTCAGACAGACCGCCGCCGTGCTCGTGGCGACCGCCGCCACGGCCGCGACGGCCCTGATCGCCGCCCCCTCGGCGGCCGCGGCCCCCCTGCCCATCGTCGGCGGCACGACGACCACGACGACCGCGTACCCGTTCATGATGCAGATCACGGACGCCGCGGGAAGCCAGTTCTGCGGCGGCACCCTGGTGGCGGCCCGGAAGGTCGTGACCGCCGCGCACTGCATGACCGGTGAGACCACCGGCGGCATCCGCGTGGTCGGCGGCCGGACCTATCTGAACGGCACGAACGGCACGGTCAGCCGGGTGAGCAGCATCTGGGTCCACCCGAAGTACTCGGACGCGGCGAACGGCAACGACGTGGCCGTGCTGACGCTGTCGACGCCGATGTCGTACAGCCCGGCGTCGTACGTCTCCTCCTCCCAGACGAGCGTGTACGCGGCCGGCACCACGGCCCGCATCCTCGGCTGGGGCACCACCGCGGAGAACGGCGGTGCCTCCAACCAACTGCGCACCGCGACCCTTCCGGTCGTGTCCGACTCCACTTGCAAGAGCTCGTACGGTTCGGACTTCGTCCAGACCGACATGGTGTGCGCCGGATATCCGTCCGGCGGCGTAGACACCTGCCAGGGCGACAGCGGCGGTCCCCTGATCATCGGGGGCGTCCTGGCAGGGATCACTTCCTGGGGGGAGGGGTGCGCGGAGGCGGGTCACCCGGGTGTCTACACCCGGCTGACCACCTTCTCGGACCTCGTGACCGCACAGGTCAAGTCATGAAGGTGAACGACTCCTGAGCGTTGCTCAGGCACAGACCAGGGGGGCGTTGCGAGCCACCACGAGCAGCCCGCAACGCCTCCCTATCCAATGTCCGGGACCTCACCGATTCCCGGGCGCTCATGGGCCGTACGGCCTCAGGCGCACGACCTCAGGCGCACGGTGGTCCCCTTGGTCCCCGTGCGCACCTGCACGGTGTCGCACAGCATCCCGGCGCCCCAGAGTCCGAAGCCGGTCTCCGAGGCGGACTGCGGTGGCTGCCAGGTGATGAGGTCCTCGGGCTGCCAGTGGCCGGAGTCGGTGATCTCGCAGACCAGGCCGTTGTCGGGCCAGGTGCGCAGGGTCACCGGGGCGTTGCCGTGGCGGATGGCGTTGGTGGCCACCTCGGTCACGGCGACCAGCACGTTGTGCAGCGCGTCGCCCGCCAGGCCGCAGCGCGTGGCCTGCTCGGTGACGAAGGCCCGTACGGTGTGCAGGTCGGTGGGCCGGATCTCCATCGAGGGGGCCGAGCGCGGTGACGGCGACAGCGGCTTGCTGTCGATCTCGGCCACGAAGGACGCGGTGTCGGTGTAGTCCGGGTTCTCGCGCAGCGCCCCGCCCTCGTGGACCTTCAGGTGCGTCCGGCGCAGCAGCGCGATGACCTCGTCCGACAGGGCGGTGCTGTCGTAGCAGCAGTACCCCTGGACGTCCACGTCGGCGAAGGCCAGGTTGCAGATCGAGTCGTACCGCAGCCACTCGAACACGTCCGGATACCGCGACCAGTCCTCCGCCATCACGACCCACGCGGGGCGCGGGCCCAGCGTCCGGGCCATGGCGGTGAAGGCGGCCAGTGCGCGCACCGGGTTGCGGTAGAACTCCGCCGGTTCGAAGAACTGCACGGCGGAGGCGTCCTGTCCGAGCGATTCGCGCAGGATCTCGGTCTGCCTCCCGGCGGTCACCGCGAACGTCGGGTCGTCGGCCTCGATGCCCGCGCGCAGGAGGGGAAGGGCGCCGGCGAGGAACTCCTGCTCGTCGCTGTACAGCATCGCGTGGTGCTGGAATGCGCGGTACGAGCTGCCCCTGCCGTCGTCTCGCACGGTCGCGTCCCTGCGCGCCCCGGTCGTCATGACGCTCCTTTCCGGCCCTGGACGAGCCCTGGCAGACGTTCCCAGCCCACGGTCTCGATGAGGTTCTCCACATCGGGAGAGAGGTGGTCGAGGACGAGCCGGACCGCGCCGCCCCCGCGTTCCGCGAAGCTCGTCAGCAGGCTCAGGGCGCCGAGGTCGATGAAGCTCAACCGGTCCAGGTCGAGCCGCACTTCACGGGCGCCGTCGCCCAGCGCGGACAGGGCCTCGGCGAGGTCGCCGTGCCGTGTGGCGTCGAGTTCTCCCTCCAGCCGTAGGCCGGGGGGATCGGTGGTCGGGGTGATCCGGAGGATTGTGTCGTCGGCGTGTGCGACGGCTTCCATGGCTTCCATGCGGTGGCGGCACCTCCCTGGACGTTGCGCGCGCCTGGCACCGGTGGTGCTCCCACTCTGCGCGCGACCGGTAGAGCGGCGGTAGATCGCGGGTTCCCGCGGTGCGTCAGAGCGGCGGCGGGTCAAGGGACTCGGGGCCCGTCCGCAGTTTCAGGAAGGCCGGGAAGAACGCGCTCCACGCGTGTCCGCGCCAGCTCACGTACGCGCTGGTGCCCCCGCCGCCCAAGTCGACCGTGCGGCTGAGGTGTTCGCGTGCCTCCTGGAGTCTGCCGAGGTCGACGTAGACGAGGCTGATCTCGTGCAGGGCCAGGCCCTGCAGGGTCCGGTCGCCGAGCTCGCCCGCCAGCCGCAGGCTCTCCTGAAGGCACTCCAGGGCCTCCTCCGCACGGCCCAGCCCCCGGTACGCGCGCCCGAGACCGCCCAGGCACGTCACCTGGGGGAGGCGATCACCCGTCTCGCGGGCCACGGTGAGCTGCCGCCGCTGGACGGCCACCGCGTCCTCGTAGAGCTCCAGTTCGGCCAGTGCGTCGCCGAGGTTGCCCAGCGAACGCAGCTCGCCCGCGCGGTCGCCGATCTCGCGCCAGATCGCCAGCGCCGCCTCGAGGCACGCGCGCATCTCGTCGTAGCGACTGTGCAGCCAGTACACGGCGGACAGCTGGTCGAGGCCCCACGCCTCGCTGCCGCGGTCGCCGAGGCGGCGTGCGGTGCGGACGGCCAGCTCGCCCAGGGTCCACAACTCGGGGGCGCGGGCCTGCGGGTAGAGGTACCACTGCAGCGGCCTCGTCAGCCCCACCGCGAGGCGCGCCGCGGCGTCGGACCGGGTGGCGGCGTGCGTGACGGCGGCCATCAGGTTCGCGCGCTCGCTGTCCAGCCAGGCCTCGGCCGCGCGACGGCTGGTGATCCGGGTCCTCGGGAGGCCGGCGGTGAGAGCGTCGTCGGTGTGCGAGGGCTCCGGCGATCGCGGGGCCGGCTGCGGCGGTACGTCGAGGAAGCCCGCCGCCTGCCGTGCCGTGGCGAGATAGAACCCCAGCACCCGTTCCAGGGCCCGCTCCCGCTCGGCGGCCGGTTCCTCCGCGCGCACCTGCTCGCGCGCGAACAGGCGCAGCAGGTCGTGCATCTGGTAGCGGGCGGGGGCCGGGCTGTGCAGCAGATGTGCGTCCACGAGCCGTTCCAGCGCGTCCTCGGCCTGCCCGGCGGGCACTCCGAGCAGCGCGGCCGAGGCGTGCAGGCTCATGTGCGTCCCCGGCACCACTCCGAGCAGCCGGAAGGCACGCGCGGCGGCCCGGTCGACGGGGTTGCCGCTGCGGCGGATCGCGTCGTAGCTCGCGTGGAAGCCGGCGCGCACCGACACGTCGCCGACCCTGATCTCGTCGAGGCGGCTCTGGGCGTCGGTCAGCCGCTCGGCGAACGCGCTCAGGGGCCAGCTCGGGCGCGCCGCCAGCCGGGCGCCGACGATCCGCAGCGCGAGCGGCAGCCCGCCGCACATCCTGACGATGGCGTCCGCGGCGTCGGGCTCGGCCGCGATCCGCTCCGCGCCGACGAGCCGCTCCAGCAGTGCCGTCGCCTGGTCGTGGAACATGACGCCGAGATGCAGATGGGTGGCGCCTTCGAGGGCGGTGAGCATCTCCCGGCTGGTGATCAGCACGGCGCAGGCCGGTCCGGCGGGCAGCAGCGGGCGGACCTGGTCGGCGTTCGCGGCGTTGTCCAGTACGACGAGCAGACGGCGGTCGGCGACCAGGGTGCGGAACTTGGCGGCCGCCTCGTCGGTGTTGGCGGGGACGGCCACCCCCGGCACACCGAGGGTGCTGAGGAACCGGCCCAGCACCTCGTGCGGTTCCAGCGGGGTCAGCCCGACCGTGGCGCCGTGCAGGTCGACATAGAACTGGCCGTCCGGGAAGCGGTCGGCGAGCCGGTGGGCGGTGTGGATCGCCAGGGCGGACTTGCCGACCCCGCTGGTCCCGTCGATCGCGGCGATCGCCACCTGTCCCTCACCGCCGCGCTCCAGCAGCTTGAGCAGCACCGAACTCTCCCCGGCCCGCCCGATGAAGGCGGTGCTGACGTGGGGCAGCTCCTTGGGCACCAGGGGCGGCGGCCGTACGGGGGTCTCGGGGCGGTCGGCGGCCGGCTCGGGTGCGAGGAGCAGCGCGCTGTCGGCGGTGAGGATCCGCTGGTGCAACTGCTGCAGCGACGGGCCCGGTTCGATGCCCAGCTCCTCGGCGAGCCCCTGCCGCAGATCCCGGTAGGCGGCCAGCGCGTCGGCCTGCCGTCCGGCCCGGTACAGCGCCAGCATGAGCTGGCCTCGCAGCCCCTCACGGAGCGGGTGTTCGGCGACCAGCGCCTCGACCTCGTCGAGCACGGCGTCGTGGCGGCCGAGTCGCAGCCGCGCCTCGACGAGCAGTTCCTGCGCCTGGAGGCGGGCCGCCGCCAGCCGGGTGGCCTCGGCCTCCAGCACGGGAGTCGGCGGTACGTCGGCGAAGGGGGCGTCGCGCCACAGGTCCAGCGCCTCGCCGAGCCGGGTGGCGGCCGCCTCGGCCGAGCCCCGGTCGAGTTCCCGGCCGCCCTGCCTGATCAGTTCCACGAACCTGTGCGCGTCGACCTCGTCCGGGCCCACGACCAGCCGGTAGCCGTGCGCACGGTAGCCGTGGACGTGCGTCACCAGCAGCTGCCCCGCCTCGTCGCCCAGCGCGCGCCGCACCCGCGAGACATAGCCCTGCAGGAGCTTGCTGACACTCTGCGGCGGCTTCGGGCCCCACAGCTCCTCGACCAGCCGGCCCGTGGAGACCACCTGGTTGGCGTCGCACAGGAGCACCGCGAGGAGCATCCGCCACTTCGCCGCGGACAGCGGGATCCGCTCGCCGCCGCGCCACAGCCCGAGCGGCCCGAGTATCCGATACCGCACACCACACTCCGTACGTCGTCACCCGGCCCGGTCCCTTCCGGAAGCGACGGGAGCGGAGCGCGGGAGTCCGCAATTCTCCTGTTCAACTCCCCTGCAACGCAAGGAGGTTGATGCAACATCCGCATCAGTCTTCTGTCGCGTCGCGGCCGAGGGCCGTGACGAAGCGCCGCCACGGTGCGCGGCCGAACGCGAGGACCGGCCCGCCGGGATCCTTGCTGTCCCGCACCCGGGTGGAGCGCTCGCCGTCCGCCACTTCTACGCAGTTGCCGCCGTTTCCCATGCTGTAGCTGCTCTTCCGCCACAGGGGGTCAGTCTGATCCACGTTCGATCTCCTTCTTCAGCTCGCGTATGAACACACGTGAGTCGTCGCGGGAGAGCGCCTTGGACTGGATGAGGCTGAAGGCCAGCTTGTGCTGCTGGACCTGTTCGGAGTCGTGGGTCGTCCGACCGCCCATGAACGTCTCCCCGTAGACCACGTCCGGGCCTTCGCAAAACCCCATCACCCGGAACGGCGTCATGCCGCCGGGGTGGTCCCGCACGCTGAACGGGAGCACCTGAAGGTGCACCTTCGGCAGGTCGGCACTGCGCAGCAGATGCCCCAACTGCTCGCCGACGACGGCTCTTCCGCCGATGTGCCGGCGCAGCACCCCCTCGTCCAGCGTGATCACGAGCTGCGGCGGTTCCGGCCGGGTGAGCAGGCGCTGCCGGTCGATGCGAGCGGCCACGAGCTGGTCGATCCGCAGCTTCGTGGCCACCGGGTTGGCGGCGGTGAAGAGTGCGCGCGCGTAGGCGTCCGTCTGCAGCAGGCCGGGAACGGCGACCGTCTCCAACTCCTGGATGAAGGTGGCCTGTTGTTCCAGCTCGATGACCTTCCAGAACCAGTCCGGGTAAGCGCCGCGGATGAGTGCGGGCCACAGTCCCACCAGCGCGCCGTCCCCGCCGAGCAACCGGTCGGCCTGCTGGGCGAACGCACGCGAGGGCATCTCCCGGGCGGTCTCGATGCGCGCGACCAACTCGGATGTGCAGTGCGCCCGCTCGGCGAACTCACTTCGGCCGAGTCCGGCCAGGATGCGGTACCGCCGTATCTCGCCCCCGAATCGGGTCAGTTGGGACGAGATGCTGCGGACGGGGGGCGGCGCCGTCGCCGTCGGCTCGTCTCCGGCCTCCTCCGTGCCGTCCTGCCGGCCGCCGTGCGGCAGCCAGGTGACCGTGCCGTCCGGTCCCGGCGCCGCCCAGGCCAGCGGAGTGCGGAGCCACGCCGCACCCGGCCCGGTCGGCGCCGCCGGCATCCGGCTGAGCAGCCCCCAGGCGTACGTGCCCGGACCGACGGTGGCGGACAGGGCCGCCTCGGTGCAGGCGCGCGCACAGGCCTCGGTCGTACAGGTGCCGCACGGCCCGTGCTGGTGGCCGTTGTCGGAGATGTGATGGATGTCCCATCGGTAGAGGCTGGCGTCCCGGGGTGCGGGCGCGCCCCGGTCCCTGTCGTGCGTTCCGCCGTTCACTCGACCTCCTCGTGGGCGCCCGCGCGGTCGGCGAGGGCGCCGGCATCAGTGCGGCGCATCAGTTCAGCGGTTTCGCCTCGTCGGGGTTGCCGTCGAGCGCGAGCGTGCACCACGTGGTCTTGCCGCCGCGGGCGTCCCGACGCGCACCCCATGCCGACGCGACCGCCTGCACGAGATACATCCCGCGGCCCTGCTCGTCCGCGGTGTCGGCCTGCTGGACCGCGGGGCGTACGGAGGACGCGTCGGTGACCTCCAGGAGCAGCCGGTCGCCGGCCTGCAGCAAGTTCACCGTGATCCAGGTGTCGGGCCCGTGCCTGACCGCGTTGCCGACCAACTCGCTGGCGAGCAGCACGCTGTCGTCGACGGCCCAGGACGGACAGCCCCATGCGAACAGGGCGGTACGGACCGCCTGACGTATCTTGCGCACCTCCTCCGGCGCCGGGAGCAGATGGAGGTGCAGATGCCGGGTGAAGGCCAGGTCGCAGTCGGCGCACGGGACGTTCGGCACGCCCCTCGCTGCGTCGCCACCACCGACGGTTCTCCACCATCCCGCTTCGAAGTCAAGAGAGGTCATGTCGGCTCCCCGGAGTGGGCGGCGTGGTGGGCCGACGCGACGTCCCGTGATCGATGGCCCTCCGGACGAGGCGCCGCCGACAGCCCGTGAGGAGCACGATGCGGGATGCGGGGCGAGCGGTGGTAGATCGGCGGTAAGCGCGCGGCGGGCCGCGAGGTCCGGCGGTCCGCGGGTGCCGCCGCTTCAGCGCGCCCCGTCGCGGGCCGAGGCGCGCCAGCCGGTCCAGCGGCGGACGGCGATCACGATCAACGGGCCGGTCGGCGGCCGGTTCCGGTACGGCGGGTACTTGTCGCGCAGGTGGGCGACGGCGGTCGCGTACGCGGCCCGTTCCGACAGGTCCGCCGCATCGGGAGGCAGGACGTGTGCCTCGCCGTCGGCCCGTACCCACCACAGCCGGTCCCAGTCCTCGTCGTCGTACGCGTCCACCAGCAGGCACACGGACGGGTGAGCGGCGATGTTGCGCAGCCGCTTCAGCCGGACGGTGGTCTTCGGTTTGTGGTCGACGGCGGTCACGATGCGGTCGGTGCCGCCCGTGGCACTCTGCGCGAACACGACCGGCACCAGGTGCGGACGGCCCGACTCGTCCACGGTCGCCAGCCGCGCCACCCGGGCACCGGCGAACCGCCGCCGCGCCTCGTCCGCCGACATCGCGGGCACCCCCGGCCTCCTCAGCGCCCGTAGAGCGCGTCGAGCACGTCGGCGTCCGAGAGTTGCCCGAAGTCGTCGTACCACTGGCCGACCGCGCTGAAGGAGTACGGAGCGTAGAGGCAGAGCACGTCGTCGGCCTCGGCGCTCAGCGTGCCGAGGGACTCGGGTGCGCCGACGGGGACGGCCAGGACGAGACGCCCGGGCGCCCTGCGTCGCACGTGGCGCAGCGCGGCGCGGGCGGTCGAGCCGGTGGCCAGACCGTCGTCGACGACGATGACCGTGCGTCCTTCGAGGGCGGGCGGCGGGCGGCCCTGGCGGTAGCGCTGCTCGCGGCGGTGCAGTTCCTTCCGCTCCCGTTCGACCGCGGAGGCGAGGGACTCCTCGCTCAGGCCGAGCAGGTCCAGCGTCTCCGCGTCGTACAGCGGAGGGTCGTCGCCGACGATCGCGCCGACGCCGAACTCCTGGTGGTGCGGGGCGCCGATCTTGCGGACGAGCAGCACGTCGAGCGGTGCGCCGAGCGCCCGCGCGACCTCCACGGCCACCGCGACGCCGCCCCGGGGCAGCGCCAGGACGACGGGGTCGGGCAGCTCGCCCTTCTCCTGCCGGACGCACAGCTGCTCGGCGAGTTCCCGCCCGGCCTGCTTTCGGTTCTGGAAGCGCATGGGTCCTCACTCCCCGGCGGAGGTCGGCCTCCCCTTCCATGGTGATACGGCGCGCGGCGATACGGCGTGCGGGGCCCTCGCCGCGCGCGCCCTGCTCAGGGGGCTCCGCTTCCCTAAGATCGTTGCGTGGTCACCTTCCATCTCGTCCGTACGGCGCCCCTGTCCCCCGACGAGGCCTGGCGCCGGCTCACTGAGTGGTCCCGGCACGGCGACGTGGTCCCGCTGACCCGCGTCACCACGGCCACTCCCCCGCCGACGCGCGTGGGCACGGTCGTCGTGGCCCGCTCGGCATGCGGCCCGCTCGGCTTCGACGACCGGATGGAGGTCACCGTGTGGCGACCGCCGGCGGACGGCGTGCCCGGTCTGGTCCGCCTGGTCAAGCGGGGCCGGGTCGTGCTGGGCTGGGCCGAGATCGAGGTGCGCCCGGGGCCGGGCGGCCGGGCGCGGGTGATCTGGCGGGAGGAGCTGCGGCTGCGGTTCGTGCCGGGGTTCTTCGACCCGCTCGTGGGCGCCGCGGGCCGAGCGGTGTTCGGGCGCGCGCTGAACGCACTGCTCAGACGGGCGTGAGGCGGGGCGGCGCCGACGACACCTCATGGTGGATGGGCATACGTCCCCCGGTCAGCGAGGCGCCGCTGCCGCCGCGCGCGCCGGCGACGATCTCCGACGCGATCGACAGGGCCGTCTCCTCGGGTGTACGGGCGCCGAGGTCCAGGCCGATGGCGTCCACGGCGAGGGCGGCGCCGGGCCGGCGGGGCGCGCTGCCGCCGGCGGCCACCACGGTGGCCACGGCGAAGTCACGCCCCTGCTCGGCCCATTGCAGTTCCCCGGCGATGTCCAGCATCAGGCCGTGCCCGTCAGGTGCTCGGGGCGCACCGGCGTCCGGTCGAGCTCCAGGCCCGTGGCATCGCGAATCGCCGCCAGTACGGCGGGAGTCGACGACAGCGTGGGTGCCTCGCCGACGCCGCGCAACCCGTACGGGGCGTGGTGGTCGGCGAGTTCGAGCACGTCGACCGGGATGGTCGGGGTGTCGAGGATGGTGGGGATGAGGTAGTCCGTGAAGGAGGGGTTGCGGACCTTCGCGGTCTTCGGGTCGACGACGATCTCCTCCATGACGGCGATGCCCAGGCCCTGGGTCGTGCCGCCCTGGATCTGGCCCTCGACCGACAGCGGGTTGAGCGCCTTGCCGACGTCCTGGGCGCAGGCCAGCTCGATGACCTTGACCAGGCCGAGTTCGGTGTCGACCTCGACGACGGCGCGGTGCGCGGCGAAGCTGTACTGGACGTGGCCGTCGCCCTGTCCGGTGCGCCGGTCGAAGGGCTCGGTCGGCCGGTGGCGCCACTCCCGCTCCACCTCGACGGCCTCGTCGCCGAGGACGTCCACCAGGGTGGCGAGCACCTCGCCGCCGTCGGTGACCACCTTGCCGCCCTCCAGGAGCAGTTCGGCGGTGGCCCAAGCGGGGTGGTACGCACCGTACTTGCGCCGCCCGAGCTCCACCACCTTCGCGCGCACCAGCTCGCAGGCGTGCTTCACGGCGCCGCCGGTGACGTACGTCTGCCGTGAGGCCGAGGTCGAACCGGCGCTGCCCACGCGGGTGTCGGCGGGATGGATGGTCACGCGGGCCACGCCGAGCTCGGTGCGGGCGATCTGCGCGTGGACGGTGGTGCCGCCCTGGCCGACCTCCGCCATCGCCGTGTGCACGGTGGCGACGGGCTCGCCCGCGACGACCTCCATGCGGACCCTGGCGGTGGAGTAGTCGTCGAAGCCCTCGGAGAAGCCGACGTTCTTGATGCCCACCGCGTAGCCGATGCCCCGTACGACGCCTTCACCGTGCGTGGTGTTGGACAGGCCGCCGGGCAGCTGCCGTACGTCCACGCCCTCGCTGCTCTCCCACTCGCGCTCCGGCGGCAGCGGCAACGCCTTGACTCGGCGCAGGAGTTCGGCGACGGGGGCCGGGGAGTCGACGCGCTGGCCGGTCGGCATGACGCTGCCCTGCTCCATGGCGTTGAGCTGCCTGAACTCCACGGGTTCCATGCCGAGTTGCCGGGCCACCTTGTCCATCTGCGCCTCGTACGCGAAGCACGCCTGGACCGCGCCGAAGCCGCGCATGGCGCCGCAGGGCGGGTTGTTGGTGTAGAGGGCGAGGGCCTCGATGTCGACGTCGTCGACGACGTACGGGCCGACGCCCAGGGAGGCGGCGTTGCCGACGACGGCCGGGCTGGAGGAGGCGTACGCGCCGCCGTCCAGGACGATGCGGGCCTTGACGTGGGTGAGCTTGCCGTCGTTGGTCGCCCCGTGCTCGTAGACCAGCTTGGCCGGGTGGCGGTGGACATGGCCGAAGAAGGACTCGAAGCGGTTGTAGACGATCTTGACGGGCTTGCCGGTGCGCAGGGCCAGCAGGCAGGCGTGGATCTGCATCGACAGGTCCTCGCGGCCGCCGAACGCGCCGCCGACCCCGGACAGCGTCATCCGGACCTTGTCCTCGGGCAGTCCGAGCACCGGGGCGATCTGGCGCAGGTCGGCGTGCAGCCACTGGGTGGCGATGTAGAGGTGGACACCGCCGTCCTCCTCCGGCACGGCGAGCCCGGACTCCGGGCCGAGGAAGGCCTGGTCCTGCATGCCGAAGTGGTACTCGCCCCTGACGATCACGTCGGCCCGCCGCGCGGCCTCCGCCACGTCGCCGCGGACGACCGGCTGACGGTGCAGGACGTTCGGGTGCGGGACGTGGGCGGCGTGGAAGTCGGTGCGGTGCTCGTGGAGGAGGGGGGCGTCCGGGGCGGTCGCGGAGGCCTCGTCGGTGACGAGGGGCAGCTCGCGGTACTCGACCCTGATCCTGGCGGCGGCGCGGCGGGCGGTCTCGGGGTGGTCGGCGGCGACGAGGGCGACCGGTTCGCCGTGGTGACGCACCTTGCCGTGGGCCAGGACGGGGGTGTCCTGGATCTCCAGGCCGTAGTGCCTCACGTCGGCCGGCAGGTCGTCGTACGTCATGACGGCGTACACGCCGGGCGTGGCGAGGGCCTCGCTCGTGTCGATCGACACGATGGCGGCGTGGGCGACGGGCGAGCGCAGGATCTGGCCCCAGAGCATGTCCTCGTGCCACATGTCGGACGCGTACGCGAACTCGCCGGTGACCTTGAGGACGCCGTCCGGGCGGAGCGTCGACTCGCCGACGCCGCCCTTGGTCAGCGAACCCTGGGTGATCTTCGTGGGCGCACCGTTGGGCATGGTCAGACCCCCTCGGACTGCCGGGCGGCCGCCAGCCGGACCGCGTCCATGATCTTCTCGTAGCCGGTGCAGCGGCACAGGTTGCCCGACAGGGCCTCGCGGATGTCGGCGTCGGCGGGGTTCGGGGTGCGCTCCAGCAGCTCGTCGGCGGCGACCAGCAGGCCCGGGGTGCAGAAGCCGCACTGGACGGCGCCGGCGTCGATGAACGCCTGCTGGACCGGGGAGAGTTCGGCGCCCGGGCGGCTCGGTGCGGCCTCCCACCGCTGGGCCTCCTGGAGCGACGTGCCGCCGGCGCCCGTCCCGCGGGAGCGCTGCCCGGCGTACTCGGCGAGCCCCTCGACCGTGACGACCTCGCGGCCTTCGGCCTGCCCCGCGGCGACCAGGCAGGCGCACACCGGCACGCCGTCCAGGCGGACCGTGCAGGAGCCGCACTCGCCCTGCTCGCAGGCGTTCTTGGAGCCGGGCAGGCCGAGGCGCTCGCGCAGGACGTAGAGCAGGCTCTCGCCCTCCCAGACGTCGTCGGCCTCCTGCGGACGCCCGTTGACGGTGAAGTGGACGCGCATCAGGCGACTCCCTCCGAGGTGCGGCGGGTGCCGCGGTACGACTCCCAGGTCCAGGTGAGTGTCCGGCGGGCCATGACGCCGACCGCGTGGCGGCGGTAGTCCGCGGTGCCCCGGACGTCGTCGATGGGGTTGCAGGCGGCGGCGCACAGCTGCGCGAACTGCTTGAGGGCCGACGGCGGGATGGCCTTGCCGCTGTCCCAGAGGCCGCCCTCGTCGAGCGCCGCGTTCAGGAATTCCTCGGCGGCCCTGGCGCGGACGGGCGTGGGGGCGGCCGAGCCGATGCCGGTGCGGACCGTGCGGGTGCGGGGGTGCAGGGCGACGCCGAAGGCGCAGACCGCGATCACCATCGCGTTGCGGGTGCCGACCTTGGAGAACTGCTGCGGCCCGTCGGCCTTCCTGATGCGCACGGCCCGGATCAGCTCGTCGGGGGCGAGCGCGTTGCGCTTGACGCCGGTGTAGAAGTCGTCGATGGGGATCAGGCGGGTGCCGCGCACCGAAGCCGCCTCGACGTCGGCGCCGGCCGCCAGCAGGGCGGGGTGGGCGTCGCCGGCCGGGGAGGCGGTGCCGAGGTTGCCGCCGACGCTGCCGCGGTTGCGGATCTGCGGCGAGGCGACGGTGTGCGAGGCGAGGGCGAGGCCCGGCAGCTCGGTGCGGAGGTGCTCCATGATCCGGGTGTAGGGGACGGCGGCGCCGAGGCGTAGGGTGTCCCCGTCCTCCGCGGCGGCCTCCCATTCGTAGAGGTCTGCGACACGGTTGAGGTCGAGGAGGTGCGCGGGCCGGCGGTGGTCGAAGTTGATCTCGACCATCACGTCGGTGCCACCCGCGATGGGCACGGCGGTGGGGTGCTCGGCCTTCGCGGCGAGCGCCTCCTCCCAGCTGGCGGGGCGAAGGAAGTCCATGACCGGCTCTCTGCTTCGTTTCGAGGATCGTCCGGATCGAGCCGATCCGTCTGCGGCGGTCCCGGCTCGTCATGTGCTGTTTACGCGGGGCGGGGTCAGTACACAGCGCCGTACTCCGACGGGGTCAGTCACCGAAACCATGAAGGAGTTGGCTGGCCAGGGCGGGCATCTTGTAGATTCGTATGAACGGAGGTCATCGGAAACCCCTCCGTTTTCGCGTGGAAACACAGGAAACAGCCTGGCCATCGAAGCGTGCGGCTCACGTCCCGGTCGTCGGGTCACTCCCGCGGCTCCCACCAGGATTCATCGTAGATTTCGAGACAAAGAACGGCGGCGACGAGAATGCGGCTGCGCGCACTGCTGGACACCGACGCGCTGGGCCTGCGGCTGCTCGGCGGCGAGGACGAGCTGGACCGGACCGTGCAGGGCGTGATGACCACCGACCTGCGGGACCCCAGCCGATATCTCTCGGGCGGTGAGCTCGTCCTGACGGGTCTGGCCTGGCGGCGCGACGCCGCGGACTCCGAGCGGTTCGTGCAGATCCTGGTGCAGAACGGGGTGGTGGCGCTCGCGGCCGGCGAGGCCGAGCTGGCCGGCGTACCGGACGACCTCGTGGTGGCCTGCGCCCGGCACCGGCTGCCGCTGTTCGCGGTGGACGAGTCGGTGGCGTTCGCGGCGATCACCGAGCACGTCGTACGGCAGGTGTCCGGCGAGCGGGCCGGGGACCTCGCCGCCGTGGTCGAGCGGCACCGCCGGATGATGACCTCCGGCCCGGCGGGCGGCGGCCCGGACGTGGTCCTGGACCTCCTCGGCTCCGACCTGGACCTGCGGGCCTGGGTGCTCTCCCCCACCGGCCGCCTGATAGCGGGCACCAAGGTCGCGGGCCCGGGGCTGCCCGCCGAGACCTGCGCCCGGCTGGCCGCCGAGCAGTTGGCGGCCACTCGCACCGGCCGGCCCGGGCCGCATCGCACGGTGGTGGACGGGACGACGTACTCGCTCTTCCCGATACGCGGCGGCCGCACCCCGCAGGACGCCCGGGAAGCCCGCGAGACGCTGCTGGCGGACTGGCTGCTGGCCGTCGAGGCGGACGCCGGGGAATGGCCGGAGGAGCGGCTGGACCTGCTCCAGGGCGTCACCCAGCTGATCGCGGTGGAGCGGGACCGGCGGGAGGCGGCGCGCACGGTGCGGCGACGGCTCGCGCAGGAGATCCTCGAACTGGTGCAGGCGGCCGCGCCGCCGGCCGAGATCGCCGCGCGCCTGCGCGTCGCGGCTCCGGTGCTGCTGCCCGGGCTCGGTGCCGCCCCGCACTGGCAGATGGTCGTGGCACGCGTCGAGGGGGAGGACGCCAAGGGCGAGGGCGGTGCCGCGACCGTCCAGTCGCTGCTGGAGGAGATCCTGGCCGACCCCCTCGCCACCGGGCCCGAGCCGGCCGACCGCGTCGCCGTGGCCCACCTCGGGGACGAGGCCGTGGCGCTGGTGCCACTCCCGGCCGTCTCGGCCGTCTCCGCCGAGCACGACGGATCGGAGACCGGGATCCTCGCCGACGCGCTCCTGGAGTCCGTACGGGCCCCGCTGTCGGCCGGGCTCAGCGACGACGGGCGGGTCACGATCGGCGTCAGCGCGGCCGTGCACTCGGCGGAGGGACTGCGCGGCGCCCTGGAGGAGGCGCGGCACGCCCGGCGCGTCGCGGCCGCGCGCCCCGGCCGGGTGAGCGCGGCCGGCCACCAGGAGCTGGCCTCGCACGTGTTGCTGCTCCCGTTCGTGCCGGACGACGTCCGCCGCGCCTTCACCGCCCGTCTGCTGGACCCGCTGCGCGACTACGACCGCCGCCACCGCGCCGAACTCATCCCGACGCTGGAGGCGTTCCTGGACAGCGACGGCTCCTGGACCCGCTGCGCCACCCGCCTCCACCTGCACGTGAACACGCTGCGCTATCGGGTGGGCCGCATCGAGCAGTTGACGGGCCGAGACCTGTCGCGCCTGGAGGACAAGCTCGACTTCTTCCTTGCGCTGCGCATGAGTTGAGGTCACGGGGGCCTCCCGGGCCCGCCTCCCCGCCCCACGACTTTGTGAAATCCTTCACCCAGCCCCTTGGCCCCACCCGGTGATCGGTGCTGGAATGCCGCCACCACTCAACAGCTCGACGGCGCGCTCGGGGAGGGCAACGTGGCGCATTCCGCCATGTCTGGAAACGGAACGACCACCAGTGACGATCCGCTCCAGACCGCGGTATGGCGGCTGCGCTCGCGGGCCTGCTGGGTCGACGCGGCCACCCTGCTCCGGCCGGACACCGCGGCGGCCGCCCTGCAGCGGGTCACCCTGCTGACCGAGCGGTGCCTGTACACCGAGCGCGGCTGGGAGGACGCCGAGGACGCGCTGCGTACGGCCGAGGCGCTGGCGCGGAGCGACGAGGAGCGGGGCGCGGCCGCCTGTGAACGCGGTCAGCTCGCGTACGCCGCCACGCTGCACGGGGTGCGGGACCGGGCGGACGAGGCGAGGGCGGCGCTGGGCCGGGCGGCGGCGCTGATTGCGCCGGGCGCGCCGGGCCGGGCCCTGCTGGACTTCCGCCGCGGCCTGCTAGCCCAGAACCTGGCCCACTCCCCCCAGGCGGCCCGCGCCGCGTACCGCCGCGCCCACGCGGGTGCGGCCGCCAACGCGGACCCGCTGCTGCTGTCCTTCACCTGGCGCCATCTCGCCGGACTCTCCCTGCGGGACGGCGAGTTGGCCGAGGCCCGGCACGGCTTCGCCGAATCCCTGCGCATCCGGGAGGAGTTGGGCTACTTGGTGGGCACGGCCCCCGCCCTGGTCTCCCTGGCCGACGCGGAGTCGGAGCCGGCGGCGTCCCGGCTGCGGGAGGAGGCCCGGCGCCTGTTCAAGCTCCTCGGGGGCGTACCGACGTGGCTGGCCGCCCAGTTGGCCCCTCCGGCGACGGGGGCGGCCGCGGAGGCGGCCACGGCATAGGGCCCGAGACACAGGAGCCGAGGCGCCGGGCCCGAGAAGCATGGGCCCGAGGCTCAGGGGCCCGAACGCCCGCGGCGGACGGGCGGGTTACGCCGACCCGGCGAAGTGTTCCGCCACCAGCGACTGCACCACGTCCAGGTCGCCGGCGATCAGCGCCTCCAGCAGGGCCGTGTGCTCCGCCGCGTCCGCGACGAGGTCGGCGCGTGCCTGGCGCACCGGGCTGTCGACCAGAGGCCACTGGGACCGCCGGTGCAGGTCCTCGGCGATGCGGACCAGCTGCGCGTTGCCGGAGAGAGCCAGCACCGCGTGATGGAAGGCGCGGTCGCGCTCGGCGTACGTCGCCCGGCAGCCGCTGGACGCGGCGCGCACGGTCTCCTCGGCGACGGGCCACAGCTCGGCCCACCGCTCGGCGGGCACCGTACGGGCCAGCCGCAGCATGACCGGCACCTCGATCAGTGCCCGGATCTCGGCCAGTTCGGCCAGCTCCCGCGCGCCCCGCTCGACCACCCGGAACCCGCGGTTCGGCGCGACCTCGACCGCGCCTTCCAGCGCGAGCTGCTGCATGGCCTCCCGTACGGGCGTCGCGGACACCCCGAACCGCTCGCCGAGGGCCGGCGCCGAGTAGACCTCACCGGGCCGCAGTTCGCCCGCCACCAGCGCGGTGCGCAGGGCGGTCAGGATCTGCCCGCGCACCGACGAGCGCTGGACGACGGGACGCGGCCGCGGAATCGGCCGCTCGCTGTGGGTGTGCTCGCCGCGGACCTCCTGCGGGGCGGCGCCCCGCTCCCGGTCGGCGCGCACGGCGCCGCGGGCACCGACGGCGTCCGCCGCGTCCGCGGGCCGCGGCTGCACCGGAACCCGGGGCCTCCCCGCCGAAAACTCCGGGACCCCGGTCGTCCCCGCGTCCCCCGTCTCGGCGGAGCCGTGCGCGTCACGCTTCACGGGATTCCTCCTCCAGGGTTGCCGGTACGTCGGTACTTGGGGTCATTACGGCGGGTTGCCACCTGCGCGTCAAGCACCTTAGGCGCAGGAGGCGACAGTTCAAACTCCGATCAGGACAGGTAAGGTAAGGCTTACTTATCTCGCTCCGCCCGCGCTCACTGATCGGTGGTTCCGCATGCCCGCTGCCGCCTCGGCCCTCTCCGCCGCGTACTCCCGCCTCACGGAGGCCTACCCCGGACTGACCGTCGCGGAGCGGGGGCCCGCGGACCCGGCACCCCGGGGCGGCGGCTGGGTCGGCGCGACCGCGCTCGCGGAGGGCGGAGCGGACCTGGACGCCTTCCTGGCCTGGGACGAGGCACAGGTGCGCCGGGACTACGGGCAGCGGGCCCGCCCGGACGTCGTGGCGAGCTTCGGCCTGCGCCGCTACGCCTGGCCGGCCTGCCTGCTGATCACGGTCCCGTGGTTCCTGCACCGCCGGGTGCCCCGCCTCCCCGTGACCCACGTCTCGTACGACCGCGGCGCCGGCCGCATGGCGGTCCGTGCCGCGTCCTTCGCCTGCCTCCCGGGCGACCCGGCGGCCGCGCTGCCCGGCGCGGTCGTCGTGCCCGACGAGGAGGCGCTGCGGGCACGGGTGCGGGCCTCGGTCGCCGAGCATCTGGAGCCGGTGCTCGCCGCGTTCGGACCGCGGATGCGGCGGCGCGGGCGGGCGCTGTGGGGCATGGCCACCGACGAGCTCGTCGAGGGGCTCTGGTACGTCGCCCAGCTGCTCGGTGAGCCGGAGCGGGCGCGGGCCGTGCGCGAACTGGAGCTGCTGCTGCCGGGGGCGACCACGCCGTACGTCGGCTCCGCCGCCTTCCGCGTGCTGACGGGACCCGAAGCGAGCGTCCCCCAAGCCCTCGACTCCGCTCGAGCAGGGGGTGCCCCCATCCTCACCCGGGACCGGGCGAGCTGCTGCATGTTCTACACCGTGCGGCCGCAGGACACCTGCGTCACCTGCCCGCGCACCTGCGACGCGGACCGCATCAGCAAGCTCACCGCCCCGGCCGCCGCCTGAGGGACTGCCGGGACCGCACGGAACCACCCGTGCAGATGGCCTTATTCGAACGCAACTCCCTTCTCTCAAGCGGTAGTTCGAGTGAAACACGCCGCCGGTCGACCCCTTGCACCTCCTTGGCGGCGTCTTGCCCCGAAACCCCCTGAGGGCCGACGGGTCTGGGCCACCATGACGGGCGTCACGCCCTACCCCCAAGGCAAGGGACCCCCCTGATGAGACTGACCGACATATCGCTGAACTGGCTCCTTCCGGGCGCCGTGCTGCTCCTGGGCATGCTGGCGGCGGTCGCGGTGCTCACGCGCGGCAAGCGCTCCTCCGGGGACGGCGCGAGCGCGGACGACTCGTGGGAGCGCAGCGAGGAACGGCGCAGGCGCAAGGAGGCCGTCTACGGCACCGCCTCCTACGTGCTGCTGTTCTGCTGCGCGGCGGTGGCCGCCGCCCTGTCCTTCCACGGCCTGGTCGGCTTCGGCGAGCAGAACCTCGGGCTCGGCGGCGGCTGGGAGTACCTGGTGCCGTTCGGCCTGGACGGTGCGGCCATGTTCTGTTCCGTGCTCGCCGTGCGCGAGGCCAGCCACGGTGACGCGGCCCTCGGCTCGCGGATCCTCGTGTGGACGTTCGCGGGCGCCGCGGCCTGGTTCAACTGGGTGCACGCGCCCCGGGGCATCGGCCACGACGGCGCGCCACAGTTCTTCTCCGGCATGTCCCTGTCGGCGGCCGTGCTCTTCGACCGGGCGCTCAAGCAGACCCGCAGGGCCGCCCTGCGCGAGCAGGGTCTGGTCCCGCGTCCGCTGCCGCAGATCCGTATCGTGCGCTGGCTGCGGGCTCCTCGGGAGACCTACAGGGCCTGGTCGCTGATGCTCCTGGAGGGCGTGCGCAGTCTGGACGAGGCGGTCGAGGAGGTGCGCGACGACAAGCGGCAGAAGGACGAGACCCGGCTGCGGCGGCGCGAGCAGCACCGGGTCGAGCGGGCCCGGCTGAAGGCGATCAGCCGGGGCCACCGCGGGTTCGCCGGCCGCGTCGGCGGACGGCAGTCGGAGGCGCAGGCGACACTGGAGCGGGCCTCCGCCCAGGCCGCCGCGGAGCCTGTCCTACCCGCGGCGGAGCAACTGCCCGTACGCACCAGGCCCTCCCTGCAGCCGGTCCGGGGCGGAGCCGATCCGATCACGGTCGACCTGACGGCGGAGGACGACACGGCGGCGCTGCCGCGGCTCGACTCCCTGGAGCGCAAACTCAAGGACCTGGAGCAGCAGTTCGGCTAGGGCAGTGCCTGGCGGGGCGCGGCCTGCGGGCTCGCGCCCCGTCCCGTCTCAGGCAGCCTCCGCGTCGAGTTCGAACCACACCGACTTGCCCACCCCGTGCACCCGTACGCCCCAGTCGTCCGCCAGGGACTGCACCAGGACCAGGCCCCGGCCGTGGGTGCCGTCGTCGGTGTTCGGTGCGCGCAGCCGCGGTCTTCGGGCCACGAAGTCCCGTACCTCCACGCGCAGTCCACGCGGTCCGACCACGGCCGTGAGGACGGCGTCCTGGTCGGTGTGGACGAGCGCGTTGGTGACGAGTTCGCTGGTGAGCAGTTCCGCCACCTCGGAGCGGCCCGGTTTCCCCCAGTGCCGCAGGAGTTCACGCAGTGCCCTGCGCGCCTCGGGCACCTCGCGCAGGTCGGTCCGCCCCAGCCTGCGCCTCAGTCGAGGTGCCGGTGCCCGATCCGTGACGTTGTCGGTCTCTTCCTCCGCTGTCTTCACCGAGGTGGCCCCGCCGTCCACGGGACCGCCCCCTCGTGCATGCCTCGTCATGACCCCCGCCCGCACGCTCTTGCCGGTATCCCTCACGGTCGAACGCGTTCACCGGAATCCATGCCCGTTCCGGCCCGCGCCAGTCATGGCGTGCCGTCGATGTCCAGGGTTCGGCGAAGCTGACCGGAATTCGCCCCCACCGCACGGCGATTCGGTGGCCGGAGGCCCATGCCTGCTATGGGCGCGGCACGTTGCGCAGGTTGGAGCGGGCCATCTGGAGCATGCGGCCGACCCCGCCCTCCAGCACCATCTTGGACGCGGACAGCGCGAAGCCGGTGACCATCTCGGCGCTGATCTTCGGCGGAATGGACAGGGCGTTGGGGTCGGTGACGACGTCGACCAGGGCGGGCCCCTTGTGCCGGAAGGCGTCCTTCAGCGCGCCGGCGAGCTGCTTGGGCTTCTCGACCCGCACACCGTAGGCACCGCAGGCGCGGGCCACGGCGGCGAAGTCGGGGTTGACGTTCGTCGTGCCGTACGAGGGCAGGCCCGCGACGAGCATCTCCAACTCGACCATGCCGAGGGAGGAGTTGTTGAACAGGACGATCTTCACGGGCAGGTCGTACTGCACCAGGGTCAGGAAGTCGCCCATCAGCATGGCGAATCCGCCGTCGCCGGACATCGACACGACCTGCCGCCCGCGGTCGGTGAACTGCGCCCCGATCGCCATGGGCAGCGCGTTCGCCATCGAGCCGTGCGAGAACGAACCGATGACGCGGCGGCGGCCGTTGGGTGAGATGTAGCGGGCGGCCCAGACATTGCACATCCCCGTGTCGACCGTGAACACGGCGTCGTCGTCGGCGACTTCGTCGAGGACGGAGGCCACATATTCGGGATGGATGGGCACATGCTTCTCGACCTTCCGCGTGTACGCCTTCACCACCCCCTCCAGCGCGTCCGCGTGCTTCTTCAGCATCCGGTCCAGGAACCGCCGGTTCCCCTTGGCCTTCACGCGCGGGATGAGGCAGCGCAGTGTCTCGCGCACGTCGCCCCACACGGCCAGGTCGAGGCGGGAGCGGCGCCCGAGGACCTCCGGCCGCACGTCGACCTGGGCGATCTGCACGTCGTCGGGCAGGAAGGCGTTGTACGGGAAGTCGGTGCCGAGCAGGATCAGCAGGTCGCACTCGTGGGTGGCCTCGTAGGCGGCGCCGTAGCCGAGCAGACCGCTCATGCCGACGTCGTACGGGTTGTCGTACTGGATCCACTCCTTGCCGCGCAGGGCGTGCCCCACGGGCGACTTGATCTTCTCGGCGAACTCCATGACCTCGGCGTGCGCGCCCGCGGTGCCGCTGCCGCAGAACAGGGTGATCTTGTCGGCCGCGTCGATCATCCGGACCAGCTCGTCGATCTCGGTGTCGCCGGGGCGCACGGTCGGCCGCGAGGTGACGAGGGCGGACTGGGCGGGCTCGTCCGGGGCCGGCTCGGAGGCGACGTCACCGGGCAGTGCCACCACGCTCACGCCGCTCTGCCCGACCGCGTGCTGGATGGCGGTCTGCAGCAGGCGCGGCATCTGCTTCGGGTTGGAGATGAGCTCGCTGTAGTGACTGCACTCGCGGAACAGCTGGTCGGGGTGGGTCTCCTGGAAGTAGCTCAGTCCGATCTCGCTGGACGGGATCTGCGAGGCGAGGGCGAGCACGGGCGCCATGGAGCGATGGGCGTCGTACAGGCCGTTGATGAGGTGGAGGTTGCCGGGACCGCAGGAGCCGGCGCAGGCGGCCAACTTCCCGGTGATCTGGGCCTCGGCCCCGGCCGCGAAGGCGGCGGTCTCCTCGTGCCGTACGTGGATCCAGTCGATGGCGGCGTTGCGACGCACCGCGTCGACGACCGGGTTGAGGCTGTCGCCGACGACGCCGTACAAGCGGCGTACACCGGCGCGGACGAGGATGTCGACGAACTGCTCGGCGACGTTCTGTTTGGCCATGACGCGCGCGTGCCCCTTCGGTCTGCAGTCGGTCTCCTGTCGGGTGCCCGGGGAGGATTCCATGAATTCACAGGGGCCGGGATTACGCCTCCCAAACGGCCGCCGCCGTGCGGTCGTCGGCGTATCCCTTCACCCGCACCTGGGTGTCCACGAGGAACGCGGCCAGCCCGGGCGGGGGGCCCTCGGACCAGCGCCGGGCGAGGTGGGCGCAGAGGTCGGGCTCGCCGCGCAGGGGGTCGGCCAGCCCCTCGCTGCACATCAGCAGGGCGTCACCCGGGCGGGCTATGGAGGCGCGGAAGCGGAAGGGTCCGCGGGGCGGTTCAGGGGCCGGTTCGGCAGGTTCGGCCGGTTCATAGGGGCTCGGAGGCGTGGGGATGCCGAGGTCCATGGTGAGCCGGTCGCCGTCGGGGGTCTCGGCCGGCAGCGCGCCGAATCCGACGACGGGCTCCTCGATGGTGTCGGCGGCACCGGCGCGCGGTTCGATGTCGCGCCACGCGCCGTCCCGCAGCCGGAACAGCCCGCCCCCGCCGACGCCGAAGAACACGCGCGTACGGCACTGGGGATGGGCGGGCAGCAGCAGACAGCGGAGGCCGGCGGCGTACTCGTGCGGGTCGACGCCCTGCTCGGCGGCGTCGGCGCGGAGCTTGCCGAGGCTGCGGTCGGTGAGCCGGTGCAGCCCGGCCTTCAGGTCAGCGCGCCGGGCGGCCCGGATGTCCTCGGCGAGCCGGGCATGGCTGCGCCCCACGGACTGCCCGATCCGCCGGCATGCCTCGGCCGCCGCCCGGTGCGCGCCCGGCGTGGCCCGCGCTCCGGTCGCCATCGCGACCAGCACCAGCGCCTGCTCCCCCGTCCCGAACCGGGCGACCAGCAGCGCGTCGCGCCGCGGCTCCCCCCGGTACCGCGCGGAGTCGCCCCGCGCGGACACGGCCCGCAGGGTGCACCCCCCGTACCGGGCCCCGTCCAGCACCGTGTCCGCGACCGGATCGCCGAGGCCGTCCGGGTCGGCGGGCGGAAGCGCGGTGGGTTCGGGGTCGTAGGTGGGCGGGCCGGAGCCGACGTAGCCGGGAAGGGGCGAGCGGGGCGGTAACGGGGGCGCGGAGGAGACAGGGGTGGGGGCGGCTCGCTGTGCGGGGATCTCGGTGCGGGGTGGGGGCGGTGCGGGGTCCGGCTCCGGCTTTCGCCCTGCCTCCGGCTCGGGCGCCGGCTCGGGCTCCGGGAGGAGCGCGCCGGGCTCGTCGCCGGGCGGTGGTGAGGCCACCGCGCCCGCCGCCGAGGCGTACCGGTCGTCCAGGGAATCGGCCGCGGCCGTGGACCCGGCGTCCTCGGTGGAGTCGTCGTACAGCTGACCCCACCAGTCGTCCTCGCGTCGGGTGGGCCTACCCCCCTGCTGGCTCATGCCTCTGATTGTCCACCGCACGGGCCGGATGAAAACGGGGCATCCCGAAAATCGGGGGACGCGCGGAACAGCCGTACGAGCCAAGGGGATACGGAGCGGCGGTACGGCGGGAGGCAGCCGGACGGTTCTCCCCCCGTGGAAGAACCGTCCGGCCGTACGACGACCGCGGTGGTCGTGGTGATCCCGGTGTGGCCCCGGTGATCACTGCGGCCGCGGTGACGACACCTTGGCAGAGTGGCGGGTGGAACGGGGATGATGTGCCGAGGCGGGTTTACGCCGTGGCCGATCTCCGCCACGGCCGTGCCCGGGGCCGGGGCTTCGGGGAGGGACGTGGGCTGATGCTGGCAGCGATAGGGCTCGACGAGACGCACGAGACGGCGTACCGGGCACTGGTGTCCGTCGGCGCCGCCGACGTTCCCGATCTCGCGCGGCGACTGTCCCTGGCCGAGCACGACACCGAGCGTGCCCTGCGCCGGCTCGAACGGCACGGGCTCGCCGCCCAGTCCTCGGCCCGCCCGGGCCGCTGGGTCGCGGCGCCCCCCGGCGTGGCCTTGGGCGCGCTGCTCACCCAGCAGCGGCACGAGCTGGAGAAGGCGGAGCTGGCGGCGGCGCTGCTCGCCGAGGAGTACCGCTCGGCGGCGGTCGAACCGGCGGGGCACGACCTGGTCGAGGTGGTGACCGGCGCTGCCGCGATCGCCCAGCGCTTCCTCCAGCTGCAGCTCGGCGCGAGCGACGAGGTGTGCGCGCTGGTCACCGGCAACCCGCTGGCCGTCTCCGCCACCGAGAACGACGCGGCCGAGGAGCAGGCGGCCGGGCGCGGGGTACGTTACCGCGTGGTGGTCGAGCGGCACGTGCTGGACCTGCCGGACGGGATCACCGGGGTGACGGTGGCGCTCGGCCGGCAGGAGCAGGTGCGGGTGGCGGACCGGGTCCCGACCAAGCTGGTCGTGGCCGACCGTTCGCTGGCCATGGTGCCGCTCACCTCGCGGACCGCCGAGCCGACCGCGCTGGTGGTGCACGCCAGCGGCCTGCTGGAGCTGCTGTCCGGCCTGTTCGAGTCGGTGTGGCGGGACGCGTTGCCGCTCAGGCTCGGGACGTCCGGCGTCGTCGAGGGGCAGCCGGACGGTCCGGACGGCACCGATCTGGAGGTCCTGTCGCTGCTGCTGGCCGGGATGACGGACACGAGCGTGGCCAAGCAGCTCGACCTGGGCCTGCGCACCGTACAGCGCCGGGTGAAGCGGCTGATGGAGCTGACCGGGGTGACGACGCGGCTGCAGCTGGGCTGGCACGCGTACGAGCGGGGCTGGATCTCGCGGGCCGCCCTGCCCGCGTCCTACGGCCCGACCGGCGCATGATCTGCGCGTTCTCCCCCGCTCCGGCACCCTGAGCAGATGGGAGTGTGGGAACTCCTGCTGGTCGGCCTCGTCATCGTGCTCGGCCTGTGCGGAGTGCTTGTTCCCGGGGTGCCGGGGTCGTGGCTGGTGTGGGCCGCGGTCCTGTGGTGGGCGCTCCAGGATCCGCGGCCGCTGGCCTGGGCCGTTCTGGTGGGGGCCACCGTGGTCCTGTTCCTGTCCCAGGTGGTGCGCTGGGCGCTGCCACCTCGGAAACTGCGCGCGAGCGGCGCCACGCCCCAGTTGGGGGCGTACGCGGGAGTCGGGGCGTTCCTCGGTTTCTTCCTGGTCCCGGTGGTGGGCGCGATCCCCGGCTTCATGGCCGGGATCTACCTCCACGAGCGCCTGCGCCTCGGCCGCCACGGCGAGGCCATGGCCGCGCTGCGCACGACGATGCGCTCCGGCGGGTCGAGCGTGCTGACGGAGCTGTTCACCTGCCTGCTGATCATGGGGGCGTGGCTGGGCGCGGTGATCTGGGGCTGATGGTTCACCGCACGGTGGACAGGTCGACGCTCCCGGCCAGGGCCCGCATGCCCGCGTCGTTGAAGTGGAGGTGGTCGCCGGGGTCGTAGGCGGCCCGGATCCATTCGGGCCGGAGCGGGTCGCGCACGACGGCGTCGAAGTCGGCGACGGCGTCGAAGACTCGGCCGCCGCGGATGAAGGCGTTGACCCGCTGCCGTAGGTCCTCGCCGGCCGGTGTGAAGGCGGAACACCCGGCGTACGGCGTGATGGTGGCCCCGACGACCTTGATCCCGCGGGCGTGCGCGCGGGCCACGATCGTGCGGTACGCCGCCTCGTAGGCGCGGACGTCGGTCGCCTGCGGGGTGCCCTTGATGTCGTTGATGCCCTCGAAGACGATCAGCGTGCGCACCCCGGCCCGTGACAGGGCGTCGGCGTCCAGACGGGACAGGGCGTTCGGCCCGGTGCCGTCGACGAGGAGGCGGTTGCCGTTGATCCCGGCGTTGAGGACGCCCAGCCCGCGGCTGCGCAGGCGGTCGGCGAGCCGGTCGGGCCAGCGGTGGTTGGCGTCGCGGGTGGAGCCGGCGCCGTCGGTGAGGGAGTCGCCGACGGCGACGACGCTGCCGACGGCGGCCGGGCCGCCGACGTCGACGCCGGTGACGTAGTACCAGTGGCCGGTGGTGACGGTGTAGGCGCCGCCGCCCTCGTCGTCGGCGGCCGGCCCGCCGCCCCGCAGGGCCACATAGCTGGTCTGCAGGGCCGCCCGGTGGTACGTCGCGGGGCCGGAGTCGGTGGGTGTGTGGACGGTGACGAGCAGGTCGGCGGCGGCCGGTACGGCCAGCCGCACGGGGTCGCTGACCAGGTCGCGGCCCGCCGGGACGACCGCCGTCGGCGCGCCCCCGAAGGTGGCGGTGCGCATCGAGCCGGGTACGGCGTCCGGCCCGGCCGCCCGCCGCAGGGCCACCGTGACCGCGCCGAGCGTCAGCGGCCCGGTGCCGAACCGGTTGCTGAGGCGCACCCGAAGAACGCGCCCGCCGGCGCTGATGTGCACGACGTTGCGGATGGCGGCGCCGGGAAGCGCGGGGGCGGTCCCGGAGGGGGCGGCCTCCCAGGTGCCGGTCCAGGCGGAGAGGGGCGCGGTGGCGGACGGGGGCGCGATCGCGGACCGAGGCGCACTGTCCCGTGCTGATGTGGCTTCGACCTGGTGTCCGGCCGTGGCCGTGCCGAACGGCAACAGGAGGAGTGCCGCGAGGAAACGCCCGGCCTTGACCATGCGCGCGTCCGCCCTTCCGGATGGCCCACAGAATGGACCACAGGAGGCGACGGTGACACACGCGCGGGCCTTCGGCAAAAGATCACCGTGGGTGACAAACGCCAGTACATTCGCACGCCGGACGACGCCGAAGGAGGTCTTGTTCGCCGGTTACCCGGCCAGCGCCCCTTCCAGCGTGAGCAGCCGTACCTTGCGCTCGAGGCCGCCCGCGTAGCCGGTCAGGGAGCCGTTCGCACCGATCACCCGGTGGCAGGGGCGGACGATCAGCAGCGGGTTGGCGCCGATCGCGCCGCCGACGGCCCGCACGGCGACGCCGGAGGCGCCGATGCGCGCGGCGATCTCGCCGTACGTCGTGGTCGCCCCGTAGGGGACGGAGTCGAGGGCGGCCCAGACCCGCTCCCGGAACTCGGTGCCGTTCGTCCTCAACCCCAGCCGGAATTCCTTGAGTTCCCCGGCGAAGTAGGCGGCGAGCTGCCCCTCGGCCGCCCGGAAGGGCCCGCGGTCCTGCCGCCAGTCGTCCCGCACCGTACGCCCGCCCTTCTGCCCGGGCACGGAAAGCGAGGTCAGCGCTCCGTCCGGGTCGGCGGTGAGGAGGAGGGGGCCGAGGGGCCCGTCGACGGTCGTCCAGTACGTCAGCTCGGTCACCTCAGTCGGTTCGGTGGTCATGATGACTCCAACTCCCCTTCCACATCGTCCCTGTCATCCGCATCGCCCACATCAAGGTGCCCTACGGCATACGATCGCCACGGCCGCAATCGGTCCGGTACATCCCGCATGTACGCACCCGGCGGAACCACGTCCGGATCGCCCAGCGCGCGGGTGCGGATCGTCGCCACGACGGCCGGGGTCATGCCGGGCAGGGCGAGCAGGGCCGCCTCGGCGTCGTCCCGGTCGGCGCCCGGGTCGAGCCGTACGGTGCCGTCGGCGAGCACGGCGGACAGCGCGCCCAGGGTGCCGTGCGGCTCGGCCTCCGCGAGCACGGCGGCCTCGGGGAACAGGTGGGTGAGGCCGCCCGTGGGGGCGTCCAGCGTCTTGCCGTACCGCAGCACGAGCCGCTCGGCCTCCCGGCTGCCCACGAGGGAGCGCACCGCGAGCTCCGCGGGGTCGACGGTGCCGGGCGAGCGCAGTCCCGGCCGGGCGGCGACCAGCGGGGCGAACCGCGGGTCGGCGCCGAGCCGCTCGTCGACGGCGTACGGGTCGGCGTCGAGGTCGAACAGCCGGCGCAGCCGCTGCACGGCGGTGGTGAGGTCCCGCGGGTCGGTGAGCCGCAGCCGGGCGTCGAGCCAGCCGCCGGGATGCGCGGTGCGCCCCGCTCGGCTCGCCGCCCCGGTCCGCTCCTCGACGGCGACGGTCCCGGTGCCGTACGGCAGCCGCAGCGTGCGCCGGTAGGTGCGGCGCCCACTCGCGCCGGTCACCTCCTCGACCCCGCTCACGGCCTCGCGCTCCAGCAGGTCGAAGACGGCGCCGGACCGGTAGGGCCCCCGGTGGGCGAGCCGGAGCGGGATGCCCGCGCCCGGGGCGGCGGGGTGGACGCCGCGCGCTCGCCCGGGCGCGGTGGCACGCACCTCGCTCGGTGTCGCGGCGTACACGGCCCGGATCGTGTCGTTGAACTGCCGCACGCTGGCGAACCCGGACGCGAACGCGATCTCCGTGACCGGCATGCCGGTCGTCTGCAGCAGCACGCGTGCGGTGTGCGCCCGCTGCGCCCGGGCGAGCGCGACGGGGCCTGCGCCGAGCTCGGCGGTGAGCTGTCGCTGGACCTGCCGCGCGCTGTATCCGAGCCGCGCGGCGAGCCCGGCGACGCCCTCCCGGTCGACCACGCCGTCACCGATCAGGCGCATGGCCCGGCCGACGACGTCCGCCCGGACGTTCCAGTCCGCGGAGCCGGGCACGGCGTCCGGGCGGCACCGGCGGCACGCCCGGAAGCCGGAGCCCTGCGCGGCGGCGGCCGTGGCGAAGAACCGTACGTTCCGCCGCTTCGGCGTCACCGCCGGGCAGCTCGGCCGGCAGTAGATCCCGGTGGTCTCGACGGCGAAGAAGAAATCCCCGTCGAACCGGGCGTCCCGGCTCCGCACGGCCTCGTACCTGGTGTCTTCGTCCATCACGCCCTCCAGTGTGGGCGACGGCCGAAGGTGGGGCTGGCGGAAATCAGACATGGCGCTACCGCGCGGCGGCTTCACCGGACCGGGACACACGAACCCCACGAGGCCGGAGTCAGCGCACGCGCCCCCTCTTCACCTCCATCGCCGCCTTGCCCTCGGCGCCCCTCCGCTTCCACTCCTTGCGGAGTTCGGCCCTGACACGCTGGTCGGTCTTGGCGACGATCCACTGGTTCTCGCGCATGAGCTTGCGGTAGCTCTCCAGCCGCCGCACGGACAGCGCTCCCGACTCGACGGCGCCCAGCACCGCGCACCCGGGCTCGCTCTCGTGGGCGCAGTCGTGGAAGCGGCACTCCCGCCCCAGTTCCTCGATCTCGGAGAACACCTGGCCGACGCCCGTCTCGGCGTCCCAGAGGCCCACGCCGCGCAGTCCCGGCGTGTCGATCAGCACGCCTCCGCCCGGCAGGGCGAGCAGGTTGCGCGTGGTGGTCGTGTGGCGTCCCTTGCCGTCGACGTCCCGCGCGGCGTGGACCTCCATCACGTCCTCCCCGTGGAGCGCGTTGGCAAGCGTCGACTTGCCCGCGCCGGACTGCCCGAGCAGCACGGACGTACGCCCGCCGACCAGCGCGAGGAGGACGTCGAGCCCGCCCCCGTGCACGGCACTGACGCCCAGCACCGGCACCCCGGGCGCCGTGGCCTCCACGTCCTGCACGAGGTGCGCCAGCGTCACCGCGTCCGGCACGAGATCGGCCTTGGTGAGCACGACCACGGGCTGCGCACCGGACTCCCAGGCCAGGGCCAGGAAGCGCTCGACGCGTCCGAGGTCGACCTCGACGGCCAGGGACACCGCGACGATCGCGTGGTCGACGTTGGCCGCGAGGATCTGCCCCTCGGACCGCTTGGAGGAGGTCGACCGCACGAAGGCGGTACGACGGGGCAGCAACGTCCGCACGTATCGCGGATCAGCGCCCTCCGGGTCGACAGCGACCCAGTCCCCCGTACACACGACCTTCATCGGATCGCGGGGGACGACGAACTCGGTGTCGGCACGGACAGTGCCGGCAGGGGTGACGACGTCGCACAGGCCACGGTCGACACGCACGACACGGCCGGGCAGGAAGCCCTGCTCGGCGTAGGGAGCGAACTCCGACTCCCAACCCTCGTCCCAGCCGTACGGCACGAGCGGATGCGAGGAGGACGACGAGCCCATGGAAGAAGAGAAAGACAAGGGGTGACCCTTCGAAGGGTGGCCCCGGCACACGCGCGTCGGCGCGGGAAGGAAAGGTCAGCCGGAAGCCACGGAGGTGAAATGGATGAGCGTCCGGATGCGTGCAGCACCCACCACAGAGACAGCCATCAGTCACACCTCCTCGACAACGCTGAACTACCGCGACAACTCGACAGGCTGCCGCGCGAACACAGACGACCCTAGAAGCAACGGGGACCGGACGCCAACGAATTACTCCCCCACTCGGCAGCGCCGACTTGCCGATCTTGCGGATGGAACTCTGCAGCCCTCAGAGCTGCTCGCCCGCCCCGGGTCGTGGACCGGCCGGGGCGTCGATGACGCGCGAGCCGCATCAACATCGGCGCCATGAGACCTCCGGACGTCCGCCGGGGACAGGTCCGAGCAGGCGGCATCCGCGCGTGCGCGGGGACCAAGCATCCCGGCCGGCAGAGGCTGCCGACTTCTCGAGCGCAACGACTCCCCGGACTGCCGAAGCGGTCCGGGGGTTCGATCAAGGCGGAGGATGCGAGATTCGAACTCTTGAGGGATTGCGCCCCACACGCCTTCCGACTGTGCTGGTGGGGTGCTGGGTTGTGTGCAGAGGCGTTCACCTGCGTCCGTGGGCGGCTTGCCTACGGGAAGGGCCCGGCACACGGTCTCGGCTGAACGACAGTGCACGGGGCCGCATGAGACGGGGACTGGAGACGGCCGCGCTCCTCACCGCAGCACCGGTGACGGTCCGCGGCCGGCTGTCGAGACCACGACACTCGTGGGAGCTAAGTTGTCTTCGGCTGCGCGGCACGCATGCCCGAGGCGGGCCCCTGTACGTCCTTGGGCAGGAAGGTCTTGTCTTCCCCGAAGTCCGGGGCCTGGAAGGGGTTTGTCGCCGGAGGTGGCGATGCTGCAGTGGCACAGCGGGTTTGCCCTTCCAGGGCAGAGAACAGCAACGTCAGATCGATGAGAGGTCTCGCTTTCGTTACAGGTCCCTGAAGGGGCCTGGCGTGCCGTGACCGGGCACAGCGGTCCTACAGCTTGGTCATCTTGGAGTACGGGCTCAAGATCCGCATCTTCTCCGAGCCGAAATCCACGAGCGCTGCGATTCCGTCCTCGATGCCGATCACCCGGCCGAGGCCGTACACGTCGTGTGTGATCTGGTCGCCCACGGCGAACTGCTTGGGAGCAGGTGTGACCGGGGCCTTGAAGGGGCTGGTGGGCAAATGTCGCTTCGGTGCAGCAGGCTTTGTCATCGCCCCCAGTATGCGCTTATGAAATGCTCTGGTGGCCGCCTCGCTGATCGTCGGACTCCGCTCCAGCGAGAGCTGAACCTGTCGACCGGTCGACAGACGGGCGGGGTCGGGCGGCTCGACCTCGTAGGAGGCCGAACCGCCGTACCCTTTGTGGTGTCTATGGCGTCATATAGCAGGCGCCGAATACTGGAGGCAATACCTCGTGCTGATTGCTCAGCGTCCGTCACTGACCGAAGAGGTCGTCGACGAGTTTCGTTCCCGGTTCGTGATCGAGCCGCTGGAGCCGGGTTTCGGCTACACCCTCGGCAACTCTCTCCGCCGCACCCTCCTGTCGTCGATCCCCGGCGCTGCTGTCACCAGCATCCGCATCGACGGTGTCCTGCACGAGTTCACCACCGTGCCGGGCGTCAAGGAGGACATCACCGACCTGATCCTCAACATCAAGCAGCTGGTCGTCTCCTCGGAGCACGACGAGCCGGTCGTGATGTACCTGCGCAAGCAGGGCCCGGGTCTGGTCACCGCCGCCGACATCGCGCCCCCGGCCGGTGTCGAGGTGTACAACCCCGACCTCGTCCTCGCCACGCTCAACGGCAAGGGCAAGCTGGAGATGGAGCTGACCGTCGAGCGCGGTCGCGGCTACGTCTCCGCCGTGCAGAACAAGCAGCTGGGCCAGGAGATCGGCCGTATCCCGGTCGACTCGATCTACAGCCCGGTGCTGAAGGTCACGTACAAGGTCGAGGCCACGCGTGTCGAGCAGCGCACCGACTTCGACAAGCTGATCGTCGACGTCGAGAC